>JAUNLG010000015.1:6701-21584 GCA_030532385.1 Anaerococcus sp. | reverse complement strand
GCAGGGGACTGAAAATCCCCGTGTCGGTGGTTCGATTCCGCCTCTGGGCACCAAGACTTTACAAATATAAAAAATGATGTATAATACATTGCGTGCGGATGTGGCTCAGTGGTAGAGCATCGCCTTGCCAAGGCGAGGGTCGCGAGTTCGAATCTCGTCATCCGCTCCATTTTTTGGCGCCATAGCCAAGTGGTAAGGCAGAGGTCTGCAACACCTTTACCCTCAGTTCAAATCTGAGTGGCGCCTCCAAACCAGCCCTCCTAGGAGGGCTTTTTTTATTAGGAGTCTTATATGTTAATAATTAGCCATAAGTCAAAGAAAGCCTTCAAGGACTTTCTTAAAGAAAATTCCATAGACTATATAGAAACCATAGACAATCCAAGACTAGATAAGAGGGTATCTGACCATCCTGACCTATCGATTTTCCCCCTAGGCCATAAAAAAATCCTAGTAGATAAGGCCCTAGCTTCCTATTATAGGCAAAGGCTTAAGGGTTATAAGATCATAGAAGGAGAAAGTGTGGGAGGAACTTATCCAAAAGATGCCATCTATAACGTCTATGAGGGAGAGGATTTTTATATCCACAACAACCATACAGAAAAACATATCCTTGGCCAACTTAAGGCTAAGACCCATCTTTTTGTAAACCAAGGTTATAGTAGGTGCTCTATCATCCCTATGAAAGAAAGAATTCTTACAAGTGATTATGGAATCTATAAGGCCCTTAGGGGAAAGATTAAAGTTATCTTATTAGAAGAAGAAAGTATAGACCTTGATGGATTTGCCAAGGGATTTTTGGGAGGAACCTGTGGTCTTTATGGATCAAAGCTTATCTTTAATGGATCCATAAAGAGATTAAAGTCCTATGACCTAATTAGAGACAATGCCAAAAAAGAAAAGCTTGACCTAATATATCCAGACATAAACCTCCTAGATACAGGTAGCCACATTAAAGTCTAATTTTAAAAAGATAAATCCTATGTTATAATAAAGTAAATGAAAGTGAGGAGCCTATGAATATTGTAAAACCATCAACCATAGCTGGAGTCATGGAACTTTTGCCAAATGACCAGCTAATTTTTGATAAGATAAAAAGAGATATAGAAGATACCTTCAAAAAATACCAATTTTTGCCAATAGATACCCCCCTTATAGAGAAAAATGAAATTCTCTTTGCCAAGGGTGGTGGTGAAACTGAAAAACAAATTTTTGAGATAGTATCAGAATCTAAGGATATGAGCCTTAGGTTTGACCTTACAGTTCCTTTGGCAAGGTATGTAGCAGAGCACTTTTCTGACCTAAACTTTCCCTTCAAAAGATACCACATAGGCAAGGTCTATAGGGGCGAGAGAAACCAAAAGGGCAGGTACAAGGAATTTTACCAATGTGATATAGATATAATTGGCCACAATAGCCTATCTATTTACAATGATGCCATCCTACCTAGGGTGATCTATGAAATCTTTGAAAAAATAGGCCTAAGTGATATTAGCTTTAAGATAAATAATAGGAAACTTCTAAATGGATTTTTTAAAAGCCTTGGAGTAGATGACTCAACAGACCTTCTTAGGACCATAGACAAGAAAGATAAGATAGGCAAGGAAAAGACCCTAGCCTTATTAGAAGAAATCTTAGATGAAAAAAGAGCAATAAGTGTCTTTGACTTTATTAGCAATGACTTATCAAACAAAGACCTTCTAGAAAAATATAAGAAGACTAGTTCAAACGATCTTTTTAAAGAAGGCCTAGAAGAGTTAGAAAAGGTCTATAAATACATGACCTACCTTGGTATACCAGAAGAAAATATTGACATAGACCTATCTATAACTAGAGGTCTTGACTATTATACAGGCACAGTCTATGAGACCTTTATCAAGGGTCATGAGTCCATAGGATCAGTTTGCTCAGGGGGCAGGTATGAAAACCTTGCAGGAAACTTCTCTAAGCAAAAACTTCCAGGAGTGGGCATGTCAATTGGTCTAACCAGGCTATTTTTCAAACTAGAAGAACTTGGATTGCTTAAAAGAGAAAAATCCCTAAGTCAAACCCTAATAATTCCTATGGATGAAGCAATCTATGATTATGGTATAGAAATCCTAAATACCCTAAGGGATAGGGGTGAGAATGTAGATATATACCTTGAAAGTGGAAAGTTTAAGAAAAAAATGACCTATGCAGATAAGCTAGGAGTTAGAAAAGTAATAATCCTAGGGGAAGATGAGCTAGCCCAAAAGAAAGTCTCCATCAAGGATATGGTCACAGGAGAGCAGATAAGCAAAAGCCTTGAAGAAATCTAGGAAGAAAAAGATTTTTAAAAATTAAATTGGGTATATATCAAATGTAAGAGTTAATATGGAGGTATTTAAATGAAATTAACTGAAACTGTACAAACTGGCGATTGGTCAAATGAAAAACACGTTCCTGAACTAAGTGTAAAAAGACTTGAAGGAAACAAGGTTGAAGTAAAAGCTATAGTAGGTAGTGAGATTGCTCACCCAAATACACTTGAACATCATATTTCTTGGATTAAGGTATTCTTCCAAGCTGAAGGTGGCAAATTCCCAGTAGAAGTTGCTTCATATAATTTTACAGCTCACGGAGAAGATGATATCCTATCAGTTCCAGTGGCAAGTGGTGTTATTGAAACAGAGAAAAACGGCGTATTCTATGCCCTAAGCTACTGTAACATCCACGGCCTATGGGAATCTAGTGCAGAACTTAACTAATATATCAAAGATGGGGCCAGGCCAACCTGGCCTTTTTCTATGCAAACTTTTGATAAAATCTCTTAGAGTCCTTAATTAGGTCTTATATTTTCTATGTTTAGGGAAACCTACATCCAAAGGCTCATAGGCTTTGTGAAAGCTAATGTAGATAGGGTCTTATTAGCTATTAAAGAAATGAAATCAAAAAGCCTAGGACTAATTAAAATCCTAGGCTTTTTTTAAATCTTATCTAAGTTTTTTCTACTTATTTTCATTTTCAACCCTAAGGGTTTCATCTAAAAGTCTTAGGTAAAGTTTCTTGGCTACTTGTATTTCAAAGATTTCTGAGTTTTCAAAGTAGCTATTGATCTCTCCTATAACTTCTTTTATTTTCTCATCTTCTCCATATTTTTCCTTTAGACCAACAGCCTTTTCTACTAATTGGTTGATCTTATGGATAAGCCCCATGGTCTTTGCTTCCTTATCATTTTCTGTAAGAAGTTCTCTTAGGGACCAGTGGATGTTATTTTCAGTTACTCCAGCCTTATGGCTAACACTTGCCTTATTTTCTCTAAGTTCATCTATAAGGTCAAAAAGCTCATTACTATCAAAACCGGAAAATAGGATAAAATCAAAGTCAAAGCCTTCTTTATCTAAATCTTTGTGCCTATCATCAAAACCTTCTAGTCCTAAAAGATAGCCCACCTTATAGTCGATTTTCTCCTTGGAAACTTCTATTATATCTATATTCCTCTTATTGGCAATTGCCTTAATTCTTTCATACTTTTGATCATCTATCGGATTGTAATATAAAATTGTTGACATATAAACCTTCCTTTTACTTACTCAAGATAGACTATACTAATTATAATTTATAAAGACAAACTTTAATTTTGATCATATTTGGGTATAAATTTATATAAGGAGTCCATATGGAGGATATTATGAGCAAAGATAAGATGAAATTATTGTATGAAGAAAGATTAGAACTTGATAAATTGATAAAGGATGTAAGATCTATTATTAGGGATGTAGAAAGTTATGGGAAAAGACTAGGAGCTATGGCTCATTTTCCAACAACAGGCCTATTAAGGGGCAATCTTCTCGGCAATATTATTAGAAGGAGAAACCACAATATTGCCAACAAAAACCTAGATAGGGTCCAAGAAGCTATAATTGACCTTAGGACTAGGCTTTTATTCTATGACCAAGGTCTAGCAGACCTTTTGACCCTACCAAGTAAGTTAACAGGGTTTTCTGAAGTAAATTCTAAGCTAGCTGACCTGGCTTTTAGGGGCAAGATCAAGATGAAGGAATTGGATGTCTATAAGGCTAAGGCAGGTCTTGATAAACTTTTAAGAAGGTTGGTTGCTAGAAGAAGAAAAAATGATTATGAGATCAAAAAGATTAAAGAATTCAAAGACTTATAGGAAAAACCTCCCTTACTAATTTTGGTAAAGGAGGTCTTTTTTTCTTATAATTTTTCTAAAAATCCTTCTACATCACCAGGGCTAGTCCTAAAGGTTGTTACAAAACGACAAATATTTTTGCCATCCTTTTTGCCCATAGTTTCAAAACCTGCAAATTCTCTTAGCCTTTCTACATCCTTATCATCCATTAGGACAAAGACTTGGTTTGATTCAAAAGGATAGGCAAGGCTAAAGCCTTTTTCCTCAAAGCCTTGGCTTAATTTCTTAGCCATGGCAAAGGCGTCTTTTGATCCTTTTAGGTAAAATTCAGGATCTTCAAAGACCCTCTCCCACATGATTCCTGAGATAAAGCCCTTGGCAAGCATGGCCCCTTTTTGTTTTTCAAGATTTAGGAAGTCTTCTTTTAACTTATCATTTTTTATAATAAGGGCTTCACCAAATAAAAACCCTGCCTTAGTTCCCCCAAGATAGAAGATATCACACATCTTAGTAAGGTCAGCTAGGCTATAATCACACTTTTCAGAGGCTAGGGCTGCTGCAATTCTTGCCCCATCTATGAAAAGATACATGTCATTTTCCTTACAAAAATCATAGATCTCTTCAATTTCTTTTCTCTTATAGACTTCACCAAGCTCTGTGGTATTTGATATATAGACCTTCTTTGGATGACTTTGGTATTCGCTACCAAAATCCTTCATAGCCTCTTTAAGGTCAGCTACAGAAAGCTTACCACCATCCTTATGGATTAACTCAAGCTTAAGGCCTGTAGCCTCAATAGATCCTGCCTCATGGCCCTTTACATGGCCTGTTGCAAGAGAGAAAATTGAATCTTGTTGGCGCATGCCACAAGTAAGTCCTAGGATATTGGCAGGAGTCCCTCCTGGGATAAAGCGGATAAAGACATCCTCATCACCTAAGGCCTTTTTAATCAAATCCCTTGCCCTTTCAGAATGGCTATCAAAACCATAGCCTACATTACTTTCATCCATACTTTCCCTAAGGGCATCAAGGATTTCTGGGTAACAAATCGAATTATAATCATTAACAAAAAAATACATAACTACTCCTTCTTACCTATTATATCAAAATTTTATTAATAATAAATTTTTCTTTGGCCGACATAGGCTCTTGCTTGCAAAAAAATTTAATGGTATAAAATAAATAGGTATAAAAAAGTGATAAGGAGAATTTATGAGATATTTTTATAGAGAAATTGTAAAAGAAAATGGACTTATCTTAAGAGGGGTCCTCAATACCCCAGAAGACTTTGATGAAAATAAAAAATACCCGGTAATGGTATCCTTCCATGGCCTGCTTGATGATAGAAATGGGATAAATTATATGTCTATCCAAGAAGCCAAGTACCTAACAAGTGGCAATATCCTAGTCTATAGATTTGACTTTTCAGCAGCTGGAGAAAGTGACGGGGCTATCTTTGACTTAACCTTATCTAGGCTTATAGAAGAAGGCCGTCTAATCTATGACCATGTTATCAAAGATAGCTTTGTCGATAAGGAAAATATCTACCTAAGAGCCCATTCCATAGGGTCATCTGCCGCAGTAAGCCTAGCTTATGAGAAAAACCCCAGGGGCCTAATCCTCTATGCTCCAGTAGTAGACTTTACATCAAAGACTAACACCTTTATGAAGACCTTAGAGAAGGTCAATGAGGATAAAAGCCTTGTAGAAAAATCCCTAGACCTAGGAGGCATGAGGCTATCAACTAAAATCCTAGAAGATGGCAAGAATTTGAATATCCTAGACTTAGCTAGCAAATACCAAGGTCAGGTAATAATCTTTAGGGGGGATAGGGATAAGCTTATAAGTAAAGACCATACCAAGGACCTAACCAATGCCTTTAAAAATGCAAGCTATGTAGAATTAAGTGGGACAGGCCACAATTTTACAAGTGAAAACCTAAGGCTAGAAATGTTTGATAGGACCTTTAGGTTTATTTTAGGGTCAAAAAAATAGAGCTAAACTAGCTCTATTTTTCACACTTTTTTCCCAAGTATCCTCATAGCCCAAAGGATTGTTATAATTGAAACTCCAACATCTCCAAAGATGGCAAGCCACATTGATGCATAACCAAAAAGTCCTAGTAGAAGAATTGTAAGCTTTACTAGCATTATAAAGGTCACATTTTCTCTTACAGTCTTATTGGTAAGCCTTGCTATATCCATAAGCCTTGCCATCTGGCTAAATTGGCCGTTGGTTATTAGGATATCACTTGCCTCTATGGCTAGGTCACTTGAGCTTTCTCCCATGGATATGCCGACACTGGCATTTTTTAAAACTGGGGAATCATTGATCCCATCTCCTACAAAGACTACCCCGCCATCTTTAGATAAGTCCTCCATTATATGAAGTTTTTCATCAGGCATGACTTCTGCATAATAATCATCAAGTCCAAGTTTTTTGCTAGTTTCACTTACACTTATCTCATTATCCCCAGAAACTATGGCTATCTTTGTAAAGTCCTCCTTTAACCTAAGGATGGTATCCTTAGATTTTTCCTTTATATCATCTTCTATATAGATAGACCCTGCAAGTTTACCTCCAAGGCTTATAAAGATAGCCCTAGCATCCTTGTTATCAAGGCCTAGAAACTTGCTACTACCAAGTTTTATCTCCCTACCATCAAGGCTTATGGCAGAAATCCCCCTGCCCTTGATATTTTTGCTATCCTTAAACAAATCATTCTTATCTTCCCTTGCCAATTGGTCAACTACCGCAGATCCTATAGGGTGGGTTGATAGTTTTTCTAGGTTATAGACAAGGTCTAGGATATAGTCCTTATCAAAACCATCTTCTATCTTTATATCCCTTATCTTAAATTTACCTGTAGTAAGGGTTCCAGTCTTATCTGTAAGGAGGGTATTAGCCTTTTCAAGTCTTTCAAAAAATTGACTGCCCTTTACAAGGATCCCATTTTTACTAGCAAGGCCTAAGCCTGACATAAAGGAAAGTGGGACTGAAAGAACTAGGGCACATGGGCAGGATAGGACTAGGAAGGTTGCTGCCCTAAAAAGATAATCATTGAAGTCTCCTCCAAAAAATAGGGGAGGGATTAGGGCAAGGGCAATAGCAAGACCTACAACTATGGGAGTATAGATTTTTGCAAACCTTGTTACAAATTTCTCGCTATTAGACTTAGACCCTGCGGAATCTTCTATAAGCTCCATAATCTTTGCAGCATAAGAATCATCAAAGTCATTTTCTACTTCAATTTTTATTATTCCATCACTAACTATAGATGAGGATAGGACAGAATCTCCAAGCCCTGCCTCAACAGGCATAGACTCACCTGTGATAGATGATGTATCAAGGCTTGCAGATCCTTCAACAATCTTACCGTCTACCCCAATCTTCTCCCCATCTCTAATTAGTAAAATATCTCCTACTTCAATATCATCAAGGTCAACTTCTTCATAGGTCCCATCTTCCTTAAGCCTATTGGCAACCTCAGGTACCAGGTCTATTAGGCTTTTGATATTCTCCCTTGACCTATAGGTTGCAATATCTTCAAAAAGTTCTCCAAAAGAGTAAAAGAGCATAACAGCAACAGCTTCAAGGTACTCTCCTATAAAAAAGGCAGTAAGGGTAGCTACTGTCATAAGAAAGTTCTCATCTAGGGCTGATCCTCTTATGATTCCCCTAAAGGCATCTACCAAAACCTCCCTACCTGCAAAAAGGTATAAGATAAAAAATCCCCACTTTCTTAAATCCCCTAGGAAGAAAAACTTAGAGAAGATAAATAAAAATAGGGTCAATAGGCCGATTATGATTATCTCATAAAACTTTTGCCTATGGCTATCATTCATATTTTTAACCATACTTACCTACTTTGTAATAATCTTTGAACCAGGCTCAATCTTATCTGCTATACTTGAAGCTTCTTTTAATATGTCATCTAAGGATGCCCCATCAGCTAGGTCAAGCTTGATCTTTTGGGTTATAAATGATACGTTGGCATCATCTACCCCAGTAAGGTCTTTGATCTTCTCTTCTATCTTGTTGGCACAATTGGCACACTTAAGTCCTTCTATCTTAAATTTCTTTTTCATACTTCCTCCTTTATATGTTCTAATCCCATCTTTATAATTAACTTAACATGGCTATCTGAAAGGCTATAGAGGATATTCTTCCCCTCCCTTCTAGACTTAACCAGGTTAGTTTCTCTAAGATAGGATAATTGGTGGGAGATTGCTGATTGACTCATATCAAGGTTTAAGGCTATATCTCCTACACTTTCTTCTCTATCAAAGAGCCTATATAGGATTCTCATCCTAGTATTATCAGCAAAGACCTTAAATAGATTTGCAAGGTCTGCCAGGGTTTCTTCTTCCAATCTAATCGATTTATACTCCATGACTCTCCTCTCATATGAACAAACATTCATATGTATATTATAGCAAGAGGGGGAATTTTTGTCAAAATATTAATGACGACTATTTTACTGTGGATTGAAAAGAAAGCAAAAATTAGTATATTTATATAACAAGTTTAGTTAATTTATCCTTATATAAAGAAAGAAGTTTAAATGAAATTTAGATTAAATTCAACTTATAAACCAAAAGGTGACCAACCGGAGGCTATTGATAAGTTAGCCAAGGGTATCCTTGATGGCAAAAATCATCAAATCTTAAGGGGGGTTACAGGATCTGGTAAGACCTTTACCATGGCCAATATTATAGAAAAGGTCCAAAGGCCCACCCTAATTATTGCCCACAACAAGACTTTAGCCTACCAGCTTTTTACAGAGTTTAAGGAATTTTTCCCATACAATGCTGTAGAATACTTTGTATCCTACTATGACTACTACCAACCAGAAGCCTATGTTGCAGCGACAGATACCTACATAGCCAAGGACTCATCTATCAATGATGAGATTGATAAGCTAAGGCACTCTGCTACCATGGCTCTTTTTGAAAGAAGAGATGTAATTATAATAGCCTCAGTTTCTTGTATCTATGGTCTAGGAGACCCTATTGATTATAAGAAACTTGTAGTTTCCCTAAGGCCAGGCCAGGAGATTTCTCCAGAAGAGGTTATGAGAAAGCTAATAGATGTCCAATATGTTAGAAATGATATAGACTTTGATAGGGGGACATTTAGAAGAAGGGGGGATACTCTTGATGTCTTTCCTGCAGGCTTTGACCAAAAGGCCATAAGGATTGAGTTTTTTGGAGATGAGATCGATCAAATATCAGAATTTGATTCCCTAACTGGCAAGGTCCTATCAAGATTAAGCCATGGCTATATATATCCTGCCAGCCACTATGCTACCACAAGCGAGAAGACTGAAAGGGCTATAGTTACTATAGAAGAAGAGCTTGAAGAAAGACTTTTAGAATTAAACAATGAAAATAAACTTCTTGAAGCCCAAAGACTTGAGCAAAGAACCAGATATGACCTAGAGATGCTTAGAGAAATTGGCTTTTGCTCAGGAATTGAAAATTACTCAAGACACTTAAGCCAAAGGCCTAAAGGATCAAGACCCTACACGCTTATAGACTATTTTCCCAAAGACTTTATTCTTATGGTAGATGAGTCCCATGTTACTATCCCTCAAGTAGGCGGCATGTATGAGGGAGATAGGAGCCGTAAGCAAAATTTGGTTGATTATGGCTTTAGGCTTCCTTCAGCCCTAGATAATAGGCCTCTTAAGTTTCACGAATTTGAGGACTTAGTAAAACAAACCATCTATGTGTCAGCAACACCAGGCCCTTATGAGAAAGATAAGACAGGTGGGGCTATGGTAGATCAGATCATAAGGCCAACAGGCCTCCTTGATCCAATTATTGAAGTAAGGCCAACCCAAAATCAAATAGATGACCTTATTGAAGAGGTCCATAAGACAATTGCCAAAAAAGAAAGGGTCCTTGTAACAACCCTTACCAAAAAGATGGCAGAAGATCTTACAACCTATCTTACAGAAAATGGTATCAAGGTTAGCTATCTTCACTCTGATATAAAAACTATAGAAAGAAGTGAGATAATAAGAGATCTTAGACTTGGAAAATTTGATGTCTTAGTTGGAATCAACCTCCTTCGTGAAGGACTTGATATACCAGAAGTATCCCTAATAACAATCCTTGATGCAGACAAGGAAGGCTTCTTGCGTTCAGAAACTTCCCTTATCCAAACTATAGGAAGGGCTGCAAGAAATGCTGGCGGTAGGGTAATAATGTATGCAGATACCATAACAAAATCTATGCAAAAGGCCATAGATGAAACCAGCCGCCGTAGGAAGATCCAAGAAGAGTTCAACAAGGCCCACGACATAACCCCAATGACTATCAAAAAGTCCATAGCAGATATAATTCAAGTAACCAAAGAAGAAAAAGATGAAGAGATAGAAGAATTTAACAAGGATGATATAGAAGATATCCTAATCAGTATGGAAGCTGAAATGTATAAGGCAGCTGAAGAACTTGACTTTGAAAGAGCAGCAAGCCTTCGTGATCAAATAGCAAAGATGAAGGCAAATTTTTAAGGAGTGATTAGTTGAGCGAGCATGACATTGTAATAAAGGGGGCAAGGACTAATAACCTAAAGGGAGTAGACCTTACCCTACCTAGGGATAAGATGATAGTCTTTACTGGTCTATCAGGATCTGGTAAGTCTACCCTAGCCTTTGATACCATCTATGCAGAAGGGCAAAGAAGGTATGTAGAAAGCCTATCATCCTATGCCAGGCAATTTTTAGGTAACCTTGATAAGCCGGATGTAGATTCTATAGAAGGCCTATCCCCATCCATATCAATTGACCAAAAGACAACCAATAGAAATCCCAGGTCAACTGTTGCTACAGTAACAGAAATCTATGATTATTATAGGCTACTTTTTGCAAGGGTCGGTGATGCCTATTGTCCTGTCTGTGGCAAGGAAATTAAGGCCCAAACAGTCGATCAAATGGTAGATAAGATAAAAAGCTTAGAAGAAAGAACTAGGATTCAAATCACAGCTCCTGTAATTAGAGGAAAAAAGGGGGCCCACAAGAAAGCCCTAGCCAATATCCAAAAGCAAGGCTTTGTAAGATTAGTCATTGATGGCGAATCCTTTAATTTAGAAGATGACATAGACTTAAACAAAAACAAAAAGCATGATATATCAGTAGTTGTTGACAGGATTATAGTAAAAGAGGGAATAGATGCAAGGCTTGCAGACTCTATAGAAACAGCCCTAGACCTTGCCGATGGTCTTCTTTTAGTAAATGTGATAGGCGGTGAGGATTTTCTACTTTCATCCAAACTTTCCTGTCCTGATGGTCACATATCTCTTCCTGAAATAACACCTAATATGTTCTCCTTTAACTCTCCCATAGGCATGTGCCCTGATTGCAACGGCCTTGGCTTTCACCTTCAAGCTGATAGGGACCTAATCTTGCCAAACCTAAACCTTTCTATAAAGGATGGGGCAGTTGACCCTTATGCTGGATCAAGCAAGGGGACCTACTATTATGAAATAGTAAGGGCTATTGCAGAAAAGTATGACTTTGACCTAGAAAAACCAATCAAGCAAGCCCCAGAAAAGATGATAGATGACTTGCTTTTCGGGACAAGCTATGACCTAGATATAATCTTTGATTCCCACTTTTCAGGTAGGAAAAGATACAAGGGTCCTTTTGAAGGAGCCATCAAAAATATCTATGACCGCTACCAAAGGTCAAACTCAGATTCCCAAAAGAAGAAGTTTAGGCAATACCTAAGCGAGGAAGAGTGTAAGACTTGCCATGGGGCTAGGTTAAAGCCTGAAGTCCTAGCAATAAGAATAGAAGATAAAAATATTTCAGACCTTACTAGCCTATCTGTAACAAAATCTATAGACTTCTTTGAAAAGCTAAGCCTATCAGAAATGAAGGCCCAAATAGCAGATCTTATAGTAAAAGAGATCAAGGCAAGGCTCTCCTTCCTAAAGGATGTGGGTCTTGACTACCTAACCTTAAATAGGGCGGCAGGAAGCTTATCTGGAGGAGAAAGCCAAAGAATAAGGCTGGCCACCCAAATAGGATCAGGCCTTGTAGGAGTTTGCTATGTCCTAGATGAGCCATCCATTGGCCTTCACCAAAGGGATAATGATAAGCTAATCAAATCCCTTAGAAATCTTACAGACATAGGCAACACCCTAATCATAGTAGAACATGATGAAGATACCATGAAGGCAGCAGACTTTATAGTAGATATAGGACCTAGGGCGGGGGTCAATGGAGGAAGGATAGTAGAGGCTGGTAGTCTAAAGGATATAATCGATAACAAGGAATCTATAACAGGAGACTACCTATCAGGAAGAAAGAAAATTCCCCTACCAAAAAATAGAAGAAAGTCAGATAAATTTATAGAAATAAAGGGAGCAAGAGCCAACAACCTAAAGGGCATAGATGTAAAAATCCCCCTATCAACCCTAACCACAGTAACAGGAGTATCAGGGTCAGGTAAGTCCTCCCTAGTAAACGAAATCCTATACAAACAAACAAGCAAGGTCATAAATAAGGCAAAACTTAGGGCAGGAGATCACGATGAAATCCTAGGCCTTGATATGATAGATAAGGTCATAGCCATAGACCAATCCCCAATAGGAAGGACCCCAAGGTCAAACCCTGCAACCTACACAAAGGTCTTTGATGGGATCAGGGAAGTATTTGCTATGACCAATGAAGCAAAGATGAAAGGCTATGATAAGGGGAGGTTTTCCTTTAATGTCAAGGGTGGAAGGTGTGAGGCCTGCAAGGGAGATGGAACCATCAAGGTAGACATGATGTTCTTGCCAGATGTCTATGTCCCATGCGAAGTCTGCCATGGAAAAAGGTATAATAGAGAAACCCTAGAAGTAAAATATAAGGGCAAGGATATATCTGATGTCCTAGAGATGACAGTAGAAGAAGGAATCGAGTTTTTCAAAAACCACCCACCTATAGTAAGAAAACTTCAAACCCTCTATGATGTGGGGCTTGGCTATATCAAAATAGGCCAACCATCAACAGAGTTATCCGGAGGAGAGGCCCAAAGGGTAAAACTTGCCACAGAACTTGCTAAGGTATCCACAGGCAAGACCCTCTATATCCTAGATGAGCCTACCACAGGCCTTCATATGGCAGATGTCCATAAGCTAATAGAAGTCCTAAACAGGCTAGTTGACCAGGAAAATACTATAGTAGTTATAGAGCATAACTTAGATGTAATAAAGGTAGCTGACCACATAATAGACCTAGGACCTGAAGGAGGAGATGGGGGAGGAAGCCTTGTTGCAAGTGGAAGTCCAGAAGAGATTGCCAAGGTAAAAGAATCCTACACAGGCAAATATTTAAAGAAGATTTTATAGGCCCTTAGGGGTCTTTCTTCTTGAAAATTTTATATAAATTGGCTAATTTGAAAATATATATAAAATATGTTCAAAAATCTTAGCTAACTACTTGAAAAGAAAAGAATTTTTAGATACTATAGTAGTAAGAATAAAGATAGGAGGGCATAGATGAAAAAGACCTACATAAAAAAATTAAGCCTAGGAATCCTAACCACAAGCCTTACCCTTAGTCTAGCTTATCCAACAAGCGCTAAGGCTACTAGCGAAAAGGAACTTGATAAGCTAATAGATCAGGCAGATGGACTTCTAGAGTGGAATGAAGAAGAAGTTCTTGTAACTAAACCTGAACAAAAGGCTCCAGAAGCTTTAGAAGAAGAAATTGAGCAAAAAGATCAAGCAGAAGAAAAGGCTGAAGAAAAGATTGAAGAAGAAAAAATCCCTGCACCACTAGAGATGAAGGAAGAAGAGTCAACAAACCAAGAAGAAATCTCAAAAGAAGCAATAGTTACCTTTTCTGCCAATGGAGGCTACTATCCAACCTATGGCGAAATCCTAAAAATCGACCTAAATACTAATGAGCCTATCAACATAGACAATCCTATTAGAGAAGGCTATAGCTTTATAGGCTATACCAAAGAAAAGATTGGCATGGAATTAGACCCTCATGCCCTAGATAATCTAAAAGCAGGCGATGTTCTTTATGCCCTATGGGAAGAAGATGGAGCTGATAATAAAGATAAGGAAGAAGAAAACCAAGAGCCTGTTACATCCTACCCAAGTGTAGATGAGGTAAATAAGAATAATAAAAATATAGCTATTAGCAACATAGACCCAAATGCTGATACCATAATCATTAGCCTTGATAAGGGCCTTGACCTAGAACTTACAAAAAAGGATGAAACATGGATTCTAAATGCTGATAGGGCAGACCTTGCTCTTATAGATGGAAAGCTTGTTATAAGCCTAGATGAAGACTTGATAAGTCAAATAGATGGCAATGAAGTTTACCTAAGAGTATTTAATTCAAAGGCAGATGATGAGGGAATATCAGTAAGTTTCACCATAAAAATAAAAGAAGAAATCAAAGTCCTACCTAACCAAAGACCTCAAGGTCGAGTAGTTAAGGTTAAAAGATTAGTCAAAAAACCAAAGGGTGAGGTAATCACAGGAGTAGAAGGTCTATCCTTTATCCTAATTCCTCTATCTCTTGCTGGCCTTGGCCTTCACATAAGCAAAAAGAATAAGTAAATTTAAGCAAAAAATAACCTCCCTAATAGGGAGGATTTTTTTACTTATTTTCTTTTGCTAAGAGCGATACCTGCTAGAGAAAGAGATCCTAGACCTGCTAGAGAGCTTAGGCCAATAACACCAGTTTTTGGGTTAGCTGCTGGTTTTTTGACTGGCTTTTCATTTTCTTCTTTATTTTCTTCTTTGTTATCTTC
>JAUNLG010000015.1:0-6691 GCA_030532385.1 Anaerococcus sp. | reverse complement strand
GGAGTTTCTGGATCTTCTGGAACAACTTCAAAGTCTGCTGGTAGGTCTGTATCAAATACTTCATCTAGACCTGGTCCATCTGGTTGGTATTCGTGATAGTCATCTACATCTGAATGGTCACTTGGGATTACATCAAAATCAGCTGGTAGGTCTTGGGCTAGGGCATTATTTAGGCCACCTGCAAATACTAGACCTGCTGATAAAGCGATTGCTAAAACTTTAGATTTTTTCATTTTAATCTCCTTTTTATTAGTCTTTATAGGGTCATTATAAACCAAAATTAGAGAAAAAACAAGTTTGTGGAGAAATTTTGTAAGAACTTTCTTTTAATTATCGGGAAAAATTCCTCCTTGGACCTATATATTAGTGTAAGGCTTACAAAATAAAAATTGGAGGATACTATGAAAGTACAAATTACATTTAAGAAACATGACCCTGGTGCTGACAAAGAAATCACCTTTACCAAGACTTTTACATCTCTTTTGCCTGAGGCTAGTAACCAAGAACTAAAAGATTTTGCGACAGCCTTTGCCAGCCTAGTAGATAGTGATAGCTTTGAGGCCCTAAAGATAGTAAGTGAACAATTATAGGAGGTAATTTATGGAAAAAACTAGGATAAAATTACAATTTAAAGATGCCAAGGGATCTTCAAGGATTATTTCAGTAGATAATCCAAAACCAGACCTAACAGATGAAAATATCAACCAAGCCATGGATGACCTATTAAATACCGGGGTCCTTCTTACTAAAAACGGCCCGCTTAATGAAAAATTAAAGGCCTACAAAGAAATCATAAGTCAACAACCCTATACCCTATCATAAGGAAAGCCGGATTATTCCGGCTTTTTTTAATCCTCAAACAAATAAAGGTAGTCTCCATAACCTTCTTCAAGCATTTTCTCTTTTGGGATAAACCTAAGACTTGCCCCATTTATACAATACCTAAGACCACCAGACTTTTTGGGCCCATCAGCAAAAACATGGCCTAGGTGGCTATTGGCCTTCTTACTCCTGACCTCTCTTCTTACCATGCCAAAAGATGTGTCGATCTTTTCATATAGACTTTCTTCTACTGGTTTTGTAAAGGAAGGCCAGCCACAGCCTGCATCATACTTATCAGTAGATGAGAAAAGAACTTCTCCTCCTACTATATCAACATAGATTCCCTCCTCATAAAAGTCATCATAAGGACTAGAATAGGGAGCTTCTGTAGCATTTTCTTGGGTCACCCTATAAGAAATATCACTTAAATTCTCAAATCTTTTATCTTTTTTCATAAAACCTCCTTTATACTTATATATCCTAAGATCCAAATATAAACCTAGTTAGGTGTATAATAAAGGTAAACTAAGGAGGCTATATGTCAATGATGAAAAATAAAGCAAGTTGGAAGAAATCTTCTGACCTTGCCTTTGATATGAAAAGAAAAGCTGATGAGGCAATTAAAGTTTTTGGTAAAGATAGGGTAATAAATGCAGTTTTGGGAGTTCTTACAGATGATAATGGCAAAATTATAGCCCTAGAATCTGTCTATGACTGTCTTGATAAACTTGATAGGGCTGATCTTGCATCCTATGCTCCCATAGAAGGGGATAAGGCCTACCAAGAGAAGGTAATAGAAATTCTTTTTGGTCCCTATAAGCCAAAATCCTACATTAAAGCCATAGCAACACCAGGTGGGACAGGAGCAATTAGGGCAGGCATTACAAATTTTATAGGAAAAGGCGACCCTCTTATCTGCCATGATACCTTTTGGGGGGTATATAAGAAGATGGCAGATGAGTTTGAAAGAGACTTTAGGACCTATCAATTTTTGGATGAAAATTATACTTTTAACTTCAAAGCTTTCAAAGAAGAACTAGAAAAAGCCCTTGGTGATTCAAATAGACTTGCCATAATCCTAAATTCGCCAGGCAATAATCCTACAGGCTACTCGCTTTCCAATGAACAGTGGGATAAGCTCTTAGACCTTCTAAGAAAAAAGGCAGAGGATAAGGATAAAAACCTTAGCCTCATAGTAGATGTGGCCTACCTAGAATTTGCAGGAGATGGAAATAGTCAGAGGGAGTTTTTCCAAAAATTTGAAAATCTTCCACCAAACCTATTTATAGAAGTATGCTTTTCCATGTCCAAGGCCTACACTGCCTATGGCCTTAGGTCAGGAGCTGCAGTAGGAATCTCATCAGATAAGAAAGCCATAGAAGACTTCTACCTAGCCTTTGCCCATACAGCCAGGGTCAACTGGTCAAACACCAACCATGGGGCCCAAAAAGTCCTAGTAGAATTAAATAAAAAGGAAAATCTGGGTAAGTATAATAAGGACCTTGGTATGGCAAAGGCCCTTCTTAAAAAAAGAGCAGACATCTTTGTAAGCGAAATGGCCAAGGAAAAAATTCCTATGGTCCCATACTTTGGAGGGTTTTTCGCCTTTATACCAACAGATAAAGCCTTTGACATATCAAATCTTTTAGAAAAAGACCAAATCTTTATCCTCCCATCAGATAAGGGGATAAGGATAGCCCTTTGCTCAATTGCTACTAGCCAAATACAAAGACTAGTAGGGTCTTTGGGCAAATATTTATAGGCTAACTTGCAATTTTTCTAGGACTTGGTATATTAATAATGTAATTAGCACTTAGATACATCGAGTGCTAATGTCAAGAAATATATAACACAAAGTTAGGAGACTATTATGCAAATAAAACCAATAGGCGATAGACTAGTTATAAAAAAAGTAGAAGCAGAAAAAACAACAGCATCTGGCATAGTTCTTCCAGAAAGTGCCCAAGAGAAACCACAATACGCTGAGATTGTAGCAATCTCATCAGATATAGAAAATGACGAAAAGAAAAAAGCCTCCCTTAAGGTAGGCGATAGGGTAATCTATTCCCAATATGCAGGAACTGATGTCAAACTTGAAGATAAAGACTATATAGTAGTAAAATATACAGACATTCTTGCAGTAATAGAATAGGAGGAAATAACAATGGCAAAAGATATTAAATTTTCAGCTGATGCTCGTAAGGGCTTAGAATTAGGTATAGACAAACTAGCAAATGCAGTAAGAGTAACCCTTGGACCAAAGGGCCGTAATGTTGTCCTAGACAAACCTTTTGGGGCACCAACCATAACCAATGATGGTGTAACCATAGCCCAAGATATAGAATTAGAAGATAGGTTTGAAAACATGGGTGCCCAACTTGTAAAAGAAGTTGCAACAAAAACCAATGATGTAGCAGGTGATGGTACAACAACAGCTACAGTCCTAGCCCATGCTATCATAAAAGAAGGTCTAAAGAACTTAGCTGCAGGAGCAAATCCAGTTGTCCTACAAAAAGGCCTAAAGAAAGCTACAGATGAAGTAGTAGCCTATATCAAAGAAAATTCAAGAGAAGTAGAAGATAAAAAAGCTATAGAAAATGTTGGTACAATTTCATCAGCAGATAGCGAAATAGGTAGGCTAATAGCAGATGCCATGGAAAAAGTAGGCAATGACGGGGTAATAACTGTAGAAGAATCAAAAACAACAGGAACCTACCTAGACCTAGTAGAAGGTATGCAATTTGACAAGGGCTACCTATCTCCTTACATGGCAACAGACAATGAAAAGATGGTAGCAGAATTAGATGACCCATATATCCTTCTAACAGATAAGAAGATAGGAAACATCCAAGAAATCCTTCCTCTCCTAGAAGAGATAGTCCAATCATCAAAACCATTATTAATCATAGCAGATGATGTAGAAGGAGAAGCCCTAACAACCCTAATCCTAAACAAACTAAGGGGAACCTTCAACGTAGTAGCAGTAAAGGCACCAGGCTATGGTGATAGAAGAAAGGCCATGCTTGAAGATATAGCAACACTTACAGGAGCTAGCGTAGTAAGCGATGAGCTTGGTATGGACCTTAAGGATACAGCCATGGATATGCTAGGATCTGCCAAGAAGGTAAAGGTAGATAAGGATAACACTACTATAGTAGAAGGTAAGGGTGACAAAGAAGCCCTAGCTGAAAGAGTAGAATTAATCCGCTCCCAAGCAAAAGATGAAGAAAGCGAATACGAAAAAGAAAAACTCCAAGAAAGACTAGCCAAACTTGCAGGTGGAGTAGCAGTAATCAATGTAGGAGCTGCTACAGAAACTGAAATGACAGAAAAGAAATATAGGATCGAAGATGCCCTATCAGCTACAAGAGCTGCAGTAGAAGAAGGAATCGTAGCAGGTGGTGGAGTAGTCCTAGTAGGAGCTATTGAAAAAATCAAGGACCTAGAAAAAGACCTAAAGGGTGATGAAATGACAGGAGCAAGAATTATAGAAAAAGCCCTAGAAGCACCTTTACGTCAAATAGCAGAAAATGCTGGCATGGATGGGTCTGTCATAGTAGAAAATGTCAAGAAATCTTCCAAAGAAGAAGGCTATGATGCATACAATGACGAATATGTAAACATGTTTGATAAGGGTATAGTAGAGCCAACCAAGGTAACAAGGTCAGCCCTACAAAATGCAGTATCAGTAGCAGGAATGATTTTAACAACAGAAGCAGCAGTTGCAGACATACCAAAAGAAGAACCAGAACCAATGCCACAAGCAGGCATGCCAGGCATGTATTAAGCTAGAGTAAAAATAAGATAATTTCAAAAAAGGTGAGTAACTAGGCTTTCCCTAGTCTACTCATCTTTTTTATTAGATTTTTTAGGCCATTTTATAAAAATTTACCTTTTCTTAAAGCTTTTGTAATAATTAGAAAAAAAATCCTTGTTTATACTTGCAATTGATTCCAAAATTTCGTATGATAAAAGTACACTAAAAGTCTGTATGAACTCACAAACGACTATTGGTGTCTGAAAGGATTGGGATGAAAGAAGATATAATAGCTATCCTACCAGAATACATAGAAAAATTTGGTATAGGATCAAGAATCTATAAGGAAAGGTCAAGCCTCCTAGATAAGAGAAGTCCTAGACATGTCCTAAAAAACCTCTATGATAAAAAGGGCAAGGATAAGAAACTAGTAGATAAAAGAATAGAAGAAAAGCTCCAGCTAAAAAGAAACTTCCCCTATATAATAGACGAAAACCACGTTTTCTTCTCTATCAAGGTAAGAGATTCCCTCTATGATAGGCAAACCAGGGCCTTTGTCAATGTAAAATATGTAAGGAAGGTTGAAGATTCTAGGATAATTCTTATGACAGGAGAGGTCATAGAAAGCCTAAATCAAGAAAAGTCTATCAAGGCCAACAGGAACATAGCAATGATCTTTTACTATGAGCAAATGATAAAGACCCTGGCCAATACCTACGAGGCCATAAACTTTATCAAAGAAAATTTCGCTTAGGGCTTTCATTTTGTCTAAAAAGTGTTATAATAGAATAAACAGTTACAAATATGACGAGGCTTTGTAACTATTTTGCAAGAAATATGTAGATATATTTATAAAGTTTAGATATATTTCTTTTTGTAGCAATTATGTTGCATAATAAGGCCAAATGTTGTATTATAGTAAGTGTAAAGTGAGTACTATATTAATAGTTAAATCAAAGGAGACGATTATTATGAAAACAAATAAATTAGCAGCAGGTGCTCTAGCACTAGCTCTAGGATTAGGCGCAGTAGCACCAGCTCAAGCAGCTTCAACAAAAACAGAAACTTCTGGAATGGGTGAAGTTTTAGTAACTGAAGATTATAGACAAGCTGAAAAAGTATACGTTGAAGCTTTCCAAGCTTGGAAAGCAGCAGTAGCTAAAGAAGCTGAACTAAAAGAAATCAGAGACGCTAAAGAAGCAGCTAAAAACGAAGCTTTCGATGCAATTGATGCATACTACGCAGACTTAGAAGCTCTTCAAGATAAAATAGATAAAAACGCTCACGAAGGTCAAAAAATCCTTGCTGAATTAGAAGACTATCTAAAAGATTCAGCTAAAGATAAAAACTGGAAAGACATCACTCTTGATGATCTAAGAGATATCGTTAAAGATGAAAAACAAAATGATGCAATAGCAAACGTAGTAGATATCCAAGGACTAGCTGATAGAGCTAGAAAACTTAAGGATGAAAAAAATGATTATATCTTACAAAATGATATAAACGAAATTAGATTAGCTGCTGATAGGGCTCAAGATGAGTACGAAGTAGCTCAAGCTAACTACGCTAAAGCTGTTAAAGCTACAGCAGCAGCTAAAGATGCTTACGAAAAAACAAAGAGACCATTTATCCAAGCTGGAGCTGACAGAAATAAAATCGGTCTTGCTGAAAAATACGGTGATGTTTCATACGTAACAGAAGATAAAGAAGAAGAAGACGACGAAGAAGAAGTTGAAGAAGACGAAGCAGCAGCAATCGCTAAGGCTGAAGCAGCTCTAGAAGATGCTAAGATCACCAAAAAAGGTGCTGAAATGCTTCTAAACAACTACCCAGAAACAGTTAAGAACGTTAAAGACCAACTAGTTAAATTACTAGAAGCTCAAGAAGAAAAAATTGAAAAACTTGAAGACGCTCTTAAAGCTATAAAGGGTGAAAAAGTAGCTCTTTCAAACATTCTTTTCTCAACAGCTTTCGCAGCTGAAGATAGTGCGCTTGATGAACTAATCAATGCTACAGAAGAACTTGAAGAAAATACTCAAGAAATCAAAGATACACTAGAAGAAAACGAAAAAGCTAACGCTGAAGAAAATAAAGAAGAAGAAAACAACGAAG
>JAUNLG010000006.1 GCA_030532385.1 Anaerococcus sp. | reverse complement strand
ATAGAAAGTTTAGAAAATCTATTGGAATCTTATGATAGACCATTTATATTTGTAAGTCATGATGAAGAGTTAATAAACAACATTGCAAACACACTTTTGATGATAGAAGATAAAAAAATCAAAAGTTATAAAGGCAATTTATCACAATATAAAAATAGAAATAATAAGACAAAAAATAGCAATGATAGAGATAGGTTTTTACTTGACTTTAGAATATCTTCCATAGGTTCTAGACTTGCTATGGAAATATCTAAAGAAGAAAGAGAAAAATTAGAAGAAGAATACAAAAATCTCATTGCAAAAAGAAAAAAATAACTTTTTTAGCATCTACCAAAGTAAGTGCTATATCAAAAAAGAAATAGTCTAGCTAACTTCCTATGGAAATTTCTATTGAATTAAATTTTATTCAAATGAAGAAATAAATCTTATATAGAAAATCTATGATATACTATAATTAAAATGAGAGAACTTGGAATATTCAAGCCCTGTGGAATATAGAAAAAATATGTATCTTTAAACACCTCTTAGGGGTGGAAAGATATAATAAAATACCAGAATTACTATTAGTGGAAGTCCTAGAAGTAGGTTTAACTTACTAGGGTCTCCTGATTACAAGTAATATGTGTTTTTTTTCGATAGACAATTGTGGGAGGAAAATAAGATGAAGAAAACAGCTGTGTTAATATACGAGTCATTTTGTAATTTTGAAATTAGTGTTGCTCTTGAGATTTTGGCACTTAATAACAAAGAAATTGTTGTTTTCGCAAAGACTAAAGAAGTTATAGCAAGTGAAGAAGGTTTTAAAATTTTACCAGATAAAATAATATCAGAAATAGATATTGATGAATATGATAGCTTATTATTGCCAGGTGCAGTAGATATAGAAGCTACAGTCAAAGATCCAGAAATTATAGAATTTATAAAATTATTTAGAAATAAATTAATAGGTGCCATATCAATAGGTCCAATTCTTCTACTAAAGGCAGGAATCCTTAATGATAAGTCTTTTATGGCGGGAGTAAACAAGGAAGAACTTCTAGAAGAAGGGTTTTTGGCATCTGATTTAACAAAAATGAAAGACTGGGATGAATGCATAGAAAACCATATTGAAGAAGGTTATATAATTTCAGAAAATATCATTACATCTGTATCTTATAACTTTGTTAAATTTGGAATACAATTTGCAAAAATGTTAGGCATTGAAATATCTTCAAAAAGTTTTGGATTATGACTAATATTATAGAAACAGCTCAAAGTTTAATAAGTATTCTAAATAACAATAATTATTAAATTTTTAATATAAGTGATATTAGAGGGGCCTTAAAGTAAATTCGAGAAACTTATTCTTTAAAAATTATCTGTTTAAAAAGAGCTTATTAATATGTATAGGCTCTTTTTTTCTAATGACTAGTTTAGGTAATTTCGAAACATTGGACTATAAGATGGAATAGAATTAACCTAAAAATTGGGATAAGAAGCACTAGTACTTATATTTTTTAAAATACCAGATTTATGGGAAGTTATCCCCTATATTTCATCTGGAAGAAAAAATATTTAAGAAGTCTTGACCTGTCCATAAGGGACTAGGGTATCCTTTAATCAAGGAGGTAATATTAAATGCTAAGAAATGAAATTCAAGAGAAAACAGGTTTGACAAGAAAAGCAATCGAGTATTACGAAGAAAAGGGGTTAATTAAACCTTTAAGATTGGAAAATGGCTATAGAAATTATAGCAATGAAGATTTGGATATTCTAAATCAGATATCATTATTTAGAAAGCTTGGGCTAAGTATAGCTGAAATAAAAGAATCTTTATCATCTGACTGTAAATTTCTAGCTTCTATACTTAGAAGAAAAGACCATAAATTAGAAATCGAGAAGAAAAGAAAAGATCTTATTGAACTAATACTTAAGAAAGAAAATCCAAAAGTAATAGGTGATAAAATCGCTATAATCGAAGCAGAAGAAAGTATCTGTGAAAAGTTATCAAATGCCTTTCCAGGATATTTTGGCCAGCTAATGTTTTCATCCTACCAACCATTTTTAAATGAAAGATTGGATAAAGAGGGGAAAGCTTCATACAAAAAGTTTCTAGCCTACTTAGATAGCCTACCTCCATTCAGATTGAGTAAAAAAGAACAAGCTTATATCGAAGAGCTTAGTGGAGCTTATGATATGAAAGATTTAGAAGAATTAAATGAGTCAAAAATTGAAGCTGTGGACAATTATGACCAGTGGTTGAAAGAAAATGAGGATATGGTTGATAAATACCAAGAATATAAGAATAGTAATGAATATCAAAATAGCCCAATGAAGATTATTCAAGAAAAATTACAAAAATATATGGTAGATAACAAATATTATGAAACAGCTATTCCACTTATAAGAAAATTTAGCAAAAGTTATGATGACTATTACCAAAAGTTACTTATAGTAAATGATAAATACTTAGAACTTAATAAGTAAGAAAAAAGTAAATTTAATAGATATAGGCCTTGATAGATAAAATATTATGGAAGTGGTTAGTGAATTTAATATTTTAAAAGCTATTATCAAATATATTCTAAGAATACATTCGATGAAACCACATGAAAATATCTAACTATCTTCACACCGTATATAAGAATTTCTCTTAAAGGATAAAAAATGGGTAGAAATAATAAAACTATAGATCTTCACTTACTAATTTGTAAGTTAATTTTTAGGTCAATGCGAGGGTTGTTATTTAGATAATAGGAGAAAGCTCATGTTAATTTGGATTCTTGCTTTATTGCTTTCGGTTTTCTTAGTTATATTTACAAGTAAAATAAAAATTTTTAAGACCTGGATTAAAGTGATTTTTATAATTCTTGAAATCTTATTGGTTTTATTTCTTGGATTTAAAGTTATTTTTCCATGCCTAGATGGGCCTAAGCCAAGTGGTGAATATAAAGTAAAAGAAGACATGGTTTATTATGACCATGAAACAAAATATCCTAAAATGGCTACAAATAAGCTAATTAGAGAGATTCCTGTTCATGTATATTATCCTGAAAACTTAGAAGAAAATGCTCATCCGCTATTTCTTTTTTCCCACGGTTCTTTTGGTGTGGGTAGGTCTAATGAAACCCTATATTATGAATTGGCTTCTCATGGTTATATTGTAATGACTTTAGACCATCCCTATCATTCCTTTTTTACGACTTTATCCTCGGGTAAAACTGTATTTGTAGACAAAGATTTTTTAAAAGAGCTTGCAAATTCAGAGGGATCTAAAAATTTAGAAACAACTTTAGAAGAATTAAATCGATGGCTTGACCCTAGGATAGAAGATATTAATTTAGTTTTGGATAAGGTTATGGATGGCAATAATGATAATATTTATGAGGAGAAAATAGATATTCAAAGGATTGTACTATCAGGTCATTCTTTAGGAGGATCTTCAGTATTGGCAGTTGGAAGAGAAAGGTCAAGGGATATTAAAGGTCTAGTTGTCTTAGAATCACCCTTTGCTAAGGATATTGTAGCAATTAAGAATGGTCAATATGTATTTAGAGAAGAAGAGTATCCACTAGCTATTCTTCATATTTACTCTGATGCACTTTGGGGTAAATTGGATACAATAACAACTTATGGTTTGAATGATAAAATGATAAAAACCAACAATTTGAAATTTATAAATAAGCACATAGAAGGGGTTGGTCATGTGGGACTTACAGATTTTTCTCTAACTTCTCCATTTTTAACCAATAGAATTGATGGAGGACTTAATAAGAAAAAACCTCAGGAAGCACTTTTAGAAATAAATGAACTTGTATTAAATTTTCTAGAGGAATTTAATAAGTAATTTAGAGAAATTATTTATTATAGTCCACACTTTAGTTCATAATAAAAATAGGGTGATGGATAAAAGCATCACCCGCAAAATATTAATTTTCAATTTGCAAATACATTATAATATTATAATTAAAACTTGTATAAAATATCGTAGTTACCAATATCAAAGAGAAAAATCAATTCATTATCCTCATAGAACCAAATGATACGAATATCCAGGTTAATAGAAGATTCCCATATGCCATCTGCACCTTAGATCTTCTTTGTACCTAAGGATGGATGAGTAGGGTTTTCTATAAAGAATTCAAGATTCTTTTTAGTTTGCTTCTTGTAGTGTTTTTTGAAGGCTTTCGAGTAAGTAATTTTATACGACACCACTTATCTAATTCTTCAAAAAGGGAGTCGATAGAATTAAAAACTGGACTTTCTCCATTTTTTATAGATTCTTTACTTTCTTTTACTTGAGCTTTTAAATTTTTTATAACATGTTCTGGATAGATTGCAAGAGGAACAAGTATAATTTTTCCATTTTCTTCTCTTACTTCAAATTGGTCGCCTTGATTTAATTCCATAGAATTTACGATGTCTTTGGGAATTGTTACTTGTGACTTAGCTTTTAATTCGACTAACATATTAAAACCTCCTAAGTTAGAAATTCATACTTTCTAACTTAATTATAATTACTTCCATGAAAAAAGTCAAGACGAGTGTGAGCGTGTGGACTATCCTAAGAATAGTAGAAGGATAATTCAAAAGTGTTGAACATTTTAGTTCAATAATTTATCTTTCTAAGCTAGACCTAAAAAAATTAGTATTTTAAAGGTGTATGTTTTTTATATACAATAACACATGTAGAATATAAAAGAGACTAATTGTAAAAAAATATTTAAAGGTAATCAAAAATAAAAAATTATATGATTACAAAGACTCCTCCAGGAAGTAGGGAAAGTAGAATGTGTTTAAGATGATTAGTGGTGTTTAAATACTAATAATTTATAGATAACAATTTATTTATAACTTATCGAGATAATAAAGAAAATCATTAGAATAAAGGAAGGTAAAATAAAATATATGAAAGATCAATATATTAATCTAAATTCACAGTATTTATTTAATAAATTTAAAATAGAATATGACAAAAAATATAAATCAAACAATGATAAATCATCTAACGATCTAAAGTCATGGCTCAGGTCATATTGTAAATCAGATTTAGTTTCGGATTTTATCTTGGTTCTAATTTCAACTTTTATAGGTTCTTTATTTTTTAAGGGATCTACTGTTCATAAATATATTTATATAGCTTCTATTCCCATATTCATATTATTGTCTCTTTTAGATTACTATTTAGATTTCAGTAGTGAGGAGAAAACAATAGCCAATGAAGTTATTGATCAAATTTTTTCAGAAGAAGGTATTGTTGTAAGTGAGCAAAAATTAGATACTATTATAAAAAATAGTAAAGATGTTGGCAGTAGAAAGACTAGAATATTTAATCAAATAAAAACTAGTAAATTGTATACCACCATAACTACAATACTAGGTGGATTTTTGGGTATCATTTTAGGATATTTTACATCTTACTTATCAAATTCAAGCGAAAATAAAATTGTTCAAAATTTAGTTGATCTATCTATTTTATTCTTTCTTGTGGCTTTATACTTTATGATATTTTATATTCTATACTTATCAATAACGAAAGCTAGAGAAAAGTATAAAAATTTATATATTCAAGTATTAGAAGATAAGAAATTAACTTTAATTCTAACAGAATGAACTAAAGATAATCCCTTATCCCTTATTAATATTAAATTTAATATTAATAAGGGAGCTTTAGATATAAGTTCTCCAAAGTAAATTTTTAAAGCCTGAACTTTTTTGAAACTGAAGATTACCTTTTAAAATTTAAAAATATGTAGGAAAATCGGAGAAAAAAGATGATATTTAGATAATGTATTTCTAGCACATTGCTCTAGTCTACCTTATTGCAAATACAAGTATTTGTAGAAGATTATGAGAATACATTAGTTTTGACAAGGAGTATGGTAAGAAATTATTCGTAATAATTCTGAATCCTAAGCTATAAGAGATAATTCGAGTATATAAAAGAAAAAGTCTTTAAATCGTTTTGATTTATATTTCGCTTTATTTTATAAGATGGAAGTATAATGAGAAGTTTTTCTTATGAATTTTCAATTATAAGAGCAATTTTCTTAGTTTATTGAAAGATTATTGATATGGGATTTTAAATAAATGACTATAGGCAAAAAATAGGTGTTAGAAAGTATAAGGATCCGATTGTAAGCAACTGGCAGACCTATCTTTAATACAGTTCACAAGGTTAATGCAAAAGATTATACAAAAGACTAGTTATGTGTATGGGCAAGTGGTGAAGTAGATTTAGGAAAGCGGGATAGGTCCTTTAAGGAACATTCTACTTTTGTTGCAGTTTATAATGAAAAAATTGTTGGTTTTGGAGATATTGACAAGAAAGGATACCTTGACCCCGTCTATTATCACACTTTGATTATCAGAAAAAAGGTATTGGAAGTGCTATTTGCAATAAATTAGAAGAAGTTGATGCAGGCGATATTAGAACTTTCGCTTTTATCACTGCAAGACCATTTTTTTTAAAAAAAAGCCTATTAAGTTCTAAAAGAGCAGAAGATAGAAAGAAGTAGAGTTTTTCTTATAAATTTTTTTATGGAAAAAATCAGGTGATTTTCTCTTATAAATTGATCAAACTAAAGTTTTTTTAAGTCATCTATCCTAGTCGATGCTAATACTATGCTAGATTATAAGTACTTTAAAAGAAGGAGCTTTGAAGAAAAAAAGATTGGTTTCATTTTTTATTATTTTTTAGGACTTGTGTTTTCTATATCAGGGTAAAGAGAATATATGTAAAAGAAATTTATAATTTATTATTCATTCTCCTAGGACTTGTTATAATTTTGCTGGCAATTAATTATTTTGTTAAAGAAAAATTATGAGTCTGACTAAGAAATAAAATATAGATAAAATAATTGGATAAGAATTGTTGGATTTAAACAAAGGTAGAATTACTTATAAATTAGCTATTTTACACTTCACTTATGCTATAATATAAGTATAATTAGGAAATTTTCCTATATTTATCTAAAGGAGGAACAATTAGGTGTTTACAAAGATCTTATATGTAATTGCTCTTATTTCTCTTATTCTTTCTTTTTTTAAAGATAAGGATAGGACTAAGCTAGCCCTAAAGAAATCTTTAAAGTCTTTTGAGAATATTCTGCCACCTATAGGGGTGGTTATACTTCTGATTGGCTTTGCCCTAACATTCCTGGATGCCCAAACTATTTCTAGGATTTTAGGAAAAGATTCAGGTCCTAAAGGTATGCTAATAGCCGGATTAATAGGATCTATAACTCTCATTCCAGGCTTTGTAGCATTTCCGCTTGCTGCTTCTTTATTAAGGGCAGGAGCAGGTTATGGACAAATTGCAATTTTTATTTCTACCTTGATGATGGTGGGAATTGCAACTTTACCAATGGAAATAAAATATTTTGGCAAGAAAATGGCGGTTAAAAGGAATGTTTTATTTTTATTATGCGCTATTGTTACATCAGTATTGATAGGATGGTTAATGTGATGAATAAAATTAAGAAATTGATTAAAAGATATAGGTTCTTTCTTATCTTAGTCCTAATAAATCTTTTTGTTTTAATTATTAAACCAGAAAGCGGCAAAGAGATAGCAAGGATTTCTGCTAATAATTTTATGGAAATGCTATCAGTTATCCCTCCAATTTTTATTTTGCTAGGACTTATGGATGTATGGGTGCCAAAAGAAACGATTATGAGGTATATGGGTAAGGATGCTGGCATAAAGGGTCCCATCCTAGCCTTTATCCTAGGGTCTTTTACTTCAGGACCCTTGTATGCTTCTTTTCCAGTAGGAGCAGTATTTTTAAGAAAGGGTGTGAGCCTTATAAATGTTTTTATATTTATAGGTGCATGGTCAGCTACAAAAATTCCGATGATATTATTTGAACTCACTCAGCTTGGGGCTAAATTCGCTATTCTTAGATTTACCCTAAATCTCTTTGTAATTGGACTTACATCATTTTTATTAGAAAGATCATTATCTGATGAAGAAGAAAAAGAAATTTATCAAAGAGCTATTAAGGAAAGTGAAGAAAAATAGATAAGCTATCAGGTTACTTAAATAAAAGAGTCTTGTATTTGCCTGCATTAAAAGAGTAGTATATAAATCTATTAAGGTTTTTTGTAAAAGGATTGGGTATAAGTTTTAATATAAGGAGGAGCTAATAATGATAAAAAAAGGCCTAATTAGAGCAAGCATACCCTTTATTATATTTTCAATAATATCAGTAATAATGATTCTTCAAAAAATGCATATAGACCTAGTAAAAAGTACATTTCTTTCAGGTCTTATAGTAAGTTTACTCGTGGGTACCTCAGTTATTTATGATGTTGAAAGATGGTCATTAAAAAAACAATCTATCATACATTTTTTATTTATGTTAGTTACAGTTTATCCTATCTTATTAATAAGCGGATGGTTTAAACTTAAAGATACTATCGATTATCTTAGAGTGTTTGCTTTCTTTATCTTGATAGGGATAGTCTTATGGTCGATTATATACCTTATTTTTGCGTATTTTTTGGGTAATAAGTATAAATAAATTTTAAGAAGGTAAGATAATGAATTTAAATGTGAGTTTGACAGATATTAGCTAGGTGAGTTTTATGATTATTATAGTTAATCTTATTTTTCTATCAATTATCTTTTATAATCTTAATAAAAGAAAGCAGAATATGTACAATGCTAGGGTTGAGAGAATTTCTATCCTAGCTACTTCTTTCTTGCTTGCCCTAGGTCTAATTTTTAATTGGTCATTTGATGGGGAAATGTTGGGGTATGTGACTGCACTGAATGCTAGTCTTTCCTTTTTTTCTTATTTATCCTCAGCTGGAATTACAAGTGATAATTTTAATTGTCGAATGGATACATCGATATTTATTATATCCATTCCTTTTGATAGGATAGATGGGATAAGGATAATAGAAAACCATGATAAAATCCAAGTAAAAATCAAGGCTCATTCCAGTGAATATTATCAAGAGTATAAGTTGGAGGCAAAGGAATATATAGAAACCTTAGCCAAGGGGCTGGGACCTTTTTGATAATTTATTTATATTATGTGCAAAAGTTTGTTTCAAAATTAAGTTTGTTATTTTAAAGCTGGAGGATAAAGGTGATTTTAGATGAGCTTAGGTCTGATATTAGTAGGAAGCAGAAAAAAGGTCTTCCATTTATTTTAGCCTCTGTTGTTATTTGGTTAATGATTACTATAATTTCAAGTCTTACCATAAATATCGATTTTAAAAATATACTGGTATTTTCTTCTTCAGCCATCCTACTTCCTATATCTTGGCTTTTGGGTAGGATGATACATGTGGATATTTTTGCCAAAACTAACGGTCTAGGGGACTTAGGATTTCTATTTACTATTAATCAACTTATTTATCTATTGATAGTTGGTTGGGTTTATAAGGCAGCACCGTATAAGATGATTATGGTTTATGCCATGGTTTTTGGCGGCCATCTTTTGCCTTATTCATGGCTTTATAAATCAAAATCCTATAAGGTTTTTGCCTTTGCCATTCCAATCCTAGCCCTAGTTTTAGAGAATGTATTTAATACCTTCATACTAAGTGGAACTATGGTAATTGTAGAAATTATTTTCTCCTACCTTTTGACTAGGGAGGTAAAATCTCTGATTAGGCAAAAATAGCTTATGTTCAAGTTTACAAAAGATTAGATTAAAAAAGTGATAGGACCTAAGAGCCTATCACTTTTTTGGTTTAATTATGCTTTTGGAGATTTTAGTATTAGCTTAGGTTTTATAATTATTTATCTAGACTTGATGCATCTAGTAGGGCTTTGGAAAATTCCTTGGTATTTGCTAGGAATTCATCATCTGGCATCCACATAGCCTTCAATTCGTCATCGATTACTTCAAAGCCAGCCTTAGTAAGTTCTTCTCTTAGGACCTTGTTTCCTTCACCTGACCATCCATATGATCCAAATACTCCTGCTACTTTGTCTTTAAACTTTAGCTCTTGTAGGAAGTGGAGCCATCCAGATACTGTAGTAATGGCAGACCTACCAACTGTTGGTGATCCTAGGGCAATAGCCTTTGACTTAAATACTTCTGTCATTATATCATTTCTATCAGCATCTACTACAGATAAGACCTTGGTTCTAGTTGATGGGCTAAGCTCTCTAATATCTTCTGCTATCTTGTGAGCAATCTTTTGAGTTGCGCCCCACATAGAGTCATAGATTATTGTAACTTGGTCTTCCTTATAGGAATCAGCCCATTGAGCATATTTATTTACAATTTCTAGGGTGTTTTCTCTCCAAATACTACCATGGCTTGGAGCAATTATATCTATAGGAAGGTTCATGCCCACAATTTCCTTTATTTTTTTGCTTGCAAAGGCAGAAAATGGGGTAAGGATGTTGGCATAGTATTTCATAGCCTCATTCCAAAGGATGGTTTGGTCTGCTTGATCATTGAATAATTCATTTAGGGCATAGTGTTGGCCAAAGGCATCATTAGAAAATAGGATATTATCACCTGTCATATAGGTTGCCATAGAATCTGGCCAGTGGAGCATGGTCATTTCTACAAAGACTAGAGATTTACCATTACCAATGTCTATACTATCTCCAGTTTTTACTGTCCTATAGTCCCATTCTGGATGGTGGTATTGGCCAATTAGAGATTTTTTACCATTATTTGTACAATAGATTGGAGTATCAGGAATCTCTTCCATTATCTCAGGCAAAGATCCACTATGGTCAGGCTCTCCGTGGTTTAGTACTATATAATCAATTTCCTTAAGGTCAATTTCGCTTTTTAGATTTTTGACAAATTCTTCCTTATGTGGGGTCCAAACTGTATCTATTAGTACAGTTTTTTCTTCTTTGACAAGATAAGCATTTTGGCTAGATCCGTGGTGGACAGAAAATTCAGACCCGTGGAATTCTTCCAATTCCCAATCCATTTTACCAACCCAGTATACATTGTTTAGAACTTGCTTTTTCATTAATTTTCTCCTTTTTCTTTATAAATTTCAAATAGTATCGAATTTTCTTTGAATATATGAACAAATACATCTTTAACCAGTTTTTCTAAAAGTTCAAAGGTCAATTTGTATGTGTTACATCCATCTTCTGGAAGCTTAAACCAATCGGTCATTTCTATCATTTCTTTGATAATTTCACCAGCTTTTTCATGGTCAGTTTCCAAATCTTCTACCTTTTTGATGATCGCCTTGCTTGGATTTTGATTGGCTTTCATCAAAGGAAAAGTTACTTGCTCTTCTTTTACAAAGTGTTCTTCTAATTCTTTTTTAAGGTCTGCAAATAGGGAATGAAGCTTTAATAGTTCTTCTCCATGATTTTCAAAATGAACTGATAATATCTTATTTAGAATAGGATCTATTTCAAAAAGATAATCTCTTTCTCTTTGATGGTGGTCTTTTATAATAGATTCTATCATCTCATCCATTGATAACTTTTTAAATTCCTCAAGGTCAATAGGGGATGACTGATCTTTTGTGTTTGCTAGGTCAATAGCATCTCCAATTTTATTAAGGAGGTCACTTGGATTTTGATTTTTTTCATCAGCTACATTCTTAATTGTCTTATATCCTTGACAACAAAAATCTATTTTTTCTTGATTGAAAAATTCCATCATTTTATTGTCTAATTTTACAATCTCTTCTATTTTTGTATCTATACTTATCATTTTATTCCTCCTGTGGTTTATCTACTTATAGTATAGGACAGGTAGGAAAAATTTTCTGTGTCATAGGTCACACTTTTAAGTATTTGACAAATTAATTAAGCCTCTAAGGTCTTTTATCTTAATTTTTTTGTAGGCAGATTGCTCAATGTAGCCTTCTTGCTCAAGTTTTGTAAGCCTTCTTGATACAGTCTCTCTAGAAAGGTTTATAGAAAATCCGATATTTTCTTGGTTTAGTTCAACATGGTTATTTTGAGTAAGAGAAGACCTATAGGCTAAGAAGGCTGCTAGTCTCTTATAGGAATCCTTGATTGAAACAATTTCTAAGAGCTTTTCACTTTCATATAGCTTTTGACTAAGGTTTTTAATCATTTTTATTGAAAAATCTATATCTTTTACCAGGATTTGTCTAAGAGTTGTCTTATCTACTTCACAGATTCCTGTTTTTTCGATAGCTATCCCATCAGCCTGGTAGGCTTGGTCTAAGAAAATAGAATTTTCTCCAATAATATCTCCAGGCAGGTATATTTTGATAATGTTTTCTCTACCTTCTCCATCATAAATAAGGGACTTTATTTTCCCATACCTTAAAATGAGAAGCTTATCAATTGGGTCATTAAAGGAGAAAACCCTATCGTTTTTTTCAATATCCTTATGGTAGGCTGTAAGATAGATACTTTTACTCTCATCAACCCCTAATTCCTTAAACAAATTTACCTTTGATAGGCAATGGTTGTGAGATTTGCAATGCTGGCATTCTTCCATACTATCCTCCTTTCTAAATTTGCTTATATTACTATAACTGTACGCTAATTATTATATTTACCTAATGTATATATGTATAAAGGTAAAAAATAAGGCCTGGTTTAAATAAACCAGAACCTTTTTATAAAACTATTTCTTATTCCTACATTTTGGGCAAAGACCCTTAAAATTTATATCATGTCCCATTATAGCAAAACCCTTCTTATCCTTAATATATTTATCAAGGTCTGGTATAAAGTCCATATCTGCATCAAATATTTGCCCACAACTTACACATTTTATATGGTAGTGGTCACTTGTGATTGTATCATAGACATAGGGACCATTTGCTACTTCTCTTTTGACCAATTTTCCCATATCACAGAATAAGTCTAGACTTCTTATAACCGTAGACTTACTTATAGAAGGGTAGTCTTTTATTACTATCTGATAAATTTCGTTGGCACTTTTATGACCTTCTAACTTATCGATAACTTGTGAAATTATTTGTCTTTGGATTGTATGTCTTTGCATCTAATATTAGCTCTTTCTACTAGCCTAGGAGTAGGCTTTTTTCATTTCATCTAAGTTTCTCATCTCTTCTTTTGTCAAAGTTCTAAGTTTTAATAGGTGGATTGTGACAAGGATACCTATTAGTACAAGGATTATTTTCACAAAAGTTTTATCGATCAAAAATATAGACAAAACCATGGTCAACCATAAGGTTGTTATTGCGAATATCTTATGACTTTTACTTACTCCCTTATATTCCACATAGGACCTTATATAAAGGCCTAGAACCTTATGGTTCATCAGCCAATTATATAGGGTATCTGAACTATTTAGGAAGGCATAGGCTGCCAGTAGGAGGAAGGGAGTTGTAGGTATGACAGGTAAGAAAATACCTATTGATCCTAGTATTACTGCAAGACCTCCAAGGATTTTTAATAAAAATTTCTTCATCACCTATAAAACGTAAGGGTCATCCATTGGGTCAATGAAAGATTTTGGATCATAGTCTGTCTTTATTTCTTCCCAATCCTTCATAGCCATATTTTCACTTGGGATATCTAGCTCAGGGTGGAGGTTGTTTGCCTTATAGTTACCTTCTCTAGAATCTCTCATATTTGCAGTTTCTAGGTCTACTTCGTCGATATTGATATTAAGTGCCTTAGCAAGTCTTTTGCCATAATCACTATCAGCCTTATAGGTGTTGGCTATATACCTATGCTTGATTTGTAGGGTTGAATCTCCCATGTTCCTAGCAGTATTTTCTACTAGAACTTGTTTTTGATCATCTGTCATGGCCCTGTAAAGCATACCTGGTTGGGTGTAATAGTCACTATCATCTTTTCTAAAGTCATACCTATAGACATCTCCACCATCTTGTTTTGGCTCATAACCTCTAGGGTCTTCTTGCCAGTTACCATAAGAGTTTGGTTCATAGTGGTTTTCAGATCCTCTGTTGCCATCTACTCTCATAGCCCCATCCCTATGCCATGGATGGTAGGATTTTGGATCCATGCCTAAAGGACTATTTACAGGAATTTGGTGGTGGTTTACACCAAGTCTATATCTTTGGGCATCTCCATAGGTTACAATTCTTGTTTGTAGCATCTTATCAGGTGAGAAACCAATTCCTGGAACATTTTGTCCTGGGTTAAAGGCAGCTTGTTCTATATCTTGGAAGTAGTTTGCAGGGTTTTGGTTTAATTCAAATTCACCAACTTCTATGAATGGGAAGTCCTTCTTTAGCCACATTTTTGTTAGGTCGAATGGGTTATTTTCCATCTTCCTAGCTTCTTGCTCACTCATTACTTGGATATACATCTTCCACTTAGGGAACATTCCTTTTTCTATAGCCTCATATAGGTCTCTTTGGTGGGATTCCCTGTCCATTCCTATAACCTTACTTGCTTCTTGGTCAGTAAAGTTTTGGATGCCTTGTTGGGACCTAAAGTGGAATTTTACCCAAACTCTTTCATTATTTTCATTTATCATTGAGTAAGTGTGGGATCCAAATCCGTGCATGTACCTAAAGGATGAAGGGATTCCTCTATCACTCATAGTAATGGTTACTTGAAGGAGAGATTCTGGTAGGGAAGACCAGAAATCCCAGTTAGTGTTAGGACTTCTCATATTGGTCCTAGGGTCTCTTTTTACAGCGTGGTTTAAGTCTATAAATTTCATAGGGTCTCTAAAGAAAAATACTGGTGTATTATTTCCAACCAAGTCCCAGTTGCCTTCTTCAGTATAAAACTTTAGGGCAAAACCACGGATATCTCTTTCTGCATCAGCTGCACCTCTTTCTCCTGCAACTGTCGAAAATCTTGCAAGCATCTTTGTTTTCTTGCCAACTTCTGAAAAGATCTTTGCCTTAGTATATTTTGTTATATCATTGGTTACTGTAAATTCACCAAAGGCACCAGATCCCTTAGCGTGCATCCTTCTTTCTGGGATCACTTCTCTATTAAAGTGCGCATGCTTTTCAAAAAGCCAAGTGTCTTCAAAAACAGCTGGTCCTCTAACACCTGCTGTCATAGTATCTTGGTTATTTTCAATAGGAGCACCAGATGCCCTAGATAATTTTGGATTTTCGCCCTTATGGTTATTTCTGCTTGGAAGATGGTCCCCAAGACCGTTTTTCATCACTGGGTCCATATTTTCCATTGAATCTTTTTTATCGTTCATATTCGCCTCCTTAAGATTTTGTTTTTGTTATTGACATTATATGTCAATAAATATCGTTTGTCAATAAATGATAAATTATATTTAACAATCTTTACTAGGTGTATAAATCTTTGCGGTAATTTCTGCAAGGATTATAAATGAATTTCCTAAAATATATGCCCATAATGATTGAAATTTAATCTACTTATTTTTATGGTATAGATTTATCTTAGGGTGATTTAATAGATAAAAGAGTAAATATGATTTACTTATAAGTCATAACTTGTTATACTTATCTTAGGTTAACTTTTCTTTACAAGCTCAGAAGGGGATTTAAAAATAAGAAAATATTTGGGAGAGATTATGAAGAAAATTTTGAAATTTGTATTACTTGGGATATTGGTTTTTTTGGTAATAGCTTTTCTTGGCCTTACATATTTTATAGGAAAGGAAGTGTTTGAAAGTTTCACGAATCCTTCGACTAGGGAAGAGACAAGGGATAATCTTTTAACCTATTATATGGATGAATACGAAGAATTTGAATCCTTGCATAAGGTTGAGCAAATAAGTATAGGGTCTAGTCAATTTGATCATGACATCCCTGCAATCTTTGTAAAGGATGATAAGAATACTGACATAGCGGTTTTAGTCCATGGGATTGGAACTAGCAAGGAGTCTTTGACTAGCCAGGCAGAAGTTTTTCTAGATCTAGGCTTTAATACACTTATTTATGATCAAAGAAATTCTGGAGATAATATGGCTGATTATACAAGTTTTGGAGTATTAGAATCTAAGGACCTTGTAGATGTGCTAAATTTTGCTAAAAAAGAAAAAGACCCTTCCGGCAAACTCCTATTATTTGGGGAGTCAGCAGGGGCAGCTACAAGCCTGATTGCCTCATCAACCTACCAGGATTATGATTATCTAATCCTTGAATCACCCTTATCTAATGGCTATGTGTTTGCAGAGAAAATCCTTGATGAAGTTGAAGAAAAAGAAGGCCTACCTAAGGCTTATATGAAATTTGCAGCAGATATATATTATAAAGTTAAATTAGGTTTTACCTTAGATGATATGAATACCCTAAATTACATAAGGGATACTGAATTTAAACCAGCTGTTTTAATTATAAGTTCAAAGGCTGACCAAGTTACTCCAGTAGAAATGAGCGAGGATATATATAAAAACTTGGAGACAAATAGAAAAGATTTGCACATAGAAGAAAAATATGGACACACAAGGTTTCCTATTGAAAATCAAGATAAATTTAAAGAAATTGTCGAAGATTTCATCAAAAAGTATGAATGATTTAGCTTGTTAAGTAAAAATCCTGGTAAATAGATAAGAACTATAGAGTATTATAGTAGATTAAGCTAAGAATGTATGAATTCTACTATAAAAACTAGTGGTTAAGTATCTACCTACCAGGTTTTCTTTTTATTTCAATTTAAACTTAATAAGTCTCATCCCATTTAGTATTACAGCTAATATGCTTGCTTCGTGAACAAACATTCCTATTGACATATTCATCCAATTTGAAAATATAAGTGAAGCTAGCAAGAATATTACTGTTCCTACTGCTATTATTATATTTTCTAGCATATTTTTGTAGGTTGCCTTAGCCAGGGCATAGGCATGGGGAAGTTTACTTAGGTCTGATTTCATTAAGACTAGGTCAGATACTTCTATAGCTACATCTGTACCAGACCCCATGGCTATGGCTACATCAGAGCTTGCCAATGATGGACTATCATTTACTCCATCTCCTACAAAGGCTACAAGGTGTCCTTGATCTTTCATTTTCTTGACAAAGTTTACCTTATCTTCAGGAAGGAGGTTGCCATAAGCCTTGGTTAGCCCTAACTCATCTTTTATATTATCTACAGATCCTTGGTTATCACCAGATAGCATGATAAGATTTGTTGCGCCAAGTCTTTTTAATTCTTCTAATTTCTCTCTAGCTTGGTCTCTGACTTGGTCTCTAATGGCAAAGATTGCAGAAAACTTACCTGAGATACTAATTGCAATTATGGAATTACCAGATTTTTCATATTCTTTCGCCAAATTTTTTACTTCATCAGATAAGCTTATATTATTTTCTTCTAGTAGTTTTAAATTACCAACTAAGACCTCTTTATCATCTACCAGGGCTTTTATGCCCCCGCCCTTTATGACATTGGTACTTGTTATAGGGTATATTTTCCTATCATGGTCATATTTTTCTACTATAGCTTTTGCTAGGGGGTGGTCAGATTCTTTTTCGATACTTACTATAAGATCTTTTGTATAGGCTTCACCTTCATAGAATTTTGCATCTAGAACCTGTGGTTTTCCTACAGTAAGGGTCCCAGTTTTATCAAAAATGAAGGTATCAGTTTTTGCAAAGCTTTTGATTATTTCGCTACCCTTTAAGAGGACACCATTTTTGGCACCATTTCCAATACCTGCTACATTTGAAACAGGAACTCCTATTACTAGGGCACCTGGGCAGCCTAGGACTAGGATGGTTACCGCAAGTTCAATATTTCTAGTAAAAATATAGACTGTGAGGGCTATTAATAGGGTTAGGGGAGTGTAGTATTTAGAAAAGTTGTCTATGAATCTTTCTGCTTCAGATTTTGAGTCCTGGGCTTCTTCTACTAACTCAATAATCCTACCAAAGGTCGTATCTTCTCCTACCTTTTGAGCTCTTATTGTAAGGCTACCATTTTCAAGAATTGTGCCAGCAAAAACCTTAATCCCCTGGTTTTTTTCTATAAAGTTTGCCTCGCCGGTTATACTTGCCTCATTTACATAACCCTTGCCTTTGATAACTTCTCCATCTACTGGAATTTTGCCACCGGTTTTTACAAGAAGAATATCTCCTATATCCACTTCGTCTATGTCGACTGTTTCAAACTCCCCATTATCCATTTGCTTATAGGCTATATCAGGGGCAATTTTTGAAAGTTCTCTAATGGCAGAACGTGTTTTTGATAGGGTCCTTTGTTCAAGGTAGCCACCAAATAAGAAAAGGAAGCTGACAATTGCTGATTCCTCATAATTTTTTATGATAAAGGCACCAATTATAGCCAGACTTACTAGGACATCAATACTAATTACTTTTACCTTAAGAGCACCTATCGCCTGGATGCCTATGGGTATAAAACCTATTATTGATCCTATAATAAAGGCAAGATCTGTAAGCATTGGTATACCTAGGACTAGGTGGTTTATTAGACCTAGTCCTACTAAGATACCACTTATTAGGGTTATATAATTTTTATTTTTGAATACAAATGCTTGCATAAGGTCCCTATTTTTCTTGGTAGAGCTTGTTTAAACTCTCCAAATCCTTATATATTTTCTCATAGGTTTCACATACATCCTGGGGAATTTTGTAATCATCTGTAGTTTCTTTAAGTTGTTTAAATTCTTTATCTAAGTTTAAATCTTTTTTATCTATTTTTGCCTTAATATCATCGTATATATCTGCTACTTCAAAGAATTCTGGGTGGTTTTGCCCGTGAACTCTTTTTACAATTGGCATAAATTGGTCTAATAGGTCAAAGTTTTCATCTCTAAATTTATATATTTTTTCCATCTTTTCCTCCTTTATTTATCTAAGGGTTGATTTTTTTACTTGATAGCCTATCTTTTGGATAGAATCTTCTATTTCTTTAATATCAGTTTTATCTTCATCAAAGTTTACTTTTACCTTGCTAGCATTAAATAAAACTTTTACACTATCATCTTCTACACCATCTACACCTTTTACAGCACTTTCTATCTTAATTGCACATGATGGGCATGCTAAATCTTCTAATTTAATATTTGCTTTTTTCATTTTTCCTCCGATATTTTATTTAAATAAATTTTAAGCTTTAACCTAAATGCCTGGTAAGCTAGGATTAAGCTTTGAGAACCACTTTCCTAATATGCAAGTAAACTATTCCCTAAATCTTTAAACTATAAAAATTTATTAATGGTTTAGTTTACTAGGGTTTTGCTAAAGTTCTTAAATATTTTAAAACATTTAGCAAAGCCATGACTTAGGATCTTAAAAAATTAACAATTTCAAGAAAGTCATGGTAGAAAGGGTAGGAGCTTAGATCAACTACTCGCTTTCTATCTAAAGTTTATCATATATAATATATAAGTCTGTGACCTAGTTCACAGAATCAGAATAATCTTAAGTATTTGTTATTTTATGACCAAATAAGCTTTTATTTTCATGAAATCCTTTGGGCTTAAGTTTTCATATGACCTATATTAGTTTAGAATATCATTTAATTTTATAACTAGTAGGATAGAAGATTAATTTATATAAGGGTACTTGAGATTGCAAAATTTATTAATTAGGTTTTTTTAATAAAAAAATTTGACAAATCAGGGAAAACGTATTATATTGAATATAAAGATAACTAAAACGTTTTAATAGGTGTTATTATGGCAAATATAAAAGATGTAGCAAAACTTGCGAATGTATCGATCACTACAGTATCTATGGTACTTAACAATAGGGATAATAAAATAAGTGAGAAAACGCGAGAGAAAGTTATTAAAGCTGCAAATAAACTAAATTATTCTCCAAATCCCATAGCAAGAAGTCTTGTTATGAAAAGATCTAATGCCATTCTTTTAGTTATTCCAGACATTTCTAACCCATTTTTTGGAGTTATGGCAAAAGAATTATCGGTATTATTTGAAAAAGAAGGTTATTGGCTTTATATATATAATTCAAGTGTTGGCAATTTTGATGAGAGAGTATTTCTCGACCTTGTTGAGAAGAATTTTATAGAGTTATCCTTAATTGTCGACAGGAGAGCTAAGAATTTTTCTTCTAAAACTAGGGATAGGCACAAGATTATTTTCCTTGATGAGATAAACGATGAGGGCATGACTGTAACGTGTGATAATGAAAGGGGAGGATATATAGTTTCTGAGTATCTTTTGGATAATACTTATAAAAATATTGGTCTAATTGCTGGAGAGAAAGACTCCATGAACTCAAACCAAAGGATCAAAGGATTTTTAAAAAACTTTAAGATAAGGAATATAGATTTTGATAAGAATAATATTTTTTATGGAAATTACACCTTTGAAAGTGGTTATGAAAATGCAAAAAAACTTTTGCAAAGAAAAGTAGATGCTGTATTTTGCCTTAACGATATGATGGCTTTTGGTTTGATAAAATACTGTAAGGAAAATAATATAAATGTTCCTAATGACCTATCTGTAGTAGGCTATGATGATGTATTTATAAGTGATTTATTAAGCCCAAGACTTACTACTATTAACCAAGACCACCAAGAGATTGCAAGAGAAGTTATTGATTTATCTAAGAAAATTTTAAGTAAAGAAACTATAGATAAGAAAAAAATTTTAATCAAGCCAGTACTTGTGAAAAGAGATAGCGTAAAGGAGAGGATATGAAAATATTAAATTTTGGATCTATGAACTTAGATTTCTTCTATAGGGTAAAAAATATTGTAAGACCTGGAGAAACCATTAGTTCTAATTCTTTGGAAGTTAAAATGGGAGGTAAGGGCCTTAACCAGTCCATAGCCTTATCTAAAAACTGCGACTTTCTATACCATGCTGGTCTAATTGGGGATGATGGTTATAAACTAAAAGAAATCCTTGAAGAAAATGGTGTAGATACACGTTTTATAAAAAAAGTAGGAGAAAGAACAGGCAATGCCATTATTCAATTAGAAGATAGTGGAGAAAATTCTATTGTCCTATACCCAGGAGCCAACCACTTAGTGACCAAGGAATATATTGACCAAGTCTTAGATGAATTTACTGGTGAAGATTACCTAGTAATTCAAAATGAGATAAATAATATAAGCTATATAATTGATAAGGCTTACGAAAAGGGGATGAAGATATTCTTAAATCCATCACCTATAACAAAAGATCTTCTTGATGCGGACCTATCAAAGGTTTATATGTTTATTTTAAATAAGTCAGAGGGAATAAGTCTTTGCGGCAATAAAGAACTTATTGTTAAAAGTTTAAGGGAAAAATATCCAAAATCTAAGTTTGTCCTAACTAGTGGAAAAGATGGGTCCATGTATTTTGATAAGGACAGGCTAATCAAGCAAGATGCCTACCTAGTAGATGTTGTTGATACAACTGGTGCTGGTGATACTTTCACAGGATTTTTTATTACTAGTTATATAAAAGATAAGGATATAAAAAAATCTCTGAAACTAGCAGCCTTAGCATCAAGCCTATGCGTTATGAAAAAAGGAGCAGCAAATGCCATTCCTAGCTTGGAAGAGGTATTGGACTTTAAGGAGAAGATATGAAGTTAAATGGAATAGTCAATTCAACGATTTCTAAAGCCCTAGTAGAATTAGGCCATACAGACTTAATAGCCATAGGAGACCTAGGCCTTCCAATTGAAGAGGATAAAAAAATAGATATAAGTCTAAAGATGGGATCTCCAAGTTTTATAGAGGTCTTAGATGAGCTTTTAAAAGATTTTTCAGTTGAAAAATATATACTGGCAGAAGAAATAAAAAAAGAAAACCCTAAGCAAGAAGAGAATATAAAAAATCTCCTTAAAGATACAAAGGGAGAATATATCAGTCATGAAGAATTTAAGAAGAGATTGAAAGATGTAAAATATGTGATTAGAACTGGGGAAAATACAGCCTATTCTAATATTATTTTACAATCTAAGAATATTTTTTGAGGTGGACTATGGATATACAAATGAAAAATATCTATAAGGCATTTGGCAAAAATGAGGTTCTTAAAGGAGTAAACTTTAATATAAAAGAAGGAGAAATCCACGCCCTTGTAGGGGAAAATGGAGCTGGAAAATCAACCCTCATGAACATCTTATCTGGTATTTTAGAAAAAGATAAGGGAGAAATATATATAGATGGAAAAAATGTCCAATATAAGGATTCTAAAGAAGCGAGGGAAAAATACGGCATAGAATTTATCCACCAAGAGCTAGTTGACTGGCCTGACCTTACTGTAATGGAAAACTTATTTATGAATAGGGAAATAAAGAAGGGGCCATTTTTAGATAAGGATAAGATGTATAAAAAAAGCCAGGAAGTTTTCAAAAGACTTGATATAGACATAGATCCTTTAGAAAAAGTCTCCAATCTTTCAGTTGGTATGAGGCAGATGATGGAAATTGCTAAGGCTAACTTAAAGGACCTAAATGTATTAATCTTAGATGAACCTACTAGTGCTTTGACAAACAAGGAGATTGATAAGTTATTTAATCTTATCAAAAAACTTAGAGACCAAAAAGTTTCTATGATCTATATATCACACAGGATGGAAGAGATATTTGCCCTAACGGATAGATTGACAGTGATGAGAGATGGAATCTCAGTAAAAGAGCTTGATACAGAAGATACAAACGAAAAAGAAGTAGTAAAGCTAATGGTAGGTAGGGAAATAGGTGATTTTTATCCTACGATGACTAGAAATATATCTGAGAAGAAATTTGAAGTTAGAAACCTGACTAGAAAAGGCTATTTTGAAGATATAAGTTTTTATAGTAAAAAAGGAGAGATTCTTGGTTTTTCAGGCCTTATGGGGGCTGGAAGAAGCGAGATAATGAATTCTATCTTTGGTATTGACCCAAAGGATGAGGGCGAAATATTTTTAGATGGTAAAAAGATTACAATCAATAATCCCCTTGATGCTAAAAACCATAAGCTAGCCTTTATAACAGAAAATAGGCAAGAAGAAGGCCTGATCCTTGATGAGAGTATAAGGGAAAATATTTCAATCCTAAACCTTGGAAAACTTTCGAAAAGTGGCTTTATGGATGAAAAAAAAGAGAAGACCTTTGCCAATACCCTACTAGAAAAACTAACCATTAAGGCAACCTCCATAGAAGATAAGGCGGGAGATTTATCAGGAGGAAACCAACAAAAGGTCGTAATGGCCAAGTGGTTTGGTGATGATCCTGAAGTTTTAATCTTAGATGAACCAACCAAGGGAGTAGATGTTGGAGCGAAAAGGGAGATCTATCTTCTTATAGATGAGATGACCAAAAAGGGTGTTTCTGTAATTATGATATCAAGTGACCTTTCAGAATTACTTAGCCTGGCTGATAGGATATATGTAGTCTATGAAGGAAGGATCCAAGGAGAACTTGATAGGGCCAATGCTAGTAGCCAATCTGTTATGAACCTTGCAACTGGAGGAAAGAATGAATAGTATAAATAAAAAAATGAAAGATTCCAACCTAGGAACCATCCTAGCCTTGGTAATTCTTATGGCTTTTGTAACCATATTAAATAGAAGTTTTATAGCACCCAATAACCTATTAAACCTACTTAGACAACTTACAGTAAATGGCTTTATAGCCTTTGGTATGACTTTTGTTATCTTAACTGGAGGTATAGACCTTTCTGTAGGATCAATAATGGCCCTAAGTTCTGTAATATTTGTAGGTCTATTTACTCAGATGGGACTACCAGTGATTTTAGCTTTAGTAATAGCCCTTCTATTAGGTGCAGGACTTGGTTTTATAAATGGCCTATTAATAACTAAGGGAAAACTGGCCCCTTTTATTGTAACTTTAGCAACAATGACAATCTATAGGGGACTTACCCTTGTTTATACTGATGGAAGACCAATACCAGGAGATAGGGATAATTTTCTATTTAAGTTTCTTGGTAGGGGGTTAATATTTAAAATACCTTTTCAAGTAATACTATTCTTTATTGTTTTTATAATATTGTATATAGTACTTAGAAAAACCGCTTTTGGAAGAAAGATCTATGCCATAGGAGGCAATGAAAAAGCCAGCTTTATTGCAGGAATTAAAACAGAAAAGGTAAAGATGGCAATCTATACAATATCAGGACTTATGGCAGCAATTGCCGGATTAATTCTAACATCCAGGCTAAATTCTGCAGGTCCTCAAGCAGGTGTTGCCTATGAAATGGATGCAATAGCAGCTGTTGTATTAGGTGGAACAAGTATGACAGGAGGAAAGGGAAGCCTGTCAGGAACTTTAATAGGTGTATTAATACTTGGAGTTCTCAATAACGGATTGAACTTATTAGGAGTTTCAAGTTTTTACCAACAAATAGTTAAGGGAGTAGTAATTTTATTAGCAGTCTTAATAGACAGGAAGAGAAATAAATAGGAGGAAAAAATGAAAAAATTAACAAAAATTTTATCAACCGTATTTTTAGCAGGTCTTATTTTGGCATCTTGCTCAGTAGAAGGAGAAGATCCAGATAATTCAGGCTCTACAGATGAAAATACAAACCAAGCAGTAGAAAACGCTGATCTTACAATAGGAGTTTCCATTTCAACTTTAAACAACCCATTCTTTATAGATATCCAAAATGGAATAGAAGAAGCTGCAAAGAATGAAGAAATTGAATTGGTAATATCAGATGCCCAAAATGACTCCTCAAAGCAAAGTAACCAAATAGATGACTTAATCCAACAAAAAGTGGACTTACTAATAGTAAACCCAGTAGATTCACAAGCTATATCACCATCAATAGAAAGTGCTAACTCAGCTGATATACCAGTAATAGCAGTAGATAGAGGGTCAGATTCAGGAGAGATTGTATCCTTGATAGCAAGCGATAATACCGAAGGTGGAAAGATGGCTGGAGAATATATTCTAGAAAAATTAGGAGAAAATCCAATAGTAGCTCAACTTGAAGGAATCCCTGGAGCAAGCTCAACAAGAGAAAGAGGAGAAGGATTTAAGCAAGCTACAGAAGGAAAAATAGACCTAGTAGCAAGCCAAACTGCAAACTTTGATAGGGCAGAGGCTATGAGTGTAATGGAAAATATAATCCAAGCTAATCCAGATATTATGGCAGTATTTTCACAAAATGATGAAATGGCTCTAGGAGCTATAGAAGCTTTAACTAACAAAGATATTTTAGTAGTAGGCTTTGATGGAACTGATGAAGCTATAGAGTCAGTAAAAGAAGGAAAATTAGCAGCTACAGTTGCTCAAAAGCCAGAGGAAATGGGAAAAATTGCAATGGAAACTGCAATAAAATACCTAAATGGAGAAGAAGTAGAAGAGCAAATATCATCTCCATTGGAATTAGTTACCCAATAAAGTCAAAAATTAAAACTCCCTTAACCTACTTATCCTTTGATTTAGACTAAATACCAGAGTTTATAATAAACTCTGGTATTTTTTATCTATATTTTATTAAAACCAGTAAGTTTACTTTAAAAACAATACTTACCATTAAGTTAGAAAAATAGCTTATTATTTTTAAAATTTAAGTTATATGATATGATTAATAATAAGGAGTGATTAAATGAAAAGAGGAAAGAGACCAAAAATTAGATTAACTATCACTGATCGTAAGGGAGAATGTAGATGTCATAGGGGACATAGGGTTGGAGATGTTTTTGACTATGATACAGATAGGGGCGATATCTGTCCTATGGCTCTTCATTGCGGCTTTCCTTATATAGATATATTAAGGTATGGAGGGTCCTTGCCAGGTCAAGACCAGGGTCAGGCGGAATTTTGTTGCTCTGATGCTGATGTTATTATGGTTTTTAAGGCAGAGATAGTTGATAATTAGAAATTTTATATAAAAATACCAGTGACTCTTTAAAGCTAGCCACTGGTATTTTTTATATTTGAGATTTTGATAAGATTAAGACATCACCTGGTTTTATTAATGTTTGGCCTGAAGGAATTATTGTATCAACCCCTCGTTTTATGAGGATTATCCTCCTTTCATTAAGCTGGGAGATTTGTGAAAGTTTCTTGTTAGCATATAGTTTTTGCTTATCAACAACAATCTCACTTAAGATGAAGTTTTCTTGATCATCAAATTCCCTTGCAGCTATTACTAAAAGGTCACAAGGCATTAGGACAGTTTGTCCTGTAGGGACTAGTATGTCTTCATTTCTTATAATCATTGCGACCAAAAGCTCTGAGGGCAAGTTGAGCTGTTGGAGACTCTTATTTGCCCATGAGTGGTCTTCACAAAGTTGGACTTTGATAAAGCTTATATCACTATCTTCTTGGTAATCATTTAGGGTATGCCTTAGGTCAGCTGATGTATCTATCATATCAAGCTTTTTAGCAAAATAAGAAAGTGAGCTACCTTGGACAGATATAGACATTATTACCATACAAAAAATAAGATTGTATAAGTTATAGGTTAAATTTACATTACTTAACATAGCTCCAATAGCAAATACGATTGAGGCAGCTCCCCTAAGGCCAGACCAAGAAACCATAGCTACTTGACGAAAGTCAGGTCTAAATGGAAGGAGCAAAAGCCCGCTTACTAGGGGTCTGACTATAAGGCTTAGGGCAAACATAAGTATTAGGGCTGGCAAGAAAACACCTGGAAGATCGACAGGTGTGACAAGTAGACCTAATAGGAAAAATATTTGAAACTGAGCGACATTGGTCAATACATCAAAAAAGTGTATCAAATATTTCTTTTGAGTCAAAGGCGCATTACCAATCCAGATACCACAAAGGTATACAGCAAGATAACCATTACCATTAAAGTGGCTTGGAATAGCATAGGCTAAAACCATAATGGCTAAAAGAAAGATTGTGTGGCTTTGTTGAGTTGGAAGTAAGTCCATATGTAAAAGCTTTACAGACAAATACCCAATAGCAAGCCCTACACTAACACCGATAACAATTTGTTGGATTAATAGTAGGGGGATATTAATCGATCTACCCGCCAAAAGTCCTATTGCTACACTAGTAAGCATAAAGCTCATAGGGTCATTGGACCCTGATTCAACTTCTAAAAGAGAGTCTGTGTGGTACTTTAGGGCTAAGTTTTTAGATCTTAAAATATTAAAAACTGAAGCGGCATCAGTAGATGAGATGACAGATCCTATAAGAAAACTCTCTAACCAAGGAAGGGATAAGAATATACGGGATATAAGGGCCACTCCACCTGCTGTTGCAATTACCCCAAGGGTTGACATGGTTATAGCCTGGCCTAAAACAGGTTTGGCAACTTTAATATTAGTCTCAAAGCCACCAAAAAACATTATAAAAATTAGGCAAATTGAGCATACGATATTTACTGCCTCATAGTTATCAAAATTTATCCTAAATAGCCCATTTTCACCAAATACCATGCCCAGACCTATAAAAATCAATAGAGATGGCACTGGCAATTTTTCTAAAAATTTATTTAGGAGAATACAAATAAAGATAACGATGCCTACTAATAGTAAGGGTTCATTCAAAATAATCACCGACCTTTTCGCAATAATAATTTATCAATACATAGAGTATAGAAAAATATAAGTAAATTGAACCATCTAATTAAATTATAAGTTATAGATGGCTTTATTGCAACTAATTAAAAAGATAAAAATTTAATAAAAAAATTTATCGGCATAAAAATGGAGCTAGAAACAGGACTTGAACCTGCAACCTACGGTTTACGATACCGGTGCTCTACCATTGAGCTATTCTAGCAAGATAAGATTATTATACCATATTTTTACTAGAGTTTTTCAATTTAGGATTCCTTCTTATGATATAATTATATAGAAAAAGTATAGAAAACTTATTTTTGCAAACGTTTTGAAGATGTTGAATAAAGTTATTTATTTAACATTACATGGATTTTACATTTATAATTTATAATGAACAAAGGAGTTATTATATGATTTATTCAGTTATTGATATTGGTTCTAACACTATAAGATTGTCAGTGTTTAAAGTTATAGAAGATAGGGTTATAAATTTATTTAATGAAAAAGAGCAGGCTTCTTTAAGGTCATATTTTAAGGATGGAAAGCTTAGTGATAAGGGAATTGAAAAATTGGTTGAAGTCCTTAGGACCTTTAAGGCAGTGATCGATAATTTTGATGAGATTGATAAAGTTTTTCCTTTTGCAACTGCAACTATTAGAAAATCATCTAATAGGAATGAAATTCTAGCAAGGGTTAAAGAGGAGTTAGGCTTTGATATAGAGATATTATCAGGTGAAGAAGAAGCTAAACTTGCCTTTATTGGAGCCTCATCATCAATTGATGTAAGTTCTGGAGTTTTGACTGATATAGGTGGTGGTTCCTCTGAGGTTGTTATAATTGACCAAGCTAAGGTATTAAGGTCAACTTCTCTAGATATAGGATCTCTTAGCGCTTTCAATGACTTTGTTAAAAAACTTTTTTTAACAAAAGATGAGAAAAAAGATATAGATGAAGAAGTTAAAAAAGAGTTGGCTGATAATAAGATGTATAAGGAAGACCACCATATCCTTGGTGCAGTTGGTGGGTCAGCAAGGGCTACACTTAAGCTATATAATGACCAATATGATTTAAAAAGCTCCAATTTTACAATGGAAACATCTAAGTTAAATGACTTGATTAAAGATATTATAGATATGGAAGATAGGCAAACTTTGGATTTAATTTTATCAATCAAAGGCGATAGGGTCCATACCCTTATACCTGGAATGATAATATTACATAGGATTGCAAAATATTTCTCATGTGAACTAATAAATGTAAGTCAAACTGGTGTAAGAGAAGGATATATTTACAATAAGGCTTTAGAAGTAAAGTAGGAAAGGAAGAATGATGGATACATCTTTCACTCAAAATAGAGAGTTATCTTGGTTGAAATTTAATGAAAGAGTTTTAGATGAGGCAGATGATAAAAATGTAAAACTTCTTGAAAGATTAAAATTCTTTTCTATATTTGATTCAAATTTAGAAGAGTTTTTTATGGTTAGGGTTGGGTCTCTTACTGACCTAAGTCAGCTTAAAAAGAAGGCAGTCGATAATAAAAGTGGCATGAGCCCAAACCAGCAGCTTGAAGTTATTATGGAAAAATGTGGACCCCTATTTGAAAAAAAGGATAGGGTCTTTAATGAATTGGTTGAAGATTTCAAAAAAGAAGGATTTTTTATAAAAAAAGTATCAGACCTTGACCTAAAGGAGAGATCCTACCTAAATTATTATTTCGATTCAAAGATTGAACCTTTACTTAGCTTTCAGGTTGTAGATACTGTAAGACCCTTTCCTCGTTTACCAAACTTATCTTTAAGCGTAATCTTTAAATTAAAAAAAGAAAATAAGAAAAATCCTAAAAAAAATAAATTTATCCTAGGATTAATATTTGTACCAGAAAAAATTTCAAGATATATAAAAATTTCTGATAGGGCAATAGTTCTTTTAGAAGATGTAATAAAGGAGTTTGGAGAGAAGGTATTTGACCAGTATGAATGCGAGGCTAAATATGTGATGACCCTTACAAGAAATACTGATATCAAATATAATGATGAAGACTTTGAGGTAGAAAAGGACTTTAGGTCCTATATGAGTAAGATGCTTAAAAAAAGAAAAAGACTCCAGCCAGTAAAACTTGAAGTTGATGGATCCTTAGATGATGAATTAAAGGAAGTTTTGGTAGAAAAATTATCTTTAAGAGAAGAAAATATCTTTGTAACAAAATCACCTCAAAGGGCAGGCTTTGTCTTTGACCTTATTGACGAGCTTCCTACTGATATGAAAGATAAGTTTTTGGATGAAAAATTTGAACCTCAAAAATCCTTCATGATTGATGATCACAAAAAGATGATTGAGCAAATAGAGGAAAAAGACTTACTCTTATCCTATCCCTATGAATCAATGGACCCATTAATTGACCTTTTAAATGAGGCTAGTGTTGATGAGTCTGTAGTTTCAATAAAGATAACCTTATATAGGATAGCCAAGGATTCAAAGGTAGCTCAAGCTTTAATAAAGGCTGCTGAAAATGGCAAAGAAGTCTTTGTTTTAATGGAACTTAGGGCAAGGTTTGATGAAGATAATAATATAGTTTGGTCGTCAAGACTTGAAGATGCCGGTTGCAAGATAGTTTATGGCTTTGATAATTATAAGTGTCATTCTAAGGTCTTGTTAATAACAAGAGTTAAAGATGAAAAAATTAGTTACATAAGCCAAGTGGCTACAGGAAACTATAATGAAAAGACAGCAAAATTATATACAGACTTTTCACTAATGACAGCCAATGAAGAGATTGGAGTTGATGCCAAAGAGCTTTTCGATAACATCATGATTGGAAACCTAGAAGGGGATTATAACCATCTTTTAGTAAGTCCAAAATCTATGCAAGATGGATTAAACAAGCTATTAGATGAGCAGATTGAAAGACAGAAGACCCATAAGGATGGGTATATCAGATTAAAAATGAATTCTATTTCTGACAGGAAAATTATAGATAAACTATCCCTAGCTTCTTCTGCTGGCGTAAAGATTGATATGATGGTAAGAGGTATAACTTGTATCCTTCCACAAGTAAAGGATAAGACAGAAAATATTAATATCTACCAGGTAGTTGGAAGATTTCTAGAACACCACAGGGTCTATCAGTTTGGTAGAGGAAGCGAATCTAAGCTATATATTTCATCTGCTGACTTTATGACAAGAAATATTAGAAATAGAATGGAAGTTGCCCTACCAATCTATGATAAGGATATAAAACTTAGGATCATGAAATTTTTGGACATAATGTTTGCCGATGATGTTAAAATCAGAAAATTAAATTCAGATGGAAGTTATTCTAAAGTTGAAAATAAGACCAATTCTAATAGCCAGGAGATTCTAATTGACAATGCCATTAAAAGGGCTAAGGCTAAAGAGGAAGAAAAAAGAAGTCATGCAATTAGCAAAAATATAAAGACTGATTTAGAAACCAAAAGACCTAAAAAGAAGAAAGAAGATGGTGAAGTTTCTTTCCTAGAAAAAATTCTCTTATTATTTAGAAGAAAATAGAAAATATTATCACTACCTGGGATCTTGAGAAATCCTGAGACCAGGTAGTTTTTTGGTGGACTAAAATTTCTTGGCTGTACTCTTTTTGTCTTATTTGGTATAATTACACATATGGAGTTATTATGAATTATTACAATATATTAAATCGAGTAGGCAATTTAATATCTAATGACCCTGCCTTAATGGTCCCCTTACTTTTTATTCTTTTCCTTTTATTATTTTTTATAATATCAAGGACTTTTAGAAAAAGTGGCTTATTTATCCTAGCCTTAAGCTTTGGTATAGATTATTTTATAAGAAGTCTTCCCCTTGATATTTATCAAGGATTCCCCATAGTCAAGACTTTTATAAATGGCCTATATATCTTAGGAGCGCTCATATTTATAATAAAAGTTTTTAGAATTTTAATTAAAATCTCATCTAAAGATAGGATTAAAGAAAGAGAAGGAAAGTCCAAGGGATTTTTTGCCTATACAGGTTCATTTCCTTTTATAATCATGGTAATTATCAATGTAATTGATGCAAATAACCTGCTTCCTTCAGAAATAAAAAGACTGTTAACATCCCTATCATTCCTATACATGGTCTTTAGGAGCCTAATGTCTACATATAAATATATTAATAAAAAAGACCTAAGGCTTATTAAAGACAAGATGAAATTTGATGATATAGATGATTATCTAAAGGAAACGGAGAAAAAAGATCAAGATAAAAATAGGCAAAGAAGGATTAGAAAGAGCCTAGATGATGATATAAAAATCTATAAGGGTCTAAGCGAAGATAAGACTTCTAGCATACCAGTATCAGACCTTCAAATGGGAAAGACCAAGGTCTATAAGAGAAATCAAGAGATAGAAAGATTAGAAAAAGAACTTTCAAAGGTAGATATAATTGACCTAGTAACAAGTAAGGATGAGGGTCTAAAAACAAAGATAAGCCTTAGAATTACAGATATAGCAAGTGGAAGGGTTAAATCTTACACCTCAACTAATGCTCAATTTAATATGGTTGAGGAGAAAGAATATAAGGTGGATTTAGAGTTTAGGCATGTAAACGAGTATGATTATGGAAGATTTATTGATATTTTGATAGAGTATGCAAAAGATCAAGATTCTTATAAATTTGAATTAATTGTAAGTCCGCTTGAAAAGGAAAATTCTAAGATAGTCTTATATGACCCATCAAACATTTTTGACTTAGACGAAGAAGCCTATCAAAACATAGGTGGTAGGGTTATATCCATGAATTTTCCAAAATATAAGATCAATTTTATAACAGGTAATTAAAGTTTATTAAAGTATGCAAAGGATAGGAAGGACCTATCCTTTACTTAGTGAAAAAATAGTTAGGTTAATCGATGAATATTAAAGAAATTTTAGCAAAACAAGTTGAAGTTAGTGAAAAAAATGTTGAAAATGTTATTAATCTTTTGGATGAAGGATCTACCGTAGCCTTCATAGCAAGGTATAGAAAAGAGGTTACAGGCAATCTTTCAGATGTCAAAATAAGAGAAATAGAGAAAAATTTAAATAAGTTAAGAAATATAGAAAAAAGGCAAGAAGAGATAATAAGTGCAATAGATTCTAAGGGAAAACTTACAGATGAGCTAAAAAATGAAATTCTTGCAACAAATTCACTTACAATCTTAGAAGACATCTATGCTCCATTTAAGTCAAAGAGAAAGACAAGGGCAGATATAGCAAGGGATTTTGGATTAGATAAGCTCCTTAATGACTTGCTAACTAAGGTTAGTAATGAAAAAGAGGCCTTGGAATATGCACAAGAATATATAAAAGAAGGACTTGATAGTCCCAAAGAAGCCTTAGATAGGTCTATAGACATTCTGGCAGAAGATATTGCAAATAACATTGAAGCTAGAAATATAATTAGAAGAGATGGGTTTTTGAGGGCTAGGATTAGCGTAAGCGAAAAAGAAGATAGGCAAAAGCTTTATCAAAATTACTATGAATTTGAAAAAAAACTTAAAGACATGAAGTCCTTTCAAATCCTTGCTATTAATAGGGCAGAGAAGGATAAGGCCTTGGCTGTTAAAGTAAGCTTTACTGATAATTATAATAAAAAACTAATTTATGATCTTTATACCAAAGATAAGTCCTATAATGCCTATCAAAAAGAAGTAGTTAAATTTGCTGTAGATGATGGTTACAAGCGACTAATGCTCCCTTCCCTAACAAGTGAAATGAGAAATTACCTAACAGAAGCTGCAGAAGATGAGTCAATAAGAGTGTTCGGTAAAAACCTAAAACCCTACTTACTTCAAAAACCAATAAAGGGTCAGGCAGTAATTGGACTTGATCCAGGATTTAGGACAGGATGTAAGGTTGCAGTAGTTGATCAATTTGGAAAATTCTTAGATTCTGCAGTGATCTATCCTGTAGCACCCCACTATAGGGAAAGGGAAGCCATAGATAAATTAAAGGACTTTATAGAAAAATACCAGGTAAGCCTTATAGCCTTGGGTAATGCGACAGCATCGAGGGAAACTGAGATTGTAGTAAATAAATTACTAAAAGAAGTCAAAGGAGTTTTCTATGCTATAGTAAATGAAGCAGGAGCTTCAGTATATTCAGCATCTAGTTTGGGTGAAGAGGAATTTCCTAACTTAGATGTAACTATAAGAGGTGCAATATCAATGGCCCGTCGCCTACAAGACCCCATGGCAGAATTAGTAAAAATAGAGCCAAAGCATATAGGCATAGGCCAATACCAACATGACCTAGATGGCAAAAAACTAGACCAGGAATTATCCAAGGTTGTAGAAGATGCTGTAAATGAGGTAGGTGTTACGATTAATAATGCTTCCTACAAACTTTTAGGCTATGTATCAGGTCTAAACCAAAATCTTGCTAAAAGAGTCGAAGATGACTTTAAGGAAGGCAAACTTATATATAGAAAAGACCTAAAAAAAGTCAAAGGTCTAGGTGATAAGACCTATAAACTAGCAGCAGGATTTATAAGATTTCCAGATTCTCCAGAGATTCTTGATAATACAGCAGTCCATCCTGAAAGCTATAAGATTGCAAAAAAACTTATGGACAAAGATTTAGATAACATAAACTTAAAAGACTTAGCTAATGAGCTTTCTGTAGGATATGAAACCTTAAAGGATATAGTTGGGGAGCTAAAGAAACCAGGTAGGGACCCAAGAGATTCTAACCCTGAAGTTTTGACAAAAAAAGAAATCATGGGGATTGATGACCTAAAAGAGGGTATGGTATTAAAAGGAAAGGTTAGAAATATAACAAATTTTGGGGCCTTTGTAGATATAGGGGTGGGAATTGATGGACTTGTCCATGTATCAGAAATTTCTGATAGATTCATCCAAAATCCTAGTGAAGTTTTAACCAATTCAGAAGTTGTAGATGTAAAAGTTATAGAGATTGATAGGCAAAGGCAAAGAATAGGCCTATCTATGAAAGATTTAGGAGAAATATGAGATTATCAAAATATTATATGCCAACATTAAGGGAAGACCCAGTAGATAGTGAGATAGAAAGTCACAAACTCTTAGTTAGGGGGGCTTTTATTAGAAAGCAAGCAAGTGGTATTTATTCATACCTACCCTTAGGCAAAAAAGTTGTAAATAAAATAGAGGCGATAGTAAGAGAATCTATGGATAAGTACGGAGCCATAGAAGTTTCTACATCTATCCTTCAACCTAAAGAATTATGGGAAGAATCTTCTAGGTGGGATACCTTTGGTCCTGAAATGTTTAAGCTAAAAGATAGACACGATAGGGAATATTCCCTAGGCCCTACTGCAGAAGAAGCCTTAACTGATTTAATTAAAAATGAGCTAAATTCATATAAGCAACTTCCCCTAAATTTATATCAAATAGTAGATAAGTTCAGGGATGAGAAAAGGCCTAGGTTTGGAATTAACCGTTCTAGGGATTTTTTGATGAAGGATGCCTATTCCTTTGATACTGATTACGAAGGACTTGAAAAATCTTATCAAAATATGTGGGATGCCTATGTAGAAGTTTTTGCTAGGCTAGGTCTTGATATAAAAATAGTTGAAGGCGATACAGGGTCTATGGGTGGTAGAAAGAGCCATGAATTTATTGCCCTAGCTGAAACAGGAGAAGGAGTAATTTTATACACAGATGAGTCTGATTACGCTGCAACTGATGAGAAAGCAAGATTTAGGATGGAATTTGTGGAGGAAGAAGAAAAGGACCTTGAACTTGTAGAAACTGTTGGCAAGAAAACAATTGAAGAAGTAAGTGAATTTTTACAAGTTGATTCTAGAAATTCAGCCAAGGCCATAGACCTTTCAGTCAAAGGTGAGCCGCTTTTAGTCTTTATACCAGGAGATAGGGACTTAAATATGGCTAAACTAATATCCTACCTAAAGGTTGGAGAGCATGAGATAGAAATGCTAGATCCTGATAAAATTAGAGAAATTACCGGGGCTGAGCCTGGATTTACAGGACCAATTGGACTAAAAGATAAGGATGTGAGAGTTCTTGTTGATAAGTCTTTGACAAAGATCAAAAATCTTCTTGTAGGTGCAAATAAGACAGACTACCATTATAAAAATGCTAATTATGGTAGAGATTTTAAAGGAGAAATAGTAGAAGACTTACTTATGGCAAAAGAGGGTGATATGGCCTATGATGGGTCAGGAATCCTTAAAGCTAAAAGAGGAATTGAAGTTGGAAATATCTTCCAACTAGGGGATAAGTATTCTAAAGCCCTAGATGCTAATTTCCTAGATGAAAATGGAAGTGCTAAGCCATTTATAATGGGTTCTTATGGGATAGGAATTACAAGATCAATTTCAGCTGTAGTTGAACAAAACTATGATGAAAAAGGAATAATTTGGCCAACATCTGTTGCTCCTTTTGAAGTTATAATAACAGTTGTAAATCCTAAAAAAGAAGATCAACTCCAACTTGGTGAGAAACTTTATAAGGAATTTAAGGATCAAAGGGTTGATGTCTTATTAGATGATAGGAAGGAAAGGGCAGGAGTTAAGTTTAATGATAGGGACCTAATAGGTATCCCATATAGGATTACTGTAGGTAAGGATGCAAGTGATTGTATTGTAGAATATTCCACTAGAAAAGATATGGAAAATCAAAAAATGGACAGTAAAGAAGCCCTTGATAAAATCGTAGAATCGATAAAAAAAGACCTATCATTTGATTATAATTAGGGTATTATTAATATAGAAACTAGAAAAAAATATGAACTATAAGGAGATTATATGTTAGTTAATGCAAAAGAAATGTTAGATAAGGCTTATGAAAATGGGTATGCTATTGGTCATTTTAATACCAACAACCTAGAATGGACTAAGGCAATCCTAAAAGCAGCTGAAGAGAAGAATACAGCTGTAATCATAGCTGCATCAGAAGGTGCTATTAAGTATATGGGTGGTTTTGAAGTAGTTGCAAATCTTGTTAAAAACATGCATGATGCAATGGAAATTACAGTTCCTGTAGCAATTCACCTAGACCATGGTTCATATGAGGGAGCTAAGTCTGCTATAGCTGCTGGCTTTACATCTGTAATGTTTGATGGATCTTCATTCCCATTAGAAGAAAACCTAGAAAAAACCAGAGAAATAGTTGAGCTTGCTCATTCAAAAAATATTTCTGTTGAAGGTGAAGTAGGCGGAATCGGTGGAGAGGAAGATGGCGTTACTTCAGCAGGAGAGCTTGCAGATGTAAATGAGTGTAAAGAGCTTGCAGCATGCGGCATTGATTTTCTAGCAGCAGGTATTGGTAATATTCACGGAGTTTACCCAGCTGATTGGCAAGGATTAAACTTTGAAAGATTAAATGAAATATCAGAAGCTGTAAATATGCCAATTGTTCTTCATGGTGGTACAGGTATTCCTGATGATCAAATTAAAAAAGCTATAAGCCTTGGTGTATCAAAAATCAATGTAAATACTGAATGTCAATTAGCCTTTGCCGAAGCTACTAGAAAATATATTGAAGAAGGCAAAGACCAAAAGGGTAAGGGCTTTGACCCAAGAAAGTTACTTGCTGATGGAACAAGTGCAATTGTAAGTAAGGTTGAAGAAAAAATCGACATGTTCGGTTCAGAGAATAGTGCAAAATAAGACTATTAAGATGGGGGTCGGGCTGACCCCTTTTAATTTAAAAAAATATGGAAAATAATTTAAAAGAAAAGAAGCTTCCTGACCTAAGAGAACTGGCAAGAGACTTAGGAATTCAGGCGGTTACAAAGTATAGGAAAGATGAACTAATAAAGCTAATTGTTGAAGCTAGTGAAAAAGAAGATAAAGAGAAAAAAGAGCAGGCAGAAAATGATCTAGGAGAAAAGTTTGATTGCGAGGGAATCCTTGAAATCCTACCAGATGGCTTTGGTTTTCTTAGAACTGAAATGTATGAAAGTGGCGATGATGATATCTATGTACCACCTAAGCAAATTAAGATGTTCAGACTTAAAACTGGAGATTATATAAGAGGGATAGCAAGAGAAAAACATGCTAGAGATAAATTTGCTCCCCTAATATTTGTCAGTGATGTAAATGGCATAAAGCCAGGCGATGCCTTTAATAGACCCTTATTTGAAGATCTAACACCAATTTATCCAAATGAAAGAATTACCCTAGAAAATGGGAAAGAACACTTTTCAGAAAGAATTATTGATTTTCTATCACCTATAGGCCGTGGTCAAAGAGGCCTTATAGTATCTCAACCTAAAGCAGGAAAAACTACCCTAATAAAAGATATAGAAAGAGCAATTGAAAAAAATTATGATGATATTAAAATCATAGTCTTATTAATTGATGAAAGACCTGAAGAGGTAACTGACTTTATAAGGTATGTCAATGAATATAGAGACCCCAATAACGAGCTTATGAGGACAGAAGTTGCAGCTTCAACCTTTGATAAGCCACCACAAAACCATATTGATATGGCAGAAATGGTACTTGAAAGAGCAAAAAGATATGTAGAAGAGAATAAGGATGTTATAATCCTTCTTGATTCTATAACTAGACTTGCAAGGGCCTATAATATAATGACTCCTCAGTCAGGAAGGACTCTTTCTGGAGGTCTAGATCCTCTAGCCCTAGTGGGCCCAAAACAATTTTTTGGGGCTGCAAGGAACATTGAATCTGGTGGATCCCTTACTATCCTTGCTACAGCCTTAGTAGATACTGGTTCAAGGATGGATGATATGATCTTTGAAGAATTTAAGGGAACTGGTAATATGGAAGTTCATCTTGATAGAAGGCTTGCCGATAGAAGGATCTTCCCTGCTATAAATATTGAAAAATCCTCAACCAGAAGAGAAGACCTACTTTTAAAGCCAAAGGAACTTGAAGCAGCCTTTAAGCTTAGGAAGAGTAATATGAGCAATACAGAATCTATAGTAGAGCTTATAGATTGGATGAAAAGGACCGAAACGAACAAGCAATTTATAGACTTGATTAATAATTCTTATTAGAACTTGCAATAGAAAATCTTGCAGGTATAATTTATATTGCTTATTGAAAAAAGAAACAAGAGGTGTTTAGATGAAAAAAGAATTACATCCAGACTATCACCAAGCTAAAGTTACCTGTGTTACTTGTGGAAATGAATTCACTGTTGGATCTACAGAAGAAGAAATCAAGGTAGAAATCTGCAGTAATTGTCACCCATTCTATTCAGGTAAACAAAGAAATGCTGAACGTGGTGGTAATGTTGAGAAGTTTAACAGAAAATACGGTAGAAAATAATAGAGCAAATAAGGTAAGGAAACTTACCTTATTTTTGTGTAAAAAAGAAGTAGTATATAGATGAAAATAAAAGATTATCTAGAAAAAAATTATGAGGATTCCCTAATAGCTCTAACCTACCTACTTGATACTAGTAAGTCTTATATTTTATTAAATAAAGATAGGGTTTTGACAGATAAATTAGCCAATAAACTCGATCAGATTCTTAAGGATAGGGCTAAGGGAAAGCCCCTCCAATATGCTATTGGCTATTGGGAGTTTTTTGGACTTAACTTAAAGGTAGACAAAAGGGCCTTGATTCCAAGATTTGAGACTGAGATTATAGTAGATTATATTATCAAATCAGATTTTAAAAAGAAAAGTATCCTTGATATAGGAACAGGAAGTGGAGCTATTGCCCTAGCCCTAGCAAGTAATATTAAGGAGACAAAAATTCTTGCTAGTGATGTAAAAAAAGAAGCTCTAGATCTTGCTGAAATAAATAGGAAAAGACTTGGCATAGAAAATGTTAGTTTTGTAAAATCTGATTTATTTGAAAATATTTCTGGAAAATTTGATATAATAGTTTCAAACCCACCCTATATTAATGAAGATGACTATAAGAAGCTTGATAAAGTCTTATATTATGAACCAAAATCAGCACTTTTAGCCAAAGAAGACGGTCTTTATTATTATAAGAGGATAATTAAAGAGGCTAATATTTATTTAAATGACGGGGCCATGTTAATTTTTGAAATCGGATATGACCAAAAAGATAGGATAGAAAAATTTTTGAACGAATCTGATTTTAAAAATATAGTATGTATAAAGGATTATAATGATTTTGACAGATTTATAGTCGCTGAGAAAGGATAAGAGATGTTTGAAAATATTGAACATATAAAAGAGAATTATTTAGATCTTGAAAAAAAGATGATTGATCCAGAAGTTCTATCAGATATTTCTAAGTTAACAAAGATAACTAGGGAATATAATTCATTAAAACCAATAGTTGAAAAATATGACCAAATCAAGGATGCTGAAGCAATTATTGAAGAGAATAAAGAGCTTTTAGATGAGACTAGCGATCCTGAAATGGTTGATATGCTTAAAGAAGAAATAAAGGAGAAAAGTGATAATCTTGAAGTATATAATGAACAGATGAAAGTTCTTCTTATACCTAAAGATCCTAATGATTCTAGAGATGTTATAGTAGAAATCAGACCTGGTGCTGGTGGTGATGAGGCTGGATTATTTGCAGGAGACCTATACAGGATGTATCACATGTATGCAGATAAGGAAGGCTATAAAACTGAAGATATAGAGGTAAGTAGCCAGGGAGTTGGAGGAATTAAGGAAGCCACCTTTATGGTAAGAGGCGAGGGAGCTTATTCTAGGTTTAAGTATGAATCTGGAGTCCATAGGGTTCAAAGGGTTCCTGAAACTGAATCAGGCGGTAGGATCCATACCTCTACAGCAACAGTAGCAGTATTACCTGAGGTAGATGAGCTTGATGTTCATGTTGATCCAAATGATATAAGAACTGATGTATTTAGGTCTTCAGGAAATGGTGGTCAATCTGTAAATACAACAGACTCAGCAGTAAGGCTTACCCATATACCAACAGGAATTGTTGTATCTATGCAAGATGAAAAAAGTCAGATTAAGAATAAGGAAAAGGCTATGAAAATTCTTCTAGCAAGGATTTATGAGCTAGAAGAAGAAAAGAGGAATAAAGAGATAGCTGACAATAGAAAAAGTCAAGTTGGTACAGGTGATAGGAGTGAGAGAATTAGAACCTATAACTTCCCACAAGGAAGAATCACAGACCATAGGATAAATAAGACAATTTATCAATTGGATGACTTTTTAAATGGAAATATAGGTGAAATGATTGAATCCTTGATTACAGAAGATCAGGCTAGAAAGTTAGAAAAAGTAGGCGAGGAAGAATAATTGTTTAATCTCTTAGCTAAAAGATTTATTAAAAATGGGGAGCAAAGAAGTGAGTCTGACCTTAGACTCTCATATATATCCCTTTCCTCAATAGTTGGAGTTGGGATAAATATTATCTTATTTATTATAAAGATTAGCTTAGGCTTATTTGTAGGGTCCCAGGCTATAATAAATGATGCTTTCAACAACCTTTCAGATTCTCTTGCCTCTCTAATGGCTTTATTTGGGTCTAATATCTCGAAAAAACCAGCGGATAGGAACCATCCTTTTGGCCATGGTAGGAGTGAGTACCTTATAAGTTTATTAGTCTCAATAATAATAATGTATGTGGGCTTTAGCTTATTTATAAAATCAATCGGGGCTTTTGGAGAAAAATCGGGAGTTGACCTATCAACTTTATCTTTAGCCATACTTGCATTTAGTATCCTCTTTAAGGTTTATATATTTTTCTTAAATAAAAGCTTATATAAGAAATTTTCAAGTGACCTAAACAAAGGAGTTATGCTAGATGCAAGAAATGATATTCTTGCTACCTTGTCAATTATTGGTGGATTTTTTTTACAAAAATACCTTAGCTTTAATATAGATGCTATGATTGGTCTTATTCTAGCACTCTTTGTATTTAAGCCTGGAGTAGATATGTTTATAGAAACATCAAAAATCCTAATAGGTAAGAGGGTGGACCCGCTTATAGAAGATGAGATAGGAAAGATTATTATGGAAGGTAGGTTTATAAGAGGCTACCACGACCTACAAATCCACGAATATGGAAAGGGAAAGATGGCAGGATCATGTCATGTTGAAGTTCCAGCCAATCTTACAGTAGAAGAAGTTCATAAGGCAATAGATGATGTGGAAGAAAAAGTATTCGAAAAAACTAAGGTCGAATTATCTATCCACATGGACCCAACTTATTGTCTTGTAGATTAGTAGAAAGAATTGATATGGAAACTATTATTAAAAAAATTCAAAGAGATAATATTGACCAAGAAACCATAAAAGAAGCTGCAAGTTTACTAAAAGAAGGTAAACTTGTGGCCTTTCCTACAGAGACTGTTTATGGACTTGGAGCAAATGGATTAAATCCTAAAGCCTGTGAGAATATTTTTAAAACAAAAAATAGGCCAGCAGATAATCCACTAATTTTACATATTTCAAATATAGGAATGTTATATAATTTAGTTAGTGGTGTCAATGAAGATGCCAAAAAACTTTTTGATCTTTGGCCTGGACCTTTGACAATTATTTTCAAAAAATCTAAGCTCATTCCTGATGTGGTTACAGCAGGAGGAGATACTGTTGCTATAAGATTTCCTAAAGATGAGATTGCAAGAAGGCTTATAGAAGAGGCAAATCTTCCAATAGCTGCCCCTTCAGCCAATATATCTGGCAGACCATCCCCAACTAAGGCAAGTGATGTATACTATGATCTTAATGGAAAGATTCCAATGATTTTAGATGGGGGAGAAAGTCAGATTGGCATCGAATCTACTGTTATAGACTTATCTTCTGAAATTCCTACAATTCTTAGACCAGGATTTTATACTTATGAATACATAAAAGAGATCCTAGCAAATTTAAAGCTTGATGACGCATTAATCGATGATAACAAAATTCCCAAGTCACCTGGACAAAAATATAAGCACTATGCTCCAAAGGCTAAGATGAAAATATTTGTAGGAAATAAGGCTTTTGATACAATTTACCAACAGGCAAAAGCCTATGAAGAAAAGGGGCTTAAGGTTGGGATTTTAACCTTTGATGATAGGATAAATGAAGTATCTAAGGCTTATGCAATCTCCCTTGGCCAAAGAGATGATTTAAGGCAGATGAGCCACATGCTTTTTTCTGCCTTAAGGAAGATGGATAGGATGAAGGTTGATATAATCCTAGCTGAGGGTGTGAGTGAGAAAAACTTGGGTAAGAGTATAATGAATAGAATGAAAAAATCTGCCTCTGGCAATGTAGAATATTTATAGGAGAATTATATGGGAAAAGTAAATGTTTTAGACCATCCAGTAATTAAACATAAAATAACAATATTGAGAGATAAAAATACAGGAGCCAATGAATTTAGATCGATTGTAACTGAAATAGGGATGATTCTTGCCTATGAAGCAACCAAAGATCTTACTTTAGAAGAATTCGAAGTCGAAACTCCTATCGAAAAAACAACAGGATATAGGCTTGCTGGCAAAAAACTAAGTGTTGTTCCAATCCTTAGGGCAGGACTTGGTATGGTAGATGGAGTTCTTGAAGTAATTCCTGCTGCAAAAATTGGCCATATTGGTATGTATAGGAATGAACAAACCCTAGTTCCTGTAGAATATTATTGCAAACTACCAAGTGATGTCGATAAAAGGGAGATCCTTGTTGTAGATCCAATGGTTGCTACTGGAGGATCTGTAAATGATGCAGTAGGTAGGCTAAAAGAAAGAGGATGCAAATATATTAAGCTTCTTTGCATAATAGCAGCACCTGAAGGAATTAAAGCCATTCAAGAAAAACATCCTGATGTAGATATATACTGTGCCCAACTAGATGATCACCTAAATGAGAATGGATATATAGTACCAGGCCTTGGTGATGCTGGAGATAGGTTGTTTGGAACAAAATAAGGATAGACTTATGCAAAAAGATATACTAGTAATGAATTCAAATGGTCCGCTAAAAGGAGAAGTTAAGATTGATGGGGCAAAAAACTCAGCCCTTCCAATTCTTGCAGCCTGCGTACTAGGTACAGAAGAGATTATCCTAGATGGGGTCCCTGAGCTTAAAGATGTAGAGATAATGGTTGAAGTTTTGAAACACTTAGGTTCTAAGATAGAATATTTATCAAAAAATACCCTTAGAATAGACTCAAGTGGAATTACAACTTGTGAGACCCCTTATGAACTAATGGATAAGATGAGAGCATCCTTTGTTGTTATGGGTCCTTTGTTATCAAGATTTTCCAAAGCCTATACCAAGGCACCAGGAGGCTGTAATATAGGAGCAAGACCTATTGACCTTCACCTTAAAGGATTTAATGCCCTAGGTGCAGAAAGTAAAATAGATTATGATGAGATAGCTATAGAAGCCAAAGATGGCCTAGTTGGTAATGAAATATACTTAGACTTTCCATCTGTTGGAGCAACTCAAAATATAATGATGGCTGCAAGCTTAGCTAAGGGCGAAACTGTCATAGAAAATGCTGCCAAAGAGCCAGAAATAGTTGACCTTGCTTCATTTTTATCAAAGATGGGTGCAAAGATCAAAGGAGCAGGTACTTCTACAATAACTATAGAAGGTGTTGAAAAACTAACAGGAACAAGGCATACCATAATTCCTGATAGGATAGAAGCTGCAACCTACATGCTAGCAGCTGCAATGACAGGTGGTGAGGTAAAAATTACTAATGTAATTGGTTCTCACATAAGACCTGTGATTGCAAAACTTATAGAGATAGGTGCAGAAGTTATGGAAAATGAAGAAGAGGACATTATTTTTATCAAGGCTGATAAGAAGTTAAAGTCAACAAATATCCAAACTCTTCCATATCCAGGTTTTCCAACTGATGTTCAAGCACAATTTATGGCCCTACTTACTGTATCTGATGGTGAAAGTAGGATCCAAGAGACAGTTTTTGAAAATAGGTTTATGCATGTAGCTGAACTTTCAAAAATGGGAGCTGTAATTGCTACAAGTGGCAATAGGGCTACAATTGCAGGAGTTAATAAGCTTCATGGGGCAGATGTTAGGGCAACAGACTTAAGAGCTGGGGCTGCTTTAGTTATGGCAGGCCTAGTAGCTGAAGGTGAGACAAAAATTTCTGATATCTATCATATAGAAAGAGGATATAGTAACCTAGTCGAAAAATTAAGCAAACTAGGAGCTAAGATAAAAAAAATAAGTGTAGAAGTTTAGGAAGCATAATGAATATAGAAGGTACAGTAACTAAGGTAATATATAGAAACGATGAGAGCGGATATAGTATATTTGTTCTTGAAAGTGAGGATACTGATATTACCTGTCTTGGCACTGTGCCTTTTTTTAATATAGGCGATAGGTTAACTCTTACGGGCAAGCTAATCTATGATGATAAATATGGGGAAGAGTTTATAATAGAGTCAATGAAACTTTCAAAGCCAAAGGGTAAGGATAATATAATAAACTTTCTTTCATCTTCTAATATAAAGGGAATTGGGCGAAAAACAGCTGAAAGAATCTATGAAGAATTTAAAGAAGATTCTATAGATGTAGTTTATCAAAACCCAGACAAGCTTTTGACTATAGAAGGAATTGGCAAGCAGAAACTAAAAGATATAAAATTGTCTGTCGAAGAAACAAGGGATGCTAGAAAAAGTCTAGAGTTTCTCCAAGGGCTCAATATTTCCTATAACCTAGCTATGAAAATCTACAATAAGTACAAGGAATCTACAATAGAAGTAGTCAAAAACAATCCTTATAGCCTAGTTAGGGATATAAGAGGGATAGGATTTGTAATGGCTGATAACATAGCCTACAATATGCAGATGGACCTTCAATCAGACTTTAGAATTTCTGCAGGACTAGCATATATCTTATCTAGTGAAGCTGACCTAAATGGTCATACTTGTTTGGAATATGAGCTTTTAATAAAAAAAGCCATGGCTTTGCTAAAAGTAGACCTAGCCAAGGTAGAAGACTTAATCGAAAAAGATATATTGGCGGGTAAACTTATTTCTGTAAATATAAAAGATAAAAACTTTATCTACTTGGCAGGTCTATATAAGGCAGAAAAATCTATAGCCTTAACCCTTGCAAGAAAGAACAATGATCCTTATATATTTGATATAGACTTAGAATATGACCTATCCATTTTCTCTGATGAGCAGAAAGAAGCTATAAAAAAAGCTTTTGAAAATATGGTCTTTACCATAACTGGAGGGCCTGGAACTGGAAAGACTACAATAATCAATGCAATTTGTAATATCCTTGAAGAAAATGGACTATCCTTCTACCTTGCAGCACCTACAGGTAGAGCGGCAAAGAGAATTATGGAATCTACAGGCCAAAAAGCCTACACTATTCATAGACTTTTAGGAATAAAACCTGATGAAGTATTGGCAGAATATAATGAAGAAAATCCCATAGATAGAGATTATCTAATAATCGATGAGATGAGTATGGTAGATACCTACCTTATGAAAAATATAATGGCAGCTATATCTGAGAAAACTGCTTTGATTTTTGTAGGTGATAGTGACCAGCTTCCATCAGTTGGTCCGGGTAATGTCCTAAAAGATATCTTAGCTACAGATATAAGTAAGGTAAGGCTTAAAAAAATCTTTAGGCAAGCCGGTAAGTCAAATATTGTTGTAAATGCCCATAGGATAAATGAGGGATCCTATCCTTATTTAAACCAAGACGCAAAAGACTTCTTTTTTATAGAGACATCTACCAGTAACTTTATTTATGACCTTGTAGACCTTGTGAAAAATAGACTTAGTACTTATTATAAATTTGATCCTATAAAAGATATTCAAATTCTAACCCCTAGCAAAAAAACAGCTTGGGGATCCAATAATATAAACGATCAAATTCAAAAGGCCCTAAATGATAAAAGTCCACAGGTTAAAATAAATGGAAGAGTTTTTAGGATAAAAGATAAAATCATGCAGGTAAGAAACAATTATGACCTAAAACCTAAGTATTCTATGGATAGGGAAGAAGAGGGGGTTTATAATGGAGATATTGGTATTATAGAATCAATTGATAAGGATGAAGAAAGTCTTGATGTCTTATTTGATGATGGCAGAAAAATAACCTATAAAAAAGAAGATATTAAAGATCTAGACCTATCTTATGCTATAACTATCCATAAATCTCAGGGGTCTGAGTTTCCTTGCGTAATAATTCCTATGATGCAAGTAGCACCCATGCTACTTAATAGAAATCTCTTGTATACTGGCATTACTAGGGCTAAGAAGATTGTAATTCTTTTAGGCAATAAGAATATTTTAAAGCAAATGGTTGATAATGATAGGTCAAATAAGAGATACACTAACCTTGACTATTGGATAAGAGAGATGGGGAAGGTAGTTGATGATTGATTTTTTGTTTTTAGATAAGGACCTATGTTATGGTTGCAAAAAAAATAAGGCCATAAAATATAAGCTTTGTGACCAATGTTTGGATAAATTTGACTATGTTGCCAACGAATTTATGGTCGGTGATAACCCATGTTACAGTATATATTTCTACAATGATTTTATGAAAACTCTAATAGGGTCATATAAATTTCAAAGAAATACCAGCCTTTATGAAGTATTTGCTAAAATGTTTATAGATTTTATTAGGGATAAGAATCTAGTAGATTTTGATTATATACTAGGATCTCCCTCTTCAATTAAAACTTATAATAAAAGAGGTTTTGACCATATAGGAATAATTGTAGAAGAGCTTGGAAAAGAGTTGGGTATTGAAGTTTTAAAAGACTTTAAAAAGGTTAAAAATACCAAGTCCCAACACCTACTAGATAGGTTCTCTAGGAGCAAAAATCTAAGGGGTGCTTTTAGGATAAATAAGGACCTTAAGGCTAGTCGAATTCTCCTGATAGATGATTTGATAACCACGGGTAATACTGTTAAAGAAATAATAAAAGTTCTTAAAGAAGCAGGCGCCAAGGAAGTAATTTCTATAGCCCTAGCTTCGGAAAGAAGCATATAAAAAGATGAGCGAAGATTTTTAATCTTAACTCATCCTTTTTTATACTAAATTTTTCTTTTAGATATCCTAACCTTTGAGGCATCTAAAAATTCTGTTGACCTATCATCAAGGATTCCATCGTCAAATTGCTTTTTTTGCATAGATGCTGAAATAGCAAGTCCTATATTACTTAAAGTTATAAGCTGGAAGGTTCCACCATAGGAAAAAAAAGGAAGTGGAATTCCGGTTACAGGCATAAGACCTATGGTCATCGCTACATTTTCAAAAATGTGAATGAATAATAAGGCTGCAATTCCTGTAACCATCAGGCTTATAAAGGTATTATTTGAATCTTTGGCTATAATTACAAGTCTTAGGATTAATATTGCAAAAAGAATTATTACAATGATCGATCCTACAAAACCTAGCTCTTCAGCAAGAACTGAGAAAATAAAGTCAGTTTCTTTTTCTGGGATATAGCCATATTGAGATTGGCTTCCATTTAGGTACCCTCTGCCTAAAAGCATTCCAGAACCTATAGCGATAAGTCCTTGTTGTTGCTGCCAGTTAGAGCCTGAAGTATCACGGGATGGGTCAAGAAAGTTTTGGATCCTATCTAGCCTATAGCCTGAAAGGTTTGTTAGTAGGAAAAATCCAACAATTAAACCAAGGCCTATAAATATCCCAATCCACTTCCAAGAAAGTCCACCTACGAAAATCATAGCCGCTACAAAGAAAATATAGACCATAGATGTACCAAAATCTGGTTGGAGTAAGATTAAGCCAATAGGAACTCCCACCATCAAAACCACCTTTAAAACTGTAAATTTATCATTTATATCAAACCTATGCTTATCTAAAAAGGCTGCAAGGGAGAAAATAATCCCAACCTTTGCAATCTCTGATGGTTGAAATGAGAAGGATCCAATATAAAGCCAAGACCTGGCTCCCCACTCATCAAGCCCCCTACCTAGAAAAATTGTAAGTACAAGTAGGCCGATCATAATAGAATAAATTATCCAATAAGATCTTTTAATCACATCTAAATCGATAGTAGCAAGTATGACAATAACTACAAATCCTAGGAAAGTTGCTATAAACTGGCTGGCAATAGGAGCGAAATTTCCCCCGTGAGCAGAATATAGGACAACTAGACCAAAGATTGAAAGGATAATTGTAGTAAATAAAAGAATAAAGTCTAATTCTTTTATATCTTTTTTCTTTAAATTAAACATTAAATCAACTCCAATTCTTAACCTATTATATAACATGGGACTTTCTTAAGCAAACAAAATTTAAGGAGAGGGTATAGTATAAAAAGAGGTGATAGTATTTTAAATCAAAATGAAATAAATAAAGTGTTAGAAATTTTAGACCAGACATATCCTGATGTAGATTACTCAATGTTAAACTTTACCACTCCCTTTGAGCTATTAGTAGCAACCATACTTTCAGCCCAATCAACAGATGTAAGGGTAAATAAGGTGACTGAAGTAATGTTTAAGGATTTAAATACACCCAGTGATTTTGCTAATGCTGATATAAAAACAATAGAAAACTATATAAAAACTGTAGGTATATATAAGAATAAGGCAAAAAACATCAAGGCAACAAGCAAAATTTTGTTAGAAGATTATAAAGGTCAGCTACCACAATCTAGAAGCGAGCTGATGAAGCTACCAGGAGTTGGCAGAAAGACTGCCAATGTTGTAATATCAAATGCCTTTAATATCCCATCAATTGCAGTAGATACTCATGTTTTTAGGTTGGCAAATAGGATTGGACTTGCTAAAGCAAATAATGTCTTAAATACAGAAAAAGACCTTGAAAGAAACATACCAAAGGATAAGTGGAGGAAGACCCACCACCAATTGATTAGCCATGGAAGGGCTATTTGTAAGGCAAGGAACCCTCTTTGTGACCAATGTCCCCTAAATCAAGTATGTGAATATAAGAGGAAAGACCATGATTAAATTATTTGCCCTAGACCTTGATGGAACTTTGTTAGATTCAAGGTCTATTTTAAGGAAAGAAAATATTAAGGCCCTTAGGGATCTAGAAGCAAGTGGAGTGAGAGTTATCTTAGCTAGCGGAAGGGTCTTTTCATCAGTCCTCTACCAGGCTCAAAAGATTTCTAAAGACCCTGTCCTAATTGCAAATAACGGGGCTTTGATGGGCATGGATTATGATAAGTTATTTATAGAAAATCCCCTAGACTTTACTATACTAGAGAAACTTATTGATATTTCAATTAAAAATAAGCTTAAATTTCATTTCTATAGTCTTGATACCTACTATTCAAATGAACTTGACTTAGAAAGCCTTGACCACTTAAGAAAGGATATAGACTATGGATTAAATTACCAAGCAAATTTAGACATATCAAATGATCCTTTATTAAAATTAAAAACTAAGGGAGAGTCTTGCTATAAGTTTTTGATAAATGGTATAGATAAATCAAAGATATCAAGGGATAGCTTGGTCACTATAATTAAAGATAGGCTAAATGATCAAGTCTATATAACATCTTCCTATGAAGATGCTATTGAAATTACAAGCAAGGGGACTAGCAAGCTATCGGCCATTTATGGTTTATGTGAAAAAATGGGTATAAGTAAGAATAGCTTTGCAGCAATTGGTGATTCAGATAATGACTTAGAAATGCTGGAAAAAGCTAGCCTATCTTTTGCTATGAGTAATGCCAATGATAAAGTTAAAAATATTAGTGACCATATATTAGAAGATAATGATGGTAAGGCCATTAGCCAAGCAGTAGAAATTATAAAGGAGCATAATAGGTGTTTAATATAGTTCTTCTAGGACCAGAGCATCCTGGTAATGTTGGAAATATTGGAAGGACATGTGTCCTAACAGAATCAAGGCTCCACTTGGTCAGACCCTTTAAGTTTGACCTGTCAGATAGGTTTTTAAAGAAAGCAGGCATTGATTATTGGCAATATGTGGATCTAGTAATCCATGATAGCCTGGATGAATTTTTGGAATATATAAAAGATAAAAGATTTTTTCTAATAGAAACTGGAAGTGATAAGAAATATACTGATGGCAAGTATCAAGATGGAGATTTTCTAATCTTTGGTAGGGAAAAAGAAGGTATAGATAAGACTTTGTTAGAAAAATATAGGGATAAGATTCTAACAATCCCTATGACTAAGAAAATAGATAGATCTTTAAATCTTGCCAATTCTGTTAATATAGTATTATATGAGGCATTAAGGCAAGAAGGATTTAAGTTTTAAAAGGAGAAATATGTACGATATAATAATAGTTGGTGGAGGGCCTGCAGGTCTTACCGCAGGCTTATATGCTGGTAGAAGTAAGCTTAAGACACTTATTATAGAAAAGTCCCTAGCAGGAGGGCAAGTTTCAGGAACAGCTTTTGTAGAAAACTATCCTGGATCTATAGAAGATGCTAGCGGTATGGGTCTTTCTAATAGGATGCTTGAGCAAAGTAAAGAGTTTGCTGAAATTAAATATGAAGATGTAGTAGAAGTTTCATTAAAAGGTGATGTCAAAAAGGTTAAGACAGATAAGGCTGAATATGAAGCAAAGGTTGTAATTATATCTTCTGGAGCAAGTCATAGGAAACTAGAGATCCCTGGAGAAGAAGAATTTTCTTCTAAAGGAGTATCTTTTTGTGCTACCTGTGATGGACCTTTCTTTACTGGTCTAGATATATATGTAGTTGGTGGAGGAGATTCTGCCTTGGAAGAAGCTTCCTACTTAAGTAGGTTTGCAAAAAGTGTTACTATTATCCATAGGAGAGAAGAGTTTAGAGCTTCTGCAGTGGTAGTTGATAAAGTAAAGAATGATCCTAAAATAAAATTTGAACTAAATGCTATAGTTAAAGAAATAAAGGGTGATAAAGAAGCTAAGTCTTTACTTGTAGAAAATACCAAGACCAGAGAGATCAAGGAATTAAAGTCAAAAGATGGGTCACCTATAGGTGTATTTATCTTTATAGGATATATCCCACAAACTGATTTGTTTGAAGGTCAAGTAGAATTAAAACATGGCTATATAGTTACAGATGAAGATATGAAGACAAACCTTGAAGGTGTTTTTGCAGTAGGAGATGTTCGTGACAAAAAGGTCCGCCAAATAGTAACAGCAGCTTCGGATGGAGCGATAGCAGCAGTTCTTGCAAATAGATATTTAGAAGGCCTAGCTTGGTAGATCCTAGGCCTTTTAGCTAAAGTAATTATATATTTATATGCTAATAAGATGGTTATATATGGTTACTTTTGGGTACTATTTAAAAAGAGGATGATGAAAATCAGTTGACAATATAATAACAATTTAGTAAAGTAATTACTGTAGTAAGAATTAAATTAGGAGGAAATAATGGCAACAAAAGTAGCAATTAATGGATTCGGTAGAATAGGACGTCTAACACTTAGAAGAATCGCAGAAGTGACAGATGATATCGAAGTAGTAGCAATAAATGACCTAATTGATAAAAAGGGTCTTTTATATGCTTTCAAATATGATACAGCTCAAGGTAGATTTAAGGGTGATGCTGAATTAACAGATGATGGATTTAAGATTGATGGCAAAGAAATCAAAGTATTTGCTGAAAGAAATCCAGAAGACCTTCCTTGGGGAGACCTTGATGTAGATGTAGTACTTGAATGTACAGGTTTCTTTACAGAAAAGGAAAAAGCTGAAGCTCATATAAAAGCTGGAGCTAAGAAAGTTCTAATTTCTGCACCAGGTAAGGGCGAGATGAAGACTATAGTTTATGGCGTAAACCACGATACTCTTGATGGATCAGAAACAGTTGTATCTGCAGCAAGCTGTACAACAAACTGCCTATCACCAATGGTTAATGTATTGATGAAAGAGTTTGGTTTTGTATCTGGTCAAATGTCTACAATCCACGCATATACAGCTACACAAGCTATTCAAGATACACCAGCTTCTAAGAAAGACCTTAGAGGTGGACGTGCAGCTGCACAAAATATAATTCCAGCATCAACTGGAGCTGCTAAGGCTGTTGGTCTAGTACTTCCAGAAGTTAATGGAAAAATTGATGGTTCTGCATTAAGAGTACCAACAATTACAGGATCAATCACAGAACTTTACTCAGTATTAGAGAAGAAAGTTACTGTAGAAGATGTTAATGCAGCAATGAAAAAATATGAATCAGATGCATTTGCTTACACAGAAGAAGATATAGTATCAAGTGATATAATCGGATACCCAGCAGGTTCAGTTTTCGATTCTCAACTAACAAAAGTTGTAGATGGTGAAGATGGAACTCAAGTTGTTAAAACAGTTGCTTGGTATGATAACGAAATGGGATATGTATCTAACTTAGTTAGAACACTTGATTATCTAGCAAATCTTTAAGAGTTAAGAAGGGCGAGGTAAGTCTCGCCTTTTTTTATCTAGAATAATGGGGAGTATTATGAATAAAAAAACTGTAAAAGATTTAGATGTTAAAGGAAAAAAAGTAATAGTAAGAGTTGATTTCAACGTTCCTTTATCAAAAGAAAATAGAGAAGAAATTGCTGATGATTCTAGAATAAAAGCGGCACTTCCTACAATAGACTACCTACTAGAAAATGCGGGTAAAGTCATTCTTATAAGCCACTTAGGTAGACCAAAAGGTGAGGCAAATCCAGAATTTTCTCTTAAGCCTGTTGCAGCTTACCTAGAAGAAATCTACAAAGATAAATTTCACTTTTTAGCAAGTGATGAAGTTGTAGACAACAAGGTTGTTGAAGGTGTAGACCAATTAAAAGAGGGAGAACTTGCCTTATTAGAAAATACAAGATTTGTAGCAGGTGAGACTAAAAATGATCCTGAATTTGCAAAGAAACTAGCAAATCTTGCTGACTTATATGTAAATGATGCCTTTGGTACAAGCCACAGAGCCCATGCATCAAATGTTGGTTTGGCAAACAATCTTCCTTCAGCAGTTGGCTTTTTAATAGAAAAAGAAATTTCTATAATGGGTAAGGCTCTAGAAGAACCATACCACCCATTTGTTTCAATTCTTGGTGGGGCCAAGGTTTCAGATAAGATTGGTGTAATTGAGAACTTAATTGGTAAGGTTGATACTATCTTAATCGGTGGAGGTATGGCCTATACTTTCCTTAAAGCTCAAGGCAAAGAGATAGGTAAGTCTCTTTTAGAAGGAGATAAGATGGGCCTATCCTTAGAATTATTAGAAAAAGCAAAAGAAAACAATGTTGAAATTATTCTTCCTCTAGATGTTGTAATTGCAAGCGAGATTAAATCTGGTGTTGAAACTAAGATGGTAGATATTGATCATATACCAGAAGATATGGAAGCTTTGGATATTGGAGAAAAAACTGCAGAAGTTTTTGCTTCAAAAATTAAAGAAGCTAAGACTGTTGTTTGGAATGGACCAATGGGAGTGTTTGAAATAAAAGAATTCTCAAATGGAACCAATAAAGTTGCCAAGGCCTTAGCAGAAAGTGATGCGGTTACCATAGTAGGCGGAGGAGATTCTGCCCTAGCAATAGAAAAAGCAGGACTTAAAGATAAGATCACTCATGTTTCAACAGGTGGTGGAGCAAGTCTAGAATTTTTAGAAGGAAAAGACCTACCAGGAATCAAGGCAATCGAAGAGAAGTAAAGGAGTAAGTATGCGTAAACCAGTTATAGTTGGAAACTGGAAGATGAATAAGACAGTTTCTGAAGCTAGCCAATTACTAGAAGAGATCAAGAATTTAGACCTTGATAGTGAAGTTGAAGCAGGAGTATGTACTCCAGCTATTGACTTACTTGTTGCCAAGGAAAAATTAGAGGATACAGGTGTTAACTTTGGGGCTCAAAATATGTATTTTGAAGAAAGTGGGGCATTTACAGGAGAAATTTCTCCAACCATGCTAACTGACATAGGAGCTAAATATGTAATCCTAGGTCATTCTGAAAGACGTGAGTACTTTAAAGAAGATGACGAATTGATCAACAAAAAAGTTATCTCAGCCCTAGACCATGGACTAACACCAATTCTTTGTTGTGGGGAAAGCCTTGAAGAAAGAGAAGCAGACAAACAAGAAGATAAGGTAAAAAGCCAAATTGAAGCTGACCTTAAAGATGTTTCCAGTGAAGATATAGAAAAAGTAATCATAGCTTATGAACCAATCTGGGCTATAGGAACTGGCAAGACTGCATCAAGTGATGATGCTGATAAAATGTGCGGATTTATCAGAAGTATAATCGAAGATAAATACGGTACAGACCTAAGCGAAAAAGTAAGAATCCAATATGGCGGATCAGTAAAGCCTAACAATGTTGTAGAATTGATGGGTAAGGAAAATATTGATGGTGCCCTAGTAGGTGGAGCAAGCTTAAAAGCAAGTGACTTTGAAAGTTTAGTAAATTTTAATAAATAAGGAGATTTAAATGAGTTTAATTACAGATGTTTATGCAAGACAAATTATTGATTCTAGAGGCAACCCAACAGTAGAAGTTGAAGTTCTAACTGAAGAAGGCGGCTTTGGTAGGGCAAGTGTTCCATCAGGTGCATCAACAGGTGAATGGGAAGCTGTAGAGCTAAGGGATGGAGACAAAGAATATTTCTTAGGAAAATCAGTATTAAACGCAGTTAATAATGTAAATGAAATCATAGCTGAAGAATTAGAATATGCTTACGATGCCCAAGACCAATTAGGAATTGATAATGCTATGCTTGAGCTTGATGGTACTGAAAATAAAGGAAAATTAGGAGCAAATGCAATCCTTGGAGTTTCTTTAGCAGTAGCAAAAGCAGCAGCAAATGAACTAGGTGTTTCCCTATATAACTATATTGGCGGAGTAAATGCAAAACTTCTTCCAACACCAATGATGAATATCTTAAATGGTGGAGAGCATGCTGATAACTCTGTAGATATCCAAGAGTTTATGATCTTCCCACTAGGAGCAGAGACCTTCTCACATGCCCTACAAATGGGTGCAGAAGTATTCCATAGCCTAAAGGCAGTTTTATCAAGCAAGGGATACAATACAGCAGTAGGTGATGAGGGTGGCTTTGCACCAAACCTAAAGAGTAACGAAGAAGCTCTTGAAATTATAGTAGAAGCAATCAAATCAGCTGGCTATAAACCAGGAGAAGATGTTTATATAGCAATGGATTGTGCTTCAAGTGAGTTTTATAACAAAGAAGATGGTAAATACCACCTTGAAGGTGAAGGAACAGTAAAAACCGCTGATGAAATGATAGATTGGTTAGAAGAACTAGTTGGTAAGTATCCAATTATATCAATTGAAGATGGCCTAGATGAAAATGACTGGGAAGGATGGAGAAAGCTTACAGATAGACTAGGTAAGAAAGTCCAACTTGTTGGTGATGACTTATTTGTAACAAATACCAAAAAGCTATCTAAGGGAATTGATGAAGGTGTTGCTAACTCAATCCTAATAAAAGTAAACCAGATCGGTTCACTAACAGAAACATTAAATGCAATCGAGATGGCAAAAGAAGCAGGTTATACAGCAATTGTATCTCACAGGTCAGGTGAAACTGAAGATACAACCATATCAGACCTTGTAGTTGCAGTAAATGCAGGACAAATCAAAACAGGTGCTCCATCTAGAACAGATAGGGTTGCAAAATATAACCAACTTCTAAGAATTGAAGATGAGCTATTTGATAGTGCAAGATTTAAAGGCCTTGATGCCCTATACAATCTTAAATAATAAGTAATTTAAAAAGGGAGTTTGTAGCTTTAAGCTCAGACTCCTTTTTTATTAGAATAATTTCCCTTGAAAATTACCCTTAAATATGGTATTATTTATAGATGAATCGGAGGTGTCTATATGGTAAGTTTTTTAAGCATTATACTAGTTATTGCATCCATAGTAATAATAGTTGCAGTAACCATGCAAGATCCAAAAACTGAAGGACTAGGGGCTCTATCAGGTACTCAAACAAACGTATTTGGTAAAAGCGCTCACAGATCTAAAAATGAACTTTTAGATAAGGTTGCTATAGCAGGTGGAGTACTTTTATTTTTAGCTAGTATAATCATGATAGCAATTAAGTAGAAAGGGGTAGGCTTATAATAGCTTAGCCTCTTTTTTAATATAGACACAAGGAGAAGACAATGAATTTAAAAGACCTTATTTTAAGCTTAGTCAATGACAAAGACTACCAACCCATGACCATAAAGGAATTAGAATCCTATCTTAAGGTTGATAAGTATACAAAAAAATCTGTCCACGACTTGCTTAAAACTTTAGATAAAGAAGGAAAGATTAGAATTTCTAATAAAAAACGTATTATGCCAATTGATGAAGAAGAAAGAAAACTTTTTGGAAAGATCTCACTTGCCCAAGGGGGATATGGATTTTTCATATCTGATGAAGAAGACTTTGAGGATGTCTTCATAAAGAAAGATGACCTAAAGTCAGCCCATAATAATGATAGGGTAAGGATTGGCATAAAAAGAAAGAAGGAAAAGGGAAGAAATGCTGAGGGAGAAGTCCTTGAAATACTAGAAAGAGCCAATGAAGAAATAGTAGGAACTTTCCAAAAAAATAAGGGATTTGGCTTTGTTATACCAGATAATACAAACTTTGGCGAAGATATATATGTAGAGCAAAAGTATACTAAAAAGGCTAAAAACAAGGATAAGGTAGTGGTAGAAATTATTAACTACCCTAAAAATGGTAAGCCTGAGGGAAGAATAGTAGAAATAATTGGTGGGAAAAATGACAAGAATATTGATGTTCTCTCATCAATTAGGTCTCATGGTTTAGCTGTTGAGTTTTCTAAAAAAACTAAAAGAGAGGCTTTATATATAGACCAAGACTTATCTGCCTTAGATTATGAGGGTAGAAAGGACCTAAGGGATTTATTTACAGTTACAATTGATGGTAGGGACTCTAAAGACTTTGATGATGCAATATCTATTATTAAAGAAGATAATTACTATATTCTTTATGTCCATATTGCTGATGTAAGCCATTATGTTAAAAGGTCTACCCCCATTGATGATGATGCCTACGAAAGAGGTAACTCTACCTATTTATATAATATAGTCATTCCAATGTTGCCTAAGGCCCTATCGAATGGGATATGCTCACTAAATCCTAAGGAAGATAGGCTTAGCCTAAGTCTTAAGATGAAGATAGACCAAGATGGTGAAGTTAAGGAAAATGATTTTTATGAGGCTGTAATTAATTCAAATTACAGGTTGACTTATGAAGATGTAAATGCTTATTTGGATGATAGGGACGAGTCTATTTTTGAAGATGAGAAAATAAAACAAGCTCTTGATAATTTTGATGAATTAAGAAAAATTTTAGCTAAAAAAAGGCATAAAAGAGGGTCAATAGACTTTAACTTCTCTGAAAGCCAAATTGATGTATCAGAAGATGGTAGGGTATTAAATATTTCAAAATTAGTTAGGGGTAGTGGCAATAAACTAATAGAAGAATTTATGTTAGTTGCAAATGAGACAGTAGCAAGCCTTTTTGCCTATATGGACTTTCCTTTTATCTATAGGATCCATGAAAAACCAAGTGAAGATAAGATTGAAAGTTTCAAAGCACAACTAGCTGCAATGGGCTATACTCTAAGGGGAAGTAGGCTTCATCCAAAGGACTTCCAGCAAATATTAGAGAAAGTAGAAGGTAAGGATGAGGAGTCTATAATAAATCTACTTATGCTAAGAACTATGCAAAAAGCAAAATACTCTAACGAAAGAAATCTTCACTTTGGCTTGTCAACTGAGTATTATACTCATTTCACCTCTCCTATTAGAAGGTATCCTGATCTAATTGTACACAGACTCTTAAAAAAATATATACGAAATAAGTTGATGGCAATGAATCAAACAAGTCTTGCAAAAAGTCTTGGAAAAAGTGCAGACCACCTATCTATGACTGAAAGAAGAAGTGAAGATACTGAAAGGGATATCGAAGACTTATATAAATGTAAGTATATGAAAAGATTCATTGGGGATGATTTTTATGGAAATATCTCTTCAATAACTGAATTTGGTATGTTTATAGAATTAGATAATACTGTAGAAGGCTTATTTATGTATAAATTTTCTAACCACACCTATGATTTCTTGGAAGAAAAACTGATGGCCTTTGATAGAGACAATAAGGCCTACTATAAAATAGGAGATAGGGTTAAGGTTAGAGTAAAAGATGTAGATATAAATCAAAGAAATATCGATTTTGATTTGGAGGTTGATGATGAAACTATTAGCCAATAATAAAAAGGCCTATCATGAGTACTTTATAGAAGAAAAATATGAGGCAGGTCTTTCGCTTTTAGGCAGCGAGGTAAAGTCTATAAAAAATGCTAGGGTGTCGATTAAAGAAGCATTCATAGGCGAAAGAAATGGAGAAATGTTTATCTATTCCATGCATGTTAGCAATTATGACCAAGCCTATGATAAGGATATTGACCCAACTAGGACTAGGAAGCTTTTGCTTCATAAAAAAGAAATTGAGAAACTATCCAAAGCTAAGACCCAGGCAGGATATACCATCATCCCCCTTAAGATTTATGAAAGAGACGGTCTTATAAAATTAGAGTTAGCCCTAGCTAAGGGTAAAAAACTTTATGATAAGAGAGAATCGATTAAAAAAAGAGATGATAAAAGAAAGATAGATAGAGCTATTAAGAATTATAGGTAGGTAAAATGCTAAGAGAACGCAAATTAAAAGTAAAACTTCTAAATTACACAAAAAATGGCGAGGAGACTATAGCCCAAGCCGGAAAGCTATGCTATTCACAAGTTGGGGTAGATGAAATCTTAAAAAAGCAAGATAAAGAATCTATAGCAAGTTATGTAAATATGCTAGCAAGTCTTGGACACTTATCACCAATTGAGCATATATCCTTTACCTTTGCAGCTGAAGGAGTATCAAGAGTCTTAAGCCACCAGCTAGTTAGACATAGGCTTGCCTCATACTCCCAACAGTCACAAAGGTATGTAAAACTTGACCAATTTGAATACATAGTTCCACCAGAGATCTCAAAACACCCTAAAGCTAAGGAAATTTTTATAAAAACTATGGAGGCTGACCAAAAAGCCTATGAAGAATTAGTAGAAATTTTATATAAAAATCATTTTGAGACATTTATTAAAGAAGGTTATGAGGAGAAAAAAGCTAAAAATATGGCAACGAAAAAAGCCATAGAAGATAGCCGCTATGTATTCCCAAATGCCTGTGAGACCAAAATAGTCTTTACTATGAATGCTAGGACCCTCCTTCACTTTTTTAATTTAAGAAGCTGCCTAAGAGCCCAATGGGAGATAAGAGAATTATCAGATAAGATGGTAGGACTTGTAAAAGAAATTTATCCAAATCTTTTCTTAAAGGCAGGGCCATCATGTATAAGCGGGCCTTGTCCAGAAGGAAAGATGACTTGTGGAAAGATTAATGAAGTTAGAGAAAGGTTTTTAAATTTAAACAAATAGATTGGAGAAGTCATGGCATATATACAGTTAGTAGACTTGACCAAGGAATTTAAGTCAGGTGAGAGCAAGATTACAGCAAATGATAATATAAATTTTGCACTTGAAAAGGGAAAACTGCTGATTATAGTTGGAGCATCTGGTGCAGGTAAGACAACCCTCTTAAATATGCTAGGAGGGATGGATCAAGCAAGCTCTGGGAAAATTCTTATAGATGGTAAAAATCTAACAGAACTAAATGATAAGGAGCTTACAGAATATAGGAGAAATGATGTTGGCTTTGTCTTCCAACACTATAACTTAATCCCAAACCTTACTGCCCTAGAAAATGTTGAAATGGCCTCAGAAATATCAAATGACCCTCTTGATCCTAAAAATATATTAAAAGAAGTTGGTCTAAGTAAAAGACTGGGCAATTTCCCATCTCAACTTTCAGGAGGAGAGCAACAAAGGGTAGCAATTGCAAGAGCCCTATCCAAAAATCCCAAATTATTACTTTGTGACGAACCGACAGGAGCCCTAGACTATGAAACAGGTAAAAATATCCTCAGACTCTTGCAAGATGCAAGTAAAAAAATGGGAGCAACAGTTGTAATAATAACACACAACTCTGCAATAAAACCTATGGCTGACCATGTTATAGAACTTAGGGATGGAAAGATCGTAGAAGATTATGAAAACCCAAATCCAATGCCAATAGAAGAGATTGAGTGGTAGTATGAACAAAACATATATAAAAAATATCTTTAAGGATATGAAAACTACTAAGGGTAAGGTAATTTCTATCCTAGTGATGGTTGCCCTGGCAACCATAGTAATAGTAGCCCTGCTTTTATCAGGATCATCTATGAGAAGGACCTTAGATAAGGCCCTTAAGGAATATGACCATCCAGATCTTATAGTAAGGTCTACCTATGGATTAGATTATGAGGATAAGGTATTACTTGAAAAAGATTCAAATATAGAAGAAATAAATTTTGTTAAGACAAGCGACTTACAAACAGAAGATTCTATTATTAGAGTAAAGGAATACAATCCAGATATTGAAAAATCAATTATAAGTCAAGGCGATATGCTTAAAAATCCTAAAGACCTCCTATTAGATGATAGACTTAAGGAATCTTATCAAATAGGCGATGAAATAATTTTCACCTACCTAAACGAAGATCAAAAGGAAGATGATCCGATGGCTAATATGACCTATAAGGTCGTAGGATTTTTTAAAAGTTCTGATCATATACAAGAAGATATGAAGGAAATGTCTCTTATGGGTAAAAGTGAATTAGCAGGCCATGCCTATGTTTTGGCTGAGAATTTCAGTACTGATAAGTATGGAGAAGCTAATATTGTCTATAAGGATCTTAATCAGTTACCTATGACATCTGATGAATATAAGAAAAGAGTCTTAGAGAAAAAGGAGAACTTAGAAGATACCATAAAAAATAGGCCTGAGGAAGTTTTAACCTCTATAAGGGAAGATGCAAATGAGAAGATAGAAGATGCAGAAAATGAATTACTAGATGCCGAAAGAGCCCTGGATGATGGAAAAGATAAATTAAGAGAGGCTAAAGCTAAGCTTGAAGATGGGTTTGCCAAATATGAAGTAAATAAAAAAGATTTTTACAGGCAGATAGAAGATGGAAAAGCTAAGCTTGAAAGTACTAGGGTGGACTTAGTTAATGGCCAAAATCAGTTAGAAGAAGGGAAAAAAACCTACCAAAATAACCTCGCTGATTTTGAAAAAAAGATAAGTGATGGTAAAAATCAATTAGACCAAAAGCAAAAAGACTTAAATGCTGGATTAATTGACCTAGATAAAGGTAAAAAGCAAATAGATGAGGGCTATAAAAAACTTAATGAGACCTACAAGCTATCTTCCGGCAAATTAGATGAGGCTAAGGCAAGCCTTATGATTGCTAAAGAAGAATTGGACCAAAAACAAGACCAATTAGACCAACTTAAGGAAGCTTTAAATCCAAAGGATGAAGAAAAAGAGGATAAGCCAAGCCAAAAGCCATCAATAGACCAAGAAAATGGCAAAAATGATCAAAAAGAAGGCCTTATAGGAGAAGATAATGGAAAAGTAAAGCCAGTTATCCCTTATGATCCAGTTGGTGATTATGAGGATATGGAAGCTAATCCTGGTAAAGATGATTTAAATTCAAATCCTTCTGATAACTTACCTAACCTAGACCCAAACCTTGACATAAGCAAAGAAAATATAGCTAAGATGGAAAAAGAGTTGGCGGAGGCTAGGAAGGTCTATGAGGAAAGCTATAAAGAATATGAAGCTAATAAAAAAATATTAGATAAAACCTATAGTAAACAGAAAAATGAACTTGACCAAAAGTTAGGACTCTTAAGGGCCAATGAAGAAAAATTAAATCAAGCTAGTTTAGCTTTAGAAGAAGCTAAAAATAAGCTAGCTAACCAGGAGTCTGTAGGAAGAGACCAGCTTAATAAAGCAAAGGCTGACCTTGATTTAAATGAAGAAAAAATCAATAATGGTTGGAACCAATATAACATGGGCCTTGAAGAATTGAGAGCGTCAAAGGCTAGGGGAGAAAATGAATTAGCTGCTGGTTATAATAAGCTTATAGATGGACAAAGAGAATATGAAGAAAACCTTAAAGACTTTGAAAAGAAAGAAGACGATGCTAGGGGAGAAATTGAATCTGGCCGCAAGGAGATAGAAGAATCCAAGGATGCCCTATTAAGATTAGTAGATCCTGATTATACAGTTGAATCGATATTTGATAATGAAGGAATTAATACTTATTATCAAAACTCCTTAAATATGGATAAGTTAGCCAAGGTCTTCCCATCATTTTTCTATCTGGTAGCTATGCTTGTTACCCTAACTACTATGAAAAGATATATTGATGAGCAAAGAACTATAAATGGAACCTTAAAATCCCTGGGTTATTCTAATAAGGATATAGCTAATAGGTTTTATATCTATGGGCTAGTACCAAGTTTGATAGGCTCGATATTGGGAGCTATTCTAGGAAGATTTATCCTTCTTAGGGTAATATTCGATGCTTATTCATCAGGATTTATAGTAGGAGATATGCAAGTAGGAAATCCTATCTTTGTAATTCTTATATCAATACTTATATCTCAAGTATTGATTGCCCTTACAGTCAAATTATCTTCTAAAGAAACTGTAAGAGAAGTTCCTGCCAACTTACTAAGAGGTAAGGCTCCCAAAATTGGATCTAAGATATTGCTTGAAAGAATTAGTCCTATATGGAATAGACTTTCCTTTATGGCAAAGATTACTTTCAGGAACTTATTTAGGTATAAGTCAAGGATGTTTATGACAATATTTGGTGTAGGCGGATGTACAGCTTTAATATTTTTTGGCTTTACAATGATTGATGGAGTAAAAGATACAGTTACCCTCCAACAAGGTGAGATTTTTGATTATGAAGTTACAGCAATCAAAAATACAAAAGCCAGCGATGAAGAAATAACTTCTTATGATGAAGCTATTGATGAATTTGAAAATATTAGTATCTACAATAAGTCTGCAAGTTTAATAAAAGATGGAGAAGAAAAAGATATTACTATAATTTCACCATCTGATGATAAGCTCATCAAAGATTATATTAGCCTAAGAGAACCTAGGGGAGAAGATTTGGATCTTTTTACTAATAAAGCGATAATCACAGAAGATATTGCTAGAAGACTAGGAATAAAAAATGGAGATGAAATTTCCTTTGATATTGAGGATAAGGAAATTTCTATAAAAATAGGAGGTATAAGCGAAAACTATGTAGGTGATTATTTATATATATCAAGACCATATTTGGAAGATCTTTTAGAAGATAAGCTTATATTAAATGCCAACCTAGTTAAGGGAGATCCTGATAAAATAATAGAAAAGATGCAAGATATTAAGGCTAGTGCTGCCTTGGTTGACAATACTGGAGTCTATGAATCCATGGATGTCTTAATGGCAAACTTAAACCTTGTAATCACTGCAATCACAACTATGTCTGCAATCCTTGCCATGGTAGTTTTATATAATATAACAAGTATAAATGTAGGAGAAAGAAGAAGAGAGCTTGCAACTGTCAAGGTCTTAGGATTTTTCCCAAGGGAAGTTACAGCCTATATATATAGGGAGATTTTCATCCTAACCCTAATAGGAATATCCTTAGGATATTTATTAGGTTATACGATGTTTAGATATATAATAAGTGTTGTTGCACCAGATGGAGTTATGATTTCTTATAGGGTTTATCCAAAATCATTCATAATTTCTGCAGCTATTACCCTAGTTATATCCCTTATAATACTAGTTTTCTTCCATAGGAGGTTAAAAAATATTGATATGGCAGAGGCCATGTCTTCAGGAGAATAATGAAACTTTTGTAAGTTTAATAGAAGGCTCGGTAGTAACTACCGGGCCTATACTAGTTAAAGAGATTAAGGAATTAGACTTGATTGTTAAATTTATATAAAATTTGTTATAATTTTAAAGAGGTGGTTATGAAAATTATATTGGTTAGGCATGGTCAAACCATGGCAAATATTAAATGGACATATTCTAAAGCAGATACAAAACTAGCCCCACAGGGACTATATATATTAGATAAGACCAAAGACTTATTAAAGGATTATAAGATTGATAAGGTTTATACTTCAAAGCTTGCTAGAAGCATGGAAACGGCAGAAAAACTTGGCTATAATCGTTATGATAGCGATGAAAGAGTAAATGAAATGAACTTTGGTAATTTTAGAGGCCTTGGAATTGACTTAGTTAGAGCAGAATATAAGGAGTTTTTTGAAAAGGAAGCAAAAGATTACTTTAACATTACCTATCCTGGGGGAGAATCCAGAAATGATGTTATAAGGAGAATGAGAGATTTTCTTGATGAGATATCTAAGCAAAATTATGAAAATATTCTAGTAATTTCCCACGGCATAGCCATAAGGGCAGGCTTATTTTGGATCCTTAAAGATTTATCTAATTGGAATAGCTTTTGGATAGATAATGGATCATTAACTGTCTTTAATCTAAGTGAGGGCAAGAAATTAATTGAAAGTGTAAATAAAATATGAAATTTATTCATTTGGCAGATGTTCACCTAGGAGATAATTTCAACTTAAATGAAACACTTGCAAAAAAAGTTAGGAGTTATTCAAAAAAGAGTCTAAAAAAGATATTTAATGCTAATAAAGATGTAGATTTTGCTTTAATAGCAGGTGACCTTTTTGAAAGATCATATTTTTCTTCAAGAGACTTCAAAGAACTTTTTGAAATTTTTGAAGATTTTTCAAAAGACATATATTATGTTAGCGGAAACCATGATTACTTTGATGATTTTACTAGAATTTTCTTAAAAAACGCTCCATCAAACTTACATGTCTTTGGAAGCGAAACTATGGAAATGTTTGAGAGTCAAAATATTAGGGTCTATGGTATATCTTATGGAGATAGGATCTTTGATAAGAAGATTAGTTTGAATATTGACCTTGATGATGATTTTTTCAATATATTTCTAATTCATAGTGACTATAATATAAATAATTCTAGGTATTTTAATCTAAATAAGGCTGATATTCAAAAGCTTTCCTTTGATTATATAGCCCTAGGTCATATCCATAAGAGAAATTCAATTTTGAAAGCCTACTATCCTGGGTCGATTGAACCCCATGATTTTACAGATGTCTATGAGTATGGGTATATTCGATACGAAGATGGGAGGGCTAATTTTATAGACTCCTCCATACTTAAATTTTGGAATTTTGATTTAAATATGAAAGATTTCTCATCTTTAGAAGAGCTAGCTTTATATATTAATAAAAAAATATCCAAGGATAAGAAAAATCTTATTAGAATCACAATAAAGACCGAAGATCCCATAGATACTAGGAAGTTAAAAGAAGAGATTAAGGCTTACTACTTAGATATTAGGCAAGAAGAAGATTTATCATATCAGAATTTAGTAACCTTGTATCCTAATTCGCTAGTTGAGAAGTTTTACCAAAAATTTGAAGGTAAAGATGATGCCATCCATAAGCTGGCAAGGGATTTGGGCCTTGAAGCTATATTTAGGAGCAAGTATGACTAGGGTATATATTAAACAAATACATTTGATTTCTTTTGGGAAATTTGAAAATAAAATAATAAGATTTGACCCTTCTTTTAACCTAATATATGGTAAGAATGAATCAGGTAAGTCAACCATTTCATCCTTCATAGAAGGGCTTCTTTATGGCTTTGATAAAGGAAGGTCTAAGGTAAATTTTTCTTATAAAAAACAAGCTTATAGACCACAGATGTCTTATAAGTATGCAGGTTCTGGTATTTTCAATAAAGATGGAATTGATTATGAAGTTTTTAGAAACTTTGATGATGGATCTTATAGGATTAGAAACCTTAAGGATAATACAGAAGTCAAAGATAGACCAAGCAACCTAAATTTTCCTGGCTTATTTATTCTTGGTCTTGACTATGACTTATACAAAAACTATATTAGAAATTTTCAAAGCCAAAAGCTTGATCCAAATGCCTTAGATAAACTAGTAGAAAGACTAAGTTCTAAGGATATAGATTATAACTTTTCAGCAAATCTTGCAATAGATAATCTTAAAGAAAAAAATCAAAGTCTTGGTTCAAGTAGGGCCTATACCAAGCCCTATGCAAAGACTAAGAAACTTCTAGATGAGCTAACAGACTCTCTAAGCGATATAAGCAAGCTTAAAGATAAGTATTATAAGGACTTTAAAAACCTTGACCAACTAAGAGAAGACCTAAAAAGAAAAAGTGATGAGCAAAAGCGTCTTCAAACTAAGGTTGATTTTTACAAAAAGACTAGAGCATCGTCAAACTTTAGGGACTATAAAAAATGGAGTGATGACCTTTATAAAATCAATGAATCCTTAAAATCCTATAAGGATGTGGCAGGTCTTGATGAAAAATATTTTGACGATTTAGAAAAAAACTTAGACCAAGGAAAAGCAAAAGAGAATCCCTTGGTCAAGTATTCCTATCTTTTTATGATAATTACAATCTTACTTGGGGTTTTTGTTAATAATCTCTTCTATTTTTTACTTATTCCTCTTATATATCTTTGGTTGGTAAGGGAAAAAACAGATGATCAAGGGGTGAAACTTAGGTCAATAAATAAAAAGAGGGGTCGCTTCCTTAAGTATAAGGCACTTATCAGCGAAAGGTCTAAGATTGAAGATGTCTTATCAATACTTAAAAAACAAGATTTAAGTGATGATACTGATTTTATGGTTGAAGAATTTGATTTTGATACTTTTGATATAGACAACCAAGAAGCTAGACTAGGTAAGCTTAAGATAGAAATTGATGATTTGAAGGATATTATAAGTCAACAAGAAAAAGACTTAGTAGGCGTTGAGGAGAAAATATCTATAGAAGTTGATCTAATTGATAGGAAGAAGTATTTAGAAGAAAAGATCCTTGATATAGAAAATAAAAAGGAAGCTATAAGGCTTGCTATAAATGTAATTGAAGAGATAATAGATGAGAATAGGAAAGACTTTACTAGCCTTAATAGAAAAATAAATAAACTTATTGAAGAAATTAGTAAAAATTCTTATAAAGAAATTGATCTTGACGATGATATGAATATTTCAATAAGGACTAAGACAGGATATAAACTTAATTTAGACCAAGTTTCCAAGGGCTTTTTTGATCAATTATTCTTTGCCCTAAGACTTTCTTTAAATGATGAAGTTTTTTCAAAAATATTTATGACCTATGATGATGCCTTTATAAATTATGATATCGAAAGATTAAGATCTGCCTTGCTCTTCTTACTAGATAGCTCATCTACAAGGCAGGTAATCTATTTTACAAGCCATAAGAGGGAAGAGGAATTTTTCCTATCTGAGGCCATCAAGATAAATTATTTAGATATGGAGAATATATGATATATGCAATAGGAGATTTACATTTAGATTATACGGAAGAAAAGTCCATGGAAGTATTTGGCGATGGGTGGAAAAATTACCAGCAGAGGATTTTTCAAAATTGGGATAAGCTAGTGGATGATGGTGATACTGTTCTAATACCAGGTGATATATCTTGGGCTATGGATCTAAGTAAGGCTAGGGTAGATTTAGCCAGAATTGATAGGCTAAAGGGAAAGAAGATCCTGATGAGGGGTAACCATGATTATTGGTGGGCCTCTCTTAAAAAACTAGGAGATCTTAAGTTAGGGTCCTTGGAATTTTTGCAAAATAATAGCCTTGAGGCTGAAGGTTACAGTATTTGTGGATCTAGAGGTTGGATTTCAAAAGATAGCAAGGATTTTGATGACCATGACCTTAAAATCTTTAATAGGGAGCTTATGAGACTTGAAAATTCTCTAAAGGCTAGTAAAAATAATAAGAGAATAGCCCTTATTCATTATCCACCTTTAAATGCTGATGGTAGTCTAAATGAGTTTTTCTACCTATGCAAAGATTATGGGGTAAGTGATATAATATATGGGCACCTACATGGAATAGGACATAAGTTAATCAAAGAAGGAGAAATAAAAGGAGTCAAGCTCTCTTGTGTAGCAGGAGATTATATTGACTTTAAACCAGTAAGGATAAGATAATGCAAAGAGAAATTGAAGTAAAAGTACTAAATATTGATATTGAAGAAATGATTGAGAAGTTAGAAGGTTTAGGAGCTGAGAGAATAAATCATGAGTTTCAAAAAAACTACACCTTCAAACCTGTAGGGTCAAAGGAATTTGACCATGGCTACCTTAGACTTAGAGAGACTAGCCATAAGGGATCTGATAAAAAAGAGATTGAGCTTACCTTTAAGGAAATAAAGGTAGCTGATGATGTTAGAATCAATAATGAGTATACTACAAAGGTTGATTCAGTTACAATGATGACAAGAATTTTTGAGCTTATTGGAGTAGAGCTTGAGTATAAGGGAGAAAAGGAGAGGATCTCTTATTCATATAAGGGACAAAGATTTGATATAGATATTTGGGATAAGAAAACTTATCCAAGGCCTTATATGGAGATCGAATTTACCAACCAAAGCAAGATTGATGATATAATCGAAGAGTTGGGTATAGATAAGGATAATGTTACTAATAAATCAATTACCGAATTAAGAGAAAGTTTATAAGATATGCCCTGATTAAAATCAGGGTTTTTTATATTAGTAGCTATAGTTGAAATTTTAGAAATTATTTGCAATGCGTTTTTGATTAGTAAAGAATGGGGACTTTGCCATATATACTAGTTTAATATCTAAGATAAGTCTATCTTATCCTTTAAAATTTAAAGATTTTTTAGAAAAATAAATTTAAAAAAATATCAGAAGATAAGCGTTCAAAACAAGCCAAACCATTGAAATGTGTAAAAATTATGATATAATGTTCAAAGATAAGGAGAATTATGAAAAAGAAAAGTATTTTATTAAAATCATTAGCTCTTGGATTTGCAATTACCCTAGTAGTATTTGCTAAGTCTAACTTATCTTTTGCCAGTGAAGAGAATAGAAAAGACCTAATGTATTATGGATTACAAAAAATAAATAGAGAAACATATAACCTAAGGGATATGAAGGAAGAAAGATTTGAAAAATTAAGAGGAGACCTTGCTAAGGCCTATGAGTCTGGCATGGATAAGGTTGATGAGGAATCATACTTTTATTTACTTAAGGACCTTCCTTTTACAGACCAAGAACTTGATTATGCCCTAGAAGATACCGGGCTAAAGGGCCTAGGCAAGGACTTTAAAGAAGTTTCAGAAGAAATTGGGATAAATCCTATTTTATTGATGGCCATGGCTAAGCATGAGACAGGAAATGGAACAAGCGATTTATTTAAATATAAGAAAAATCTATTTGGTTTTAATGCAGTAGACCATGATCCTTATAACAAGGCATCAGATTTCAAAGACCCTAAGGAGTCCATTGCTACTGTGGCAAGCCACCTTAAAGAAGAATATCTAGATGAAGAAGGTGCCTACTACCATGGTATATCAGCCAAGGGAATAGGAACTTCCTACGCTACAGATCCAGACTGGTCTAAGAAAGTTAACTCAATGATGGCAGAGATCGGCGAAAAAATGTTAAAAGGTTATGAAGAAAATAAGTAAGCCACCTGGCCTTAAGGCTAGCCTAGGCTTACTTTTTTATTTAACTAAACAAAGTATAGTGATCAAAAGGAGTTAGAATGAGTACAAGAGATTATATAGATGGAAATTCTAGTGAAGGCTATAAGTTTTTTGGCCCTCACAAAAAAGATAAGGGATACATATTTAGACTCTATGCACCTAATGCAAAAAAAGTCTATTTATTAGGAGATTTTAACGATTGGCAAAAGAAAGCCATGAGGAAATATAAGACCGGAGTTTTTTCCCTAAGTGTTTCAAATGCTAAAGCCAATGATTCATACATGTATACCATTCAAACTGATGATGGTGAGTTTAAAAAAATAGATCCTTTTTCAAAAGAAATATCATACGAAGAAGATTCATCTATAATTGTTGAGAATTCTTATAAGTTTAAACACAAAAAGCCAAGTACAAAAACAAAAAATATCCTCCAAGTCCACCTAGCAAGTTTATTTAAAAACAATAGTAAGCCTGGCCAAATATATGATAGGTTACTGGCATATGCAAAGGAAAACAAATATACAAGTATCCTCCTTATGCCTATAAATGAATATCAAAATTATAAATCCATGGGTTATAGTCCCCTAAGTCTTTTTTCATTTTCAAATAGGCATGGAAGCTTATATGACTTTATGGAATTTATTGATAAGGCCCATAAGGAAAAGATCCAAGTTATAGGAGAAATTGATATAAGCCAATTTGATCCAGACCCAACAGGGCTAATTACTTATGATGGATCTAATGTATATAATTATGATTATGATGATATAACCTATAATTACTATGGAAGTGTAAATTTTGACCCAGGCAAAAATATTACTAGGTCCTATATAAAATCAGCTATCAGTCTATATTTAGATTATTATAAACTTGATGGTGTAAGTCTTGTATCAATAGATAATATGATCTACTGGCAAGCTGATTCAAATAGGGGTGTAAATAAGAAGTGGACTAATTTTATAAAAGACTTAGTTGACCTTATAAAGGATAAAAATTCTTTAGCCCTAGCTAGTTATAATGGGTATTATCAAGGGTTTGACTTTGGTTTTGACCTTGTTTTTGATAATAGGTCAAAGTCTTTAGTCCATATGTTAAAAGATTTGCCTATAAATAGGGAAAATTATAAAAAACATATCCTAAGAATTATAGAAGAAACTTCCTATAAAAATCTTCTGGGCTTCACTTACCTAGATTCAACCATAAATGAGGCATCTGTTGCCATGAAGATGTATTCAAATGATAAAAAAGGAGATCAATTTAAGAGCCTACTTACTTTCCTTTATAGTCAAAAGTCCCCAAAAATGCTTTTTATGGGAGATGATTTTGCAAACCTAAAGACTTTCTCAATCTATGATCCTTTTAGCTTTACTAAAAAGATTGAAAGGATAGACCATGTAAATGATTATTATAAGGATGTGGCAAAGTTATATGTAGAAACGAAGGCCCTAAGTGATGAGGATTCAAAAATAGAGGTCTTAGATATAGAAGGATATAGCTTATATGCCTATAAGAAAATTTATAAGGATGAGGTCTACTTAGTTATAGTAAACTTTACAGACCTTGATTATCAAATTGAAAGTCCCTATGATCTTGATGAATTATTAAATACCAATGATTTAAGGTATGGGGGAAGTGGTAATATAAATGGAAAACTAAAAATGGGAGATCTTATAAATCTTCAAGGATTTTCTTCAGCTATATTTAAGCTAAATAAATGAGAAAGCCTAAGCTTTGAGAGTGGTATATCCTGAAAGTTCAATCAATATACTTTTGGGGCCGCTTATCAAAAGTTTAGGCTTTTCTTATTTTTTCTCCAGCTTATAAATATCGCTTATATTATGGGCTAGGTGGTTAAATCTTTCAAGGACAATTTTCCTTGGGATAATTCCTAAAAAATATCCGTTTTTGTGGGTTATACAAACGAAATTATTGTCTATTAATAACCTTAAGACATCTTCAAGATTATAATTATCAAAAAGTATTGGTACAACTTGTTTCATAACTTCCTTGACCTTGATTATAGAAAGTTTATCTTCATCGAATAAGGATAGTTTATCAAAACTTGATACAATGTGAGATATTGAGATTAAACCTCTAACATGGTTTTGTTCATCAAGAACAGGGATTGTTTGGTAGCCTGAACTTGAAAGGATCAAAACAGCATCTAAGAGTGAATCTTCCTCATGGCATATGGCCACTTCAGAAGCGGCTATCATAAGATTTTTTGTTGGTTGATTGAACATGTCCTTTATTTCTTTACTAATCATTTTAAACCCCTAATAAAATTATAAAAAAGTAATATGTTATCTTAATGTAGAAAAAAAGTAGTTGTGAAGGTAAATCCACAACTACTTATATGTAAGCACACCCAAATTCGTCTATAAAACTCTTACCAGTGTCTTATAAGAATGACTCATCCTAGGTGACCTTACGACACATAAAAAGTACTGCTTAATGCTGCTACGTTCCCGTCCTGACATGGTTCACAGCTTTCTATTGCGTAAGACCTAGAAATCAACACCACGCTTATAAGTCTTAATAAAACTTTTATATCCTCCAGTGGGACTTCAACCCTGCTATAGCGGATTGCAGGTTACAAGGCACCGCTATCTCCCCGTCTAGTGCATGGCGGAGAGCATGGGATTTGAACCCATGATACGCTTAAAATACGTATACACGATTTCCAATCGTGCTCCTTCAGCCGCTCGGACAGCTCTCCTCATTACAATAATAGACTATACTATAAGATTCATAAAAAGTAAAATCGAAATGTAAAAAAATTTCTTTTTAAAATCAACAAGTGAAGTATGATATAAGAGTAACATTAGAAAGGAAATTTTATGGCCAAAGCTTTATATAGGCAGTACAGACCGAGGACCTTTGATCAACTCTTAGGCCAAGATAGGGTTGTAAATGTCCTTAAAAATCAAGTTAAAAATAAAAATTTTTCTCACGCATATATCTTTGCAGGAGAGAGGGGTACAGGTAAAACCACAAGTGCGAAGATTTTCGCAAAGGCTATTAACTGTCTTAATCCACAAGATGGGTCTCCCTGTCTAGAATGTGAAAATTGCAGGGCTATTGATGAAGAGTCAACTATTGATATAGTTGAGATGGATGCTGCAAGTAATAGGAGGATAGATGATATAAGAAACCTAAAGGATAATGTTATCTACCCACCAAATAAATTGAAATACAAGGTCTACATTATAGATGAGGCCCATATGATTACAAGAGAAGCCTTCAATGCCCTACTTAAAATTATGGAAGAACCTCCAAGTCATCTTGTATTTATCCTTGCAACCACGGAGCTTGAAAAAATCCCATCAACTATCTTATCAAGGGTTCAAAAATTTGAATTTAATAAGATTGATGGAGCCTATATCAAAAAACAGATAGAACTAATCCTTAATGATAAAGAAATATCTATGGAAAGTGAAGCCATAGACTTAATTATTAGAAAAGCCAAGGGGGCTATGAGGGATGCTTTATCTATATTAGACCAGGTGATTTCTTCAACCAGTAAGTCTTATAGCCTAGCCCAAGTGGAAAATCTCTTAGGAAGCGTAGATTTTTATGATATAGATAAGCTGACTCAAGCTATCTTCTCTTATGACCAGAAGGGGTCCTTAGATAAGGTATTTTCCCTAAGGGAGTCCAATAAGTCTAACAAAGATTTAATGGATTCTTTGACAAACTACCTTAGAGATATAATGATATTTTCTATGGCTAAGGATAAATCCATATTTGAAAATAAGGAAAGGGCGGGATTTATCGAAGAGAGAAGTATGGAAATTGACTTAGATAGGCTCTTAGACATGCTAGATACAATTAGTGATTATTCAATTAGGCTAAAAAATTCAGATAACACTGACCTTATAGTAGAACTAATGGTCCTAAGGCTGATAAATACAAAAAATATCAAATCGATAGAGTCAAGGATCAACCAATTAGAAAATAACCATCCTCAAAATATAGGAGAGATAGTAAATAAGCTAGTAGAGGAAAAGTTAAAAACCTTAAATTTTGATAATTTAACTAGGGATCAAAGTGCAGGAGATGAAAAGAAGCCAAGAGAGCCTGAAAAAGAAATTAAAGACCAGGCTATTAAAAAGGTAGAAAATCCACCTTCCCATAGGCCTAATAAAGAAGAAACTAGGGATATTACAAAAAATATTTCTGAAGATGATTCCTTAGACCTAAGAGATTTTCAAATTGCTGATATAAAAGAAATGTTCATAAAAACTGCAGGAAGAATGCTAAAGGGCATGTTTGAAAAAGAAGGCTTCAACTATACCTGTGATAATAGTACTTTTACTATTTACTTAAAAGATGAGTTTTATAAGATATTTATCCAGACAAAGATTGATGAAATAAAAGAATACTTAGAAAAAATCATAGGGAAACCTATAGACTTTAGGATAGATGAATATCAAAATCTTCAAAAAAAAACTTTAAAAACTAAGAATAAAGCGAAAGTAACAGAAGATGAAAATAATTTGCAAAACCAGGACCAATCAAGTATAAATACAGAAGAAAATATAAAAAAATTAGAAGATATTTTTGATGAAATGTTAATTATAGAATAAAAAGGAGTTAAATATGGCAAGAGGCGGATTTAGAGGTGGAGCACCTAACATGAATAACATGATGAAACAAGTTAGAAAGATGCAAGAGCAAATGGAGAAGGCTCAAGAAGAGATTCAAGAGAAAGAATTCACTTCATCTTCAGGTGGTGGAGTAGTTGAGGCTACAGTTAATGGTAAAAAAGAAATAGTAAAAATCAAAATAAATCCTGACGTAGTAGATCCAGAAGATGTAGAAATGCTTGAAGATTTGATTATGGCTGCTATTAATGATGCCATGGCTAATGCGAACAAATACAATGAAGATACCATGGGCAAACTAACAGGCGGGATAAATATTCCTGGTCTAATGTAATGGCGTTATTTCCAGAATCTTTATCAAATTTAATTGAACAGTTCCAAAAACTTCCCACAATAGGCAGAAAAAGTGCGGAAAGATTGGCTATGAGCATCATCGAAGATGATGAGAAAACCGTAAAGGACTTTGCTCAAAGTCTAATAGAGGTTAAGGAGAAAATTAATAATTGTAAGGTTTGTGGAAACTTAACTGAAGGTCAGATATGTAGCATCTGTAAGGATATAAGTAGGGATGAAGAGAGTATTTGTATAGTAGAGGATGTAAGAAATCTAATTGCTATAGAAAAGTCCCATGCCTATAGGGGCCGTTACCATGTTTTAGGCGGACTTATATCCCCATCAGATGACATGGGGCCTGATCAATTAAATATCGATAAATTATTAGATAGGATAAATGAAGGAAAGATAAAAGAGGTTATCTTGGCAATCTCTTCAACTATAGAAGGGGAAACAACGAGCTTATTTTTGACTAATTTGCTGGCTAAAAGAGATATTAAGATAACAAAGCTTGCCCAAGGAATACCAGTGGGTTCTTCCTTAGAGTATTTTGATCAACTAACACTTGAACGTGCCCTAGAAGATAGGAGAGAAATACTTGATTAGGATAGGAAAATTAGACACATATGGTCTAATTTTAAAAGTCTTTTAGAAAGACTAATGTAGTAGATGATGTAAAAAGACATAAGGGTAAGTGTGTAAGACTTTTGAAATCAAAGTAATAAGTACAAACTTAAAATTACTATCTTTTGATAGTCAAAGCAAAGATTGTAGGCGAGCATTACCTATAGGCCTAACCCTAAATTAAGCCCCAGAATAGTAGAGAAGCTGGCCTTATGATTTGTCATAACTGATAGTTATGCTATTGGTTACTATTATTAAATAATGACGGTTAAAGGCACTCTTTTAGGGTGCTTTTAAATTTTGAACTTTATTATTAATTATAAGAAAAATATATTAGAATTTGGGTAATATTTACTATGAAAGATAAAACGAGGAGGATTTGATCTATGTTTAGAATTAATAATTTTAAGGACAATGATGATATAAGGGTACTTGACCAGCAGGGAGCCTTTACGGTATTTGAATACAAAAGAGACCTATCAGTTACAAAAGATAATGCTATGTATGAGTTTTATGCATCACAAATGAATGTTAAGTTAAAGCAGGTCATTTGCGACTTATCTACAAATGGTGTGACAATTCAGCAAGGTGCTATGCAGTGGATGGTTGGAGATGTATCTGCTACTACTGGTATTAAAGGGGTAAGTGATTTCTTAGGTAAAAGTATCAGAGGGGCTGTGACTAAGGAATCTGCCATTAAGCCAGAGTATGTCGGGGATGGAAAGATCATGTTAGAACCTACATATAAGCATATTATCCTGATAGATTTAGGAAAGTGGAATAATTCAGTAGTATTAGAAGATGGATATTTTTTAGCTTGTGATTCTCATCTAAAACATAAGGCGGTTGTAAGGTCATCTTTTTCATCTGCTGTTGCAGGTAATGAAGGATTTTTTAATCTTGGAATTGAAGGTGATGGAATTGTTGTTATAGAATCACCTGTTCCAAAAGAGGAGCTTATAGAGATTGAATTGGATAATGACCAAGTGAAGATAGATGGTAACTATGCCATAGCTTGGTCTAAGTCGCTTAAATTTACTGTTGAAAGATCGGGAAAATCTCTAATTGGATCTGCCGCTAGCGGTGAAGGACTGGTTAATGTATATAGGGGAAGCGGGAAAATTTGGATGGCCCCTATAATGTAAAAAATATTTTAAATAAATGTTTAGAAGCTATTCTAGTGGGTATCATATTAATAACAAAGATACAATCTTTGAAACTTGCTAGAATAGCTTTTTAATAAAATGATTTAGGTTTACAAGAATTTGAATGTATTTTAATAATCGAGTTTTAGTAATTTACTAAGTTTAGTAAATTTTTACTAAGCATTAGAAAAAGTGGTGGAAGATAAGTGTAAAATAGTAGCCATCTGACATTTTTCTAAAAAGATTAGTTTGTAGCTTAATTCATCAGTACAATTGAATAGTAATTGATAGTGTAGCTTATAAAATTTGATTACAAGAATGATACTTTTTGCAGATATTAAACTAGAGAAAGTTTAAGGAAAGGATGATAAGCGTGATTGAACCAAAAACAGATGGCTATTCTAGCGAGTGTAAATAAATCGACCTAGTTTGTAAAGAAAGACTAGGTCGATTTTTTAATTTAAAGATTTGATTAACTATATTAAGTAAAGTTAGGATTATTAAAAGAAATTGATCTGAAATCTTGGTTAAGAGATAAAATATGGATAAAATCTAAATTTATTAGATACATTTTAGTTAGATGAATAGGTCAAAATCTCTTGGGGATTTTTAAATTAGGTATTTATGTGTATTTATTTTATTATTCGGGTAGATAGTTAAAGAATGAATGAACTATGTAAATTATTTACGTGTAACTCTTAGGAAGGAGTAACAATGAGCCAAGATAAAAATAAAAAGATTGACCAACTGAAAGAATCTTTTGTTGATGAGAAAGAGAAGACTATGACAACCAATGAGGGTGTCAAGCTAGAAAACGATAGTCAAATGCTTAAAGCTTCTCAAAGAGGACCTTCACTCTTACAAGATTTCCATAACCAAGAAAAGATGCAACATTTTGATAGGGAAAGAATTCCAGAAAGAGTGGTCCATGCCAGGGGTGTAGGTGCTCATGGTACATTCACTGTAACCAATGATATAGGAAAGTACACTTCTGCAGATTTTCTTAATGGTAAGGGAAAAGAGACTCCTGTGTTCCTAAGATTTTCTACTGTTCAAGGATCAAAAGGTTCAGCTGATACAGTTCGTGATCCTCATGGATTTGCAGTTAAATTTTATACCCAAGAGGGAAACTTTGACCTCCCAGGTCTAACCCACCCAGTATTTTTTATCCAAGATGCAATAAAATTTCCGGATTTGATTCATGCTGTTAAACCAGAACCTAAAACGGATGTACCTCAAGGGCAATCAGCTCATACAAATTTTTGGGATTTTGTAGCCAACAACCCAGAAACACTCCACAATGTATTCTGGGCTATGAGTGATAGGGCAATCCCACGTTCACTTAGAATGGTGGAAGGATTTGGTATCCACACTTATAGGCTAGTTAACGATAAGGGCGAGGCTTTCTTTGTAAAATTTCACTTTAAGCCAGAGCTAGGAGCACATTCTTTGGTTTGGGATGAAGCCCAAAAGCTTCAAGGTAGGGACCCAGATTTCCATAGGAAGGATTTGACTGAAGCTATAGATAAGGGAGATTTTCCTAGGTGGAAATTTGGTGCGCAAATTATAAAAGAAGATCAAGAGTTTATGTTCGACTTTGATATCCTAGATCCAACAAAATTATGGCCTGAAGAGTTAGTTCCTATTACAGAATTTGGTATTTTAGAACTTAATAAGAATGTAGAAAATTTCTTTGCTGAAACAGAACAAGCAGCCTTCCACCCAGGCAATTTTGTAAGAGGAATTGAACCATCGAATGATCCCCTACTACAAGGAAGAATTTTCTCCTACACAGATAGCCAAATGCATAGGCTAGGGGGACCAAACTTCCAACACCTACCTATAAATAGACCACTTGTAGATGTTGCAAATAACCAAAGAGATGGGGCCCATCAAACAAAAATTCATACTTCAAGAACCAATTATACCAACAACTCACTTTCAGATAACTATCCAAGACTTGATGGAGAAAGTGGCTATGAGGTAATCAGAAAAACTATAGAAGGTTTTATGACAAGGTCTAAACCTGAAAAGTTCCTAGACTTTTATAGTCAAGCCAAACTCTACTTTAATTCCTTGGCAGATTGGGAGAAAGACCATACTATAGGTGCTTTCAAATTTGAGTTGACCAAGGTAAGTGAAGAGAGCGTACGCCAACAAGTTATTAATTTACTGATGAGAGTTGATGAAGATTTAGCAAAAGAAGTTGGAGATTATTTAGGACTTAAGCCAGAGGATAAGGAAAATCCTTATGAAGATAATTCAAATGGATCAGATAAGGCAGAAGACCTGAAATATGAGGGAAAATCAGTGGATAAATCAAAAGCCCTATCCCTTGATGAGCAAATCAAAAAACCAAACACCCTCAAAGTTGCAGTCTTATTAAGAGATAATTTTGATAAAGATCAAGTTGAAAATGCAGTACAAGCGATGGATGAGGCAGGTATGTATGTAGAATTAGTTTCTGATAAATTAGGATATCTAAAGATTAACGGTAAGGATATAGAGATTAAAGAGACCTTTACAAGCACAGATGCAGTACTTTATGATGGTATCTACCTTGCAGGACTTAAGGGCTTAGATCCAATGCTAAAAGGTGAAATAAAACAATTTGTAGAAGATGCCTATAAGTATTACAAACCTCTGGTAGTATCTAAAGACTTTATCCACTACCTAGATGAAGAAAGAAGAAAAGAGCCAGGTATAATGATTCTTGATAAAGATAATGCTAAGGATATTGTGGACCTAGTTACACAAATGAGATACTGGGACCGTGATATGACTAAGTAAATACACAAAGATAAGTGGCCATCTAGTTAATCTAGGGCCACTTTTTTTCTTATACTATTAGCCAAGTCTATAATTCGGGTAAGTATATAAAAATATAGATAATTAACTTATCAAGAATATAGGTAGAGGAGTTTAGATGATTGAATTTAAGAATGTAAGTAAGATTTTTGATAAAAAAGCTGCTGTCAATGATGTAAGTTTTAGGATAAATGACGGTGAGTTTTTTGTTATAGTTGGATCTTCAGGGTCAGGAAAGACTACTTGTCTTAAGATGATTAATAGGATAATTGAGCCTAGTTCAGGGAAAGTCTTGATTGATGGAAAGGATGTAATGGACTTTGATAAGAGAAATCTTAGGTTAGATATAGGCTATGTTCTTCAGCAAGGGACACTTTTTCCCAATATGACTGTATTTGAAAATGTTGAACTTATTGGAGAGCTGAAGGGTATGGATAAAGGGGTAAGGAAGGATAGGGTAAATTCTTATCTAGATAAGGTGGGACTTGATCCTAAGGTCTTTGCTAAAAGGTATCCTGAGGAGCTTTCTGGAGGGCAAGCTCAAAGAATTGGTATTATTAGGGCGATTGTTGCAAATCCGAAACTTTTGCTTATGGACGAGCCCTTTTCTGCCCTAGACCCAATCACCAGAGACCAACTCCAAGACCTAGTCAAAAAGATCCACGAAGACCTAAAAATTTCAACAGTTTTTGTTACCCATGATATGAATGAAGCCTTAAAGCTTGGAGATAGGATTTGTCTGATGAGAAATGGAGAAGTTGTTCAAATAGATACTCCAGAAGGTATAAAAAATAATCCAGAAAATGACTTTGTTAAGAAGTTCTTTAAGGAAGGGGCCCTATATGAATAGTTTGATGCAAACTTTAAATGAGAGGTCAGACCAATTAATAAGGGCGATTTTTGAACACTTACAGATATCCTTAGTATCTTTATTTATAGCTATGGTAATAGCTATTCCTTTTGCTATTTTGATTGCTAAAAACAAAAAAGTTTCAGAGTTTACCCTCCAAGTTACAGGGATTTTACAAACAATACCTTCAATGGCCCTACTGGGATTATTTATCCCAATCCTTGGTATTGGTAAGGCTCCATCTATTGTGGCTTTGGTAATATATGGACTTTTTCCTATCCTCCAATCCACTTTGACAGGATTAAGGGGTATAGATCCATTGTTAGAGGAGGCTGCTGAATCTTTTGGGATGACTAGGCGGGAGAAGCTTAAGAAATTTGAGATAGAACTTGCTATGCCATCTATAGTTGGTGGTATCCGAACCTCATCTGTTATGTTAATTGGTACAGCAACCCTTGCAGCCTTGGTTGGAGCAGGTGGTCTTGGATCCTTTATTTTGCTAGGAATTGATAGGAATGATTATGCACTTATCCTGATAGGAGCTATAACATCTGCCTTGTTAGCTGTTATAATAAATGCGGGAATCAAATTTCTAGAAGATAAGAAAATTAAAACAATCCTTATAAGTTTTTTTATAGGATTTTTGATCTTGTTAGGATCCCTAGTCTCTTTTGCAAAGGAGGGAAAATCTGAGATAATTGCAGCAGGCAAGCTTGGTGCAGAGCCAGAGATTTTGATAAATATGTATAAGGAGTTAATAGAAGAAGATACGGACCTTAAGGTCATAGTAAAACCAAACTTTGGGAAGACCTCCTTTCTTTATGAAGCTTTAAAATCAGGATCAGTTGACCTATATCCAGAGTTTACAGGAACTATTACAGCAAGTCTTTTAGAAAATCCCCCTGAAGATATATCAAATGATGAGCAAGAAGTTTATAAAGTAGCTAGAGATATGATCAAAGACCAAGATAATCTTTCTCTACTTAAACCTATGAAATACCAGAATACCTATGCTTTGGCTGTAAGAAAAGAATTTGCTGATAAATATGATTTAGAGAAGATATCTGACTTAAAGAAAATTGAAGAAGATATTAAAGCAGGATTTTCTCTTGAGTTTAACGATAGGGAGGATGGCAATAGGGGATTAAAAACCCTTTATGGCCTAAATTTAGAGGTTAGTACTATGGAACCTGCCCTAAAATATACAGCCATTGCTAATGAAGATGTAAACTTAATCGAAGTTTATTCTACAGACTCAGATATAATAAAATATGATCTTGTCTTGTTGGAAGATGATAAGAATCTATTCCCTCCTTATCAAGCGGCTGCCCTGCTTAGGGATGAAACTTTAGATAAGTATCCTTCTTTAGAAGATAGTTTAGAAAAACTTTCTGGAAAAATCACTAGCGAACAGATGCAAGAGATGAACTATAGGGTAGATGTAGGTGGAGAAGACCCAGCATCTATAGCCCATGAGTATTTAAAATCGGAAGGTCTAATTAATTAACATATATCCAATTTTATTTAATGAAAAAAGAGTTATAGTTAAAGAATATAAAATTGATAGGAAAATCATGGTAGAAAACTTCCCAACTTGGGATTTTGTAGGAGTTAAATTGATATGGATAAAAACAAATATACTAGGGTAAGTCACCCTCTCAGACCCTTATATAATGAGGAATCGAAAATATTGATACTTGGATCTTTTCCATCTATCAAGACCAGGGAGTATGGATTTTTCTATGGTCATCCACAAAATAGGTTTTGGCCTATTATGGAAAATCTCTTTGGAATTAAGTTAACAAGGGATATAGATGAAAGAAAAAAGTTTTTATATAAAAATAAAATTGCCTTATATGACTCGATTTATCAATGTGATATTATTGGATCAAGTGATGCATCCATAAAAAATGTGATCCCTTCAGACTTAAGTAAGGTTGTCAGAGGATCTAAAATAGGACAAGTTTTTTTAAATGGAGGGGCCTCCTATAAGTATTACAAGGCCTACCATGAGGATAAATTAAAAATAGGAGGAATAAAACTTCCTTCTACCAGTCCTGCTAATGCCAGGTACAGGCTAGATGATTTGCTTGATGTTTGGAAAATAATTTTAGATTATCTATAAGAAAAGGACCCTAGACTTTAATCAAGTAGCTAGGGTCATTTTTAAATTATAAGTCAGTTTTTTTAAGATAAATAATAAAACCCCAAAGTACAGTTAAGGCATTTGATAGGAGCATAGCTATCCAAATTCCCGTAGACCCAAGGTTAGTTAGGTTTTTTAGAATAATTATTGTAGGTAATCTAAATAACCACAACCTACCAAGGTTAAGATACATGGTAAACTTTGTTTGTCCAAGACCTTGAAAAAAACCATTTATGGCTGAAAAATATCCCATAAAAAAGGTAATTGCTGCTGAGAAATACATGTATTCACTTGCCTGTCTCCAAAGCTCTACATCATTTTTATCTTTAATAAAAATTGAGAGTAAAGGATCTTTGAAGCTTAGGAGAATTATTGCAGCTAAGAGAGAGAAAATTGTTATTATAATATTTGCTCTCTTGAAGATAGCCTTGGCTCTTTTTTTATTATTTGCACCTACATTTTGTCCGATAATTGAAGTAAGGGCCATACCGATACCCATAGAAGCTTGGTTAAAGATATCTGATAGTCTATTGCCCATAGAAAAGGCTGCAAGGGTTGTAGTTCCATATGATTGGATAAAGCCATTTAGGATTATAAAACCAATAGCCTCTCCGCTAGTCCCCAAAGATGCAGGTACTGCAATTTGAAAAATATCCCTTATTATCTTAGGTTGGTAGTTAAAATCTCTAAGCCTAACTTCTATTTCAGATTCCTTATTTACTAACTTAACTGCAATTATTACAAGGAGGACCTTAGAAAGAACTGTTGCATAAGCAGCACCCTTAAGACCAAGATTTAGTCCGGGTAGACCTAGGACATTATCAAAGATAAAAAATGGATCTAAGATAACATTGGTTAGGGATGAAATAGTTGAGATAATAGTAATCGACTTTGTAAGTCCTTGGGCGTTTAGTATAGCCTGGTAGCCGAAAAATATTAGGTCGAAGATCAATCCAATTGAATTTATTGCCAAAAATAACTGGGACTTATAGGCAAAGGATCCTTCAGCTCCCATCCACCTAACTATAAAGGGAGCGATAAGGTAGCCTACTATAGAAAATAAGATACCAATAATTGCTGTTAAGACTAGGGTATGTCTAGCATAGACCTTGGCCTCTTCAATCCTACCTCCTCCAAGTCTTTGGCTCATCAAAGATGTTGCTGCAACATTAATTCCAAGACCGAAGGCTATAAATAAAAATGTTATAGGCCAGGTAAAAGAGGTTGCTGCATAATCCTCAGATGATATTTGAGCTACATATATACCATCAGTTATACCATAAAATGTTTTGATAAGGTTGCTAATCATAAGGGGAATAGATATCTTAAATATAACTTTATTAATATTAGCATTTGTAATAAAACTTACATTACTTTTCTTTTGACTCATAATTTTTCCTCATTCTTTTGCTTATTCTAACTACTAATTATATCTTTTAACTTGGTATAAATGCAAATTTTTATGAAAAGTTTTATTTATTTTAAAATTTTAGGGTATTGTGTATATATAACAAGCAAGGGAGGAGTCTATGGATAAAAGGATTTTAATTGTAGAAGATGATAAGGATATTAGTGATATTATTGCTAAAACTCTTCTTATGAATAATTTCACCTATAATAGGGCTTATTCTGGCACAGAGGCCCTTCTTTACATGAAAGAAAACTTTGATGTTATAATTTTAGATCTTATGCTTCCAGGCCTTAGTGGTGAAGAAGTTCTTAGTGAAATAAAAAAGATTAAAGATATTCCAGTTTTGGTCCTATCCTCTAAAGATTCGATAGATTCAAAACTTGCCCTCCTAAATGGCGGAGCGGATGATTATATGACAAAGCCTTTTAATCTTGATGAGCTTATCGCAAGGGTTAATATCCTGGCAAAAAGAAATAGACAGCCAATTAATGAGGGTAGACTTACCTATAGGGAACTTATATTAGATACTAGAACCTACAAGGCTTATATTGGTAAAGAAAATCTAAAATTAACTAAGGCTGAATTTAGAATTTTAAAATTATTTTTAGAAAATCCTAACCAAGTTTTTACAAAAGAGCAAATCTATGAGCATACTTGGGAGGATTATTTTATAGAAAATGATAATTCAATAAGTGTTCATGTTTCAAATATAAGAAAGAAAATTAAAGCTCACTCACAAAAAGAATATATTGAAACTGTTTGGGGGATAGGGTTTAAGCTTTCTAACTAGTCCGTCTATGATGGGCTTTTTTCTTTATGATTTCTTTATACTTTGTTAAGACTTTATAAAGAAATTTGTTTTATCCTTATATTAGAAAGAGAGGTAAGAAGATGATACCAATAATTCAAACCCTAAATTTAACTAAAGAGTATGGAACTTATAAGGCAGTTGACAACCTATCCTTAACTATCAACCAGGGTGATATTTATGGATTAATAGGAAAAAATGGTGCTGGGAAAACAACTTTTATGAAGATAATATCAAACTTAGCACGACCAAGTAGTGGAGATTATAAGATATTTGGTTATGATAGGACAAATGCCCAAGCTCAAACTAGGATTTCAGCCCTCATCGAAAATACCGGAACCTATCCATCAATGACAGCCTACGACCACCTTTTACTAAAGGGAAAGTCTTGTGGGATAAGAGGAGATAAGTATGTTTTTGACCTGCTTGAACTTTTGGGTTTATCAAATACAGGAAAGAAAAAGGTAAAGGACTTTTCTCTTGGAATGAGACAAAGGTTAGGAATTGCCATAGCCCTTGTTGGTGAACCTGACATTTTAGTATTAGATGAACCTATAAATGGCCTAGATCCTCAAGGAATAATAGATATTAGAACCATAATCGAGCGATTAAATAAGGAAAAAAATATGACTTTTCTTATATCTAGCCACATCCTAGATGAGCTAGCAAGGGTGGCTACAAATTTTGCCATAATTGATAGGGGAAAACTTGTAGCTAATTTTACTAAGGAAGAACTAGATGAGCAAAACAAGGAAAGAATTGAATTGATGACAGATGACCCTAGGAAAACTTGCCTGGTCTTTGAAGAAAATGGAATTGATACTTACAAACTAATAGATAAAAATACCTTCTATATTTATAAAAACCAAGATAGGATCAACGAATTACTGACGATATTAAATGATAGTAAGATTAAAATCTTAGATATGACTGTCAAAAGAGAATCATTAGAAGAATATTACATGAATTTATTGGATAAATAGGAGGAAATCATGTTAAATTTAGTTAGAATGGAGAGAATGAGGATATTTAAGTCTAGATCAAGTTTTTTAATTCTATTAGCAGTGGTATTAACATCCCTTTTAACCCTTGGTATAGTTCATTTTGCTAGTAAAAATATAAGTGAAAATGTCAAGCAAGAAGAGGACCTTGGCCAAGGTCAAGGTGAAGTTAGTATAGATATAAGTACCCAGGGACTTGAAGAGTTAGGTAATGATGGGGGAGATTTTATTGTTTCTTCCTTTAGTCAAAAAAATTATATAATATTTATGATTATATTCGCATCCTTGTTTTTTACTGGCCCTTACACCCATGGCTACATAAAAAACTTTATTGGAATTGGGGATAATAAGAAAAAATATATTATCTCAACCTTCTTAGTTGCAGGAGTATATACTATTATTACTTTCATACTATCAGCCCTAATCCTAACTGTGCTTACACCTATGATAAATGATGGAATGTTTAAGATAGATGATTATAGAAGTCTAATTAAAATCCTATTTGTTCAACTCCTATCCCACCTTTCATTTTTATCAGTGATTCTATTGGTTGCTAGTATAACTAGGTCTCTTGCAACAAGTTTATTAGCTAGCCTCCTATATGCCATGATTTTCTTTAATCTGTTAGTTGGATTGGTAAATAAATTGATAGGTCTAATATTTAAAATAGGTGAAGATTTTACAATATCAAACTTTATAAACATAGGAAATATTACGAATATAGGTATAAATTCTACCAATGCTGACTTACTTAGGGCAAGCCTTGTGGCACTTATAATAGGAATTTTAGCTTTAAGCCTTGCATCTGTTATAATAAAGAAAAAAGACATTTAGGAAGGAAAGGTCAGGATGAAAATTATACTAATACTCTTATTGATTCTCTTAGGTCTATCATTAAGTTTTAATTTTCTAATTATTAGAGAAGTAAAAGCTATAAGTGATCAACTGGTGTTTATTGTTGAAAATAGGACATTGATGCAGGTATCAACTGATTTAAACCTTGCTTGCCTAGTAAGACTTAGCCAGACAATCAATAAATTTTTACTTGATTTTCATCAAAAAGAGAAACTCTTTAGGATAAATAAAGAATCTATTCAAAAAACAATAACTGGCCTATCCCATGATATAAGAACTCCGCTTACCTCCTTGGATGGCTACCTACAGCTGTTAAGCTTCAGCCAAGATGGAGAAGAGATGGAAAGATACTTAAGGATAATGAAAAATCGTATTCTTAGTTTAAATAAAATCCTTGACCAATTATTTACCTATGTTAAAGTTCAAGAAGAAGCTTATAAGTTGGATATGGAAGTAGTAGATGTTAGAAAGGTTTGTCTTGAAACCTTGCTAAATTTTTATCAAGATTTTAAATTTAAATTAATAGAGCCTAATATAAGCATAGAAGAAAAGGAGATGAAAATAAGATCAAACAGAGATGGCCTAGAGAGAATCTTTCAAAATATCTACAGAAATATCCTAGTTCACGGAGAAAATCCCCTCCAAATATCATTAAAGGATGAGGGAGATAAAATAGTTTTTATAAGCAAAAACAAAATAAAGGAGGGGTCTACTATAAGAAGTGACCAAGTTTTTAAAGAATTTTATAAGGCATCAAGGTCTAGGAATGAATCTTCAACAGGTTTGGGTCTTGCTATAGCCAAGGGCTTGGCCGAAAAATTAGAAGCTAGGATAGAAGCTAGGGTGGAAGATGGCTTTTTTTCAATAATAATTTATTTTGATAAGGATAGATAAGGGTATCTTAATAAGAGCCCTTATTTTTTCTTATGGTAGAATAAAGATATAAAGGAGGATTTATGAAATTCGATCAAATATTTAAAGGCTATGATGTATTTAACCGAGACTGGGCTCTGGTAAGTGCTGGCAAGCTAGATGATTTTAATGGCTGTACAATTGGCTGGGGATCTATTGGGACAATTTGGAATAATTCTTCCTTAAAACCTAGGATTACATTTACAATCTATGTTCACCCAGATCGCTACACCAGTAAATACCTTAGAGAAAATGACTACTTTACCCTATCTTTCTTTGACCCTAAGGATAAAAAAATCCTCTCTTACATGGGATCTCATTCTGGAAAAGATGAGAAGGATAAGGCCATAAATGCGGGCTTAACCCCGATTAAATTTGCAAAAAGCGTAGGATATAAGGAAGCTTCCCTTAGTCTTTTGCTTAAAAAACTTTATCAAGGTCAATTTGAAGATGAAGGATTAAGGCAGGAAATAAAGGATTATTATAAGGCAAAACCCATGGCCTTTCCTGACTATAAGGGAGGATGGCAAGGTCATTATGTATTTGTAGGTGAGCTTATGGATATAATAGAACAATAAGGAGGATAGATGAAAAATATTGGACTTTTAGTAGCAGTAGAGCTTGATGCAGTTACAAAAAAGTATAAGGATAAGATAATTCGTGATCACGTCAAAGGATTTGATGTATATAAAGTGAAAACAGAGGATTATAATCTTTACTTTGTCCACACAAAAGAAGGAGAAATTAGAGCAGCTGGTGGAGCTCAGATGCTCTTTGATACTTATGATATTGACCTACTAATAAACTTTGGTGTGGTAGGAGGACTAAGAGAAGATTTGGAAGTTGAGGATATATGTTTTGTAGATAAGGTTGTTCACTATGATATGGATATATCTGCTATAGATAAGATAGAAAAAGGAAGGTATGCCCAATATCCTGATATCTATCTAAGGACAAATAAGGCAATTATGGACAAGGTTAAGGAAATGTATGAAGATATTCCCGTCTTTACTTGTGCTAGTGGGGATAAATTCATTGATAGTAGAGAAGCAAAGTTAAGCTTGGCTAAGGAATTTGGAGCTGATATTTGCGATATGGAAGCAGCAGCAGTTGTTTTAATTAGTGATTTAAACCAAAAACCTAATCTAATTATAAAGATAGTATCTGACTCCCTAACAGGTGGGGCAGGAGAATATGAAGAAAAGTCAGGAAAGGCTGCTGATATGTGTATAAATATAGTTGAACAGATACTAAAAGAGGAGATTATATAGGAGTAAATATGAAATTTAAAAATATAGGTATAATTCACTCTCCCTATGATAGGAAAAGAATTAACAAACCACCAACCCAAGGTAGGGAGGATGTAGAATCAATTATAGAAGTTTTTAAAGAATATGAAGATGGGCTAATTGGCTTAAAAAAAGGAGATAAAATCCTAGTACTCTATTGGGCAGATGAAGCTGATAGGGATTTTTTAGTCTCCAAAGGGGGACACTTTATAAAAAAAGAAGAAAGGGGAGTTTTTTCTATCAGGTCTCCTCATAGGCCAAATCCTATATTAGTATCAAAATGTGAAATTCTTGCTATTAAAGACAATGTTTTACAGGTAAATGGATTAGAAGCCCTTGATGAATCAATGCTTCTAGATATAAAAATTTCTGTTGATTAGTAAGGATTTTCTAAAGGAGTAAATGTGAGTTTTTTTGAATTTGACAGGGTATCCTTTGAAACCGAGGATAAGAAGATAATAAAAGATATGTCCTTCGAAGTAAAAAAAGGAGATTATATTTCTATAAAGGGACCGTCAGGAAGTGGAAAGAGTACTCTTTTAAGATTGGCTTGCAATCTAATAAGTCCTAGCTCTGGTAAGATTATTTATAAGGATAGGGATTATCTAGAATATAAACCAGAAGACTTGCGAAAAGATATACTCTATTCTTCCCAATCTTCTTACCTATTTGGCAAAAAGGTGAGTGAAAATATTTCCTATCTATATAAGCTTAGAAACTTAGAAGTAGATAAGAAAAGAGTAGATTATTTATTTGACCGTTTTAAAATGTCCACTAAATTTCTAGATAAGGATGTAGATGATTTGTCAGGGGGAGAAAGACAAAGAATCTCCCTAATAAGGTCTTTGATCTTTTTACCTGAAATTATTCTCTTAGATGAAGTTACCTCAGCCTTGGATATAGATAATAAAAATTTGGTAAGAGAAATTATAAGAGACCTAAATAAAGATGGACTTACGGTATTATCCATAAGTCACGATGTTGAAGAAAGGAAGGAGTACAATAAGATACTGGTAGTTGAGGATGGAAAACTAGCTTCATTTAAGGAGGTAGGAAATGAACACAATTAGTCAAGGATCATTACTATTATCATCATCTTTGATACTGGTAAGTTTGTTTTTCTCTTATTGGCAGAAATTAAAGTTAGAAAAAGATTTGATAATAGGGGTAATTAGAGCAGTTATCCAATTATTAGTAGTTGGATTTGTCTTAGAATATATTTTTGGATTAGAAAACCCGATTTTTACAAGTCTACTTCTTTTATTTATGATCTTTAATGCAGCATTGAATGCATCAAAAAGAGCCAAGGGCATGGAAAATGTATTTGCCATATCCTTTATAGCAATATCAATATCATCGATAATAACTCTTTTGATTTTGATATTGTCAGGAGTTATAACCTATATACCAAACCAAGTTATTCCTGTCAGCGGAATGATTATTGGAAATTCTATGGTAGCTTTAGGTCTTACCTTCAAGCAACTTCTTAGTAATTTTTCTGATAAGAGAGAAGAAGTTGAGACAAAGCTTGCCTTGGGTGGATCAATCCTTGATTCATCTATAGAATTGATTAGAGATTCAATAAGAACTGGTATGGTACCTACTATTGATTCAACAAAAACATTGGGTATTGTATCTCTTCCAGGAATGATGACAGGATTGATTCTTGCAGGATCTTCTCCAATAGAGGCGGTAAAATACCAAATTGTCGTTACATTTATGCTTTTATCAGCAACATCTATCTCATCATTTTTGGCAGCCTTTCTTGCCTACAAGAAGTTCTTTAATAATAGAAAACAACTTGTAGAAATTTAGGCTTATTTACTAGAATTTCTAACAATTAAGGAACCCTTAAGGAGGGTTTCTTTTTCTATACTCTCTCCACTGATTAGTTTAAGCATATATTCAATAGCAACTAGGCCAGATCTTGAGTAAGGAAAACGCACTGTGGTAAGAGATGGGGCAACCATAGAGGATATATCATAATCTCCAAATCCAGCAACAGAAATATTTTCTGGAATCTTAATTCCCATACTCGTAAGGGCATTTATTATCCCAAAAGCAATATTATCAGTAGCTCCTATATAAAAACTTGCTTGTTCCTTATCAAAAATTTCTAGGATTTTGTCATAGGCCTTTTCCTTTTTAAAATTTACTAGATGATGGTTAATCTTTATTGGTGAATTTTCAAGACTATCTGATAGGCCCTTAAATCTTTTCCTAACAGCCTTATCAAAGGAACCTACATCCAAATATGATATTTCCTTATGATTTAAAGATTTAATATAATCTCCCATCAAAACTCCACTAGCATAATCATCTACACATATGCAATGCTCACCTTTAACTTCTTGTCCGTAAATAAGAAGGGGGATATCAATACTTTTAAAGAACTTTTTATGTTCACTGCTAATCTTTGATGCAAAAAGGATAACTCCATCAACATTTAACCTAACCATCTCCTCTAAAATTTCAATTTCTCTTATACTATTATTGTTAGAAGATGATAAAAGCATGGTGTATTCAGTTGTGGATAGGTAAGAATTTATAGCATCAAGGGCCATGTTTTTGCTAAAGCCATAGAAATTAGGAATGACAACCCCTATAGTCTTACTCGATGATGACTTTAGTGATTGGGCAAATTTATTTGGAACATATCCTAATTCATCGATTGCTGCCTTAATTTTATCACTAGTAGCCTTACTTACAGACCCCTTGTTAAGATATCTTGAGATTGTTGATTTAGAAAATCCAGTTTTTTTTGCAATATCATTTATGTTAGCCATTAAAACTCCTCTGTACTTTGATATGAGTATTATAACAAGAATAGAAAAAGTTTTCAAAAGCCCTTGACAAGTTAGCAGAGAGGGTATATATTGATACCATCAACGGAACCGGTTCCAATATTAAAGGAGAAGATATGGATTATAAAAAAGCAGCCGAAGAAGCTATAAGGGCAGCAGGCGGCCCTGAAAATGTAAGTCATGTAGAACATTGTGCTACAAGATTTAGAATTGAGACAATTGATGAAGGTAAGGTTGACATTAAAAAAGCCCAAGAAGTACTAGGAGCCAAAGGAGCTATTTTAAATAAGGGCCAGCTTCAAATAATTTTTGGCACAGGGAGAGTTAACAAGGTTTACGATGCCTATCTTGAAGATGACAATAAATCTGGTATGGATAATATCAAAAAAAGTGCTAGGGCAAACAAAGAGAAAAATCAAAAAAATCCTTTAAAAAGAGCTATCAAAACTTTTGGAGATGTTTTTGTTCCTATAATTCCCGTTTTAGTAGCGACAGGGTTATTTATGGGCCTTAGGGGGCTTATAACAAGGCCTGAAGTCTTGGGACTTTTCTCTATTGGAGTAGAGGATATTTCAGAAAATTTCTTAATGTGGACTCAGGTTCTAACTGATACTGCCTTTGCCTTTCTACCTGCCTTGGTAGCATGGTCTGCCTTTAGAGTTTTTGGTGGATCTGGTGTAATAGGTATTGTCCTAGGGCTAATGCTAGTTCACCCAAACCTACCTAATGCCTACCAAGTAGCTAGTGGAGACCTCAGTCCGATCATAATGTTTGGATTTATACCTGTAGTAGGTTATCAAGGAACAGTATTACCAGCCTTTATTTCTGGCTTTCTAGGAGCAAAATTAGAAAAATCTTTAGCAAGACTAATACCTGATAGTTTGGATTTATTACTTAGACCTTTCTTGGTATTAGCCATTATGAGTGTCCTATCATTATTTGCCATAGGACCCATATTTCATGCCTTAGAAGTCATTGTTTTAGATGTAACCTATTGGATATTAAATTTACCCTTAGGCCTTGCAGGTATCTTGATAGGAGGATTTCAACAACTTATAGTTGTAACGGGTATCCACCACATATTTAACTTTTTAGAGGTTCAACTTTTGGCAGATACAGGAAGAAATGCCTTTAATGCTTTACTATCAGCTGCTACCTCTGCCCAAGCAGGAGCAGTGCTTGCAGTAGCTATAAAGACTAAAGATAAAAAAATTAAACAAATTGCCTATCCTTCCGCTATATCAGCGGCCTTGGGTATAACAGAACCTGCCATTTTTGGTATAAATTTACGATTTGTAAGACCATTTATAATGGCTATGGTAGGAGGAGGAGCAGGTGGATTTTTTGCATCAATATTTGACCTTGCAGGCAATGGTATGGCAGTGACGGTAATACCAGGAACCTTACTTTATTTAGATAATATTTTGCTTTACTTAACTATGTTAATAATTTCAGCTGCAGTAGCCTTTGTCCTAACTTATCTTTTTGGATACTCAGATAAGATGCTTGAGGAGTCTATAAATTGATCAAAGTCTTAGATAAAAATAGGGATAAGAAAGATCTTTATGAAGCTTATAAGCTAGAAGAGAGAAATAAATATAGGCAATTTTACCATGTTCATCCCATAAGTGGTCTTTTAAATGATCCCAATGGTTTTTGCTACTATAATGGCTACTGGTATCTTTTTTACCAATGGCATCCCTTTGGACCCTTCCATGGGCAAAAGCACTGGTATATGACAAGATCTAAAGACTTAATTGAGTTTGAAAATATGGGAGTAGGTTTAGTACCAGAAGAAATATTTGAAAATAGAGGGGCTTATTCTGGTAGTGGTTTAGAAATTGATGGAAAATTAAATGTTTTTTATACAGGCAATTTTAGGGACAATAATGATATAAGAAGGCCCAAGCAAGTAAGGGCCGTCTTAGGTGAAGATGGTAAGATAGGTCATAAGAAAGTCATAATAGGTACAAACAAAGATTTTACTGAACATCAAAGGGATCCTAGCATTTATTATAACCCCCTAGATAAGACCTATTATATATTTTTAGGAGCCCAGGATATGGATAAGGGGTCTATAATTTTATATAGGTCAAAGGACTTAGATGCTTGGGAATACCGTGGAAAAATCAAGATCAAGGGCTATAAAGATTTTGGTTATATGTGGGAATGTCCATCATTTGCAAAAGTTGATGGAAAAGACCTTTTAATCTTCTCTCCCCAAGGCCTGGGTGATGGGAAAAATTCTAATAGGGACCTTAATGGATATTTGATTGGAAAGATGGACTTTGAAAATGTAGAGTTTGTGGTTGAAGAAGATTTTAAGAGACTTGATCATGGTTTTGAATTTTATGCCTCAATGATAGGTAAATCACAAGAAAAAACATATTTAATATCTTGGCTTGGCCTTCCAGATGTAAATTTAGAAAAAAATGGCCTATCAAATTCATCACTGAGTCTTGTTAGAAATCTTGAAATTAGAGATGGCAGGCTCTATCAAAGACCTCAGGATTTTACCGAAAAAATTATCGAAAGTAAAAAAACTACTAGCAATAAACTGGAGGTTAAGTCAATTAAGCCTATGAGGATCCTAATAGAAAATGTGATGGAAGATATTAAAATTGATTTTTTTAAGGATAAAAATGGGAGCTCTCCCTTAATACTAACTTATAGAGAAGAAAGCTTATTGCTAGAGAGGCTAGATATAATTGATAGGAAGAACTGGGAAGTAAGAATCCTTGAGCTTAAGGTAGATAAATTAGAGATCTTTATTGACAGGTCTTCGGTTGAAATTTTTGTCAACGATGGGGGCTATACCCTATCTACTAGGATTTTTCCTGAAGATGAGGAGGAAAGTCTAGAGATTTCTTCTAATGATAAAGTAAATATAGAATATGGATTTATAGGTAAGATTGATACTAAATTTACCTTATAGATTAAATCAAGACATAACTCTTACAAATACTCCAATTAATTTTGTAAGAGTTTTTGTGTAAGCTTAAATAGAAAATTTGAAAAAAATGCGACTAACTAAAGAAATATCTAATTTAAAGAAATTAAAGTTTATATTTATTTAGATATACCGAAAAAACCAATGTAAATCATTTAAAAATATCAGGAATTTTATATATATTAACTAAAATATTAAATATTAATTGTTAATTATTTTAGATCATTACAAGGATTTAAGAAATTATATATTGTTTATTTCATAAGTCTTGTGGGTATAATATTAGCAGACATTGATAAATAATATCAATCTTAATTTTAGTGTTAAATGTAATAATTTACTTTAAAGGAGATAAGTATGGTAAATTTATTGGATAAGTATGATCTATATATAAATGGTAAGTGGACTAAGGCAAATAGTGGCAAATATTTACAAACTAAGTCACCTGCTACAGGACAATTCCTGGCTGAGTTTTCCCAAGCAGATGATATCGATGTAAATAGGGCAGTTAAGGCTGCAAGAGATGCCTTTAACAAGGGATGGAAGGACTCTACAGTAGAAGAACGTGCTAAGCTATTAAATAAGATTGCAGATATTATAGAGGAAAATAATGATCTATTAGCTGAGGTTGAATCCTTGGATAATGGTAAACCAATTAGAGAGACTAAAACCGTTGATATTCCAAGTTCAGCAGATCATTTTAGGTACTTTGCATCTGTGATAAGAGGGGAAGAAGACCAGGTTAAACTATTAAATGGAAATCTTTTATCTATGGTTATTAGGGAACCAATAGGTGTTGTTGGACAAATTGTTCCTTGGAACTTCCCATTCTTAATGGCAGCGTGGAAACTTGCTCCAGCTTTGGCTAGTGGTAACACAATTGTTATCCACCCTTCTTCTTCAACACCGCTATCACTTTTAACCTTTGTTGATTTAATTGATGGCATCCTACCAGATGGTGTTTTAAATGTGATCACAGGTAAGGGATCTGTATCAGGTGAAATTTTACAACACCATCCAGATCTAGATAAATTAGCCTTTACAGGATCAACAGAAGTTGGTAGAGAAGTTGGAATTTCTGCAGCTAAAAATCTTATCCCAGCAACTTTAGAGCTTGGAGGTAAGTCTGCTAATATTGTCTTTGATGATGCAGATATGGACAAGGCTATTGATGGAGCAACTCTTGCGATTTTATTTAACCAAGGTCAAGTATGTTCAGCAGGATCTAGGTTATTCTTACAAGAGGGTATCTATGATGAATTCTTAGCTAAGCTCAAAGAAAAATTTGAATCTCTAAAGATCGGTGATCCTCTAGATGAGAATACTCAAATGGGTTCACAAATAAATATGGGTCAAGTAGAAAAAATCCAATCTTATGTAGATTTTGCTAAAGAAAGTAAGGCAACCATTGTAACTGGTGGTAAAATGGCTAAGGTTGATGGTTTAGAAGAAGGTGCCTTTTATGAGCCAACAATCATTACAGATATAGAAAATTCTAATAGGTGTGCCCAAGAGGAAATCTTCGGACCAGTCCTAGTTGTACAAAAGTTTAAGACCAAGGAAGAGGTTATAAAGCTTGCAAATGATTCTGAATATGGTCTAGCAGGTGCAGTATTTACAAAAGACCTTAATACAGCTTTAGAAGTTTCAAGGGCTGTAAGGACAGGAAGAATGTGGGTAAATACCTACAACCAACTACCTGTAGGTGCACCATTCGGTGGATATAAGAAGTCTGGTATAGGTAGGGAGACTCACAAGATGGTTCTAGATGCTTATAGCGAGCATAAAAATATTATGATCGACTTAAGCGAAAATCCATCAGGTCTTTACTAAAACAAAATATGAGAAAAAGGAGTGGAAATTTCCACTCCTTTATTTATAAAATAATATATTAGTTATTGTCCTTAAGGTCAGCAAGGTAATTTGCAGTTGTATAGCCTGATGTGTAGTTATTAGCAAGGTTTAGTCCGACTACTCCAAGTGGATAATCTGCTGCCCCATACATATTTCCTGCAACATTTCCTATAGCATAAAGTCCTTCAATAGGTTGGTTATTTATATCAAGGCACCTATGTTTATCATCTATATTTACACCAGAACAAGTTAGGGTAAGTTTAATGTGTCTATGGATACCATAAAAAGGAGCTTTCTTTACGCTGATCATTTGGTCTTTGTCTACTCCAAATTCCTTATCTTCGCCATCTTCAGCCATTTTGTTGTAATTATTTACAGTTTCTACAAAAGTATCAATATCATTTATTCCTAATTTTTCTCCCAATTCTTCTAAGCTATCAGCCCTTTGGGTATCAATTAGGTTTTCAATTACACCAGTCCTATCACTGACATCTGCATCCTTTATAAATTTATTTAATTCTTCAAGTTCCACAGGCGAACCACCTATCTTACCCTGACCCTTTTCTATATAGGCAGAGTCAAAAATTTGCATATACTCGCCTTGGTCCTCTTTGGATAATAAAAAGCAGTTCATATATTCCATTGGGACAGTTTCATCTGTAAAGCGTCTACCATTCTTTTTAACCCTTAGATATGGCATGGACATCATTGATGAAGGACCCGAATCAAAATCGTGACACATTTTTGTATGGCCAATGTTTTCCATCACACCACCAGCCCTAACTATCATCTTTTGGCCATCACCTTCTCTTCCTGATTTTTTCTTCTTAAAGTTTACAACATCAGGAAGGTAGTAGGCTAGCATTTGATCATCATTTTGATAGTCACCAGTTCCTACAATTACTCCATACTTGCCATTAAATTGTATGTAAGAATCTTTATTTTTGGCTATTACTCCCCTTACTTTATCATTTTCCTTTACAAGGTCGACTGCTCTTGTGTTATAGTAGAAATCAACACCTTGATTTTCAGCATATTCAGCAAGTTCTACTATTGCATCTGTTACACTATATGGTTTAGGACCAAATAAAGAAGTTACAAAGTGAAGGTCTGTTCCAAGTTTTTTATTTAAAGCCTTGTGAGGATTATCCCCAGCATCTAAAACCTTACATCCTGCCTTTTTGGCAATATCTATAAGCCAAGAAATTGCTTCACCAGAATTATAAGCCCAGTGCCTATATAAGGATCTTTTGGACCTATAGTTATTATCTTCTACTTCTTGAGATATCACTTTTTCTATATCTTCCTTCTTAGACTTATCTAATAGGATTCCTGCTCCAATATTTCCACAGGCTGAAGCTTGCTCTTCTTTTTGAATTACACAAACCTTAAGCCCACGTTCATTTGCCCTTATAGCAGCAGGTACACCAGGTGTTCCAGCTCCTATGATTACCAAGTCATAATCCTTAGTGTCTTTAATTTCGCCTATTTGTTCGCCTTCAAAAAATTTAGGTAGCTTTTCACTTTTGTGTCCTAATTTATAATTCATATTCCATCCTTTCTTTTTTCTATCCTATATCTTAAGTATACCCAAAACGATTTTATGATATGTAAATTATCACAATCCAGAAAAAATAGATTAATTTGTTATATTTCTTACACTTATTAAAGTGACATTTTTAAAATAAACTAATGAATGTTATAATTATAGTAATTGCATATTTATTTTTATATTGATGGAGGCATTATGACTTTAACCAAGGACCTTTACCAAAAGTTATGGAATTCAGCTGACATTCTCCGTTCGAATATGGATGCGTCAGAATATAAGTCCTATTTATTGGGTCTAATTTTTTATAAATATTTATCAGATAAGCAACTAGAATATGTTGGAGAACTCATGGAAGTTGAGGATTTATCCCTAGAGAGTCTTCAAGATGTCTATGAAGAAACATATGATAGTGAGGATGGGGAAGAGCTTGTCTATGAGCTAAATGTAAGATTTTCCTATGTAATAAAACCTGCTTATACTTACACAAAATTTATTGAAGAAATTGATGATAAGTCTTTTGAATTAGAACATTTAGACCAAGGCTTTAGGGATATTGAACAGGCGTCAAAAGATTTTGAGAATATGTTTGAAGATGTAGATCTTTATTCTAAAAGATTAGGTTCAAGCCTACAAAGACAAAATGAAACGATTTCGAAAGTTATGAAGGAAATTGCATCACTTGACCTATCTTTATACTCAGGAGATGTCCTAGGTGATGTCTATGAATATATGATAGGTCAATTTGCAACAGAAAGTGGTAAAAAGGCTGGGGAATTTTATACTCCCCAACAAGTTTCATCTTTAATGGCAAAGATAGCTATGGATGGGAAGGAGGATATCAAGGGATTTACAGTTTATGATCCTACCATGGGGTTTCGTGTCATAATAGTGATAGAGGCAAATAGTTATGTAAATACAAGGAGTTCAAGACTTCTACCAAAGTTTAAAACTCAAAAAATAAATAGTTGGTGTGCTGCTTAGAGTATACATTTTAATAATGAATATTGTAAATAGCATACCAATAAAACTAAAGATTCTTTCAAGAGTCTTATTTTGTTATGAAAACTTAATATGTAAATCATAGACGATAGAAAGTAATAATTCTGTCGTCTTTTTTATTTTAAAGAAAGGAGGTATGAATGAATTTTGATTATTTTTATAATAGGCAGTCTGAAATGTATAACTTCATCAGGTTGCCTATGGTATTAGTGGAAGATGAAGTTTTTAGGAGTATTTCTATTGAAGCAAAAGTTTTGTATTCATATATGCTTAATCGAATGGGTCTTTCATATAAAAATGGCTGGATAGATGAAGATGGAAAAGTCTTTATTTACTACACAATTGAAAGTATAAAAGATCAATTTAATTGTGCGAGTGAAAAAGCAAATAAATTAATAGCTGAGCTTGATGTTAAATCAGGAATAGGACTTAATGAGAAGAAGAGACAAGGACTTGGAAAGCCTAACAGAATTTATGTTAAAGACTTTATGAGTGTTTTTTCTAGTCCAAATAACAGAAATACTGATTTCCGAAAAACAGAAATCCAGACTTCCGATAATCGGAATTCAAGACTTCCGAATAACAGACCCCAAGATTTCCGAAAATCGGAAAGTAACTATAACAATATTAGTAATAATGAGTTAAGAAAGAATGATTTTAATAAAGGTCAAAAGCCTTATGGAATATATAAAAATATATTTCTGAGTGATGAAGAATACAAGGACTTAACAAATGAGATAGGAATAAGAATTAATGAGTATATAGATAGGTTGTCTTCGTACATGAAAGCGAACAACAGAATTTATCAAGATCACAAGGCAACGATAATTAATTGGTATCTCAATGATCAGGCAAAAAATATTAATGAAAATTCAACAGGAAAGATGAATTACGATATAGGAGAGAGTTTATGATAGATTTAAAAGATTTTGTTTTGAGAGAAAATGACACTGAAAAAAATGGACATATTTATTGCAAGGAATGTGGTGAAAGAGTTGATGGTGATTTAATTGATCTGGGTTTTACAAAGTTTATTCCCAGAATTAAATGTGAATGTGAAATAAAGAGAGATAGAGAAAATGAAGAAAGAGAAAAACTAATGAAAATATCATCACTAAAAAGAGACTGTTTTACATCACCTGCTCAACACCTATATAATTTTGAAAAATTTTTAAATGAAAAGGGGCAAGCCTATAAAGTTGCCTACAATTATGCCAAAAGCTTTGAACAAATGAGAAAAGATAATGTTGGACTTTTACTTTATGGTGATGTTGGTAGTGGGAAAACTTATCTAGCTTGTTCAATTGCAAATGAATTAATCGAAAAACATCAAGTTAGGGTTAAGATTAGGAATTTATCTCAGATTATAAATCAAATACAAAAGTCGTCATTTAAGATTGATTCAAATGAGATTATAAATAACCTATCTAATATCCCTTTACTTATTTTAGACGACCTTGGAATTGAAAGAGATACATCTTATGCAAGAGAACAAGTATATAACATTATAAACTCAAGATATTTAAAGGGTAGGCCGACAATTTTTACCACGAACTTATCGTTGGGAATTATTCAAAATCCCAATATTGACCTTGAGTATCAGAGGATATATTCAAGAATACTTGAAATGACAATAC
>JAUNLG010000014.1 GCA_030532385.1 Anaerococcus sp. | reverse complement strand
TACCAACTCACTATAAATATATATCAAGTGGCAGGTATAAAGAATATAAAATTGGAGATTCAGTTTTAGAATTTAAAAAAGTAAAGCCAGGAGAAATAGCAAATATGTCCTTAAAGACAGCCACTATAATTCAGGCAATCAAGTCTTTGGGAAAAGATAATATTTCAGATGAAGTTATAAAAAAGATAGGGGAAGACTTAAGCAAAAAAGAAAAAATAGATTTAATGAATGAAGCAAAATCAGTCCCAGCATGGAAAAATGGAGTGATAAGAGAATGAAAGTGAATAAGTTCTATGTAAAAATATATTTGTAAAATTATATATAACGCTATATAAATAATTTAACGTTAAAGAAAACTTGACAGCATATAAAAATAAAGCTATAGTATAAATAACAAAATAGAAAGAGGTGATTGCTTTGAAGGAAGTTCATATATTAAATACTTTAGAAGAAATAAATATAGTAAGCGACCCTATTAGGCTTAAAATAATTATGACCCTAGGAGCTACACCAAAAACAGCTCAAGACTTGTCAGAGTCTTTAGGAGTTAGTCGATCAAAAATTCATTACCACCTAAAAATATTAGAACAAAATGGTATTATAGAGGTTGTAGACACTGAGTTAATTAATGGGATTACTCAGAAATATTTTCTACCAGTAGCCAAGGCTTTTATACCAAACAGTGAAATATTTAATAAAAATTTAGAAGAGAAACAATTCACCTTTAAAATTCCAAAAAACAGTTATGGAGCTTTTGAAGAAGAATTAAATGAACTTATAAAAAAATACAGTCAAAATGAGGAAAATTCAGAAAACTTCCAAGTACAAATCTATAAATTATCTTAAAACCAGTAAGTAAATGCTTACTGGTTAAAAAAGACATAACTGTCAACAAAAACTAAACGTTAAATATAAGGAGTATGTTAAAAATGATTAAAAGTAAAGATTTTTATGTCCTGCTTATAGGACGACTAATTACAAATTTTGGTGATAGCCTTTATGCTATAGCCTCAACTCTTTTGGTATATCAGATGAGTGGGTCTACTGTATATTCAGGAATAACCCTATTTCTAACTTCATCAACTGCCATAATACAACTACTTCTAAGTCCAATCTTAGATAAGATTAATATGAAGAAATTTTTAGTTATATCCCAACTTATACAGTCTGTTTTAATATTAATAATTCCAGTCATGTATTATCTAGAAAAACTAAATGTTTATCATATTATGATTATAATGCCTATAATATCCTTGATTAACCAGCTTGTTTATCCTGGACAAATTTCTCTTCTACCTAAGATTCTTTCTAAGGAAGAACTTGTAACAGGAAATTCTTTGATGACTATGGCTTATCAGGGGTCAAATGCAATATTTGATACTTTAGCAGGTATTATTATATCTGTATTTGGTTTTATGACAGCTTTCTATGCTGACAGTATAAGCTTTATCTTAACAGGGCTTTTATTTTGCCTTTTATCTAAAAAGCTTAGCCACTACAAGGAGAAAAAAAATAATAAAAAGGAATCTATAATTAAAAATCACTTTAATGGTCTCAAAGAGGGTCTAGATTTATTTAAAGATTCAAGAATTTTTGCACTTGTGCTTGGAGTTGTCTTTATAAATTTTTCTGCTACATCTATAAGTGCAGTTTTACCTGCTTTTGCTAAAGATGAAATATTTTATAGTCTAATGCTATCTGCTATGGGAGCAGGAGTCCTCACAGGGTCTTTATTTGCATCACTTCCCAAACTAAAAAATATTTCTTTAGGAAAACTATATATTGATGGAATGTTTATTGTATCCTTAGCTTGGATATCTGTTTCCTACTTTGCTTCAAATATTAAAGTTGCAGTCTCCTTGTATGCTCTTGGTTGGTTTATAGTTGGCATAGTCAATGTCTATGCCCAAACTATGGTTCAAATGATTGTTCCTAGTGAAAAAATCGGATCTGCTATGGGGGCTATGGTTGGGATTTCAACCTTTATGGCACCACTCGGAGCCTTATTTGGAGGTTATTTAGGAGAGTATGTATCAAGTCCAAAAGTAATTTTTATCGCCAGTATAATAATATTTCTCGTTGCTATTTACTGGACTTTAAACAAAAATATCAGAAAACTTCCAGCAGTAAATAATTTTCATGAGGTGTTTGATGTTAAGTAATAATAAATTTGGAATCACTTATGATGAAGTGAAAAAAATTCATGCTAAATTTCTATATAATTTATATAATGACAAAATAGATAATGAAGATTTGGGTGGATATGATTTACTATGTAAATTTTAAAAATATTAACTGCCTATGAGCTTTAGTAAACTAATTTCAAAGCAATTTTGTATAGATATTGTAAGTAACCCCCTAAGGTATGGTATAATATAGGTATGAATGGAAGATTTATAGTTTTTGAGGGTCCTGATGGATCTGGCAAAAGCACAGTTTTAAGAGAAGTTAAAAAAAGATTATTAGCAGATGGGCTTGATATAGTTGATATAAGAGAGCCTGGTGGAACCGTTATTTCTGAAAAGATAAGGGATATTATAATCGATAATGATAATAAGAAGATGACTTCAAGGTGTGAAGCGCTTTTATTTGCAGCAAGTAGGGCCCAGTTGGTTGAAGAGAAGGTTAGGCCCTTGCTAAAGGCTGGAAAAATTATTTTATCTGATAGGTTTGTCCTAAGCTCCCTCCTTTACCAAGGAGTTGGTAGGGGCCTTGGGATTGAAGATGTAAAGAAGATTAATGATTTTGCCATAGGTGGGCTTAGTCCAGACTTGACTATATTTTTTAATATAGATTATAAGACAGCCCTTCTTAGGAAAAGAGCTAATTTTTCAGCAGATAGGCTTGAAAATGAGGATTTTGATTTTCATAAGAAAATATTTGACGCCTATCTTAGCCTAGCAGATCGCTACCAAGATAATATAAAAAAAATTGATGCAACTCTTTCGGTTAAAGAAGTTACAGACCAGGCCATCAGATTAATTTATGACTTAGTGGAGGCAGATAAATGAAATTACTTATAGCAATAGTACAAGATGCGGATGTGAATTTCCTAATTGATGCATTGACAGAAAAAGGATATAGGGTTACCAAGCTTGCCACCACAGGTGGATTTTTGAAAAAAGGCAATACAACCTTGCTTATAGGTGTTGAGGAAGATAATTTAGATGAAGTTTTAGGTCTTATTGAGAAAAATTGCAAGAAGAGAAATACAACTACAACTATAATAAATCCTAGTGCTGAAAGTTCTCTACTTACAAACACTGTGCCTATAGAGATAAGTGTTGGTGGAGCAACAATTTTTATTGTAGATGTTGAAAAATATATTCAACTATGAGTATTTTAGATAACCAATTAGCTAAGAATTCTTTGTCCAATGCCTATATTTTTGAGGGAAAGAATGATCAATATACTAAGGACTTTGCCCTAGATTTTGCAAGGAAAGTTTTTGAAAACTATGGGATAGATGATGAACTTTCAACTAATCCTGACCTATATGTAATAGATAAGGATGTAATTGATATTGGAACTATTAGAGATATGCTAAAAAATATCTACCTTAGACCCAATAATGGTAAGATTAAGATTTATATAATCCATAGGGCCAACAATATGAGACTTGAGGGGGCCAATGCCATGCTTAAGTCCCTAGAGGACCTTAAGGATTATGTAATGATAATTTTTACTTCAAAGAATGCTGACCAACTCTTGCCTACTATAAGGTCAAGGTGTCAGATCATTTCTCTTAACTATGAGGATGAGTCCTTGGATATAGACAAAGAGAGCCTATATAGGATACTTGTGGATACTTATAGGGGAAATATAGACAGTTTTTATAAGAATAGGGATTTTTTAAATTCATTTAAAGAAGATAGGAACCAACTTATAGATGCAAGTTTAGATTTGTTTAGGAAGCTAATTGAAAAAGAATATGGGAATAGGGCTAATTTGGATGCCAATAGCTTGTATCTTTTGGATAAGTTTGGAGAAGTTAGTCTAGATTCTATGGAGAAAATTATATTAATGCTAGAAGATGTAAAAAGGGCTAATAAGGTCAATATTAACTTTGATTTGGCAATAGAGCATATCTTTTTTACTCTCTTTAGAGAAGGGAAGGGCAATGATGGTAGTAGGTATCAGATTTAGACAGGCTGGAAAGATTTATTATTTTGATGCAAATAATATGGATTTTGCATACAATGATTTGGTTATTGTAGAGACATCAAACGGCCTTGAGCTTGCCCAAGTTGCAAAGCCCCTTATAGATACTAGTAAAGAAGAGATCAAAGGGAAATTATCCCCAGTCCTTAGAAAGGCTAATAGGGATGACCTTAAACAAAATAAAATAAATAAAAAAGAAGCTAAAGATGCCATAGAAACTTGCCAGCAAAAGGCAAGAGACCACGGCCTAAGAATGAAGATAATAGATGCAAAATATTCTTTCGATAGGTCAAAGATCACCTTTTATTTTAAGGCAGAAAATAGGGTGGACTTTAGGTCCTTGGTAAAAGATTTGGCTAGTATTTATAGGAATAGGATTGAACTTAGACAGGTTGGGGTTAGAGATCATGCAAAGATGATTGATCATTATGGGTCATGCGGTCAAAAGTGCTGCTGTTCTAGATTTTTGAAAGATTTTAAACCTCTATCAATAAAGATGGCAAAAGACCAAGATATAACCCTAGATCCTACAAAGATATCAGGCATGTGCGGAAGGCTTATGTGCTGTTTATCCTATGAAGAAAAGAATTACCAACTGGCTAAAAAGAATATGCCTAAAGAAGGTCAAAGGGTAGAAACTTGTGATGGTAGTGGGGTAGTTTTGGCTAATGATTATGTAAGGGAGTCATGCAGGGTTAGGGTAAGGCTTTTAGAAAATGATGAAGAATTAGAAAAATCATATTGTCTTGATGATTTAATCTATAAGAAATGATAATGGTTATCAATTTGAATAAATTATCATTTTAACCTAGTCTTAAGAATAAATATAAAAGTTTTTTTGACTTTTACCTTAAAGTGTTGTATATTATAGCTATAAGAAATAAAAATAAGGAGGAAGTTATGGCTTATAAAATAGATGAAAATACTTGTATTTCTTGCGGAACATGTGAAGGTGAATGCCCAGTAGGAGCAATCTCAGAAGGTGATGCAGCTTACGTAATCGACGCTGATGCTTGTATCGACTGTGGTTCTTGTGCAGCAGTTTGCCCAACAGAAGCAATAGATCAAGAATAATCATATACATAAGAATATAACATATTAAGGTCCCCTGAGTGGGGACTTTTTCTATAGAAATTTTTAAGGAGGAAGGGATGAACTTTGATAAAGCTTATGCCCATATTGACCAGAAAGATAGGAGCAAAAGGCAGGTGCTTATGGATCACTTGATAGCTACAGGCCTTAGTGCAGGTAAGCAGGCCCAAGACCTTGGCCTAGATAAGATAGGACTTCTAACAGGATTATTGCACGACCTTGGTAAGTTTAAGGATGATTTTCAAGAAAAGATTATAAATTCTACTAATAAGAGGGTGGACCACTCAACTTTGGGGGCTATTTTTATTAAAAGTCTGGCAGAGACTTACCTTGATGATTATTATTCTAACTTTGATGAGGAAAAATATTTTGTCTTTGGAGATTATGTTCATGTTTTAATCTATGCCATAGAAAGCCACCACGGTCAATTTGATTTTATTTCAATGAATAAGGATAAATATTTTACCTTTCCTAGTTTTGAAAGGATAAATAAGAATCTTAATAAGGGTTATGGTGATAATTTTTTCAAAGATTTAAGCTCTTTTTTTAAGAATAAAGGTTTTGATCTTTACGATATATTTTCCAAAGGCTTTGACCAGTACCAAGCTATAAGTAAAAAGATTAAAGATTTGGCTAGAAGGTCTTCAAAAGAGCCCCACATCCTTGAAGCAGAGAAATTTTACCAAAGTCTTCTTATTAGGCTTATTATTTCTATACTAAAGTCTGCTGATATTAAAGATACTATAAATTCTTATGAAAAGATAATTAAGGATTCCTCAGAACTTAGTAGCAAAGACCTAGATTATTTTGAAGATCAGATTGATAGCAAATACCAATCTTTTGGCATCCCTACAAGTCCCATAAATAAGGCCCGAAAAGAAATAAGTGATGCAATTTTAAAAAGATCAAGAAAGGATGGTCCGGGAATCTATAGGCTAAACCTACCAACCGGGTCAGGTAAGACCCTCTTAAGTCTCTTATATGGTATTAAACAGATGAAATATAAAGAAAGAAAGAGGTTTTTTTATGTAACTTCCTATCTTTCTGTTCTTGAACAAAATGCCAAGGAGATTAGGGATGTCATAAAAAAAGATCAGGCAATTCTTGAACATCATTCAAATGTAGTGGATGATCAAGAAAGTAAAGATATGAAGACCTTGGATGATTTTGACGATAGTCTTGATTCTATTAGGAAAGATTTTCTAAAAAATGATTGGACATCTCCTATTATTCTAACGACTATGGTTCAGTTCTTTAATAGTATTTTTAAGGAAAAGTCTGCTAATATTACAAGGTTTAAGTCTATGACTAAGTCGGTCATTATCCTTGATGAGCTCCAATCCTTGCCAACAGATATCCTCTATATGACTAATCTTTCCCTAAATTTTCTAAGTGAAATAATGAAGGCCACTATAGTTTTATCAACAGCAAGCCAGCCTTTATACTCAAGTTCCTATCTTAACCACAAGCTAATCTATGGGGCAGATAATTCTAATAAGGACCTTTTTGTTTTAAGTAAGGACCAGTCTAGGGTCTTTAGGAGGGTTAGCCATAGGCTTTTGGCAAATGGTAGACAGTTAAGTCTAGATGACCTAAGCGATCTTTTGGAGAAAGAATCGTCAAAGTCAAGACTTGCCATCCTAAATACAAAGGCAAGTGTCAAAGAGCTTTATGAAATTATGCGAGCAAGAAAGTCTTATGATAAACTCTACTATCTAACAACCAACCTCCATGCCAAGGATAGGCTTACAAAAATAGGAGAAATTAAAAAAGACCTAAAGGATAAGAAAAATATCCTAGTAGTATCTACCCCCCTTAATTGAGGCTGGGGTAGATGTAGACTTTGATATAGTTGTAAGGTCCTTTGCAGGCCTTGATTCTATAATCCAATCCATGGGTAGGTGCAATAGGGAGGGAAAGAAAGAAGAAGGCCTTTGCTATCTAATAAATTTATCCAAAAGTGCAGAAAATATTAGTCCAATGAAGTCTAGGGTAGATGGTAAAAAGGCCTTCGCCTACACTATTGAAAAAAATAAAGATGTGGATGATCTTACTAAGTTAAACGACCAATATTTTGATAAGCTCTATGCTAACATTAAGGAAGAAGATCTTAGGTTTAGAATAAAGGATGATAATTTCCTTACTCTTTTCTCTACTAATGATCCCAAGGTTGATCTTATCCTTAAGCAAAACAATGAAAATCTTTCCTATAAGACCTATAATGATTTTATCTTGACAGATTTTGATACACCATTAGGCTTATTTCCCTCCTTTAAAACTGCCTATAGGAATTTTAAATTAATTGATGAAAAAGCTAAGACTGTTATTGTAGATGATGAAGATATAAGAGAAGACTTAGATAGGCTAAGAGATCTAGAAGAAGATTTTAAGAGAACCTACGATACTAATATTCTTAAAGAAATGAGCAGAATTATAAGAAAGCTTAATAGGTACAGTGTGCCTATCAAAGAGGATAAGTTAAGTTATTGTGAAAATATAATGGATGGGTCTATCTATATTCTTCCAAGTATTTATTATGATGAAGAACTTGGGATTATGGATGACTTTGATGGAGATTTTATTCTTTAAGAAAAATCTCCAGCTACTATAGTTGTGAAAACGTTATTGACAAATTAGCCCAAGTGATATATCGTTAAAGGAGGAAAGGAGGAGTTATGGATAAATCAAGATATTTCTATGCCAAAATCTATGGTGATAGGGCCTTGATCAGTTCTCCTGAAAGTAAGTCTGGAGGAGAGAAGATGACCTACCAGGTGCCTACTAGAGAAATGCTAAGAGGAATTATAGATGCAAATTATTTTAAACCAGTTTTAACTAATCATATAGATGAAGTAAGAATTATGAATAAGATAGAAACCTATACTCAAGGGACTAGGCTTTTACTTACAAGTTCAAAAAGGGATTGGTCAGACCTAAGCGCCTATACCTATCTAACAGATGTCTGCTATTATGTGAAATTTCATTTTGAATGGAATGAATCCAGAGAAGACCTAAAGAAAGATAGGAATTTTAAAAAACATGAGGCCATTACTCAAAGGTCCCTAAATAGGGGAGGAAGAAGACCGATTTTTTTGGGAGTAAGCGAGTGTATGGGTTATATTGATCCAATAAGCGCTGACCAGTATGAAAATGATGAAGGTTTTTATGATGATAGGAACCTTGGATTTGGACTTATGTTTAATGGCTTTATTTACCCTAATCAACCAGGGGACAAATTAAAATCAACCTTTGCCCCAATAAATATGATAAAGGGGAGGATTGAATATAAGAGGCCTGAAGAAAGCCCTATAATAAATGAATTAAGTACTTATTCCTTCAAGGTCCCTAATCTTACAAAGAGTGTGGATGATGAGCTTAAGGCCTATGGGGGTGAGGACTAATGACTTTGTTTACAGCCCTATATGAGGCTTATGAATATGCCAAAGACCATGATATGGTCGATAAATTTGATGGTGGAAATATAATTTTGCCCTTATTTCATTCTCTAAAGAAATCAAATGGAGATGACATTGTTGAAGTTCTTTTAGATAAAAATTCCAATTTAGTTAGGGCGGAATATTTAGAAAAGGAAGCAAAGATAATCTTTCCAGTAACAATTGATTCGGTTGGAAGAACTAGTGGTGTTGCAGCCCATCCTCTTATCGACAAATTTTCTTATCTTTTAAGGGTTGATGATAAAAAATATTCAGCTTATAGGGAAGAATTAGAAGGCTGGTTAGCTTATAGCCAGGATGATTTCTTAGAGATAGTTGATAAATTTCTTCAAAAAGATGATATCTTTAGGTCTATTTTAGGAAAGCTATATGATGAATATAAAAAAATTGATGACCTAACTATCTTAGTAAAAGATGATAAGGGTAAAGAGAAAAAAGTAGACTTTAAAGATGTTTTTATTAGCTTTAGGATAGAAGATTATGATGGAATAAAAGATATTTCTTATAATGAAAAAAAGATCTACACGAAAATTATATAGACTATATGGTCAATGAGAAATTAAAAGAAAGATCTAAGATTATATGTAATATAAGTGGAGAGCCTGATTATTTTCTTGACAAACATCCTAAAATTATAGGAAATGCAGGATTAATTACTCAAACTACATCTGCAAATGAAAATTATAAGGGTAGGTTTGATAAATCCAATGAAACTATAAGGATGGGAGCAATTACAAGTTTTAAAATATATTCTATGTTAAAGTTTCTAATAACAACAAAGAATACAAAAAGGTCCATAGACCAAGATGTCTATCTTCTATCCTGGTTTTCAGATGATTTGGCAAATGAATCTGGTTTTAGGTTGGATTTGGGACCGGCAAGGTTTGCTGGATTTTTGGGAGCAAATAAACAAAAAGCTAAAACAATCGATGATGAAACTAGCAAGAATATAGTCTCATCCTTTATTACAGGTAGGCAAAAATTTTCAGATTCTTCTAAGTACTATGGACTTATTCTAGATAAGGTCAGTCAAGGAAGAATAGCTGTAAGATATTTTAAGAAATTAGATGTATCACAGCTAAAAGAGAACCTAAGTAAGTGGGAGAACACTTACTATTGGTACTATTTTGACCAAAAGAATAATATTATTAGCAAGAAAACTCCAAGTCTAATTCAAATGGTCCAAGCAGCCTATGGAATTGATAGGAAGAATAAGGCTAAAAGTTTAGAGGATAGCGACGATAAATATTATCTTCAGATTAAAAAAGGAAAGCTTAAAGCAAGTCAAATTCAAAATATGATTATAGCTTTAATGGATGGGAAAAAAATCCCAGCCAATATCTCAACTAAGCTTAAGATGAATATTAGAAATAGGCAAAATTATCCTAACAATTGGAATTTACTTAAATTTACAACACTTGCAGTTTTAAGAGAAGAGGAAGGATTTGATAATTATATGTTAGATAGGAAAAATTACGATAGGTCATATTTGTTTGGTAGACTTTTGGCCCTTTATGAAAGACTTGAGGCTAGCACTTATGAAAAAAATGCAGATAGGCCTACAAATGCTGAAAGACTTTGGACATCTTATATTAATAAGCCACTTACAGTAATGCTAAGGTTAGACCAAGCTTTAAGTCCTTATAAGCAAAAATTAATTCACACAGATGATAAGGTAAAAAAAGGCCTTGGCATAAAGATTAATAAGGAGATTAATGAAGTAATAAACCTTATAGGAGATAATTATGACTATAAGGATCCAAAGACAAATAAGGCCTTAGATGTTGGATTCATCTTTGGTTATGAAGCACAAATGAGAGATATTTTTACAAAAAAGAAAGAGAAAGAGAAAGAGGTTTCAGATGATAAATAACAAAATTGATTTTATAGTTACAATTGAAGTGGATGGAGCAAACCCAAATGGAGATCCTCTAGCTGGAAACATGCCTAGGCTTGATAGTTTTGGCTATGGACAAATAAGTGATGTTGCAATCAAAAGAAAGATTAGAAACAGGATGCAAGATTTGGGGGCTGAAATATTTGTAAAATCTGCTGAAAGATCTGATGATGGCTTCAATTCTCTAGAATCAAGATTTAGTTCAACGATAGGCAAAAGTGAAAAGGATCCTGAAAAAATATATGAAAAATCTTGTAAAACCTGGGTAGATGTTAGATCTTTTGGGCATGTAGTTACCTATAATAATAATTCTGTGGGAATTAGGGGACCTGTAAGTATATCCATAGCCCAATCCCTTGAGCCTATTGATATAGTAACTATGCAGATTACTAAAAGCGTCAATGGTAAAGAAAGTAAAACAGGTAGGTCATCAGATACTATAGGAAGCAAGCACTATATAAATCAAGCTATTTATGTCTTCTATGGTTCAATTAATTCATACTTTAGTGAAAAGACAGGCTTTGATGAAAAAGATGCTGATTTAATAAAAGAAGCTATCAGAACCTTATTTGTAAATGATGCCTCTACTGCAAGGCCAGAAGGGTCTATGCTTGTAAAAGACATATTCTGGTTTAACCATTCATCAAAAATAGGGGATGTATCAAGTGGCAAAATTAAGGACCTTTTAGAATATGAAATTCCAGAGAATATATCCTATAAAGATAGAAAATATGAAGATTATAAGATAGGCCTTAATGAAGAAAAATTAGAAGAAGTAAAAAAAGCAGGAGTAAGGCTTGAACATATAGAAGGTATGTAATGTATGAAGAAGATGATTATCTGATGCTTAGTGGGATCCAGCATTTTATATTTTGCAAACGCCAGTGGGCCCTAATTCATATAGAAAATATATGGGAAGAAAATCAAGCTACAGCCAAGGGACAATTAATCCACCAAAAGACAGATAATCCCTTCATAAAAGAAAAAAGAAGAAACCTAATTATATCAAGAGCCATACCTGTATCGTCAAAAAGACTTGGTCTTTCAGGAATTCTTGATACAGTAGAATTTTATAAGTCTAAAGAAGGTATAGCTCTTAAGGGAAAAGAAGGCCTTTGGTTGCCTAGGATTATAGAATATAAAAGTGGTAAGGCAAAAAAAGGAAACCACGATAAGGCTCAGCTTGTAGCAGAAGCCATGTGCCTTGAAGAAGAATTAAATATTCATTTGGATAAGGCCTACCTCTACTACCATAAGACAGACACCAGGCAGGAGGTAATTCTTGATGATAAGTTAAGAAACTTTGTAATCGGGGAAATCCGCCTAATGCATGAATATTATGATAAAAAAATCTTACCAAAGGCTTCTTTTTATAGAAGATGTCAAGAATGTTCCATAAATGAAGCTTGTAGACCAAGGCTTAGCAAAAGACCAAAAAGTGTAGAAAAGTATATATATTATGAAAAATTTGATGAATATCCTTTATCTGACAAATCCTGATTATTACTTGCAAAAAGAGGGAGAAAATATAAAAATAAGCCTATATGGAAAAAGGATAGCCAATTATCCTATCCATAACTTTAAGCAGATAGTCTGCTTTAACTATATGGGCATGAGTCCAGACCTAATGCGCTTATGTATGGAGGAGAATATATCTATTTTATTTTTCACTCCCAATGGTAAACTTTGCGGCAGGGTTATGGGCAAAAGCCATGGTAATATCCTAACTAGAAAAAGGCAATATAAGCTTTCTGAAAGTGAAGAATCGATAAACTTTGTAAAAAATATAGTATATGCAAAGTTATATAATTCTAAGAAGGTCTTAATTAGGGGAAAACTTGACCATAAGGATAAGGTTGATATCAAAAAACTAGAAGAGACCATAGGTGGCATATCCTTGTTGATGAAAGATGTATTAGAAGCTGATAATAAGGATAGTCTAAGGGGCATAGAAGGTAGTGGGGCCAAGGCATATTTTTCTGTCTTAGATGAACTTATTATAAAACAAAGAGAAGATTTTTATATGATAGAAAGAAGTAAAAGACCACCTAGAGATAGGTTTAATGCCCTCTTATCCTTTATGTATTCAATCTATACATGGGAAATAACCCAATCCCTAGAGTCAGTAGGGATAGACTCCTATGCTGGCTTCTTTCACACGGATAGGCCAGGTAGGGCAAGCATGGCCCTTGATATAATAGAAGAATTTAGACCAGCCTTGATTGATAAATTCTGCCTATCACTAATTAACCTAAATAGGATAAATAAAAATGATTTTGAAGTTAAGGAAAATAGGGCAACTATATTAAATGAAAAAGGAAGAAAGAAGGTTTTAGGGTTTTGGAGAGAGAAGAAGAATGAAGAGATTTTTCATTATTATACCGAAGAAAAGATTAAGGTCGGTCTTCTAGCTCATATCCAAGCCCAACTTCTAAATTCTTATATAAGAGGAGACCTAGTAGCTTATCCTCCATATATGTTAAAGGGGTGATCATATCTATATATTAATAGTCTATGATGTAAATATAACCAGCCAAAAGGGAAGTAAGAGGCTAAGAGATGTAGCCAAAATATGCAAAAATTATGGACAGAGAGTTCAAAATTCAGTTTTTGAACTTGATATATACCCAGCCGATCTAGTAATGATCAAGGCAAAATTAGAAAAAGCTATAGATAAAGATAAAGATAGCATAAGAATATATAATTTGGGTAAGAATTGGGAAAGAAGAGTAGAAACTCTGGGAGTAGATAATTCATATAACCCAGAAAAAGATCTTTTTATCCTATGAGAAGCTTAGCTTGACATAGAAAGCTTAAAGCTAGCTCATAAAATAATATAAAAACTAGGCTAAAAAATAGCCTATAGATTTAGCTGCAAGAAAAAGCCAATAGAAAATGGCTAAAAATTGCAGTCGCCTCCCATACGGAGGCGTGGATTGAAATCACGGCAACGCATTTACGAGGGACGGGGTGCCGGACGTCGCCTCCCATACGGAGGCGTGGATTGAAATTCCTTGAGTCCACCATCAGTACCACGCTTTAGTATTGTCGCCTCCCATACGGAGGCGTGGATTGAAATCGGTTGGGGAGGGCTTCATGGAGCTAGAAAAAAATACGTCGCCTCCCATACGGAGGCGTGGATTGAAATAAGCGATATAGAGGCGATGAAGCGTAAGAAAGTACTCTGTCGCCTCCCATACGGAGGCGTGGATTGAAATATAACTGCAAATTTGAAATAGAGGAGGAATGAAAAGTCGCCTCCCATACGGAGGCGTGGATTGAAATATGAGGGTTAGGGTCTACAGTTTGGACCTCGATCCGTCGCCTCCCATACGGAGGCGTGGATTGAAATTGATGGGAAAGTTAGTGGGGAATGAGAAAAGAAGTGGTCGCCTCCCATACGGAGGCGTGGATTGAAATTCGTTGGTCGTTTTCGTAAAATGAAACTGCTTTAGGTGTCGCCTCCCATACGGAGGCGTGGATTGAAATACTCATTCCAGAAATTAATATACAAATCTTCCATAGTCGCCTCCCATACGGAGGCGTGGATTGAAATTTACAAACTCTAATCCACTAAGCGACTTCGCAAGTTCGTCGCCTCCCATACGGAGGCGTGGATTGAAATAATATTTTTCCTACATAAAAATTAGCCCATGTATCCCTGTCGCCTCCCATACGGAGGCGTGGATTGAAATTCCGACGCAGATATCCGTAAGATGAAATATTATGCGTCGCCTCCCATACGGAGGCGTGGGTTGAAATGACAATAGGATCAGAGAAGGCGATCGATTGCCCCGCCGGTCGCCTCCAATTTACTTACATAAATAAAACTAGCTTCCTAATACTGACAATAAAGATAACTAAAATTTGTCATCTATATAAACGTAATAGACATAAAAATTCCCGGCAACTATACCGGGAATTAGTTTTATTTATTATTTTTAGATATTTGTAAAACATAGTCATAGATTTCGTTTTTATTTAATTTAGATTTCTTTTGAATCTCTTTTACTATTTCTTTAGTTCTTTTTCCTTCATTTACTAAGTTCAATATCTCTTCTTTGTAGTCTACGATAGATTTTTCTTTTTTTTCACCCTTTTCTAGGATGAGGACGAATTCTCCTTTAAGGGTAAGTTCTTCTATTTTTATATCCTCTATTTTCATTAACTTATATTCTTCAAATTTTTTGCTTATTTCTCTTGCTAGGGCTAGCCTTCTTTGGGGAAATATTTTCTTAAAGTCTTTTATAGTATTTTCAAAGTTATGGGGAGTGTCTAGGATTATTGAGGTTTTGTCTTCATCTATTAATTTTTGGTAGTAGATGTTTTTTTCTGATGTCTTTTTTGGGATAAAACCATAGTAAGAGAACTTATCGTTACTAAGGCCTGACCCTACAAGGGCAGTTATTATAGCGCTTGCTCCTGGTAGTATGGTATAGGAGACCTTCTCTTTTATACATTTTTTTATAAGTATATGGCCAGGATCTGATATACCAGGCATCCCTTGGTCTGTTATTACTCCATAGGTTTTTCCTTTTTTGACTTCTTCAATTATGGCTTGTGACTTGGTTATCTCATTAAATTTGTGGTAGGAGGTTAGGGGTTTGTCTATTTTGTAGTAATCTAGCAGTTTCTTGCTTTCCCTTGTATCCTCGCAGGCTATGATGTCTACTTCTTTTAAGGTATTCAGGGCCCTAAGGGTTATATCTTCTAGGTTACCTATGGGTGTTGGTATAAAATATATGCTGTAGTCCATTTTTTTCTCCTATATTTTCTTTGATATTTTTTTCATTTCTTCACTATAAGTATTTCCATCATATATTATTAATGGGTCTTCTATTTTTAGGCCATCTTTGGCATTTTTTACAAATTCAATTAGAATAAACTGTGGCTTTTGCTTGATCCTCGATTGGACAAATCTGATTTTTTTTGCCTTTAGCTTAGATGTTTTCTGAAAGATTTCTACCATTCTTTCAGGCTTATGGATCATAAAAAGTTTGCCCTTATCTTTTAGGTGGGCCTTGGCAAAGGAGAAGATTTGATCAAGGTTTAGGTATTTTTCTTGCCTTGATATCAAAAATTCTAGGTCCCTATTTCCTATATTATCTTCTATCTTATAGTAGGGTGGGTTGGTTATAATATAGTCTATGGAATTTTCTGGCATTTCTATCTTATTTAGGTCTTCATTTATTACTTCTATGTTTTTTATATTGTTTAATTTGATATTCTCTTTTAGAAGTTTTGCTTTTTCTTTTTGGATTTCTACTGCATAGACTTTTTTAAGGTCATAAAGGCTATTGGTAAGCAAGCTAAGGACTCCTGATCCTGCTCCTATGTCTAGTAGAATCTTTCCCTTTTTCATTTTTGCAAAGTTTCCTAGGATTATTGAGTCTACTCCAAAGGTGTAAGATTTTTCTTTATGGATCATTTGAATTTTTGTTTGTGGTAGGTAGTCTAATTTTTTCATACTTATATTATAACTGTTATCTTTTTCCTAGCAATTTTCTTTATTTATTATGAATTTGTAAAATGGTATAATATTACCATGAACTTTAAGTTTAAGTAAAGGAGAGATAGATGAAATATTTTGGTACAGACGGTTTTAGGGGAGAGGCGAATAAGAGTCTTAATGTTTACCATGCTTTTAAGATAGGTAGGTATTTGGGAGATTATTTCTCCGCTAAGAAAAATGGTAATGGCAAGATCCTTATTGGTAAGGATACTAGAAGGTCTTCATATATGTTTGAGTCAGCTTTAGCAGCTGGTATTACTTCTTCTGGTTCTAATGCCCACTTGCTACACGTTACACCAACTCCTTCAGTTTCATATATTACTAAGACAGAAGACTTTGATTGTGGAGTTATGATTACAGCAAGCCACAACCCTTTTACTGATAATGGAATTAAGCTTATTAATAGTGAGGGCGAGAAGATGGGAGATGATTTTCTTAAGGATCTTGAAGAATATATTGATGGAGACATAGAAGATATTGACCTTGCTGTTGATGAAAATATTGGAAGAACTGTTGATTTCATAGGAGGTAGGAATAGGTATATAGCGTATCTTATTCAGACTGTTACAAAGTCCTTTGAGGGATTTAGGGTAGGTCTTGATTGTGCCAATGGGGCAAGCTTTACTATTGCCAAGCCTGTTTATGATGCTTTGGGAGCTGATACTTTTGTGATTAATACTAGTCCAAATGGTTTTAATATTAATAAGGATGCAGGTTCTACTCACATTGAGGTCCTTCAAAAATTTGTTGTTGATAATAAGCTTGACCTAGGTTTTGCCTTTGATGGTGATGCTGATAGGTGTATAGCAGTTGATAATAAGGGAAATGTTATTGATGGCGATGGGATTATCTATCTAAGTGCAAAGCATATGAAAAAAGAGGGGGCTCTTAAGTCAAATACTGTTGTGACTACTGTTATGAGCAATATTGGCTTATATAAGGCCTTGGATGAGCTTGGTATTTCTTATGTCAAGACCCCAGTTGGAGATAAATATGTCCATGCAAAGATGGATGAAGAGGGCTTTGAGCTTGGTGGCGAGCAGTCAGGCCATATTATCTATAAGAAGTTTGCCAACACTGGTGATGGTATCCTAACTTCTCTTAAGATAATGGAGGCTATAATAGAGGATAAGTCTGACCTAAATACTCTGGTTAGAGACCTTAAGATCTATCCTCAAGAACTTGTCAATGTCAAGGTTAAGGATAAGGATAAAGTTTTAAATAATAAAAAGGTACTTTCTACTATAAAATCTTTGGAGAAAGAACTTTTAGATTCAGGAAGAATTCTTGTTAGACCTAGTGGAACAGAGCCCCTCATAAGGGTCATGGCAGAAGCTGAGACTATTGATAAGGCCAAGGAAGTTTGCAAAAAGATAGTAGGCTCTATAAAGGAAGAGAATTTAAGTATATAAACTTACTAAAAGTTTAAATTTACCATTGACAATTTCAACTTTTACTGGTATTATAAACCATTGTATGGAAGTATCCGTATAAATAAATAGGAGGTGTTTTATGGCAGATAAAGTAAAATTAGAATGTACAGTATGCAAGAATAGAAACTATGATACAACAAAAAACAAGAAGAATCATAGCGAAAGACTTGAACTTAAGAAATATTGTCCATTCTGTAAGGAACACACTGTTCATAAAGAAACAAAGTAGGGAGATACTATGGCAAAGAAAAAGGATTCTTTCTTTTCTGGAGTAACTAGAGAATTTAAGAAGATCCAATGGCCAAATGGCAAGAGTACGGTTGAATATACCAGTATAGTTATTGGTATTTCAGCTATAACTGCTGTAGCAATTTGGATTTTAGATAAAATTTTCCAATTCCTACTTCAAGCAATTATGTAGGTGAGAGATGACAGATTCTTACGATTTTTCAGAAAATAAAGAAGAAAATTCACCAACAGATCAAGATGTTTCGTCAGAAGAATCAATAAATGATAAGGCTAAGTGGTATGTAGTTCACACCTATACAGGCTATGAGAATAGGGTCAAAGATAAGATCCAAATGATGATAGATAATGAACAAAACCCTGATATAGTAGAAGTAACGGTACCAACAGAAGAATATGTCGAAACAAAAAATGATACAAAAAAAGTAAAGACTAGAAAATTATTTCCAGGCTATGTAATGGTAAAGATGAACATTACCAACAAAAGCTGGTATATAATTAGGAATACCCAAGGTGTTACAGGTTTTGTAGGCCCTGATGGTAAGCCAATACCACTTACACCAGCAGAAGTTAGGAAGTTTGGTGTCAAGGATGAAGCTCCTATCATTAATATCAAGGTTAATGTGGGAGATAATGTAAATATCATCGATGGACCATTCAAAGACTTTGTTGCAAAAGTTGAGGAAATTGATAAGGAAAAAGGATCTATCAAGGCATATGTTGATATGTTTGGTAGGGATACCTTAATTGATCTAGACTTTACAGATATCGAAACAATTTAGAACTGTCTAATAGTGGGAGGTTTAACCCGTCAAACCACAAGGAGGTAAAAATGGCAGATAAAGAAGTAAAAGCATTAGTTAAATTACAAGTACCAGCAGGAGCTGCAAGTCCAGCACCACCAGTAGGTACAGCACTAGGTCCACACGGAATTAATATAATGGAATTCGTTCAAGCATTTAATTCACAAACAGCAGACCAAGCTGGAATGATTATACCGGTAGAAATGACTATATATACGGATAGGACATTTACATTTATAACAAAAACACCACCAGCACCAGTATTAATCAAAAAAGCTATCAACCTAAACAAGGGTTCTGGAGAACCAAACAAAAACAAGGTTGCTTCAATCAAAAGAAGTCAACTAGAAGAAATTGCTAACACAAAGATGAAAGATCTAAATGCAGCAAGTCTTGAAGCAGCAGTTAGCATGATAGCTGGAACAGCAAGAAGTATGGGAGTAACTGTAGAAGATTAGTGGGAGAGGAAACTCAAAGACCACAGGAGGAATTAAATGGCAAAAAGAGGAAAAAAATATCAAGAATCAAAAAAATCTTTTGATTCCAACAAAGAATACGAATTAACAGAAGCTTTAGAGATTGTAGAAAAAACAGCTAAGGCAAACTTTGATGAAACAGTAGAATTACACTTTAGACTCGGTGTTGATAGCAGACATGCTGACCAACAAATAAGAGGAACAGTAATCCTACCACATGGTACAGGTAAAACTCAAAGAGTTCTAGCTTTTGTAAAAGAAGATAGAATTGATGAGGCTTTAAGCGCTGGAGCTGACTATGCAGGTGGAGAAGAATTAGCTGCAAAAATTCAAAATGAAAACTGGCTAGACTTTGACGTTGTAGTAGCAACACCTGACATGATGGCAACAGTAGGTAAACTAGGTAGAATCCTTGGACCACAAGGTTTGATGCCAAACCCAAAAACTGGAACAGTAACACCAGATTTCAAAAAAGCAATTGAAGAAATTAAAGCAGGTAAGGTAGAATATAGGACAGATAAGGCAAACTTAGTTCACGTACCAACTGGAAAAATCTCATTTGGTAGGGAAAAACTTGCTGAAAATGTTAGAACATTAGTTACAGCAATAGTAAAAGCTAAACCTGCTGCAGCAAAGGGTAAATATATCAAATCAATCACCCTTGCATCTACAATGGGTCCTGGTGTAAAACTTTCACCATCAAGAGCTATGGATTTAGTAGAAAAATAACTTGCAAATTAAAATATTTGTGATATAATAAAAAAGTCAAATAAACAGGCTACCAAAGACTACGCAGACTGTAAGGTTTAATTATTGCGTATAGGTGGGAGAAAGAAAAGCTACATCCCCACCGATGTAGGCATATGAACTATGCCTAAGTCTGTGGGGATTTTTATATACCTACCAAGGCCTATAGGAGGTGAAAAAGTGAGCGAGAAAGCTATAGCAGCTAAGCAATTAGTAGTTGACGAGATCAAAGGAAAAATTGAATCTGCTCAATCAGTAACATTAGTTGGTTTTGACCGTATGGATGTAAAAGAGATAACAGACCTACGTAACAAATTCAGAGATAGCAAATCAGAATATAAAGTATACAAAAATACCATGATGAGATTTGCCTTCCAAGAATTAGGATATGATCAACTAATCGATGAACTAAAGGGTTCAAATGCTCTAATATTTTCAAATGAAGATATAGTTAATGGACCAAAAGTTGCAGTAGATTATAGAAAAGAAGACAAAGAAAAAGAAGAAAAATTAGTTCTTAAAGCAGGAGTTGTAGAAGGAAACTACCAAACAGGTGAGCAAATGATGGCAATAGCATCATTACCATCAACAGAAGTCCTACACTCAATGTTGGCTAACGTATTACAAGCACCAATTAGAACACTTGCAGGAGACCTTAACAATGCAGTATCTAAGATTGCAATTGTCCTAAATGCAGTACGTGAGAAAAAAGAACAAGCAGGCGAAGAATAAAATAAAAAATAAAGGAGAAATTAAAAATGGCAAGTGAAAAAGTAACAAACATTTTAGAAGAAATCAAAGAATTAACAGTATTAGAACTATCTGACCTAGTAAAGGCAATCGAAGAAGAATTTGACGTAACAGCTCAAGCAGCAGTAGCAGCAGCTCCAGTAGCAGCAGCAGGTGCAGCTGACGGTGGTGCAGCAGAAAAAACTGAATTTGACGTAGTTCTTAAGTCAGCAGGATCTGCTAAGATCAACGTAATCAAGATCGTTAAAGACGTAGCTGGTCTTGGACTAAAGGATGCTAAGGCTCTAGTAGATGCAGCTCCAAAGGCAGTACTTGAAGGTGTTGCTAAAGATAAGGCTGAAGAAGTTAAATCACAACTTGAAGAAGCTGGTGCTGAAGTAGAATTAGCATAAGTTAAATAAAATAGCTTATAGGGCCCCTTGGGGGTCCTTTTCTATTGAAATTAATCTTAGATAAGGTATATTATAATTATTGAACTATTCTAATATTAGAAAGAGGTAAAAGGTGGAAAAAATAGCAAAAGATCTTAGAAATCGAGAATATGATATTAGGATTGCTAAACTAAAAAAGATATTGACTAACCATGATATTAGGGTATCTCACCAAAGACTTCTAATATTAGATTATCTTATAATGCATCCTGTTCATCCAAGCGCAGATACAATTTTTAAAGACTTAAAGAAACTCGATCCTGTCTTAAGTCAGGCCACAGTCTATAATACTCTTAATCTTTTGGTAGATAAAAAAATAGTAAAAGAACTAGATTTCAATATGACTAGTAAAAGATATGAATTTAAAAAGACCAACCACGGACATTTTATATGTGAATCATGTGGGAGGATTGAGGATATAAATGTAGATGACCTTGAATATCCCAAATCTTTAGAAGAGTATGAGATAGATAATGTAGAAGTGATATTTAGGGGTCTTTGCCCTAAGTGTAAATAAAAAATGTAAGACTTCTTTGAGAAGTCTTTTTTTTATGCCTTAAAATAATTTCTTTTATCTTAATTTGCTATAATCTTTAGCATGACTTTTCTTAAATTTAAATTCTATAAGAGCCCGTAATTTTTTTGCTTAAATGAAAACTATTATAGCATAAAACAAGGAATAATTTAAATCCCCTTAGCTTAGAAATTAAAGATAAAAGAATCTCATATAAAGATCATTTAATAAAAATGATCTTTTCTTTAATTTGATATAAAAAGAAATATTGTTGTTTTATTCTATTTTTTTCGGGTATTTAAATAAAGTAATAAATGTCTTCTAAAATTTCATGTGAGGATATTTTTACAATATTAATGAAAGGAGGTTAGAATGAGGTTTGTAATACACCCAGGTGATGATACTTGGATAATAGAATTAGGACCATCTTTTTGCGCAAATGTTTGTGACGGGCAAAGTGTTTGTGTGCCTTATGCAGAAGATTATTGCGCTAGTAATGGATATACTAATGTTAAACCAAAGAAAAAAAGTTCAAGAGGGAAACCCACAATAGGTTGCCACGAAGGACATTTAGGTTACACACCGATGTAGGTAATTATGAAAAAATCAAATTATAATTTTATATACGAGTACGAGAGTGACTACTTGATCTATAATTCACTTAAAAATTCTTTGGCTGTACTAACTGACAAAGAGCTTAATGATTTTAATAATGATAACTTAAGCTATGATGAAATATCTCAGTTTAAATATGGTGGCTTCTTAATTGATGATGATTTTGATGAATTAGACTACATAAAGTTTAATTTGTTAAATAGTCGATACGATAAAAGCTCTCTTGGTTTAACTATAGCCCCAACTTTAGATTGCAATTTTGCTTGCGAGTATTGCTATGAGAAAGAACATTCAGAGAAATTCTATATGAAAGAGGAGGTAGAGAAATATCTTCTTGATTTTGTAAGAGAGAAAGCAAAATCATCTAATAGAATTGATGTATCCTGGTATGGCGGCGAGCCCTTATTAAATTATAAAACTATAGATAGACTTACACAAGGATTTCTTAAAATTGCTGATGAGAATAATATTATCTATAGGTCATATATAATAACTAATGGTTATCTGCTTAATGAAAAAATAGCGAAAAAGCTATCTTCTTGGAAAATTCAAGGCATGCAAATAACCATAGATGGTGATAAAGAAAGTCATGATTCGAAAAGATACCTAAAAAACGGGGGACCAACTTACGATAAGATATTAAGAAATCTCAAAGATTCCTATAAGTATTTGGTCAATGTGTCTTTGAGAATAAATTTAGATGAAAAAAATATTGGAAGTGAAAAAGCAATTATCAAAGAAATTGAATCGTTTGATAAAGAGGGCAAGATAAAGGCTTATATAGCTAGAGTTAGAAATGAAAATAATACTTATATTGACGATTTTTGTATAGACCAGCAGAAGTTTGATGAATATGAATATAACTTTTATAAAAGTCAGCACGCAAATCTACTTGAGAGGATATATCCTAGGACTATTAAAAATTTTTGTACGGCGGATTTAAAAAACTCCTATGTCATAAATTACAATGGAGATATCTATAAATGTTGGTCAGATATAGGTATAGAAGAGGCCAGAGTAGGAAAATTATCAGATAAGAAATTAGAAAGTATAAACTTTTCTAATTATTTTAAATATATGATCTTTGATCCTACTGAAGATGATGAATGTAAAAATTGTAAAGTTTTACCCTTATGTATGGGTCAGTGCCCATATCAACGCTTAAATAAGGGAAGAGAATGTAGTAAATATAAGGATAACCTAAAAAATACCCTTATAGCTACAAAAGAATATATGGATCAGATAAATGAAGTACATAGTAGGTCTTGATACTTCGACCAATTCAATTTGTGATAGGTTTAAAATTTGCATAACTAATACTTGTGTAAACGATTGTCCTAGTCAAAATGCTTGTGTGAAATGTACTAGTCAATGCGGGAGTAAGCATATGTGCATAGATTGGTGTGCTACTTTAAGGTATTGCGACCCTGGACAAACAGGCTACTTACCAGCATCAATTTAATTATTTCTAGGAATAAGTATATTAATAACAATCTAAGAATCTAAGTTATTAGAGTATATCTATATGAAGAGTAATACATTCTTTGCCTATAGGTATATTCTTTTCTATAATTTTCTTAGTTTTTGGGAAAATCATGAACAATATTATAAAAAAATCATATACATATCTAAAAAAATATAAATATAAATTATTATTATATTATCTGTTGACTTTGACTATGAGTACGATTTCTGTTATTTATCCTCAGATAATAGGCAAGTTTACAGATATTTTGATTGAAAAAAATATACAGGGTCTTTATAAATATATCTTGTTTTTTATAAGTTTTAATCTAATAAATCTTTTGTTTACTTATATTTCTGGAAAACTTTATATCTACATTCAAGCTCAGTCTGCATATAAATTCAATAAAGAGGTGAATACTCATGTTTGGAATATACCTATCCTAAAAAGTGCTAAGTATGACTCGGCTTATTTGGCAGATAGGATAAATACTGATACAAACTCAATAATAATTTTTTCGATAAATGCAGTCCAGACAGGATTATCAACCATCATATCTGTAGGAATTTCTTCGGCTTTTATGATAAGGGTAGACAAAAGTATTTTTCTAATAGCTCTTCTTGCAAGTATCTTGTATTGTTCAATATATATCTTACTTAGAGATAAGATCTATAAGGTAAATCGCTTATTGATGGATTCTAAATCTCAATTTGCTTCTGGAATTTTTGACCAATTAAGCAACATACGTTCCCTAAAGATCCACGGGTTTTATGATAGAAATCTAGGAAGGCTAGATGAATCTTTTTCAGATTTATTATCAAATACCCTATCAACTTATAATTTAAATTATGTTTACTCTTTTTTTGATGATTTTATCAGTCACCTATCCAGCATAATATTTTTTATATATGGAGGTATTTCTGTAATAAAAGGTCAAATTACTATAGGTCAATATATTAGTCTTAACTCTTACTTGATGGTACTAATGTCTTCGTCAGCCACAATCTTTTCCTTAGCCAAGGAAACTAAGTTGGCAAAAGTAGCCTTTGATAGGGTGGATGAGCTAAGTAAGATAGACTTAGAAACAAACTCAAAAATTAGGATGAATGATATTGATGAGATACTTATAAATTTTACTTTTGCTTATCCTGATCATCAAAAGAATTTTCAATATAATTATAAGTTAGACAAGGGGAAAATATATAAGTTAGTAGGAGATAATGGAGCTGGAAAGACTACTTTAATTGACAATATTATTGGTCTATATATAGATACTTATGAGGGGGATATTTTGTATAATGGCATAGATATAAGAAATATAGATATGAAATATATGCGAAAATATAAGATATCCTATGTAGATCAAAAGCTTGATCTTGGTAGTTTAGATAAGATTGATAGGACAGATGAAAAAGAACTTTATAAAATAATCTTAGAAAATGACCAAGAAGACTTGGTAGATATTTCTGATAGGGAAATTTTTTATGAAAAATCCTTTGATAAAATGAGTGGCGGACAGATGCGCAAGGTCCAAATATATAATGAAGTGTTTAAAGATTCTTCTCTTATGATTTTAGATGAGCCAGCAAATTACTTGGATAAAAAATCTATAGGAAATTTAAGGAAGCTTTTATTAAAAATTTCAAGAAAACAAATAACGATTATAGTAGACCACGACAACAAATTCGATGATATTGTCGATGAGATAATATATGTATAAAAAAATGGAGCCACTTCCCGGAATTGAACCGAGGACCTCTTCCTTACCATGGAAGCGCTCTACCGACTGAGCTAAAGTGGCACATTTATTATTATACAACCGTCAAAATTAAATGCAAGTAAAAATTTCTAAAAAGATAAAAATTTAGTAAAATCTTCTTAAAATCCCCGTAAATCCTGTAAAAACAATAGAATAATTGTAAAACTTATGGTATATTAGACTTATGAGTTTATTATGAGGAATAAATGAGTAAACAAACATTTGAAAGAAGCAAACCACATATTAACATTGGTACAATC
>JAUNLG010000005.1 GCA_030532385.1 Anaerococcus sp. | reverse complement strand
GGACAGTTCATGACCTAACCCAAAATCTTCGATTTTGTTGGTAGGTCAGATGTCGCAGTAAAGAAATCTTTGATTTCGTCTTACAGCCGACTTGGATGTGTCCCGTCGGGTTTCTCCCCGGTCCCCTCTTTCCCGTAACCCCCGCAACCGCTTTTTGACCCGCCTCGTTTGTGCTTGCGCCAAACATCGGGCGTGTCAGGTGGTTTTTGTTATATAATTTTTGCCTTTGTTTTATGTTTACTTTCTTTGTTTGTTTATACTGAATTGTAGATTTTAGCGATTATCCTTGTTTTCGCTTGTTTTGCTTTGCAAAACTTTGCTTGGTGGGATTTGTTTGTTTCTCCTCGTTTGTGCTTCCGCCAAATATCGGGTTGGTTTGATGTGGTGGTTGTTTTGTTCTGAATGGCTTTGGTTGGGGGAATTTTCTTTTGTTTATGCTGGATTGCTAGGTTTGTGGTTTGCTTTTGTTTTCGCTCGTTTTGCTTTGCAAAACCTTGCTTGGTGGGTAGTTTTATTTTTTCCTCGTTTGTGCTTATGCCAAACATCGGGCGTGTCAGGTGGTTTTTGTTATATAATTTTTGTCTACGTTTTATGTTTACTTTCTTTGTTTGTTTATACTAAATTATAGATTTTAGCGATTATCCTTGTTTCTGCTCGTTTTGCTTTGTAAAACCTTGCTTGGTGGGTGGATTTTGTTTTTTATCTTTTGTTCTCATAAAAAAAACCCCCTTAGGGGGATTTTTTATTTGCTCATTTCTTGGCCTATTTGTTTTAGTTCTTCTAGTTTTTCTTCATCTGGGCTATCGTAGGCTATTACTCCTTCTTCTCTGATTAGTTTTGCGCCTGTTTCTTTTACTTCTTCTACCCAAGTTTCCATCCATTCTCCATCTGCCCATTCATAAGATCCAAAGAGTAGGACTTCTTTGTTTTCTATTAGTTCGTTTGCTTCATCCATGAATGGACGCATGGTGGTATCTTCTAGTTCTTCTGCTCCTTGGGCTGAGCATCCGAAGGCTAGTTTGTCTGCTTGTTTTACATCTTCTATGCTTGCTTCTTCTACTGGTATGATTTTATAGCTTGCATTACTTTCTTCTAGTCCTTGGGCGATTGCTTCTGCCATTGCTTGTGTGTTTCCTGTTCCTGACCAATATATTATGTTAATTTGCATGTTTTCTCCTTTTATATTTTCTATTATGTGATAGTGACTATCAATTGTAGTATTATTATAGTAGATGGGGGTCTTTTTTTCTTTCAGATTTTTATCGTATTTTTATGTAAAGGAGGTTTTATGAAGGATTTTGTTAGGATTGCTGATGGTTTTGAGGGATCTTGCAAGGATTTGATTGATGTTTGTAAGGTTGATCTTGGTGATTATGATATTTCTGAATTTTTGAGGAATTTGAATAGTTTTTTGTATGCCTATACTTATCTTAAGTATAATAGTGATCTTGATTTTGTTTTTGAGGATAATAATAGGAAAATTGCTAAGAATCCTTCTAAGGATCTTATTTTTCCTATTGCTTTTTCTTATAAGGTAAGGGTGTGTACAGCTTGCGGTGATAAGAAGAGTGATGTTATTGAGAAGTCTCTTGAGATTATTGGTAGGGAAGATAGGATTTCTCTAGAAGAGCTTGCCCAAAGGGTTCACCTTTCTAAGAATTACTTATCTTTTTTGTTTAAAAAGGAGGTTGGACTTTCTTTTTCTAAGTACCAAAATGCCCAAAGGATTAGGAAGGCTAGGAAGATGATTCTTGATGATTATGATCTTGACCAGGTTGCCTACGCTTGTGGGTTTTCATCCCAAGCTCATTTTTCTTCTAATTTTAAGAAGTTTACAGGCTTTACTCCTGGGGATTTTAGGAAGAGGAATAGTGCTATTAGCTAGGTTTTTTCTAGATTGTTTCCATCTACTAGAAAATCTAAACTTTATTAGTATCATACTTAAGTGATAAGGGGAATGATTATGATTAAGGAAACTATTGTTGTTGAAGGAAAAGATGATATTGCCAATGTTAAAAGGGCTGTTGACTGTGAGCTTGTTGCTACAGGAGGTCTTAGTTTTGATAAGGGCTTTATTGACAATCTTAAGGTTATTAATGAAAGATGTGGGATTATTATCCTAACTGACCCAGATTATGCAGGCAAAAAGATTAGGGCGAGGATTTCTAGGCATATTCCAGATGCCAAGCATGCCTATATTGATAGGAAGTCAGCTATTAAGAAGGGGGATTTGGGGGTTGAAAATGCCGACCCTCTTGTTATAAGAGAGGCCCTAAGGAGGGCTAGGGCAAGTGAGGTTTCTAAAAGAGAGGTCTTTACTATGGTAGACTTATATAAAAATTCTCTTTCTGTTGGCAAAAATAGCAAGGAAAGAAGGGCTAGGCTAGGTAAGCTTTTGGGTATTGGTTATTATAATTCTAAGCAATTATTATCAAAGCTAAATTCTTTTAATATCTCAAGGGATGAGTTTGAAAGGGCGGTAGAAAAGTTATGAGAAAGTTATATTCACCAAAGACTGTAAGGGAGATTATGGACCTTTATGGTTTCAAATTTACCAAGTCCTTGGGGCAAAATTTTCTTATCGATAAGAATTTTGTCGATAAGATCATAGGTTCTGCTGACCCTAGAGGGAAAAATATTATAGAAATAGGGCCTGGCCTTGGTACTATTGGCTATGAAGCTGCTAAGGTTTGTAAAAATCTTATCTTAGTTGAGATTGATAGGAAGCTTATTCCAATCCTTAAGGAGAATTTTTCTGAGTTTGATAATACTAGGATTATCAATGAAGATTTTCTTAAGCTTGACTTAGAAGACCTTATTGAAAAAGATTTTGGGGGAGAGGACTACCAGGTTATTTCAAACCTTCCTTATTATATAACAACTCCGATTATTGAAAAGCTAATTGAAAGCAAAAAGCCACCTAGAAAGATGACTATTATGGTTCAAAAGGAAGTTGCTGATAGGATCTTGGCTGATGTGGGGGATAAGGATTATTCTTCTTTGTCAGTTTTTATAAAGTTTTTTGCCAAGGCTTCTAGGGTTACCAATGTACCAAAGACTGTCTTTATGCCTAAGCCTAAGGTTGATTCTGCTGTTCTTGACCTTGATTTAAGGTTATATGATGACAGTGTTGATAAGAAAAAGGTCTTTGACTTGGTTAGGGCAGGCTTTAATAAGAGGAGAAAGACTATTTTAAATTCCTTAAGTTCTGTTGTAAGTAAGGATAAGTTATGTTTAGCTTTTGAAAACCTGGGTATACATAGTAACCTAAGGGCGGAGAATTTGTCCTTAGATGACTATATTAATTTAGTAAAAGTTATAGAAACCCTATAAATGGGTATAAAATAAACGAATGGAGGAGAATATGGCAGATATTAAAATTTATACATCAAGTTCATGTGTATTTTGTAAGGCAGCTAAGCAATATTTTGATGAAAAGAATATAAATTATGAGGAGCTTAATGTCGATACAAATAAAGAGGCAGTTGAATATCTAGTGAGCAAGGGCTACAGGGGAGTACCTGTTATTAATATTGACGGGGAAGATATTGTAGGCTTTGATAAGCCAGCTATTGAAAGTAAGCTAGGTTTATAGGCTAGGAGAGATAAGAGATCTGGGGTAACCTGGGTCTTTGTTTGTTGGTTTTTTTGTAGGTTTTTTGGGGAGAGTTGTGGTCTTTGGTGGGGGTGTTGTTTTTTACTTGTTGGCTTCGTACTCCGGGGAGACACCCCGGGGACACTCTTGGATGTGTCCCGTCGGGTTTCTCCCCGGTCCCCTCTTTCCCGTAACCCCCGCAACCGCTTTTTGACCCGCCTCGTTTGTGCTTGCGCCAAACATCGGGTTGGTTTGGGGTGATGGTTGTTTTGTTCTGAATGGCTTTGGTTGGGGGGGATTTTCTTTTGTTTATGATGGATTTCTAGGTTTGTGGTTTGCTTTTGTTTTCGCTCGTTTTGCTTTGCAAAACTTTGCTTGGTTGGTGGATTTATTTTTTTCCTCGTTTGTGCTTACGCCAAACATCGGGCGTGTCAGGTAGTTTTTGTTATATAATTTTTGCCTTTGTTTTATGTTTACTTTCTTTGTTTGTTTATACTAAATTGTAGATTTTAGCGATTATCCTTGTTTTCGCTTGTTTTGCTTTGCAAAACCTTGCTTAGTGGGTAGTTTTATTTGTTTTTTTCTATTTCTATGGTTTGAATTTTTCTGTTTAGGCTTGATAGGGTTATTTGGTAGCCGTCTGATGTTTTTAGGTAGTATTTTTTGATTGGTGTGTTTATGTTTTCTGGATCTTCTTTTAGGTCGTTGGCGAATTCTTTTTCTAAGGCTAGTATTGAGTCTTCTAGTCTTATTCCCCTTACTTCAAAGTCTCTATTGTTGTTTATTAGGCTTGCTTTTATTTTTGTTATTTGATTTTTTGGGTCATTGTCTTCGAAGTAGGCTTCTAGTAGGTAGAATTCTTTGTAGGCGTTTTTGTTTTCTCCATCTGTAAACCAGGTTGGTTGTAGTTTTTCTGATTCTCCTGATCTTGATATTGATGCGTAGGTTTTTTCTTCTTTTTCTACTAGATCATAGGTGAAGTTATTTTCTAGAAAGTCTTCTAAGTTTAGGGGGAAGGTGTAGAGTTTTCCTTCTATTATAAAGGCTGAGTCACTTCTGTTTGTTGTTGTATTTCCATAGTCTGGTGCCCTGTCTACGAAGGGGTTTATTGGGCTTTTTAGGAAGGTTTCTGTTCCTAGTAGGATAGGATAGGTGAAGATTAGTAGGGTGTTTAGGATTAGTAGGCCTAGGATTGGTCGTTTGAAGTCTTTGTTTACTCCATCTATTAGGGCAAGGATGCTTCCTATTACTCCTAGGATAAAGCAGATGTATGATATGAGTTTTAGGGGCCTATCTATGCCTAGGATGTTTATGTATGAATACCTAAATATTAGTCCTAGTATTATTGATATAAGCCCTAGGATTAGGCTTGTTGTGTATATTTTTTTCATGGTGTCCTCTTTCTATTGATATTTTACCAAATTAAAGGCCTAGAGTCTAAGGTTTTCTTGTGAAAGTTAGGGGTGAAATGGTAAAATAGTTTCTTAGATAGATTTAAATTTTAATATTTAAGTGTGAAAGGATAAATTTTGAAAAAATTTGAGGACCTAGTTGGGGTTTTGGATTATGTTTCTTATGAGAAGAATAATTCCTACCCCATCAATTATATAAGTAATAATTCTAAAGAGATTGAGGATAGGGATGTCTTTGTGGCTGTTAGGGGGAATTTGGCTGATGGCCATGATTATATAGATCCTGCTATAGCTAAGGGAGCAAGGGTGATTATCCATGAAGAGGATATTGCCTACAGGCAGGGGATTTCCTACATAAGGGTTAAGGATGCTAGGCTTGCCTTAAGCCAGGCTTCATCTTTTCTTAGTGGCTATCCTTCTAAGGATCTTAGGCTTGTGGCTGTGACAGGGTCTAATGGGAAGACTACTACATCAAGGCTTATAGCCCATCTTTGTGGAGAAATTTTTGGCAAATCTGGTTCTATTGGAACAAACAAGGCCTTTGTAGGAGGAGAGGAGATTGAAACTTCAAATACTACTCCTGATATATATAAGATTAATAAGATATTACAAAAGGCTAAGGATGAGGGGATAGAAACTATGGCCCTTGAGGCATCTAGCCATGGCTTAAGCCAAAGAAGGCTTGATGGCCTTGATATAGACTATGGAATCTTTACTAACTTATCAGAAGAGCACCTAGATTATCATAAGAATATGGAAAATTATTTTAGGGCCAAGATGATTTTATTTGATAAGGCCAGGGTTACTTTGGCTAATATAGACGATCCCTATGGGAAAAGGGCAAAGGACCTTTATCCATCTACTATAAGTTTTGGGATTGATAATCCTGATGCTGACTTTAGGGCAAGTGATCTTATAAAAAAAGATGGAAAGATTTCTTTTAAGGTCAAGGGTAGGGAGATTATCCTAAATACAATTGCAGATTTTGAAGTCTATAATACTCTTGCAGCCATTGCCTGCCTAGCTACTATGGGGGCTTCTATGGATGAAATAATTAGGGGCTTATCTACTTTCAAGGGCCTTAAGTCAAGGTTTGAATATATTAAAAATGACCTAGGTCTTAATATAATCATAGACTTTGCCCATACTCCAAGGGCCTTTGAGGCAATTTTTGCATCAATTCCTAAGAAAGCTTCTACCTATGCGGTTTTTGGTATAAATGGAGATAGGAATAAGGACTTTAGAAGGCTTATAGGAGAGGTTACAGCCAAGGCCAAGGTCTTTGCAATCCTTACTACAGATGACCCTAAGTTTGATCAAGTAAGTAGGATTAATGCAGATATAATAGAAGGTATCAAGGCTTATGGGGGAGATTTTGTTATAAGGGAAGATAGGAAAGAAGCTATGGCCTATGCCCTAGGTAAGGCAAAGAAGGGAGACTATGTCCTTCTTTTAGGTAAGGGTGAGGAGCAATTTATCAAACTTAAGGGCAATGAGAAGACCCCTTATAGTGAAAGAGAAACCCTTCTTGGGGTTTTAGAGAGCCTATGAAGATCTTTGTCCTAGGAGCAGGGGCTAGTGGCCTTGCCCTTGCTTCTTTTGCTGATGGCCTTGATGTAAATGTGATTGATAAAAATGATATGGCTGGAAGGAAGCTTCTTGCCACAGGTAATGGCAGGTGTAATTTTACTAACCAAAACCTAGACCTTAGTTTCTACCAATCATCAAGGAAGGATTTTTTTAAAAAAGCCCTGGCTAATTTTGATAATAAGGACCTTATTGCCTACCTTAATTTGTTGGGGGTTGACTCAAGATCTCTTCCATCAGGTAGGTTTTATCCGACAACTATGCAGTCTTCAACTATTAGGGATAGCCTCTACCTTAAGGCAAAAGACAATGCTTCTTTTATCTTTAATGAAGAGATTGTTGACATAGACCTTGATAAGAAGCTTTTGATCAGTAAGAATAATAAGTATAAGTATGATATTTTAGTCCTTGCAGGAGGAGGAATTTCCCTTAAAAATTCTGGGTCAGACGGGTCTATTTTTAAAATCCTAAAGGGGAAAATCCCACAAACAGACCTAGTTCTTGCCATAAGCAATTATGAAAGTCCTGATAGCTTATCTAGGGCTGCTAAGGGGGTCAAGATTACTGGCAAGGTCTCATTATTTGTTGATAATAAATTTTTAGCAGGAGAGGTCAATGATATAATCTTTCAATCCTATGGCCTAAGTGGGACTGGGATCTTTAATATTTCAAACCTTATAAGTCTTGGACTAAGGGATAAAAAGAAGGTTAAAGTCCTAGTAGACTTTTTGCCAGCCTATAGCAAAAAGGGCCTATTTAAAAGACTTGAGGAAATTTTTGAAAGCTTTCCTAAAAGAAGAATCGAAGATTGCCTTATAGGTCTTATCAATAAGAGGCTTATTGGTGATATTTTATCAAGGGCTAAGATTGAAAGAGGGCAAAAAGCTAATAAAATAAGTAATGAAGACTTAAAGGGCCTTGTTGACCTTCTAAAGGGGATGGAGTTTAGGATAAGTGACATCCACAATAAAGACCAAGCCCAAGTTACCATTGGTGGTTTTGATACTAGGTACATATCAGATGAGACAATGGAATCTAGTATTTATGAGGGCCTATATTTTATAGGAGAGATAATGGATGTATCTGGATCTTGTGGAGGATATAATATCCAGTGGGCTTTTTCTTCAGCCAAGGCTTGTATTGAGAGTATAAGGAGTATACATGTTTAAAATAAATAGAAATCTTAAGGAAATGAAAGATAATGGGGAAAGCATCAAGCTTGCGATTATAGGTTGTGGCAAGATGGGTTCTTCCCTTATAAGCCAGCTTGCAAAAATAGATGCTATGGATGTCAAGCTTGTTGTAGATAGGACTCCACAAAAGGCTATAAAGGCTTTAGTAAATTCAGGAATTTCTGAAGATAAGATAATTTTTACTGATGATTATAATGAAGGCTATGAGGTTTTAGAAAAAGGCTATGTTTGTGTATCAACCAACTATAGGCTTGCCTATAAGCTTTTACAAATAAATGCTGTAATCGATGCAACAGGCAACCCTCCTTTTGGTGCGGTTATTGCAAGAAAGACTATCCAATACCACAAGCACATGATTTCATTTAATGTAGAGTGTGATGCGGTTGTAGGACCAGTCCTTCACGATATGGCCAAAAAATCTGGGGTAGTCTATACTGGAATCCTAGGTGATGAGCCAGGGGCAATCATAGACTTAGTCGATTATGCCTACGGTATGGGTCTTGAAGTTTTAGTTGCAGCCAAGGGAAAGAATAATCCTTTGGATAACTACGCAAGCCAAGAATCCCTAGCAGATGAGGCAAGGCAAAAGGGCCTTTCTACAAGGATGTTAACAAGCTTTGTAGATGGAACCAATACTATGCTAGAGCTTAACTCTGTTGCCAATGCCCTAGGATTTTTGCCAGATACCCTAGGTTGCCATGGGATAGATACTAGTCCAAAGACTGCAGTTGAAGATTTTAGATTAAAAAAGGATGGGGGAGTCTTATCCCGCTATGGGGTAGTAGAGTTTTCAAGAGGTATGGCTCCTGGAGTTTTCATTATAGTAACTAGTGACCAAGAAGATGTAAGAGACCTTATGAAGTTTTTAGGTTTTGGAGATGGTCCAAACTACCTTCTATATAGGCCTTTCCACCTAACAAGTCTAGAAACTCCTATAACCATCTATAAGGCAGTTGTAGAAAATGAAGCCTCAATTGAACCTCTCCACGGCCAGGTTGCTGATACTGTAAGTATTGCAAAAAGAGATATCAGGGCAGGGGAGAAACTTGAGGGAGTTGGGTCAAATACAGTATTTGGCAAACTAACCTCCCATGACCGAAGCCTAAAAGAAGACCTCTTGCCAATAGCCCTTATTACAGATAAGACTGTAGCTATTAAGGATATAAAAAAGGGTACTCTAATAGATATGTCCATGGTAAAACTTGATGAGAAGGCTACTATAACCAGGTTAAGAAGAAGACAAAACTCAATGAAATTATAAAAAAGGGGCCTAGCCCCTTTTAATTTACAAATAAAAAAGGCCCTTAGGCCTTTAGTTATTTATCAAATATTTCTTTTCCAAGTTTGGTATCTTTAGGGTCTTTGTTATCAAAGACTATGGCTTTTACATCATTTTGGTATTTTATATCTTGCCAAAGGATGCCACCTACATACTTATCATCTTTCTTAAAGAGCTTATAGATCTTGCCATCTTTTTCAACTCTTTCTTCCTTTATACCATCTCCACTATTTTGACCTGCTGAAAATAGTTTTATTCCTCCAAGCATTAGGGTAGTAAATGGCTTAGGTTTATGGTAGCTTAGATTATCTCCTGTCATATTGGCTCCTGCAATCTTGCCCATCTCAAGGCTTGCTGTCCATAGGCCTATGGTGAAGTCTCCTATTTGGGCATTATCACCTGCAGCATAGATACAAGGATTTTCTGTAGCTAGGCTTTCATCTACCAAGATTCCCCTATCGGTTTTAAGACCACTGTCTTTGGCCATTTCAATATTTGACCTAACCCCTGCTTGAACTATTACAGCGCTAGCTTCTATTACCTTGCCATCTTCAAGTTTAAGGCCAGAAACCTTGCCATCTTCACTTAGGATTTCTGTAGTATTTTTGCCTTTGACAGTTTTTATGCCAAGGTCATTTAGGGCTTCTTCTAGTTTTAGGGATAATTCCTTATCCAATTGTTTGCTTAAAAGGTAGTCAAAGCTTTCTATAACTGTTACATCAAGGCCAAGTTTTTTGGCAGAAAAGGCAGCTTCAAGGCCTAGGATACCTCCACCAATTACAGCAAGTGAGGACTTATCTTTAATATAGGTCTTAAAGTCTATAAGGTCATCGCTTGTTCTAATGGCAAAGACCCCCTTGCAGGATATATTTTTTATTGGTGGGATAAAGGCATGGGCCCCTGTAGCTAGGAGAAGTTTATCAAAACTAATAGTTTTGCCATCTTCAAGGCTTACTTTTTTATTGGCTCTGTCGATCTTTAAAACTTTGGTAGCTAGCATTTGGTCTATATTATTTTCCTTATACCAGTCATCTTTTTTAACCCAAATCTTATCCTTATCAAAGTCCTTTGAGATAAGGTCTGAAAGCCTGGTCCTCCAGTAGGTGGTTTGGTTTTCTTCTGAAACAATAAGGATTTTTGCATCTTTATTGTGTTTTCTGATCTCTTCAGCAGCTGAAAGTCCTGCTATTCCATTTCCTATGATTAAGTAATTATACATATACATCCCCTCATTGTTAGTTTTTCTACTAATATTATACAAGTCATAGAAATAGATACAAATTTATCAAGGCTTTGGAGTATAGTAATCTAAAGATTAGTGAGGTTTAAGTATGAAAATAAGAAGGGCTAATGTCAATGACCTAGCTTCTATCCTAAAGATTTTACAAGGGGCAAAGAAGTCTCTTAGGCTTGATGGAGTAGACCAGTGGCAAAAATCAAATCCAGATGAAAATCTTATAAGAGGACAAATTAGCGAAAGAAGGGGGCTTGTTCTTGTAGAAGGAGAAAAACTTCTAGCCTATGCCGCCCTAAGTAAGTATGAGATAACTTACAAGGTCCATGAAGATAAGTTTTTGGGATCAAATTATTTTGTAATCCACACCTTCATGGTAGGTAGACCTGGCCTAGGCAAGGTTTTTATGAAAGAGCTTATAGGCTTTGCCAAAGCTTTGGGCATGGATTCTTTAAGGATTGATACCCACATGGATAATTTTAGGATGAGAAGGCTTTTAGATAAGTTTTCCTTTGTATATATAGGGCCAATAAAGATACAGGAGGAGGGAGTGCTTAAGGGTAGGCTATGCTTTGAGCTTATGATATGAGAAATTATGACCAAGAAGAGATTATAAAAAATGTAAAGTTTCCAGCCCTAGTCCTAGCAGGACCTGGGACAGGAAAGACCCATACCTTGGTTAAGCTTGTGGCAAGGTTAATTAGGGAAGATGGTCTAAAGCCTTCAAGGATTCTTATTACAACCTTTACCAAAAAGGCTGCAAGAGAGCTTGATACTAGGATCCTTGCTATCCTTAGGCAAGTTGGCCTTGATGAAAATTTAGAGGATATGATGGTTGGCAACTTCCACTCTCTTGCAAGGACTTTTATTGAAAAATATAGGGATTTAGATGAGGATTTTTTCTCAAGAAAGATCATCGATACAAAGATGGAAGTCTTTATTATAAATGAAAATATAAGGGCTTTTGACCAGATAGAAGGCTTTGAAACTTATGCTAAGTTTAATAAACCAGGCCTTATCATGGATATATACTCAAGTATTATAAATAACCTTATAGACCTAGATAGGCTAAGGGATTCAGATGATCCTAGGGATCTTTTTGCCTTTAGGGTCTTTAGGACTTATGAGAAACTTCTTAAGGACATGGGCCTTATTAATTTTCAAGGAATTTTGATGAAGTTTTTAAGCCTCCTTAGGGATCCATCAAAGGCAGGAGTAATTAGGGAAAATATTGACCTTGTCATAATAGATGAGTACCAAGATACAAATAAGATCCAAGAAGAAATTGCCTTTAGGCTAAGTAAGGATGGGAAAATAATGGTTTTGGGGGATGATGACCAGGCCCTTTATGCCTTTAGGGGAGCTGACCCAAGTAACCTAATGGACTTTGGCCAAAGGTTTAAGGCCTACAGCGGTAGGGATGTCACTAGATATAGGCTTAAGATAAATTATAGGTCTAATGAAGAGATCCTAAAAAAGGCTCATTCTTTTATGGGAGATTTTGCAAATAAGGCCCAGCTAGCAAGTAAGGGGCTAGCCAATCCAAATTCTGTAGTAAGGGCAAGGGCTGATAAGACTGATAACCTTATAAAGCTTATTAAGCTTTTATCTAGATATATAAACCTAGGCCAAATAGCCTTTCTTTTCCCATCCTTTAATAGTTCATATCCTAAAGAGCTTGAAGAAAGTTTTGAAAAGGCTGGAATTAAGGTTATTAATAAAAAATCCTCCAGGTTTTTTGAAAAAGTAGAAGTTAGGCTGGTGATTTTTATCCTAGGTTTTCTTGGTGAGATATTTCCCCTAAATACTGCCTTTAGGGCTTATTCTTATGAGGAGAAAAACCTTAGGGCCTATAGGGTCTACCTAAATACTATCTACAAGGACTTTAAAGATGATCCTGGGCTTATAGACTTTGTAAGTAAGCTAGGAACTAGTAAGTCCATTAGCCAAATAATTTATAGGGCCTTGGGTCTTAAATTTTTTAGGGACCTAGATTCTAAGTCCTATAAGGATAAGGAGGGGGTTTTTTCTAATGTATCCCAAATTTTAAGGCTGGGGGTAGACTTTGATGAGATATTTATGGAGAAAAACCAAGGACCTTTGATAGGTCATTACAAGAAATTTATAAATGATTTTTTCTACCTTTATTTTAAGATGGGGGGCCTTAGCGAATATGATGAGGATTCTTATGATAAGGATGGGATAAATTTTATGACAATCCATCAGTCTAAGGGTCTTGAGTTTGAAGTTGTCTTTGTTTCAAGCCTTAATGATTTTCCAAGGGAAAATAAGGCCGGATTTTTGGAAAAACATATAGAAAAGAAGGATAATAAAAACCTGGACTTTGCTAGGAAGTATTATACAGCCTTTACCAGGGCAAAAAGGCTCTTGGTTATTTTAGATAATGCCAGGGACACTAGGATGAGAAGTTTTCTAAGAAGCCTTGATGGAACTTCTAAGATTTCTAGCATTGATTTTAAGAGGGAGGATAGGAAGAAGGATAAGGAAATCCTAGCCTATACTAGCCATATAAGTCTTTATATGACTTGTCCCCTTAAGTATATGTTTATAAGAGACCTATCCTTTAGCCAAGTTAAGTCAGATTCCCTTATATTTGGATCAAGGGTCCATGAGCTTGCCCAATACTTATACTCTAGGTCTTTTACTAGGAAAGATCTTGAAAAATTTATAAAAGATAATCCTAAATACGCCCTTAGCCTATCAAATATCTTGGGTAGGGACTTTGGTGTTGACAAAAGTGAGCTAAGCCTTAAGGCTGATAGGGACTTTTATATCTTAAAAGGAAACGTTGATATAAGGCTTAAGGATGGGAGGATCCTTGACCTTAAAACAGGAAAAATCCCTAAGGACCTATCAAGTTACCAAAGACAGCTAAGAACCTACAGGGCCCTTATAGACTTAAATAAGGGAGAGGTCCCCCAAGGGCTTTTATATTTTATAGAAGAAGATAAGCTTATAAGGGTGGATAATTTAGAGTTTGATATAGGGAAAATTGATGAGATAGCCTATCAAATAGTTAATAAAAATTTTGATAAGAGAACTGATGATTATTCTAAATGCAAGCTTTGTCCCCTCAAATTTTATTGTGGGAGGGCTTGAATATCATCTACTAGGCTATACAATATAGGAAGGTGATAGAATGATAGAAAGTCAGATGCTAAAGGGCGTCATTGAGGGAGTTATCCTTCATATTATAAAAAACAATGAGACCTATGGGTATGAGATAGTAGAAGAGCTTAAGAATAGTGGATTTTATACTATGACAGAAGGTACAGTATATCCTATACTTTTGAGATTATCAAAGAAGGGACTAATTTTGGGAGCCTATAAGAAAAGCAAGATAGGCCCTAAAAGAAAGTATTATTATATAACTGCTAAGGGCAGGGATTACCTTAAAGGGTTTTATGAATCCTTTGATGAATTAGAAGAGGTAGTTTCCAATGTCCTTAAGAAAGGTAGACTATGAGATTAGATAAGATGATTGGAAATGCAGGACTTGATACTAGAAAAAATATCAAGAGGATGGCAAAGAAGGGGGCTATCAGGGTCAATGGAGAAATTGTAAAGGATACATCAATAAAGGTTGATCCTAACAAGGATGAGGTTTATTATATGGATATTTTTGTAGATTATTTTGAAAATATCTATCTTATGATGAATAAGCCTAGTGGTTATCTTTCAGCTACAGAAGATCCTGAACCAACTGTAATTGACCTACTTGATGATTTTTACCAAAACCTAGACTTATCCATAGGAGGAAGGCTTGATAAGGATACTACAGGGCTTTTGCTCCTGTCTACAGATGGGAAGTTTATCCATAGGGTCACAAGCCCAAATTCAAATATCTTTAAGACCTATGAAGTTGAAACTAGGGATAAGATAGACCCTTCCTTAGTAGAAATTTTTGAAAAGGGAGTTTACATCAAAGAGGATGATTACACAGCAAGGCCTGCTAAGCTTAAGATTTTAGAAGATAAAAAAGCAATAGTAAAGGTAAGCGAGGGGAAATTCCACCTGGTTAAAAGACTATTTTCTAACAATGGCAATGAGGTTGTTAGCCTAAAAAGACTTGCCATAGGCGAACTTTTCTTAGATAGCCACCTTGATTATGGGGAATATAGGGAATTAAGTGAGAAAGAAGTTGACCTATTTAGGGCCTAGACCTTGGAGTAGTTTATGTATGAGCGATATATAAAAAATATAATTGATAGACTCCTTGCAAGCCTAGCCCTTATTATCCTTCTTCCTATCTTTATTATTACAGGTCTTGCCATAAAGATAGAAGACCCAAAGGGCCAGGTGTTTTTTATCCAAGATAGGCAAGGGATTTTTGGCAAGCCCTTTAGGTGCATCAAATTTAGGTCCATGGCGACAAATGCCCCCAAGGAAGCTGCAAGCTGGGAGCTTGATAATGCTGACTCTTACATTACCCATGTAGGAGCCTTTATTAGAAAAACTTCTATAGACGAGCTTCCCCAACTTATAAATATTATAAAGGGAGATATGGCTATAGTAGGCCCTAGACCTGTTATTTTAAAAGAAGAGAAGCTAATTAGCCTAAGGAAAGAATATGGGGCCTTGGGAGTAAGGCCAGGAATTACTGGTCTTAGTCAAATATCAGGTAGGGATACCTTGGGTATTAGAAAAAAGGCCCAAATGGATGGCCTATATGCAAAAAATGTAAGTTTTATAAATGATTTAAAAATAATCTTAAAGACCATACCCCAAGTCTTATCCTCAGAAGGGATAAGTGAGGGTAGGATAGAAGATGAAGATTTTTATTAGGAAGATGGCAATGATTTTTCCTCAAAGGGAAAGATTAAGGCCATTTTTTCTTTATTTAATGAGGATTTTACATGAATTTTAAAATAATTTTACTTTCCTCTAGACAAAATCGATTTTATCTAATAGAATAAGCTTATAAGTAGTAAATTAATTTAGGGAGGAATTTATGAAAATTAGTAAACTTATGTCAATTATTTCTGTTCTATCCTTATCATTTGCCCTAGCTTCTTGTGGCAATGATACTGACACAGATACTACAGATCAAGCAACAGAGACTGAAACAAGTCAAAGTGAAACAGAAGGTCAAGAAGAAAACCAAGAAGAAACTGAAGCAGAAGGCGAAACTCCTGCTACAGAAACAGTAAAGATTACCATGGTAACTGATGAGGGCGGAGTAAATGATAAGTCCTTTAACCAATCAGCTTATGAAGGTCTTTCAGAATATAAAGAAGAAGGCAAGGTTGAATTTGATTATATCGAATCTCACTCAGCAGCTGACTACCAACCAAACCTTGAGTCAGCCCTAGATAGTGAATCAGACCTAATATTTACAGTAGGCTTTGCTCTATATGAAGATACAAGTAAGGCTGCAGATCAAAACCCAGATCAAAACTATGCAATCATAGATAATGCAAATATAGAAGAGCAAGAAAACCTACTAGGTATCACCTTTGCAGACCATCAAAACTCATTCTTAGCAGGCTATATTGCAGGAATGACAAGCGAAAGCAACCACGTAGGCTTTGTAGGTGGCCAAGAATCTGATGTAATCGACAGGTTCGAATATGGATTTAGGGCTGGTGTTAAGGAAGCTAGCAGGGAAAAGGGAGAAGATATAGTAGTTGATGTTCAATATGCAAATAGCTTCTCAGACCAAGCTGCAGGTAAAAATATAGCTAACCAAATGTACCAATCAGGTGCAGATGTAGTAATGCATGCTGCAGGTGGTGTAGGAATTGGTGTAATTGAAGCTGCAAAAGAAAATGATAAGTGGGTAATCGGTGTTGATAGGGACCAATCTGAAGAAGCACCAGACCATATGCTTGTTTCAACAATTAAGGGTGTTGGCGATGCAATAAAACTAGTAGCTGATGACCTAGCTAGTGGAAATTTTGCAGGCGGAACTACAAAAGACTTCACCTTAGCTGATGGAAAAACAGTAGATATAGCTTATGGACCAAATGAGCTTGTAAGCAGCGAAGTAAAAGATAGGGTAGAAGAGTTAAGAGAATCTATCATAGCAGGAGATATAGAAGTTCCACAAAATGAAGATGAATTTAACTCAATGGGTTATAATGACTAATTACTAATAAAGAGGGCAGGCTATCCTGCCCTTTTTCTTTGTGACTAATTTAAAATTGTTATTAATTTTTTTAATTTTATGATATGATAAAAGAAATAGTATAAAAGGGGGAAGCTATGAAAGATTATTTTAGCCAGGCCCCAGTTGTAAGTATGAAAAATATAAGTAAGCGTTTTGGAGACAAGGAAGTCTTGACCAATATAGACTTTGACCTTCATAAATGCGAGGTCCATGCTCTTTTAGGAGAAAATGGGGCTGGCAAGACTACGCTTATGAATATTCTTTATGGAATGTTTCCTCCAAGTGAGGGATCTATTACAATAAATGGCAAAACTTTTGAGAAGATGAGCCCAAGGGCTGCCATAGAGGCTGGAATTGGTATGGTCCACCAGCACTTTATGCTAATTGAGCCACTTACTGTAACAGAAAACATTATCCTAGGCTATGAAAAATCAAAGGGGGTTTTTCTAGATAGGAAGGCTGCTTACGCTGAGGTAGAAAAACTAAGCAAAGAATATAACCTATCAATCAATCCAAAAGATAAGATAGAAGATATATCAGTAGGTATGCAACAGAGGGTAGAAATCCTTAAGGCCCTCTACCATGGGGCAGATATTCTAATATTTGATGAACCTACAGCAGTTCTTACCCCACAAGAGATTGTGGAATTTATAGAAATAGTCAAAAGGCTAACTACACTTGGCAAGTCTATTATAATTATCACCCACAAGCTTTCAGAAATTAAGGCTATGGCTGATACTTGCACCATAATTAGGAGGGGTAAGTATATCGATAAGCTTATAGTAAGCGAGGTTGATGAAAATATCTTGGCTGAAAAGATGGTAGGCCGTGATGTAAGTTTTAATGTAGATAAGAAGGATATAAAAAAAGGCGGGGTAATCCTAAATATAGAAGACCTTTGGGTTAAGGATAAAAGAGGGATTGATGCCCTAAAAGGCCTTAATCTTAAACTTCACGCAGGTGAGATCCTAGGAATTGCTGGAGTAGATGGCAATGGCCAAAGTGAGCTAATAGATGCTATAACAGGGATGAGTAAGTCTAATAGGGGCAAGGTTATATTAAATGGAAAAGATATTACCAATAAGTCTACTAAGGAAATCCTTGATACCGGTATGAATTCTATACCTGAAGATAGGCAAAAAAGAGGGCTAATCCTAGAATATCCTATAAAAGATAACCTAATCTTAGAAAGAGTATCCAAGGAACCTTTTTCAAGCAAGGGTAGGCTAAATTTTTCAAATATTGCTGAAAATGCCAAAGACTTGGTAGAAAAATTTGATATAAGGCCAACTGATATTAATGAAAAAGCAGGGTCTCTATCAGGTGGAAACCAGCAAAAGGTTATTATAGCAAGGGAGATTTCAAACGATCCTGATGTATTAATAGCAGCCCAACCTACCAGAGGTCTTGATGTTGGTGCTATAGAATTTATCCACCAATACCTAGTAGAGCTTAGAAATAAGAACAAGGCAGTCCTACTTATATCCTTTGAACTAGATGAGATTATGGACCTATCTGATAGGATTCTTGTAATCTATGATGGAAAAATCGTAGGGGAGAAGGATCCTAAACTTACAGATGAATTTGAAATAGGAAGACTTATGGCAGGAGGTAGCGATGAGTAATGTGAGTATAAAGAAAAGATCTTCATTGGCTAGCTCTAAGGTATTATTTACAATAATGGCAATTTTATTAGGTCTTTTAGTTGGGGCCTTGGTTTTACTTATAGCAGGCTATGATCCAATAGAAGGCTTTAAGAACTTATTTTTGGGAGTATTCAAAAATCCAAGGAATATGGGCTGGGCTATAGTAACATCAACTCCTATCATTATGACAGGACTTGGTGTAACCTTTGCCTTTAAGACAGGACTTTTTAATATGGGAGCTGAGGGGCAATTTATAGTAGGAACAATTGTTGCCTTCTTAGTAGGCTACTTTTTTGACCTACCTCCTATTATCCTACCAATAGTTGCAATAATCCTTGCTATGGTTGCAGGAGCTTTTTATGGATCCATAGCAGGTTTTATCAAGGCGAAATTTGGTATCCATGAGGTAATTTCTACTATCATGCTAAACTGGGTAGCCTTTTATTTTCAAAACTTTATAGTTTATCGCTACCAACAACCAAATTCTATGAGCTCTTTTGAAGTAAATGATAATGCAAAAATTACACTTTTTACAGATGCTGCAAAAAGATTTGACGGATTCTTCTCCCACTTTTTTAGGGCTCCAATCCACTGGGGGTCAATTCTTGCAATAGTTGCAGTTATTGTAGTTTGGTATATTTTAAATAAGACAACCCTAGGCTATAAGCTTAAGGCTGTTGGTTTAAATGATGAAGCCAGCCAATATGGAGGTATTGATTCAGGTAAGAAGATTGTCCAATCAATGGCAATTTCAGGTGCCATAAGTGCCCTTGCAGGAGTTACTCAGGTTCTAGGCTTTACCTACAACCTATCAATCCTATCATCTATGCAAAACTTTGGTTTTGATGGCTTGGCAGTTTCCTTATTGGCATCAAATAACCCAATAGGAGTAATATTCTCAGGTCTTTTCTTTGGATCCTTAAAGTATGCAGGTAATAACCTCCAAAGGGCTATGGGAGTTCCTAGTGAGATTATATCTATAATTATAGGTACAATAATTCTCTTTACTGCTATTCCTCTAGCTTATAGGATAATTAAAGCTAGGCTTAGGCAAAATAAGAAATTGAGTAAAGATACTAGCAAAAAAATAAAAGAGGAGGCTTCTAGAAATGATTAATTTGACAATCCTTGCTTTGATAATTGGAAATACCTTCTCTAATGCAGCCCCAGTTTTGATGACAGGACTAGGGGGAATGATTAGTGAGAAGTCTGGTGTAGTTAATATTGGGCTTGAGGGAATGATGACAATAGGGGCCTTGATGGGGGCTGTTGTAGGCTATAAGCTTGGCAACCCTTGGCTAGCCTTTTTAGCAGGAGGACTTGCAGGGGCCGTTTTTGGTCTAATCCATGCCTTTGTTAGTGTATCTCTTGCAGGAGATCAAACCATATCAGGTATAGCAATAAATACCCTAGCACCTGGTCTAGCCTTATTTTTATCAAGGCTAATCTTTGATGGAGCAACCCAAACCCCATCGATTCCCCTTGAAAATAAGATACCTAGACTATTTAGGGGGATAAGTGACAACCAAGCCTTCAATAATATTTTTGGCCAATATGCTACAGTTTACTTTGCCTTTATTATGGTTATAATCCTCTACCTAGTTTTATATAAGTCTAAGCTAGGCCTTAGGATTATTGCAGTAGGAGAGCATCCAAAGGCTGCAGAAACCTTAAATATTAATGTAAGTAAGGTAAGGTATGGGTCAGTAATCTTTTCAGGCTTTATGGGAGGGCTTGGAGGAGCATCAATGTCCTTGGCGGTAGTATCTTCCTTCTCACCAACATTGATAGCAGGCCAAGGCTATATAGCCTTAGTTACAGTTATCTTTGGTAATTGGAAGCCACATGGAGTTTTGTTGGGGTCTTTATTCTTTGGACTAGCTCAGGCTATTGCAACCTACCTTGGTTCTACAGGACTTGCTATACCTATAGAATTTATATCAATGATTCCATATATAGCAACTCTTCTTATCCTAATTATCTTTAAGGGTAAGTCCCAAGCACCAAAGGCAAGTGGAAAGCCTTATTTGACAGTAGAAGATGTTTAAAAGTCCCCCTCTAGGGGGCTTTTTTATTGGAGAAAATAATGAAAAATTTAAGAAAAAATATAAAGGACCAAGATGAATTTATTAGGTCTAGGAGAAAACTTATTTTCATACTTTTAGGTCTTGGCCTTAGTTTCCTTATCCTAATTTTTATAAAAAATAAGCCAGTAGTTTTTATAGATCCAAAGGCCTACATAGAAATTAAAGAAGAGGGCCTAGATGGAAGGGGGATGATCAGGGGAGAATTTTTAGAAGATAAATTTAAAAAAGATTTGGCTAAAGCCCTTAAAGCAAAGGACATAGATAAGTTGGTAGAAAGTTTTAAGGCTAGTCTAAGCTTGTCAAAAACATCTAATCTTAGCAATAAAGATAAGGTCCTAGTAAGCCTAGGGGAAGATTTTAAAGAAAAAGGGATAGAACTTAAAAATAAGTCTTTTATCTATGAAGTTAGTGGATTAAAGAAAGATAATCTTGAAAATAATAATCAAATTAAGGAAGAAAGAACCAATAAAGAAAGCCTAAAGCCTATAAGGCAAAAACCCCAGGGTCTAGAAAGGGATGATAGGGAGATAATAGGGGAGTTTTTTGATAAAAATTTAGACCTGGTAGATAGGATACTTATAGAAAAGCTAGTCTTAGAAGCTAAGACCTATTATATTTATAAGCTTATAGCAAGAGAGCCATCTTTTGACAATTTTACCTATTATTATGGCCTAAGCCTAGAAGAAGGCAGGGTAAAGCCTCTAGATAATTTCTTTACCCATAGGTTATCTGGCCTAGATATTACCTATGAAGGCTTTATCCACCTAAGTGACATAGATAGGATCCTAGGGCTTGGTGGAAGGCTTAAAGAAGAGCTTAATCCTACAAATGACCTTGATGGAGTGTATGAGATTGATGGTTTAAGGATGGTCCTAGAGGATGGAAAAATTAGCCTTGATAGGGAAAATATTCTTTATAGTGGGACTTACTTTGAAGATGGTGACCTAGTCCACCTATCTATAGATGGGATTAATAATAATGAAGATATAATAGTTTATCAAAGTAAGGAGGGCCTTGTTATCTATGAGGGAGACTTAGAATAAAAATAGGCATAAAAAAAGACCAGATCAAATCTGGTTTTTTGGTCGGGGTGAAAGGATTCGAACCTTCGACCTCATGTTCCCAAAACACGCGCGCTACCAAGCTGCGCCACACCCCGTCATCAACTGACTATTATAGTATACACCCTTCAAAAAGATTTGTCAACTATTTTTTTGAAAAATCTTAAAAAAATTATTTTTTCTAGGATCTATAAGAAAGTCTGCTATAATGATACCATAAGGAGAGAGAAAATGAAAGTAAAAAGAAAAATATTTTATTTACTAACGACATTCATCTTAATATTAACCGGGTGTATAGGGGCAAATAATGAAGAAAATATCCTTGATGAGGATAAGGCCTATTATAGCCTAGAAGATGTATCAGCCTACCTAAGCTATTATGAAAAATTACCCAATAATTATTTGACCAAAGAACAGGCCCTAGACCTAGGCTGGGAGCCTTCCTTGGGCAATCTTTGGGAAGTTACAGATAAGGCAGTTATTGGAGGAGATTACTTTGGTAACTATGAGGGAAATCTCCCAGATGCTTCTTACAAGGAAGCTGATGTTAATTATGATGGTGGTAGGAGGGGTAGTGAGAGAATTGTTTATGATGATGACTTTAATATTTATTATACCAAGGACCACTATGAGACTTTTGAAAGGATTATAAATGATTGAGATAAGGGCTAGTGAAATTTTCTCTAAGGAAGATTTTTATAAGCTTATAAATGAGCTTTTTGATTTCTCCAATAGGGTAAGCAACTTAGATGGACTCTTTGATGAGCTTGTTGGGGCTAGAAAAAAGATTAGAATTAGGGATTATAAGATCCTTTATGATAGGCTGGGGGAATATGGTCTTAGGATTATTAAGGTATTTATAGATGCAAGTTTTATCCTGGATATAGATGTGGATTTGATTAGTTAGGAGTCTTATGAAATATAGGTCAAAGGAAGAAAAAGCTATTGATTTTATTGCCCTAGAAATACTTAAGGGCAGGCTAAAAGATAAGGATAAATTATACGATATTAAGTTTTTCACCAATAAATTTAAGCTAAGTCCAAGGTGTGTGAAAGCAATTTTTAAAACATTAGAAGAAAGAAAAATGCTAGAAAAGATTGGTGATGAATATTACTTAAGAGTGGATGATAAGCTTATGAAAAGCCTTAGGGAGAGGTTTTATAATAGGTATATCAATGAATTTTTAGAGAATATGAGAGGTTTAGACCTAGGCTTAGGGGAGGCTATAGGATTACTTGAAATGAGGAATAAGTCTAATGGATGATATTATTAAAATAAAGGGACTAAGCAAGGATTTTGATGGAAAAAGAGCCCTTGATAATATAAATCTTAATATAAAAAGAGGTGAGGTCCTAGGCCTAATAGGTCCAAATAGTTCTGGAAAGTCTAGCCTAATAAGGTCTATTATGGGGCTGATAAGTCCTAGTCAAGGAGAGGTCCTAATAGATAATAAAAAAAATGATAAGGCTATAAGGGCCAATATATCCTATATGCCAGATAAGTTTAGTTTTTATGAAGACCTTAAGGTGGCTGATCTTTTAAATCTTTATGGGGATATGTATGAGGATTTTAATATGAAAAAATGCCTAAAACTTATAGAATTTCTATCCTTGCCTAAAGATTCTAGGATTAAGAGCCTATCTAAGGGCTATAAAAAAAGGCTTATGGGTGCCTTAGCCTTATCTAGGATTGCCCCAATCTATCTTTTGGATGAGCCCTTAGAGGGTCTTGACCCAATAGCAAGAGAGGCCTTTATAGATCTTTTGATCAATAGACTTGATAAGGGGGCAAGCTTTGTTATAGCAAGTCATAATATAGGAGACCTTGAGTATTTATTTGATAGGGTCGTATTTTTAGACCTAGGTAAAATCCTAAAGGATTCTGATGTAAGAGAGCTTAGAGAAAAAGAAAAGATGGATCTAGCTGATTATTATAAGGAAGTTTATGGTTTATTATGATAAAATTTATTAAATATGATTTAAAAACAGAAAGAAAATATTTTTTAAACCTTATTTTTCTAGGTTTTTTTCTTATCCTTGGATCTTTTATCCTAAGTCATAGTGGATTTTTCCTAGAAATTCTTAAGCAAAGGCAGGCTACAGATATAATTTTAATAACAAGTATAGTGTTTTTACTAGGAGTAAACCTAATTTACCTTCTAAAAGTAACTTATAAGGATTTTTTTGCACCTAGGGCTGACTTTACCTTTAGCCTACCCCTTAGTTCCTTGGACTTTGTCTTGGGAAAGGTCATAGAAGTATCCTTGTTTTTTGTGGTAAGTGCAGGTTTATTTACTATCAATATGAAACTTTTGGGTTTTGTGATTGGGACTAATTTTATATTTTATTTGGTCAATATTTTTTTGTTGGACCTACTTGGACTTTTGTGGACCATGTTTATATTTGCTAGGATGCGTTTTAGGGCAAGACTTTCAATTGGTGAAATCCTACTAGCCTTTGTAATTACCTTTATTCCTCTAATAATAATTACAAATTACTATGGCCTAGTAGCTACAAGTCAAGGGTTGGTCCTGGTAGGAAATATGGGGCTTTCCTTTATTTTCCCCTTTGCTATAAGCGGGAATAACCTATACAAGGTCCTAAGCCCAATGGTTTATTACTTTATTCTTATACTTATAATGATAGGGGTAGATTCTAAGTATATTAGGGATAATATTAATCTTATATAGGAGTTTTACATGGAAAAAATTAATCAAGTTAAAAAACTTATAAGGGATTCTAATAATATAGTGTTTTTTGGAGGAGCTGGAGTATCTACAGCATCTGGGGTGCCTGACTTTAGGTCAGCTACTGGTCTTTACAATAAGAAGAATAATTCTAAGTATTCTCCTGAATACATGCTAAGTCATGATTTTTTTGTAAACCACCCAGGTGATTTTATGAAATATTGCAAGGAAAATCTAATGATCGATGGGATTTTGCCAAATCCTGCCCACAAGGCCCTAGCGAATCTGGAGAAGATGGGTAAGCTTAAGGGGGTTATAACTCAAAATATAGACTCCCTCCACCAAGAGGCTGGAAGCAAGAATGTTATAGAGCTTCATGGCAATCTTAGGGATTATTATTGCACTTCTTGTGGAAAAAATTTCGACCTAGCCTATGTAAAAAGCTTTAAGGATAAGGTTACTTGTGATAAGTGTGGGGGAGTGGTTAGGCCTGATATAGTTTTATATGGGGAAGGGCTTGATCAAAACAATATATCCTATGCCATAAGCCTAATAGCCCAAGCAGATATTTTGATAGTAGGGGGGACATCTCTTGTAGTTTATCCTGCAGCAGGGCTGATAGATTTTTATAAGGGAGATAAGTTAGTTGTTATAAATAAGGATCCAACCCCAAGAGACTCCTTGGCAAATTACCTAATCAAGGGGGATATCTCAAAGGTTATGGACCAGTTAGTTGAGGGATTAGATGAATAAAAGACATGGAATAGATGAATATGGGATTTTCTTAGTTTGGCTTGCAGTTGCCATAAGTATCCTGTCATTTTTCTTAAATAATGATTTTGTAAAAGGCTTGGCCTTGGTAGTTTTTGTCTATGGACTTTTTAGGGCCCTTTCTAGAAATTCCTATAAGAGGACTTATGAGAATAGGATCTTTAAAGAAAAGTTACTTAACCCTATCAAGAAAACCCTAAGGCTTTCTAAGAAAAACAAGAAGGATAAGAATTATAAGTATATAACCTGTCCAAACTGTAAGCAAGACCTTAGGATACCAAAAGATAAGGGCAAGATAAAAGTAAAGTGCCCAAAGTGCGGCAATAAGTTTGATGCTAGGAGTTAATTCTTTTAGCATCTTTTATTTTTTAAAAATTTATTGTATAATTGCCAATGAAAGGGGAATTAATTATGGAAAGAATAATTGGAACAGTAGCAATGGGTCTTAGGGCCCCAATAATCAAAGAAGGCGATGACCTTGTAGAAATTGTCTTTAACCTAGTAAAAAAAGCAGCAGATCAAAAGGATGTTACAATTAAGGATAAGGATGTGGTTTGTATAACAGAATCCCTCCTAGCCCGTGCCCAAGGTAATTATGTAACAATCGAGCAAATTGCAAAGGATGTTAATGAAAAATTCGAGGGCGATGAGCTTGCAATTTTATTTCCAATCCTAAGTAGAAACAGGTTCTCAATCCTCCTAAAGGCCTTTGCCCTAACAGGAAAGAAACTTCATATTTGCCTATCCTACCCACAAGATGAAGTAGGAAACTGGCTGATGGATGAGATGGACTTATTTAACTCTGATATAAATCCTTACAAGGATGTCCTAGACATGGATACATATAAGGAGGTTTTTGGGGATTATAAGCATGAATTTACAGGCATATCCTATCCTGATCTTTATAAGGAGCTTGCAGGTAATGCAGAGATTCACTTTTTAAATAATCCTTTAGATGTCCTAAAATTTACAGACAATATCCTAGTTTCCTCAATTCACACAAGAGATCTTGTGAAAAAACAACTCCTTGATAATGGAGCAAAAAAGGTCCTAAAATTAGATGAAATAATGACAAGCCCTATAGAAGGATCTGGTTTTAATGAAGAATATGGTCTTTTAGGGTCAAACCTTGCTACAGACAATAAGGTTAAATTATTTCCTAAGGATGGGGATATTTTTGTAAAAGCCCTACAAAAAAAGCTCATAGACCACTTTGATAAGCAAGTTGAAGTTATGGTTTATGGAGATGGGGCCTTTAAGGATCCTGTCGGCAAAATCTGGGAGCTTGCAGATCCTGTTGTATCACCAGCCTATACCAAGGGTCTTGTAGGAACTCCAAATGAGATAAAGATAAAATACCTGGCTGATACTGAATTAGAAGATCTTGAGGGAGAGGCTAGGGATAGGGCTATTAGAGAAAGAATTTCCAAAAAGGAAGATAAGCTAATAGGCAAAAATGAAACCCTAGGAACAACTCCTAGACAAATAACAGACCTTCTTGGATCTTTAAGTGATTTGACATCAGGATCAGGAGATAAGGGTACCCCAGTAGTTTTAATCCAAGGTTACTTTGATAATTATTCTGATAAATAAAGGAGCTAAAGCCTAAGATAAAAATGAAAACAGATAAGTATTCTATAAATAGGATAAGGGAAAATAGACATAAAAGGCAGTTAAACCATGATCCGATGAGTAAGGGTAAGAGGATCTTTCTTATGAGCTTTGCGGCCATTTTTATGGCCTGTGGAACCCACTTTTTCAAATACCCCAACTCTTTTGTAATAGGAGGGGTTGAGGGTATGTCTATTATAGGATCCATGTTTATCCCCCTAAATAGACCCCAGCTTACCCTTATGATAAACTTAACTTTATTAGTGGTAGCATTTTTTATCCTGGGTAAAAATTTTACCCTAAGGACCGGGTATGTTGCAATTTTAAACTCTCTTACAGCCCTAGCCCTTGAAAGAATAGTTCCCCTAGAAGGGACCCTAACATCAAATACCCTCCTTGAACTATTTTTCACCCTAATAATGAGCTCTGTGGGATCTGCTATTCTTTTTAATATAGCAGCTTCTTCAGGAGGAACAGATATAATTGCAATGATTATGAAAAAATACTCCCACCTTGAAGTGGGTAAGGCCCTTTTGGTAGTAGATAGCTTATTTACTGTAGCATCAATCTTGGTTTTTGGCATAGAAATAGGTCTATTTTCGATCTTTGGTCTTTTGATAAAGGGGATTTTTGTTGATATAATCATATCTACAATAAACCAGGCTAAGATGTTTATTATAATAACATCGAAAAATGACGAAGTAGGAAATTTCATAAAGTCAGACTTAAACAGGTCAGCTACCTTAATAGATGCCAAGGGGCTTTATACGGGTAGGGATATAGCGGTCTTTCTTTGTACCACCAACAAGATGGAAGCTCCTAAGTTTAGGGCCTTTATAAAAAAGATAGATCCAAAGGCCTTCATAACCATCCTAAACACCTCAACTGTAGTAGGTAAGGGCTGGTATCAAACAGATGATATAAGCGATAATTAGAGTCCCAAATGGGGCTTTAATTTTTGTGAAATTTGCCCTTTTTTGTTTGTCAAAATCCTTGTGGAAGTGTAAGATATAGGTAGAAGGGATTGTGGGCAAATTATGAAAATTAAGAAAAAAATTAGGCTTATAGGCCTCAGTTTTATAATATGTATCCTTGCTGTAATTAACCCTAACCAAGCGTTTGCTCTTGAAGAAGAAGACCCTGTGGTTAGTGGTGATAGGAGTGTAGGGGAAGATATTGTTGAAGATACTAGCAAAGAAGAAATAATTATACTAGAAGATTTTTCTGATAGTGAAGATGAAAATATAGAGGATATCTTATCCTTAAGTCCAGTTGAAGTAAGTGGACCTCTTAAGGGAGCCAATGAAGAAGAAGATAAACAAGGTCTTTTAAAGGAAGAAGAGGCTGATAAAGAAGTAGAAGCTTACCAACCAGTGGACTTAAATGAGACGGATGGTAATATAAATGATGATATAAAAGAAGATTTACCTGAAGAGGAAAAGGAAGATTTAAAAGTCCAACCACCTCTAGAGGTTAAAGTTGACCAAGAGGAATCTGGAAATGAAGAAAATCCTAGTCAACCAGCTAATATTAATCCTAGTGGGCAAGATCCTAGTGTAGGGGAAAGTCCTACTAGTCCCAATATAAGTGCAAATAATGATAAGTCTTATCAAAATCAAGATACCTACAATAAAGATCCTGATCCTTTTGATAATGAGGTAAAAACTTACTTAGATGATCAAAAAAAAGAAACCCTGGTACTTGAAGTAGGAAGTAGCCAAGATAGGGATAATCCAGATAGGTTTGATTTTTTATCAAGAAGAAAAAAGATTGATGATAGTCCAAATGCTGAAAGGATTTATGTCCATTTGATTGGGGTGTTTTTCTTAACCATAACCCTAGTTGTTTTACTAAAGGTCTTTAAGAATAAGGATAGGATTTAGTTAAAGCTTACAAATTAAAGAAGATTATAAAAAAAGAGGCCTTGGGGCCTCTTAAATTTATTATTCTTGAGCTTCGAACATGTCTTTGCCAACTCCACAAACTGGGCATACCCAATCTTCTGGTAGTTGTTCAAATTCTGTACCTGGTTCAATTCCGTTATCTACATCTCCTTCAGCAGGATCATAGATATATCCACATGCTGTACATACGTATTTCATAGAATGTCTCCTTTCATTCGTTATTACATATCTATTATACCACAAATGTAGAAAAATAAATACCGTTTTCAAGAAATTAATATTTTCTAAAGTAAGTTTCACCCATTTCTTGGGTATGAATTAACTAGAAAGGGAAGACTTATGGATATTATAAGAGATGTAATCAACACAGATATAAATTTAATAAAAGAATTTAATAGGGCAGTTATAGATCATCTTAAAGAAAAAACCCATGACCCAGACCTTATATTTAAGATAAGACTAATCTTAGATGAACTGACTGCAAATTCCTATAAGCATGGAAATAATAGGGAATTTGCGAGAAAAATTGACTGTTTAGTTTTACTAGATGATTATTTTTGCTTAATTAATGTAAAAGATGAGGGATGTGGTATAGTTTCTGATGGTGAGGCTGACTTTCTTTCTGAACATGGTAGAGGAATTAAACTAGTAAATGCTATGTCAGATAATGTATTAGTTAAGGGCAATTCTATTGCCGCCCTTATTTATTATAAATAAGTTTAAGTTATTAAGAAAGGACACCCCTAGGGGTGTTTTTAATTTAAGTCCTAAGGATGGTTTTTTGTTATTTATTAATCTTTGGGATGATTTTTTGTTATTTAATTATTGATAATATATTCACGAGTGATATAATATTGATAGAATTTGTTAGATTAAAGAGAGGGATTAAATGAAAAGAGAAGATGTAAGGAATGTAGCTATTATTGCCCACGTAGACCATGGTAAGACTACATTAGTTGATGGTCTACTAAGGACTAGTGGACTTTTTAGGGAAAACCAAGAGGTAAAAGATAGGGTAATGGATTCAAACTCTATAGAAAAAGAAAGAGGAATTACAATTCTTTCTAAAAATACCTCTATTCGCTATAAGGATACTAAGATTAATATAATAGATACCCCAGGCCATGCTGACTTTGGTGGGGAAGTTGAAAGAGTTTTGAATATGGCAGAGTCAGTTGTCCTTGTTGTTGACAGCCACGAGGGTCCAATGCCTCAAACTAAGTTTGTTTTAAAAAAGGCTATAGAGCTTAACCTACCAGCTATTGTATGTATTAACAAGGTAGATAAGCCTGATGCTAGGATTGATGAAGTAGAAGATGAAGTCCTAGATTTATTTATCTCACTTGATGCAGATGAATCTTATCTAGAAAGTCCTTTTGTTTATGCTTCAGCCAAAGAAGGCTGGGCATCTAATAAGAAAAATGTCAAAAAAGATGATATGACAGACTTACTTGATACAATCTTATCCTACACTCCTGCCTTTGAAGCAGACCCTAATGAGCCTTTTAAGGTCCTAGTTTCAACAACAGACTATAATGAATACTTAGGCAGGATTGCCATAGGTAAGGTTGAAAGTGGAATTATTAGGAAGAATGATCCTGCTATAATTACTAACTTTAATGATGAGGATAGAAAGCTTAAGTCAAAGATTGTTACAATATATGAATTTGAAGGACTTGAAAGAAGTGAGGTAGAAGAGGCAAGGTTTGGATCAATAGTAGCCCTATCTGGTATGGAAGATATAAATATTGGAGATACTATAGCTACAGAAGAAGACTTTGAACCAATAGAATTTACAAAAATATCCGAACCAACCCTATCCATGACTTTTTCTGTAAATGACTCACCTTTTGCAGGTCGTGATGGTAAGTATGTTACAAGTAGGCACCTTAGAGATAGGCTCTTAAAGGAAGCTGAAAGTGATGTTTCCTTAAGGATTGAGCCTACAGATACAACAGAAGCCTTTAAGGTATCAGGACGTGGAGAGCTTCACTTATCTGTCCTTATTGAAAACCTTAGAAGAGAAGGCTATGAGTTTCAAGTATCAAAGCCTGAAGTTATGTATAAAGAAGATGAAAATGGCAAGAAACTTGAGCCTATAGAGCTTGCTACTATTGATGTTGATTCAATATATTCAGGATCAGTTATTGAAAAGTTAGGAAGAAGGAAGGGCGAAATGGTTGATATGAAGCCATCTCAATCAGGATACAATAGGCTAATCTTTAGGATTCCTGCAAGAGGACTTATAGGATATAGGTCAGAGTTTATGACAGATACAAAGGGAACTGGTATTTTAAACTCAGAATTTGAAGGCTATGATTTCTATAAGGGAGATATTGAAAGTAGGCAGGTTGGAAGTCTAATAGCAAGTGAGACAGGAATTGCTTCAGCCTATGGCCTAAACTCAGCACAAACTAGGGGAAATCTCTTCATAGGACCTAGTGAAGAAGTCTATGAGGGTCTAGTAGTCGGCATGAATGCTAAGGGCCTTGATATAGATGTAAATGTATGTAAAAAGAAGAAACTAACAAATACTAGAGCTAGTGGATCAGATGATGCCATAATCCTAACCCCACCTATAAGGATGAGTGTAGAAGAGATGATGGAATTTGTTGAAGATGATGAACTAATAGAAATTACACCACATTCTTTAAGGATTAGAAAAAGAATTCTTGATTCAAACCTAAGGTATAAGTCAAAGAAGAATAAGTAGGGCCTATGGAAAAAACTTTAGAAAAAAATCTAAGCTTTACCCTAGCAGTCCTAACCCTTTTAGTCTTTGTCTTGACAATATTGGGCATGTTTGTTGGCAATATGGCCCTAGGCCTAGCTTGGAACCTACTAGTCTTAATAACTTGGATTTTTATGCTAATTTATAGCTTGGTTGTTTTTTTTGACAAGACGGCTTATAAACTATCAATCCTTGTTGGAATTTTGACTGGCCTAAGCTTTTTGGCCCTGGCAAGCCATGCACTTATTATACTTACTAGATTTATAGGAGGACTTTCTAATAGGTTGATATTTCCAAATATACTTTTGATAACCTATAGCCAGAAGATCTTCTATACTAGCCTAATTCTAATTTATTTTATCCATGTTTTTAACTACCTAAGCCTACATATAAAGGCTAAGAAGTTAGACAAAGAAGAGGAGACTTCTAATAAAGATTTAGACAAAGAAGATATTAGCAAAGAGGACCTTGAGATTTTAAATTCTCACAGGGCAAGTGATAATCCCTTTATCTTAGATGATAAGGGGGATAAGAATAAAAAAGAAGGAGTAGATCATGAGTAAGAAAAATATTTCACTGTCAGTTATAAAAAGGCTACCAAAGTATTATAGGTACCTAGAAAGTATAAATGAAAAAGGAATCATCAGAGTTTCATCAAAAGAATTATCTGAGATTACAGGACTTACAGCCAGCCAAATTAGGCAAGACCTTAACCACTTTGGCTGCTTTGGTCAACAAGGTTATGGTTACAATGTAAATGAGCTTATGGATGAATTATCAAAGATTATAGGAGTTGATAAATCCTATAATATGGTCCTTATAGGCTATGGTAATATTGGCCATGCCCTATATAAGTATAAGTCATTTTCTGACCTAGGCTATGAGATTAAGGCAGTTTTTGATAAAAATACTGACCTTAAAGTTAAAGATGGGGCTCTTGAAGTTAAGAGTATAGACTTATTAGAAGATTATCTTAAAAATGAAAAGATAGATATTGGAATAATTGCAACCCCAAAGAAGGTTGCCCAAGATGTATGCGACATTCTTTGTGAAGGTGGGGTAAAGGGAATTTGGAACTTCTCACCAGTAGATCTTAAGGTAAAAAATGGAGCTGTCCTAGAGTCTGTTCACCTAGATGAATCCTTGTTTACCCTAACCTACTTTATGAATTCTCCAGAGGACTTTATCTTTTAGATGAATATACTAACAGCTTCAAACTTAGAAAAATCATATCCCCTGAAAGATATATTTGAAAATGTCAGCTTTAAGATAGAAAAAGGTGATAAGGTAGGCCTAATTGGGGCCAATGGAGCTGGTAAATCTACTCTCTTTAACATACTAACAGGCAATCTTAAGGCAGATAGGGGAGAAATATATATAGCCAATGACATCAAGCTAGGGTATCTAAAGCAGATCCTAAGCCTTGATAGGACTATGACAGTCTATGAATATGTCCTAGAAGTCTTTGAGGACCTTCTAGGCCTAGAAAGTGACATGAGAAGGCTTGAGAAGAAAATGGCAGAGGGCCTAGGTGAAGATGACCTAAACCAGGTAATGGATACCTACACCAAAAAGCTTGAAGAATTTACCGACAAAAATGGCTATGCAATTAAAAGTGAAATAGAAGGTACCCTAAAGGCCATGGGCTTTGCCAAGGAAGAATTTGATAAAAATATAAATGAACTTTCAGGAGGGCAGAAGGCTAGGGCAGAGCTTGCCCACCTTCTTTTAGAAAAACCTGACCTAATCCTTCTAGATGAGCCAACCAACCACCTTGATATAGGGGCCATTAGATTTTTGGAGAATTTTGTAAAAAATTATGGAGGATCTGTAATTGTCATAAGCCACGATAGGTATTTTTTGGATAATACTGTAAATAAGGTCTTTATCCTAGACCATGGGAAGCTTCATACCTACAAGGGCAATTATACTGAGGTAATTAGCCAGCGTAAGAAGGATATGGAAGTTAGGATTCACCAATATAGGTCCCAGCAAAGAGAGATAAAAAGGCAAGAAGAGATCATAGATAGGCTTAAAAACCAGGGAGGGTCCTTAAGAAAAAGAGGCATTGCCCAGTCAAGGTCTAGGCAAAAACTCCTAGATAAGGTTGAAAGGATTGATAAGCCAATTGATTATAAAAAATCTATGAATCTTAAATTTAGGCCAAGGATCCAATCGGGTATGGATGTCCTTAAGGTAGAGGGCCTAGAAAAATCTTATGGAAATGACCTTATTTTTAAGGATATATCTTTTAACCTATATAGGTCTGAAAAAGTAGCCATAATTGGAGAAAATGGCGTTGGCAAGACTTCTTTATTTAAGATAATCCTAGGAGAAGAAAATAAGAGTGGGGGCTCTATTAGGCTAGGCCAGTCTGTAAATGTAGGTTACTTTGACCAAGAGCAAGAATCCCTTGACTTAAATAACACCATCTTTGAAGAAATATCAAAGACCTATCCGCTTATGACAAACCAGGAGATAAGGTCTTATTTAGCCAAGTTTCTTTTCTACCAAGATGATGTTGATAGGCTGATAGGAGAATTATCAGGTGGGGAGAGGGCAAGAATTTCCCTCCTTAAGTTAATGATTTCAGATGCCAACTTCATCCTAATGGATGAGCCAACCAACCACCTAGATATTGATTCTAAGGAGATCCTAGAAGATGCCATCCTAGATTATGAAGGGTCAGTCCTACTTATAAGTCACGATAGGTATTTTTTAAATAAAATTTCTCAAAAAATCCTCCTAATGAAAGAAGATGGGATGGATGAATACTTGGGTAATTATGCCTATTATGAGAAAAAACTTAAAGAAAGCCTTATAAGTGATCAGAAGGAAGATAAGCCTACTAAGACTGAGCTTAAAAAACAAAGGCAAAAAGATAAACTTAAGGCAAGTGAGCTTAGAAGGCATAAGGAAAAGATAAGAAAGATAGAAAAAGACCTTGAGGATATTGAAATAAAGATAAAAGAATTAACCGACCTAACCTTAGAGGAAGGCTTTTATAAAGACCAAGAAAAAGTAGGGGAAACTTTTTCGAAGATAAAAAATTTGGAAAAGGATAAGGAAGAGCTAACTTCCCAATGGCTAGATTTGAGCATGGAAATTGAATAATATTGATTGAAGCATCCAAGATAGGGTAAATACTAAGTAAGGAGGGCTTATGGGAACATTTAAAAGATTTATCTATTCCTTGCTTACAATAGTGCTTATCCTCTTGGGTGCTATATTTTTATTTACAGGAATTGTTAAAGTTGATTTTATATTTCAAACCCTATCTTACCTACGTTTTAGCCAGGTTAGGATAGGAGTGATGGTAGTTGGTATTCTTATTTTGGTATTTGCCTTATTTATCCTAGTGGACCTAACCCTTGCTTCAGATAAGGCCTATGAATACTTAGTAGAAGGTCCTGATGGATCTATCCTAATATCTAAAGATTCACTAGAAAATACAGTAAAAAGATCTATTGAAAAATTCCTATCTACCAAGGTTAACAAGGTAAGGGTCAATATAGTAGATGGGGAAACTATAGAAGTTAAATCTAAGATAGACCTTTATAAGGATTTTGACATAGGGATTTTATCAACAAAGATAAAAGAGAATATCAATGAATCCTTAAAAGAGCTAACAGGCCTAGACCATATAGAAAGCAAACTTTATTTTGATAGGATAAGTCAAGAAGATCTTGTAAAGAGAGGTAATGATGGATCAAAGAAATAAAATTGATGAAAAAAACTATACCATCTATGACCTAGAGATTAGAAGAATGGAGAAGGAAGAAGCTAGCAAAAGAGCAAGATGGGCCTTTTATAAAAGGCATAAGGGGAAAATAATCTCCCTATCCCTTGCCCTATTGACACTATTTTGCTTATTTCAATTTGGATTTTTTAAGAGCTTAGGAATTTGGGTAGTAATGTTAATAGGATATAGCATAGGGGCCTTTTTTGATAGGGACCTTAGGTATATCAACTTTTTGAAAAGACTTTTTAATTAATACTAGGAGGTATTTATGACAGAGAACAAAGAGAGAATTGAAGAAATTAATGAAAATCGTGAACTAGAATATGAACAATCAAAGTTATTGATAGAAGATAAGGTTGTTGCAAAGATTGCAAGAATTGCTATAAAAAATATAGATGGCATCCTTGAAATGAAGGGAAATATTGCAGATTCTATAGGATCTTTCTTCTCAGGTGGACGCGAAGAAGCTTCTACAGCAGGCGTATCAGTTGAAGTAGGAGAAAAGGAAGCTAAGGTTAACCTTGATGTAATAATTGAGTATGGAAAAAATGCTACAAGGATCTTTAATGAAATTAAAAAAGTAGTTAAGGCAAATATCAAGGAAATGACAGGACTTGATGTTGTTACAATCAATGTAAATGTAGTTGATGTTATGACAAGAAAAGAATATGAAGAAACCAAGGCTAAGAAAGAAAGCGAATCTAGAGAAGAAGAAAGAAGATATTAGTCTTAAAGATGGGACCTGCCTTTGGTAGGTCCTTTATAATGGAGAAAAAATGAAAAAAACTTATGAAAAATATTTAGATACCAAGGGCAAGAAAACTCTTAAGATAGGGATTTTATTGATCTTGCTATTTTTTGGTCTTTGGTATATTGAAAAACTTTTGGGATTTTTTGTAACTACATATGCTATCTTTAGACCTGTAGTCTATGGGCTAGTCATAGCCTTTATAATAAATTTGCCCATGAACTTTTTTCAAGAGAAGGTCTTTGGCAAAATTTTTGATAAGAGAAAATATAAAAAGCTAATTATGGCCCTATCCCTAGTCCTATCCTGGATAGTATTTTTTGCTATAATAACTGTAATTCTTACAGTTTTGATACCAGAACTGGCAACAGCCATTGAATCTTTGGTGGAAAATATCCCTATATTTATGGATAAACTTATAGAATACTTGGGAGATAATGTCTACTTTAGGCAGGCTTCCCTTTATATCAGCCAGCAATTATCAAGAGTTAATCCAGAAAGTGTGGCCCTTGGGATTAGAAATATAGTTAGCGGTGGATCTTCTGGATTATTAAATACAACCTCATCCATCCTAAACTCCCTTTCATCTGCCATAGTAGCCCTAGTAATGGGCTTTATATTCTCTATCTATGTTTCATTAAACAAAAAAGACCTTAAGGAAAATACCAACAAGGTATTATTTGCAAATTTTAGCCAAAAAAAGGTGGAGGATATAAACTATTTAGCCAAACTCTCATACATTTCCTTTGCAAGGTTTCTTGAAACAAGGCTCTTATCTTGCCTATCTTTGGGAATAATAACTTATATAGGAATGAAAATCTTATCTCTTCCTATGGCTGGGATGATATCAATCCTAGTAGGAGCCTTTGACTTTATACCTTACTTTGGACCGATTATTGCCACAGGAATTGGTATGATTTTAATCTTTATCCAATCCCCTATCCAATCCCTGGTCTTTTTGGTTTATGTACTAATAATCCAACAAATCCAAGAGCAAATTGTCTTTCCTCTAGTTATAGGCAAGCACCAAGGTCTTCCTGCTATTTGGATCTTCCTATCAGTTCTTTTAGGAGGTAGGTTATTTGGTATAGTAGGCATGATTACCTTTATGCCTTTGGCAACCATAGTTTATACTTTGGCTGAAGATAAGACAAGAAGAAAGCTAAGGGATAAAAACATAGGAGATGAGGAAATAAAGTCCTTGGGCGATAAAAGTTTTGAAAAGATGAGGGAAGAAAAATTTGACTAAAAATCCTAAGTCTTTTGAATCTACTTTCACAAATCCTAGTAAGTATTTTTTCTAAAGAGTCTAGGGGAGATAATTTATAGGGATGCTGAAAGTACTTACATGTACAAAATAATAATTGAAATTTCATTCAATAAGTCATATAGTGTAAGAAAATAGGAGGATATATGGCTGATTTAAGTAAGATTAAAGCCATCGAAGGCAAGCTAATAGTATCTTGCCAAGCCTTAGAAGATGAGCCCTTACACTCTTCTTTTATAATGGCTAGGATGGCAAGGGCTGCCAAGGTTGGCGGAGCTAGTGGAATTAGAGCAAATTCTATAGAAGATATCAAAGAGATACAAAAGGAAGTAGACCTTCCAATTATAGGAATTATAAAAAAAGACTATGAGGATTCTAAGGTTTACATATCTCCTACAATGAAAGAGATTGATGCCTTAGTTTCTAGCGGAGTGGAAATTATAGCAATGGATGCTAGTTCTAACACTAGACCAGGTGGTGTAAGCCTTGATGAATTTTTTAAGGAAGTTAAAGTTAAGTATCCTGACCAATTATTTATGGCAGATACCTCTACAGTCAAAGAAGCAATCCATGCTGATAAGCTAGGTTTTGATTTTATTGGAACAACCCTTGTAGGCTATACAGACCAGTCTAAGGGTTTAAAGATAGAGGAAGATGACTTTAAGATCTTAAGGGATATTTTAAAAGAGGTTAAAGGAAAGGTCATAGCCGAAGGCAATATCGATACCCCAGCTAAGGCTAGAAGGGTTATAGAACTTGGAGCTTATTCAGTCGTTGTAGGGTCAATTATAACTAGACCTCAAGTTATTACCAAAAGATTTGTTGATGGAATGAAGGAGGATTAGGGATGAGAGATTTAGAAAAATATAAGGGTGTAATTCCAGCATTTTATGCTTGTTATGATGAAAATGGAGAGATTTCTCCAGAAAGGGTAAAAGACCTTGCCAAATACTATATAGACAAGGGAGTAAAGGGTCTTTATGTAAATGGATCTTCAGGGGAGTGTATCTACCAAAGTGTAGAAGAAAGAAAGCTTGTTTTAGAAAGTGTTTGTGAAGTAGCCAAGGGTAAGCTTACAATCATTGCCCATGTAGCGTGCAATAATACAAGAGATTCTATGGTTTTGGCAGAGCATGCAGAAAGTATTGGAGTTGATGCAATTGCTGCAATTCCTCCAATCTACTTTAAATTGCCTGATTATAGTATAGAAAACTATTGGAATGACATATCCTATGCTGCTCCTAATACAGACTTTATAATCTATAATATTCCTCAACTTGCAGGAGTTGCCCTAACAGAGAGTATCTTTTCAGTAATGAGAAAAAATCCTAATGTAATAGGAATCAAGAACTCATCCATGCCTGTCCAAGACATACAAATGTTTAAGCAAGCTGCAGGTGAAGATTATATAATCTTTAATGGACCAGATGAGCAATTTATATCAGGAATGATAATAGGAGCTGAGGGTGCCATAGGCGGAACTTATGGAGTAATGCCTGAGCTATTTATGAAAATGTTAGAAAGCTTGCGTGTTGGCGATATTAAAACTGCTAGAGATATCCAAAACTCAGTTGACCTAATAATATATAAGATGGCTAGTGCCCATGGTAACCTATATGCAGTTATGAAAGAGATTCTTAAGGAAAATGAAGACCTTGACCTAGGTGGTGTAAGAAAACCGCTTACAGGCTTGATTGATGCTGATAAGGTTATAGTAAAAGAAGCTAGCAAGATGATAAGGGCTGCCAAGGATAAGTATCTTAATATAAATCTCCTAAACCCTTATAAGAGCCTTTAGTTACTAGTAGATTTATATAAGGCCCCCTAGGGGGTCTTTTTTTATAGGAGGGAAAAATGGTATATTATATAAAATCAGTCGTTGAGATAATAGAATCTAAGTATGAAGATTTTACTGCAGTTGAAAGAACTATAGGAGATTTTTTTATCCACAATGAAGAAAATAAGAATCTTTCAAGTAAGGAAATATCAAAAAAACTATTTGTATCAGAAGCCTCCCTATCAAGGTTTGCCCAAAAATGTGGCTTTAGGGGCTATAGGGAATTTATCTACCAATATAGCCAAAACTTTGTAGAAAAACAAGAATATATAACAGATAAGGTCAGCCAAATCCTTAAGACCTACCAGGAACTTTTAAATAAGACCTATTCATTAGTAGATGAAAACCAGTTAGATAGGATTGTAAAATATATAGAAAAAAAAGACAAGGTCTTTGTTTGTGGCAAGGGATCTTCAGGCCTTGCTGCCAATGAGATGGAACTTAGGTTTATGAGAATTGGCGTAAACATAGACTCTATCACAGACTCAGACCAGATGAAAATGAGGTCAGTCTTCCAGGATAAAAAAGATTTGGTTATAGGCATGAGTCTTTCTGCTAGCACTGAGGATATAATTTATTTTCTAGAAAAGGCCCATAAGAAGGGGGCAAGGACTGTCCTAATTACCTCCCAATTAAAGGAGGACCATAAGAAATTTTGTGATGAAATTGTCCTTGTCCCATCCCTAAGACACCTAAACCATGGCAATGTCATTTCTCCCCAATTTCCAATCTCCCTTATGGTAGATTTAATCTATGCCCATTATGTAAGGCAAAACTCAAAGGAGAAAGAACAGATGCATGGAGATACCCTAAAGGCCCTGGGCAATGCCATAGAAGAAGAGAGGTAATTAAAGGTTAAAATCTTCAAAGACCACTACAAGGGCCCCTTCTTTTATAGATATGGAAAAATCTCTTCCCTTAGTTTGGTTGGATACTGTGATAAGGTCATCCATAGAAAGGTCATAGGAATTAAGCTCATAAAAAAGCCCCTTAATAGTAAGTCCTCTTGTAATATTTGTAAGAGAGAAGATAGAAACATAAAAATCCTTCCCCTCATAGGGATAAGAAAGCTTATCATCTATTATAAAAATCTCCTTTCCCTTAGCCTTAAGACTTATATCTATACCCTTTTTCTTAAAATGATAAAGGGCCCTTATATTGGCTATGGTATGTGATTCTCTGCCTCCAAGGCCCCCATAGATTATAATCTTTTTATAGCCCTTCTTTCTGGCAAGATTAATTGCCTCAACTGTATCTGTATAATCTTTTATAGGCTTAAGGATAAGGACATTATCCCCAAGAGGTTTAGTTGAAGAGTCGAAATCTCCTATTATATAATCAAGGTCAATATCGTTTTCCCTAGCGTAGGTATAGCCTTTATCAGCTCCTATAACCAGGTCTCCTTCTTTAATTTGATCAAAAAAACCATCAAAACTTCCGCCAGCAAATATAAAACATCTAGCCATAAATCCTCCTTTGTATTACTTTATAGGTAAGATTTGTATAATCAATAATTCTTTATTTATTTTTTTTATGGTATTATATACTTAACAATGATTGGAGGAAATTATGGGAAAAATTAATATTAACCAAAGAGCCTTGTTTAAACAAATTACCTATGCCATTGTTTTATTTTTTACCCTTTGGTACCTTCCTGTTATCAAGGATGTTTTCCTAAAGGCTCTAGGGCTTTTAAGACCCTTTATAATAGGGGCTGTAATAGCCTATATTGTAAATATACCTATGAATTTTTTTGAAAAAAACCTAGGAGACCTATTAGGTCAGTCTAAGCATAGAAAGCTTATATCAGGTTTATCCTTGCTTATATCTTGGCTAACAATTGCAGGGGTTACAGTTATTTTGCTAAATATCCTAATACCAAGATTGGTTTCAGTCGTATTTTCGGTTTTTAACCAATGGCCTGAGTTTGTAGATGAGATCTATAAGACCCTAAGTTCCTATTCTTTGACCAAGGAATATGCTGATAGTTTTTATAAGTTTGTCAACTCTTTTGGCTGGTATGAGCTAAGAAATGCAGTGGTTAATTTCTTTTCGGGAAATTCTTCTACTGTCTTATCAGCTACAACAGGCTTTCTAAACTCCCTAGGCAATAGTCTAATAAGTTTGTTTACAGTCTTTTTCTTCTCTATCTTCATCCTTGTATATAAGAGGATGCTTAAGCATAATTTTACTAAAATAATCTATGCTATCTTAGATGAAGATAAGGCTGACTACCTAAATAAGGTATTTTCCTTATCCTATAACACCTTTAAAGAGTATATATTTTCTAGGCTAATTGCTGTAGTGACCTTATCTACCCTTACATTTATTGGTATGGTTATACTAAGGTTACCAAATGCGGGTATGATATCTATATTTGTTGGCCTATCAGACCTTATACCAATTTTTGGACCGATATTTGGAGCAGGATTTTCTTCTATAATTATCTTTGTCCAATCCCCGGTCAAGGCTATTATTTTTCTAGTCTTTGATATAATAGTCCAACAGATCCAAGAAAATGTAATATATCCTGCCATTGCAGGAGAGCAAATTGGACTTCCTGCCATATGGGTCCTTGCTTCAGTAACCCTTGGAGGGTCTATCTTTGGTATATGGGGTATGCTTGTTTCAATCCCCTTATTTTCAATAGTCTACACCCTCTTTCATGAGTATGTTGATAATAGGCTTAAGAAAAAGAATATTAGCAAGGAAGATATAAGAGAGAAAAAAGATATGGAATATAGGATGGGTGATATAGATAAAAATGAAATTGACTAGATCAAGTTATAAGGAATTTGTCCCGGTGATAGATGGTCAAAAGACCTATTATGGAGGTTTTCAAAATTCTTTAGAACCAATGGGAGTATCCAAATTTTATAGGGATAGGTCTTGTGTAGTAACAGCCTTTACCAATGTTTACTTTTATTTATTTCATAAGGAAAGGTCCATTGATATAGATACCTATAACCACTACCAGTATTATTTTTTTAGAAGGCTAAGGCCTTTTGTCAATGGAGTAGCTACAGTAGGAAGGTTAGATAGGAGGCTTAAGTTAGTAAGAGAGGATATGGGTCTTAAGCTTAGGAGCAAAAGACTTGTTGATAACTCTATTTTTAAAAATCCCTTAGCTAAAAAACTTGCCTTTATAGAAGAAGCCTTGGCTATGGATACTCCTCCAATTCTAATAAATTGGCTATCAAGAGATATAAGGCTTATGAGAAACCATGGGGTATGTATAACTGAGCTAAACAAGCTTGGCCCTAAGCATGAAGTAGTTGTTTCAAGTTGGGGTAGGCAATATAGGTTTTATTTAGAAGATTTTGATAAGCAAGCAAGAACTTATACAGGATTAATATATTTTATTAAGGAGTAATTATGGAAAAGCAAAAGCGATTAACCAGGGGAAATGGAGTGATACTACCAATATTTTCCCTCCCATCTAAGTATGGGATTGGAACTTTTGGTAAGGCAGCCTATGATGCTGTAGACTTTTTATCAGATGCAGGAGTTAGGTACTGGCAGATCCTACCCCTAGGACCAACATCCTATGGGGATAGTCCCTACCAGTCATTTTCTTCCTTTGCAGGTAATCCTTACTTTATAGACCTAGATTTCTTGATAGAAGACGGTTTACTTAAGGAAGATGAGCTTGATAATTTAAACTTTGGAGATAATGAAAGATATGTAGACTATGGGATCCAATACAACCTAAGGTATAGGATCTTGGAGAAGGCCTATGATAGGGCAAAAGACCTTAAGAAAGATCAGATTGAAGCCTTTAGGAAAAAAGAGAAGGCCTGGTTAGAAGATTATGCCCTCTTTATGGCCATAAAAAGAGAAAAGTTTGATGTATCCTGGTTAGAATGGGATGATGATCTTAAAAATAGGAAGAAGTCTGCCCTTAAAAATTTTAAGAAGGAAAATGAGGATTTGGTTAATTTTTATATCTTCCTTCAATATGAATTTTTTAGCCAATGGGATAAATTAAAAAAATATGCCAATAGAAAGGAAATATCAATTATAGGAGATTTGCCAATATATGTGGCCCTAGACTCAGCAGATGCCTGGGTTAATTCAGACATCCTCCAACTTGATGAGGATAAAAATCCTATCCTAGTAGGAGGGGCTCCACCAGATTCTTATTCAGAAGATGGTCAACTTTGGGGCAACCCCCTTTATGATTGGGAGAAGATGAGTGAGAATTCTTATGAATTTTGGATAAAAAGAATAGGAGCAAGTCTTAGACTATATGATATCCTAAGGCTTGATCACTTTAGGGGCTTTGAAGCTTACTATGCAATTCCTTTTGAAGATGATAACGCAAGGTTTGGTAAGTGGCTAAAAGCAAAGCCTTATGAACTTTTTGATAAGATAAAAAAGGCCTACCCAGACTCCTTATTTATAGCAGAAGATTTAGGATATATAACAAAAGAAGTAGATGACCTAAAAGACCATTATGGTTTTCCTGGCATGAATGTAATCCAATTTTCCTTTGGGGAAAATTTTGACAGCAACTACCTACCTCACAACTACAAGAATAATTCTGTAGTTTATGGGTCAACCCATGATTCAGATACCCTAAAGGGATTTTTGGATGAGGCTGATGAGGACTTAGATGAATTGATAAATAAATACTTTGACCTAGGAGAGGATGATGATAGGCTTTGGAAGATTATAAGGGGCCTTATGGCTTCAGTTTCAGACCTTGCTATCTTTGAAATCCAAGATTTCTTAGCTTATGGTAATGAAAGTAAGATAAATTCTCCAGGAAGTCTTGGCGATAATTGGAAGTGGAGGATGGTTTACGATGACTTTTCTGAAAAACTTTCAGAAAAAATAAAAGAAATGTCTAAAATATATGGGAGGTTTAACAATGGACAAGCTGAAAAAAAATAAATTTATATAAAATTATATAGAAAATTTACAAAGAATTACCCTAAAAAGTTTTGAAGATACCAACGATAGGGACAGGTATAAGGCCCTATCTGATACAATCATGGGCCTTATAAATGAAGAGTGGAGAGATTGTAAGAGAAAGAATAAAAACCAAAGAAAGGCCTACTACCTATCAGCAGAGTTTTTAATAGGAAGGTCTTTGGGCAATAACCTAATAAACCTTGGAATTTATGATGAGGTAAAAGAATTATTAAATGAAATTGGCATTGACTTTGAATCTATAGAAAATTATGAAGATGATGCAGCCCTTGGTAATGGAGGTCTAGGCAGGCTTGCAGCTTGCTTTATGGACTCAGCAGCCAGCCAAAACCTAAATATGTATGGTTATGGTGTAAGGTATAGGGAAGGAATTTTTAAGCAAAGTATTGAAAATGGCTTTCAGGTAGAAGAGGGAGATTCTTGGCTTAAGGATGGAGATGCTTGGTCAATAAGGGTTGATTCTGATGCAAAAATCGTAAAATTTAGGGACCAACAAGTAAAGGCAGTTCCTTTTGATATGCCGGTTTTAGGTTTTGAAAATGGGGTTGTAAACACCCTTAGACTTTGGCAGTCAGAGCCTTTTGAAGAATTTAACTTCTCAAAATTTAACAACTACCAATACGATGAAGCTGTTAGTGAGAAAAACCGTGCAGAAGATATAACCAGGGTTTTATATCCAAATGATATGCAAAGGGCTGGCAAGGTCCTAAGGCTTAAGCAACAATACTTCTTCTCATCAGCCTCAATCCAAGACTTAGTAGAAAAATATAAGAAGTCATATCCAGAAGATTTAAAGTTTGAGAACTTCCATAAGTACCATGTCATCCAACTTAATGATACCCACCCTATAATGGCTATTCCTGAGTTTATTAGGGTCTTGGTAGATGAAAATGGAATTTTCTTTGAAGATGCCCTAGCAATAGCCAATAAAATCTTTGCCTTTACCAACCATACAGTCCTTCAAGAAGCCTTAGAAAAATGGAATAAGGATATAGTTCTTGAAGTAAGCCCAAGGTGCCTAGAAATAATAGAGCAAATCAATGATAAATTGGTAGGAGAATTTAAGAAAAAAGGCCTATCAGAAGAAGCCATTGACCCATATAGGATAGTTAGGTTTGACCAAGTTCACATGGCCAACCTTGCAATTTATATAGGATTTTCAGTAAATGGAGTTGCAGAAATTCACAGTCAAATCCTAAAGGATGATACCTTTAGCCATTGGTATAAGTATAGGCCAGAGATTTTTAACAATAAGACTAATGGTATAACCCCAAGAAGATGGCTTGTCTATGCTAATAGAGAATTATCAGACTTTATTAGTGAAAAACTAGGTACAGATAATTGGAAATATGATCTTAAACTTCTAAAAGGTCTTGAAAAATATGTAGATGACGAGGCTAGCCTAGATAGGCTTTGGGAGATTAAGGCAAATAAGAAAAAAGACTTGGCCAAATATATCCTAGACCAAGAAGGGATAAAGATAAATCCAGAATCAATTTTTGATATTCAAGTAAAAAGGATCCATGAATATAAGAGGCAACACCTTAATATCCTCCATGTAATCTACCTTTACCATAAGCTTAAGAAAAACCCAGACCTTGACTTTTATCCAACAACCTTTATCTTTGGAGGAAAGGCAGCACCAGGTTACTTTAGGGCTAAGGGCATGATTAAACTAATAAATGAAGTGGCAAGAGTTGTTAACAACGACAGGGATGTAAATGATAAACTAAAGGTTGTCTTTGTAGAAAACTATAGGGTTTCTTATGGAGAGAAACTTTTCCCAGCAGCAGATATATCTGAGCAAATATCTACGGCAGGTAAGGAAGCAAGTGGTACAGGCAATATGAAATTTATGCTAAATGGAGCCCTAACCCTTGGTACCTTGGATGGAGCCAACATTGAAATATTTGAAAGAGCAGGAGAAGAAAACAACTTTAGGTTTGGTGCTACAGTAGATGAGCTTAAGGAAATTGCAACAAGCTATAATCCAGTAGAATTTTATAGTAAGGATCAAAATATCAAGGATGTGGTTGATTCTTTGGTAAGTGGAGAATTTGATGATAATGGGTCTTATATGTTCCTTGATATCTATAATGAATTAATAAACCCACAAAATGGTCAAAGGGCAGACCAATACTACCTACTAAAAGACTTTGATTCCTATAGGAGGGCCCAAGAAGAAGTAAATGATGCTTATAGGGATAAGAGGGCTTGGTCTAGGAAAATGCTTATCAATATTGCAAATTCTGGCTTCTTCTCATCAGATAGGACTATAGAAAATTATGCTGATGATATTTGGAAAATAGATAAAAACGAGGAAAATAAATGAATCTTCAAGTCATAGGGGGACTTTTAATTCCCCTCCTAGGAACTTCACTTGGGGCAGGACTTGTTTATGTGATGAAAGATGAACTTAATATGAAAGTTCAAAAAGGCCTATCAGGTTTTGCTGCAGGTGTAATGGTTGCAGCCAGTGTCTGGTCGCTTTTAATCCCTGCTATGGATATGGCAGGGGATACTATGGGTAAGATGAAAATTATTCCTGCTGTGGGAGGATTTATGGTGGGAATAATCTTTCTTTTGCTCCTAGATACCCTAATTCCCCACCAACATATAGATTCAGATTCTCCTGAAGGGGTTAAAAATGAGAGCTTAAGAAAGACTACCATGATGGTTCTTGCTGTAGTAATCCACAATATACCTGAGGGTATGGCTGTTGGAGTTAGCTTTGCAGGTGCCATATTTGGCGAAGACCTTTTTCTAAGCCAGGCTATTGTTCTTGCTATAGGAATAGCCATCCAAAACTTTCCTGAAGGAGCTATTATATCAATGCCCCTTAGGTCTGTAGGAGTTAGTAAGAGAAAATCTTTTACCCTAGGTATTCTCTCTGGGGCTGTGGAGCCTGTGGCAGCTCTTATTACCATACTTTTATCATCTATAATGATACCAATCCTACCCTACCTCCTATCCTTTGCGGCAGGGGCTATGTTTTATGTAGTAGTAGAAGAGCTTATACCTGAAGCGACAGGAGAGGGAGGAGACCATACTAATGTAGGAACTCTTGGTTTTTCCCTAGGTTTTTTGATAATGATGGTCTTAGATGTTTTGTTAGGATAAATAAAATTGGATCCCCAAGGATCCTTTTTTAGTATGAAAAATACAAAAAATATTTAAAAGCGATTGGATTATTATAGTTATAGAATATTAAATAAATAGTGGTAGAATAAAACTGCATTATGGGCCAATAGGTTAATATTAAGAGAAAAAATTATTTACATAAAAATAGCAAGACCCCCTAAATGTAAAGGAGGCAAAATTAGTAGGAAAATTTTAAAAATACTTCTAGTCATTGGATGTGGTTTATTGGCTAGCTTTGTTGGTATAGGCATATATTTTGCTTCTAGTCCTAATCCAGTTGTCCGGTTTTAAGGAATAAATTTGATGGGAAAGTAGAAGTGAAAAATGTTGAAAACTATGGGGAAATTAAAAACAAGGTAAGAGTGCATAAGGACCTAACCTATCCATCAGCAAACGAAAAGAATACATATGATATTTATCTTCCAAAAGATATTGATGAAAATTTGCCAACTATTTTATGGGTCCATGGAGGATCCTTTGTAGCTGGAAGCAAGGAAGGTATTGAAAACTATGCAAGAATGCTTGCTAACCAAGGTTATGCTGTTGTTGGCATGGATTATCAATGGGCACCTGAAATTAAATATCCAGGACAAGCGACATTATTAGCAACAAATCCAGAATATGAAAAAGCGATCGGTCTTAATTCTACAATAGAAAAAGACCAAGTAAGGGGGAGTGTACTTTATTGTGGGCCCTTCGATGTTTCTAAAATGCTATATACGGGAAATAAACAAATTGATTTTTTTACTTCAAGGATTGGTTGGGCCCTATTAGGGGATAAGAATTGGAAAGATGGTCAAATGATTAAGACAACCACCATCAAGGATTATGTAACAAATGATTTTCCTCCTAGCCTTATTACAGATGGGAATACAGGTTCTTTTGAATCTCAAGGAAAAAAATTAGCCAATATTTTATCAAAAAGAGGTCTTGATGTTAGGTCATTTTTCTTTGATAAAGAAAAATACGGAGTAGTCAATCACGAATACCAATTTAACATTGGTGATGGAGGAGCTGGAACTTACTGTTATAAAAATACTATAGACTTTTTAGAAGAAATATTATAATAAATTTTACTTTTTTAAAAAATTGATTTTTTCTAAAAGCTTAGGCTAGGCAATTATCTATAAAAGATTCTTGCCTTTTTGCTTGGATAAATTTAATAGCCAATAATATAGACTTGCTAGATAAATTTAAAAGTCAACATTGTATTAAAATAAGTAATTATCAGAAGTTAAAAAGATAGGGGCAAAGTTTATAATTTTTATTATAGAAAAAAAGTCCTACAAATATTCTCATATAAAAGTACCATAGTATAAGGAGGAAGTATGAATTTTTTTGAAAATATTATAACATCTTTGGCAGTAATAAGGGTCGCAGATGTAATTGATATAGCAATTATTGCCTTTGTTATCTACAAGTTATTTTCCCTACTTAGGAATACTAGGGCTGAGCAGGTCCTAAAGGGGCTTATCTTTGTATTAATATTTGCATCTATTGCGGATATTTTAAATCTAAATACTGTATCTTGGGTTATGAACCAATTTTTGACAGTGGCCCTTGTATTTATAATAGTAGTCTTTCAACCTGAACTTAGGTCAGCCTTGGAAAGACTGGGTCGTGGAAGGTCCCTATTCTCATCTGATAAGGTTGATAGGGATGAAAAGTCTATAGAAGAGCTGGTCTTAGCGACAAGTTCCCTATCTAGACAAAAGATAGGAGCCCTAGTAGTCTTAGAAAGAGAAGTTGGCCTATCAGATATTATGGAAAGTGGAACAAGGCTTGATGCAGAAATATCAAGTGAACTTTTGATAAATATCTTCATACCAAACACTCCCCTCCACGATGGGGCAGTTATAATAAGAAAAAATAAGATAGCAGCAGCAGCTTGCTACCTACCCCTATCTCCATCAAATACCATATCAAAAGATTTGGGAACCAGGCACAGGGCAGCTATTGGGATTTCCGAAAAATCAGATTGTTTGGTAGTCATAGTATCAGAAGAGACAGGAAATATTTCAGTTGCTGAAAATGGTAAGATCAACAGGTATTTTGATGAGGAATCCTTGCGTATAAGACTTATGAATGAGCTAGTTTCTAAGGAAATGCCAGCAGTAATAAAGAAGGGAGAAGTAAATGAAGAAGAAAAGTGACCTTCAACTAATAATACTTTCCATCCTCCTTGCTATAGTAATGTGGACTTTTGTAACAACGACATCAAATCCATCTGTAAGCAGGACCTTTAGAAACCAACCCTTGCTTGTAAAAAACAAGGAGACCTTGGAAGATAAGGGTTATACAGCCATAGGCCTAGATGAATTAGCAAGTATAAGTGTTACCCTGGAAGGATCTAGGGATAATATAGTAGGCCTTAAGCAAAATGATATCCAAGCAAGTATAGACATAGGTGATGTCGGTGAGGGGATCCAATCTGTAGATGTAAATGTAGATACTCCCAATGGGGTGAGGGTAGATGCCACTGACCCATCTGAGATAAATATTAATGTTCAAAAAATTGTAGAAAAAACCCTACCTATAAATATAGTCCTACTTGACTCCCTAAAGGAGGGTAGGAGTGTGGAAGTAAATGAGCAAAGTCTAGAAGAAATTACTGTAAGAGGTCCCTACTCCCAAATCAACAAGATAGATAGGGCTGAAGTTATAATAGACAATGAGGAATTCCTAGATGGCAAAATCCACAACCACGATATAAGACTAGTAGCAAAAAACGGTGAGGACTTAGGAGAGATTGAAAAAAGCGCAGATGATATCAACCTATCCTTTATAGTAAGTGAGACTAAAAGTGTTAGTATAAAGCTTAATATAGTAGGAGACCCTGCTAGTGGCTACCATATAAGTTCTAGGAGCCTTTCTCCAAAAGAGCTTGTAATCAAAGGGTCAAGTAAGATCCTAAAAGATATAAAGGAAATTGAAACTAAGCCTATAAATATCAATAACCTAAGGGCTGATAAGAGTGGAGAAGTAGGACTTGACCTAGCTGATGGTGTAGAGATTTATGATGGAAAAGAGGCAGTCACCTATAGGATTGTAATAGAAAGAGATGACTAATAAAGACTTAATAGACCTAAAAATTCCCTATCAAAATATCCTTAATAGGTTAAATAAGGAGGGCTTTGATGCCTACCTAGTTGGAGGAGCTATTAGGGATTATCTTTTAGGAAGAGAAATTTTTGATATAGATATAGCTACATCTGCAAGACCTAGTGATATTGAAAAAGTTTTTTATGATAAAAAACTTATAAGTATTGGAAAAAAATTTGGAACCATAAAGGTAGTTGATGGACAGTTTATCTATGAAATTACTACTTTTAGGGCGGATGGTCCTTATATAGACCAGAGGCATCCAAAAGAAGTACATTTTTCAAAAAGCCTAAGGGAAGACTTATTAAGGAGGGACTTTACTATCAATGCCATGGCTCTTGGGAAAGGAGGGATAATAGATCCCTTCTCTGCTGGGGATGATTTAAAGAAAAAAATCATAAGGGCTGTCGGAGATCCTGACATAAGGATAAGAGAAGACCTTTTAAGAAGTCTTAGGGCAGTAAGATTTGCCTGCCAACTTGATTTTGCTATAGAAAAAAACCTAAAAGTTGCCATTAAAAAACATGCTAAGGCTATTAATCAAATATCCAAAGAGAGGATAAGGGATGAGATATCAAAAATTCTTCTTACAAAAAATCCCTCTAGGGGGCTTAGGCTATTAGAAGAATTAGGATTACTTGAGGAAATTTTCCCGGAAGTTTCTATAATGGTTGGATTTGACCAAAAATCAAGCCACCACCACCTAGACTTATTTGACCATAGCCTAGAAGTTTTAGACAAACTCCCTAGGGACCTTGCCCTTCGCCTGGCAGGACTTTTCCATGATACAGGCAAGCCCTTAACTATGGTCATAGATGAAAATGGTGAGGGGAGGTTTTTTGGCCATCAAAATTTATCAGCAGATATATTAGAAAAAAGACTTAGAAAGTTAAGGTTTTCAAATAATTTAATAAAAGAAGCCAAGACTCTTGTAGCAAGGCACATGGACTCAGCCAATACTTATACAAAAAAGTCTATCAGAAAACTTTTAAGAAAGCTAGGAGAAGAAGGGGTCCTTAAGTTATTTGACCTACAAAGGGCTGATACAAGATCAAGTAAAACCCCTGACCTATCCAATATGGACCTAGGTCTTAGGATTCTTAGAGAAATTAAAGAAGAAAATATTCCAATAAAGACAAGTAACCTTCCGATAAATGGCCATGACCTAAAGGCCTTAGGTCTAAAAGAAGGTCCTCTAATTGGAAAAGTTCTTGATCTTATAGGAGAATTAATAGTAGAAGGAAAAATTGCTAATGATAAAAAAGAGATCCTAGACTTTGTCACAAATAAGTTTGGAGATCATTAAATTTTTAGACAAGGAGGCTTAAGGCTATGAAAAGGTTTGTAGATACTCTAGTTAAAGAATCCATTGACTTTTGCCTGCCAGATAAGGCAGTGGCAAGAGAGATCAAAAATTTACCAGAAGTTAAAGGAAAGAAGATTTTGATAGCAATCGGTAAGGCTGGCTATCAGATGGCAAAGGCTGCAATAGATTCTGGCTTTGTTTGCCATAAGGGACTTGTTATAACAAAGTATGGCCATAGTAAGGGAGACTTGGAAAATATAGAAATAATTGAGGCAGGCCATCCAATCTCTGACGAAAATACTATAAGGGCCAGCCAATATGCCTATGATATGACCGAATCTTTAAGTGAGGATGACTTAGTTTTGATGCTCATTTCTGGAGGAGGGTCTGCACTTTTTGAACTTCCTTTAATAAACTTAGAAGAGATCCAAGATATCAATGACCAATTATTAAAAAAAGGTGCCAATATAGTTGAGATTAATACTATAAGAAAGAGGTTATCAAAGGTTAAGGGAGGTAGGTTTGCCAACCACATAAGGCCAGCAAGGGTCTATAATATTATCCTATCAGATGTTTTGGGAAATAGGCCTGATATGATTGCATCAGGGCCAACTTATGTGGATTATTCAACTAGCAAAGAGGCCCAAAAGCTTATAGACCTATATGACCTAGACCTATCTACTAAGGCTAAATCCCTGGTTAAGGAAGAAACTATAAAAGATCTATCAAATACCCAAACGAAAATCTCAGGAAGTGTCGATGATTTATGCAAAAAGGCAGGAGAAATTTTAGAAAAAGAAGGCTATGATGTAGATATACTAACAAGTACCCTAGCCTGTGAAGCAAGAGAGGCTGGATTTTTTCTAGCAGCCATAGCAAAGAGTCAGAGCAAAAGAAAGGATAAAAAAGCCTATATCTTTGGAGGGGAGACTCTAGTCCACTTAAGGGGCCCTGGCAAGGGAGGTAGGAACCAAGAGCTTGCCTTTGCTAGTATGAGAGATATTGATGGTTTAGAAAATGTAAGAATTATATCTTTTTCATCCGATGGAAGTGATGGTCCTACCGATGCGGCAGGGGGCTTTGTAGATGGTAAAAGTTTTGATAAATTAAAGGAAAAAAACCTAGACTACAACCATATTTTAGCTAGCAATAATACTTATGAGGGCCTAAAAGCCATAGACCAACTTATAATAACAGGCCCTACTGGTACAAATGTAAATGATGTTTCCATACTTTTGATTAATTAGGAGGATATAATGGATATTACTATAACTAGTCTTGGGGCCTTGTTAGGCTTACTTTGTGCTATAATATTTATTTTTCTTAAGATTCCTGCAGTATATGCCCTTATGCTTGGAGCCCTCTTGGGCGGTTTGCTTGGGGGAGGAAGCTTAAATGAAACCATTAACCTTATGACCCTTGGAGCTGGGTCGATGATGACTACAGTCTTAAGGATTCTTGCAGCAGGAACTCTTGCAGGGACTCTTATAAAGTCAAAGGCTGCAGATTCTATAGCCCAGAGCATTATTAAGGTTTTAGGGGAGAGGAAGGCCTTATTGGCCCTAAGCCTTGCTACCATGGTCCTAACAGGAGTTGGAGTTTTTGTTGATATAGCAGTGATTACTGTAGCACCTATTGGCTTATCTATAGGCCATAAGTTAAATATTTCAAAAAGGTCTATACTTCTTGCCATGGTCGGTGGAGGTAAGGCAGGTAACCTTATAAGCCCAAACCCCAATGCCATAGCAGTAGCAACAGCCTTTGACCAACCTCTTACATCAGTGATGATAGCAGGAATCCTACCAGGGGTATTTGGCCTATTTATGACTTTTATTTTATCAAAATATATAAGGTCTAAGGGATCTAGAGTATTAGAAGAAGAAATCTCAAAAGATAAGAAGAATGAGGACTTGCCAAGTTTTTTTAGGGCAATCCTAGGTCCTTTATTTGCAATAATCTTGCTTGCCCTAAGACCCTTATTTGATATAGCCATAGACCCTATGATAGCCCTTCCTGTAGGTGGTCTCCTTGCTAGTCTTTTTATGGGAAGGATAAGAGATTTCTTAGACTTTTCAAAATATGGTCTAAAGTCTATGATAAATGTTGCAATAATTCTTATAGGAACAGGGACCTTGGCTGGAATTATTCAAAATTCAAGTCTTGGACCTGACCTTATTAAATCAATTGAAAGTTTGGGTATGCCTTTATTCATGCTTGCTCCAATATCTGGTATGCTAATGAGTCTAGCAACAGCATCTACAACTTCAGGAGCTACAGTTGCCTCAGAAGTTTTTGGACCTAGCTTGATGACTTCAAAGGTATCAAACCTAGGGTCAGGGGTTATGATTCACTCAGGGTCTACTGTCCTTGACCATTTTCCTCATGGGTCCTTTTTCCACGCAACAGGGGGAAGTGTGAATATGGTCTTTAAGGAAAGGATCAAGATTATTGGTTATGAATCTTTGATAGGATTTACTATGACAGTAATTGCAACCCTTGCCTATGGACTCTTAGAAATTTTATAGGATTTAGATAAGTTTTAGACTTTTTAGTGGTGGTAAGTATTATTTAAATTTGCCACCACTTTTTAAATGAGTAGATACCATAAGTTAAGTTTTTGCTTTTGTGAATTAAAATACTTTTTATAAATAGTATAGTATTTGTAAGAGTCAATACTTAATTCTTGATAGGAAGTATTTAAAGCAGTATATTATTCAAATGAGTAGAAGAACTACTAGGAGGAAAAAATGACAGAATTAAAATCACACGAAAATAATATTGCAAAATTTGAATTTGATGTTAATTATGATGAATTTAAGAAAGCTACAGATACAGTTTATAAAAGAAATAAATCTAGATATAGGATAGATGGTTTTAGACCAGGTCATGTTTCTAAGAGAATTCTTGAGAAAATGTATGGTCCAGAAATATTTTATGATGAAGCTATCCAAATAGTATTTAAGAAACCTTACGATGAAGCTGTTAAGGAACTTGGACTTGAAGTAATTGACCAACCAAGCGTTGACCTTGATGATATTGAACCAGGCAAGGATGTTAGATTTAAGGTAGAAGTTGAGACTAAGCCACATCCTGAACTAGGTGATTATAGCAAGCTTATAATTGAAGAAGTTGCTAGCGAGGTTACAGATAGTGATATAGAAGCTGAACTTAAAAAGCAACAAGAAGAAAATGCTAGACTAGTTCCACTTGAAGATCAAGAAGCTAAGATGGGCGATACAGTAAATATCGACTTTGATGGTTTTCTTGATGGAGAAAGATTTGAAGGTGGCAAGGCTGAAAACTATGATCTTGAGCTAGGTTCTCACACCTTTATAGAAGGCTTTGAAGACCAAGTTGTGGGCCATAAGGCTGGGGATAAGTTTGATGTAGATGTGACTTTCCCTAAAGATTATCAAGCAAAAGAATTCCAAGGAAAAGATGCAAAATTTGAAGTTGAGATTAATTCTGTCACAAGGAAAGAATTACCAGAATTAGATGACGAATTTGCAAAAGATATATCAGAATTTGACACTCTTGATGAGCTTAAGGATAGTTTAAAGGAAAAATTAGCTGAAGATAAGAAAGAATATGCTAAAAGCCTTTACCAAAACCAAGCTGTAGAAGCCTTGATCAAAAAATCTAAGGTAAGCGCTCCAAAGGCTATGGTTGAAGCTGAGATTGACTATGACCTACAAAACCTTGACCAAAGATTACAAGGAATGGGTATAAGCCTAGCCCAATATATAGAGATGACAAAGATGGATATTAACCAAATCCGTAACCAATATAGGAATGAAGCAGAAGCTAGGGTAAAGGCTAACCTAGTTATAGATGAAGTTGCCCTAAAAGAGAATATAGAAGTAACAGAAGAAGAAAAACAAGCAGAAATTAACGATGCTGCTGAAAATTATGGAGTTGAAGATAAGGAAAAATTCAAAGAACTCTTTGCTAAGAATGTTTCTGATAAGACCCTTGAAGAAAATATCAAAAGAAGAAAAGCTGTTGATCTTTTAGTAGAAAACTCAGAAATTCTTCCTCATGATAAATACCATGAAGCAGTAGGCGATGATCATAAGCATGAAGAAAAAGAGGAAAGTGAAGATAAGTAAACTCCTAAAATAGACTAGAAGGAGATTTTATGAACGCTAAAAATTATTTAGTACCAACAGTAGTTGAACAAACTAATAGGGGCGAGAGAGCCTATGATATATACTCAAGGTTATTAAAAGATAGGATTATCTTTCTATCAGGTGAAGTACGTGATGAAATATCTGATATAATAATTGCCCAACTATTATTCCTAGAAAGTGAAGACCCTGATAAGGATATTCAATTTTATATAAATTCACCAGGTGGAGTAGTTACAAGCGGTCTTGCCATCTATGATACTATGAATTATATAAAACCAGATGTATCTACAATAGTTATAGGACAGGCTGCATCCATGGCTGCAGTCTTACTATCTGCAGGAGCTAAGGGAAAAAGATACTCCCTACCTAGTTCAAACATTATGATCCACCAACCTTCAGGTGGGGCCCAAGGACAAGCAAGTGATATAGTAATCCAAGCTGAGCAAATCATAAAGATTAAGGATAGGCTAAATAAAATCCTTGCTGATAATACAGGTCAACCTATAGAAAAGATAGTAAAAGATACAGACAGAGACTTCTCTATGAGTGCTCAAGAAGCCCTAGAGTATGGACTAATTGATAAAGTAATTGAAAGTAAGTAGGAAAAAATGGCAGATTTAGAAGAAAAAGAGGCAAGATGTTCCTTTTGTGGTAAAAAAAGCTCTCAGGTTAAGCGAATGATAGCAGGGCCTGAGGCCTATATTTGCAATGAATGCGTTGACCTTTGCTATGATATAATCCATCAAGAGGAAAGGTTCGCAAATAACTTTGACTATGACTTTGACCTATCAAAGCCAAAAGAAATCAAAGCCTTCCTAGATTCTTATGTTATAGGACAAGAAGATGCAAAAAAGACTCTTTCTGTTGCAGTATATAATCACTACAAGAGAATAATGGCCAATGATGATGATCCTGATGTAGAACTTCAAAAATCTAATATCTTAATGCTTGGACCAACTGGTTCTGGTAAGACACTTCTAGCCCAAACCCTTGCTCGTAAGCTAAATGTGCCATTTGCCATAGCAGATGCTACAAGCCTTACTGAGGCAGGATATGTTGGAGAAGATGTCGAAAATATAATACTAAAGCTCGTTCAAGCTGCTGATTATGATATAGACCTAGCAGAGCGTGGTATTATTTATGTCGATGAGATAGATAAAATTACAAGAAAATCTGAAAATCCTTCTATAACAAGAGATGTAAGTGGGGAGGGTGTCCAACAAGCCCTCCTAAAGCTAATAGAGGGAACTGAAGCGAATGTACCACCTCAAGGAGGAAGAAAGCATCCAAGCCAAGAGTATATCCATGTTGACACAACAAATATTCTCTTTATCCTAGGTGGGGCCTTTGACGGGATTGAAGATATAATCAATTCTAGAATGTCAGAGAAGGTAATCGGATTTGGAGCAGATGTATCAAAGAAATCTAAGGCAAGTCTAAAGAATGTAAATACAGAAGACTTACTAAAATATGGACTTATACCAGAATTTATAGGTAGGGTCCCAATAGTTGTAAGCCTTGAGGCCTTGGATGTAGATTCCTTAGTTAAGATTTTAAAGGAGCCAAAAAACTCCTTTATCAACCAATACCAGAAGCTCTTTGAACTTGATGGAGTAAAGCTAAGCTTTGAGGATGGCGCCCTAAGGGAAATTGCTGAAAAATCTTTTAAGCAAAACACAGGAGCCAGGGGCCTAAGGACTATAATGGAAGATCTCTTATTAGACTTAATGTATGAGATTCCATCTATAGATGACCTAGAAGAGGTTATAGTAACAGAAGAATCTATAAGGGATAAGTCAAAACTAATCTATAAGAAAAAATAAGAAAGAAAGGGACTTAAGCTAGGCAAGTGGTTTAAAGTCCTTTTTTTAGCGAGGTAAAGATGACAGAAATTTATAAGATAAAAAAGGATGAGTATCCACTAATTCCCCTAAGGGGTTATTGGCCCATGCCTAGCACTCTTTTAAGCTTTGACTCAAAAAGATCTATTTCAAAAAATGCTGTAGAAGATGCCAGGCTTAGAAATACTAACTTGTTTTTGGTAAATCAAAAAGACCTATTTGAAGATAATCCTAAAGAAGAGGACTTGTATGAATTTGGAATAATAGCTAGTGTAAAAGAAGTCTTCAACCTACCAAGTGGAAATTTGAGAGTCTTCCTGGACCCCATAGGCTTAGGAAAACGCCTTAAGGTAAATGTAGGAGATGGGTTCTTGAAGGCGGAACTTGAAGAGTTTATATACCAAGAAGAACTTGAAAAGGATAGGAAAGACCTCATAGGCCTAAAAAAGATCCTCATAAGTGACTTTAAGGAATATATATCAATAAGCAATAATGACAACCTAGAAGAGATAGCCTACTCTCTTGTGGAAATTGAAAACTTCCACAGGCTTGTTGATGTAATAACCTTCCACCTAGAGCTTGCTCCAAAGGAATACTATAGGCTCTTATCTACCATAGATACCAAAGAGAGGATGCTCGTTTTAGTAGAGATCTTAAGGAAAGAAATAGACCTTAAAAACCTATCTATGGAGATAGAAAAACAAGTTAGTGAAAATATAAATAAGTCTCAAAAAGAATACTACCTAAGAGAGAAGATGGAAGTATTAAAAAAAGAGATAAATGAAAATAACGGTCATGCTGATAATGAAAGAGATTCATATAGGAAAGAAATCAAAAAACTTAAGCTTGATAAGGAAAGTCTAAAGTCCTTAGAAAAAGACATAGATAGATTAGAATCAATTCCTGAAATGAGCCCTGACTATGGAGTGCTTGCCGCCTACCTTGACTTTGTAATATCTCTTCCTTGGAATAAGAGGAGTAAGGATGAGATTGACATAAAAAAGGCCTCAAAAATCCTAGATGAAGACCACTTTGGCCTAAGTGATGTCAAAGAAAGAATACTAGAATCAATAGCAGTAAGGGCTAAGAAAAAAGACGCCAAGGGATCTGTAATCTGCCTAGTAGGCCCTCCAGGAGTTGGAAAAACATCAATAGCAAAATCCATAGCTAGAGCCTTAGATAGAAAGTTTGTAAGCATGAGATTGGGTGGAGTAACAGATGAATCAGAAATAAGAGGCCATAGAAGGACCTATGTCGGGGCCATGGCTGGTAGAGTTTTAACCAATATGGCAAGAATAAATGTCAAAAATCCAGTCTTTCTCCTAGATGAGCTTGATAAATTAGGATCAGACTTTAGGGGAGATCCATCAAGTGCCCTCTTGGAATTATTAGATCCTGAGCAAAATGATAAGTTTATAGACCGCTACCTAGATATTCCCTTTGACTTATCAGATGTATTTTTCATAACAACAGCCAATGATGCCAACGAAATCCCAGATGCCCTCTACGATAGATTAGAAGTAATTGAAATATCAGGCTATACAATAAGCGAAAAACTATCAATTGCCAATAAGTACCTAATCAAAAAAGAGATGGAAAATAATGGTCTAAAAGAAGATGAGCTAAGTATATCAGACTCTGTCCTTGAAATAATAATCAAAAATTATACCAGGGAAGCTGGAGTAAGAGAACTTGAAAGACTCATTGGAAAAATTTGTAGAAGAGCTGTAAAAGAAATCCTTGAGGGAAAGGATAAGGTTAGGGTAAGCAAAAATAATTACGAAAAATACCTAGGAAGAATTAGATTTTTAGATGATAATATAGAAAGAGAAGATCAAGTAGGGCTTGTAAAGGGACTAGCTTGGACTTCTGTTGGTGGGGTTATGCTAACAGTAGAAGCCTCAGTAATGGAAGGTAAGGGTAGTGTAGAATTTACAGGCTCCTTAGGAGATGTTATGAAAGAAAGTGGTCAGGCAGCCCTTGTCTATATAAGGTCAAATGCAAGTAAGCTTGGCATAAGAGGCAAATTTTATGAAAATAAAGACATCCATGTCCACTTCCCAGAAGGAGCAACTCCAAAAGATGGTCCATCCGCAGGCATAACAATCACAACAGCCATGGTATCAGCCCTAAGCAAGAGAAAAGTTAGAAGTGATATAGCCATGACAGGAGAAGTAACCATAAGAGGTAATGTCCTAGCAATAGGAGGACTAAAGGAAAAAGCCCTAGCAGCCTACTCTTATGGAATAAGAAATGTAATAATCCCAAAAGATAACCTAAGAGACACCTACGAGATTTCTAAGGAAATTAGAGATAAAATCAACTTCATTCCAGTATCAAAGGTAGATGAAGTTTTAAAAGAGGCCCTAATATGAAAATAAAAAAGATAGAATTAGAGCAAGTAGCAGGCTTCAAAGACCAATGGCCCAAACAATTTATGGATGAGATAGCCTTTGTAGGTAGGTCAAATGTAGGAAAATCCTCCTTCATCAACTCATTTTTAAATAGAAAAGCCCTAGCAAAAACCTCATCTAAGCCAGGAAAAACAAGGACCATAAATTTTTATAGGATCAACGATAAATTTAGGCTCGTTGACCTTCCAGGCTATGGTTATGCTAAGGTTGATAAAAAAGAAAAAGAAAAATGGAACCATTTAATAAATACCTACCTAAATGAAAGAGAAGACCTAAAAGAAGTCTTTCTCCTAGTAGATATAAGACATGAACCAACAACCCTTGATAAGCAAATGTATGACTGGATAAGATCATCTGGCTTTATAGGCTTTGTGATAGCAACAAAGTTTGATAAAATCAAGAAAGGTCAAGTTCATAAGCATATTAAGGCAATCAAAGATAAGTTAGAAATAGAAGATGAAGGACTAATTTTTGCCTACTCATCTTTAAGTAAACATAATAAAGATGTCTTAGAAGAGCAAATCCAAGTTATCTTAGAAAATTAAAGCAAGCCAAAAGCTTGCTTTTTTTAATAATAACCTTAAAGAGAGACATTGATTTTATAAGTTTATTGGCAAAAACTTTTTATCTTTCCTGCTTGGTTAATATATTAATCTAAGGACTTGCGGCAAGTGAAAATCTTTGATAAAATCATATCATATACAAATTAGGAGGAAGATATGAAAAAATCTAAGTTACTTGCGATGATTCTAAGTTTAGGCCTGGTTTTATCTGCTTGTTCACAGGATAGTCCTGAGGATAAGGAGACTGATAGCCAAAGCCTTAGTGAAAGCGCAGAGGGAGTAGGCAAGGGACATAATGGAGAAGTTAAGGCTAATCTTACTTTTGATGGAGATAAGATAGCAGAAATTGACCTAGTACATAATGAAACTGAAGGTCTTGGCGATCTTGCAGCAGAAAAAATGGTTAATGAGATTAAGGATAAGCAAAGTGTTAATCTTGAAGGTGTATCTGGAGCAACAGAAACATCTACTGCTGTTCTTACAGCTGTAAAAGAAGCTATCGAAGCTTCAGGTAGGAAGCTAGAAACTTATGAAAAAGAAGTAAGTGATGAAAAGAAAGAGGCTCAAAAGCTCGATACTGACGTTGTAGTAGTCGGTGGAGGTGGAGCAGGTTTTGCAGCTGCAGTTTCTGCTAAAGAAGCTGGTGCTGATGTAATCTTACTTGAGAAGTTAGAATCTCTTGGTGGAAACACCCTAATTTCTGGTGGAGAGTATGCAGCTCCAGCTAATGATATACAAATAGAAGAGGGAATTGAAGATAGCAAAGAACTTTTCGCAAGCGATGTGGAAGTAGCTGGCGGCAATAAGGACCTTATAGCAGTTCTTGCTGATAAGGCGACAGAGGCTGCTTATTGGCTAAGAGATGATATAGGTGTAAGCTGGAAAGATAGCCTAATGTTTTTTGGAGGCCATTCTGTAAAAAGATCCCTCATACCAGAAAATCATTCAGGTAATGAGCTAATCAAAAACTACATTGCGAAGGCTGAAGAGCTGGGAATTGAAGTTATAACTGGAGCTGATGTAAAAGAATTATTGGCTGAAGATGAAAAGATCGTAGGAGTAAAAGCCCTAAAGGATGGGGGAGATCTTATAGTAAATGCTCAATCAGTAGTTCTTGCAACAGGTGGTTTTGGTGCTAATGACCAAATGACCTATGAGAATGACAATGCTATAGATGAGCACATCCTATCAACTAACTCACCAGGAGCTACAGGAGATGGAATCATCATGGCTGAGGCCCTAGGAGCTGATACTGTTGATATGGATCAAATCCAACTTTATCCAATATGTGATATTGAAACAGGTAAACTTTTATATGTAGGCGATACAAGACTTGTGGGTGGAGCCCTTCTAGTAAACAAAGAAGGTGAGAGGTTTGTAGAAGAACTTGATACAAGAAGAGCTATATCTATGGCTATCAAAGACCAAACTGACCATGTTGGCTATCTAATATGGGATGATCTATCTAATGAAGAAACAGGAACTATGGCCTCAAATCCAGAAGAAGCTGAAGACTTATATGAAAGAGGACTTTTATATAAGGCAGATACTATAGAAGAATTAGCAGAGCATTTTGAAGTAGACAAAGATGCTTTATTAGAAACTGTAGCAAACTTTAATGAAAATTCTAAAAATGAAGAAGATCCAGAATTTAACCTAAGAATGCTAGGTTGGACTATAGAGAAAGCTCCTTTCTACATGCTAAAGGCAGCTCCAGCAGTGCACCACACTATGGGTGGTCTAGTAATAAATACAGATGCTGAAGTATTGACAACAGAGGGAGAGAAGATTGATGGTCTTTATGCAGCAGGAGAAGTAACTGGAGGAATCCACGGATCAAATAGACTAGGATCAGTAGCTATGGCTGATATTACTGTATTTGGTAGGATAGCAGGAGAAAATGCTGCAGCAAATATTAAATAAGATATAATTAAAACTATGGGAGAAGATCTTCCATAGTTTTCTATTTGAATAAGTATAAGGAGTTTTATGAACTTAGAGATATGTATAGACTCATTAGAGTCTGCCAAAAATGCAATTTCAGCAGGGGCTAATCGCTTAGAGATTTGTAACAGTCTTGACCTTGATGGCATTAGCCCATCTGTTGGTCTAGTAAGTCTAATAAGCAAATATAAGGATATAGAAAAATTTGTCATGGTTAGACCAAGACCCTATGATTTTTGCTATAGTGATGATGAATTTGAAGTTATGAAAGAAGAGATCAGGCTTTTTAAAAACTTTGATATAGATGGTTTTGTCCTAGGCATACTTAAGCCTGATGGAAGGATTGACCTTAGAAGGACAAAGATTTTAGTAGACTTAGCTAAGCCTTTAAAAGTAGTCTTTCACAGGGCCTTTGACTATTCATTGGATGGATTTGAGCAGATTCCTAGCCTTATAGATATGGGGCTAGTAAGGATTTTAACTTCTGGAAAAAAGGCTAAGGCCTATGAGGGCATAGATTTACTCAAAAAAATAAACGAAACTTATGGGGATAGGATTGAGATTATGGTAGGATCTGGGGTGGATCCTAATAATATAGGATTTTTCTACAAGCAAGCCCATATTAACTCTTTTCATATGTCTGCATCTAGTATGGTTAAATCAAAGATGGACTACCTAAAGGGACACAGCCTTTATAAGGATATAAGACTTGCTGATAAAAGCTTAATTGAAAGATCCAGACAGGCCATTGATAAGTTAGAATAATTAAGTAAGAAAAAGGGAGCAGGTTTAATAGCCTGCTCCTTTAAATTAATCTTCTTTTACAAAGGTAATCTCACCATCTTCTAATTTTGCTATCCTAGCTAGGGAATAAAGGTCTATGCCCATATCCTTTATAATTTCTCTTCCATCTGAGAAAGACTTCTCTATTACTATACCAAGGCCCACAGGGTTTGCTCCTGCTTGCCTAATTAGAGCAACCATACCCTTGGCAGCTTGTCCATTGGCCAAGAAATCATCTATCATTAGGACATTTTCGTCTTCTTTTAGGAAGTTTTTTGAAACAATTAGCTCGTTAGTAACTTGTTTGGTGAAAGAATAAACACTTGAATGGTAGACATTTTCACCTGTTGTCAGTGATTGTTGTTTTCTTGCAAATACGCACTTAACCCCAAGTTCTAGGGCAGTAGCCAAGGCTGGTGCTATACCTGATGATTCAACAGTAAGGACCTTATCAATATTTTTATCCTTAAAATATTGGGCAAATTCCTTACCCATTTTTAAAATAAGTTCACTATCTATTTGTTGGTTGAGGAAGGAATCTACCTTTAGGATATTAGGTCCGATTACTATACCTTCTTCGAGTATTTTTTCTTCTAGTTCTTTCATGTTCACTCCTTTTGTAAAATTGATTAGGCTTTTTATTATTATAATATAAATCTTTTTATTATCAAGCTTGTAAAGACTAGTGAGTTTTCTAAGGATCTTTTATCAAAATAAAAGGCCGATGATTATATACAAATATTGGGTAATATATATATTATGAATAGTTTAAATAATAGTTTAGAATTTAGTAAAGATTTAATTAGTTTTATTGATGCTAGTCCAGTTTCTTATTTTGCTGTCAAAAATGCAATTGAAATACTTAAAGAAAATGGATATGAAGAATTAAAGGAGAATAGTAGGTGGGATCTTTCTGATTATGGCAAGTATTTTATCAATAGGGATGATACAGCCCTAATTGCTATAAACCTTAGGGAGGATTTGGAAAAGGGTTTTGATATAATAGGATCTCATACAGAATCTCCAACCTTTAAATTAAAGTCTAAGCCTGAAATAAATGATACGGGCTACCTTAAGCTAAATGTTGAAGTATATGGAGGTATGATTTATTCAACATGGCTTGATAGGACCCTATCTTTGGCAGGTAAGGTGGTATATGAAGATAAGGGAAATCTTATAGCAAAGCTGGTTAAGATTGACAGAGACCTTCTAACAATCCCAAATGCTGCCATCCACATGAATAGGGCTGTAAATAAGGATTTTGTTATCAATCCCCAAGATAACCTATATCCAATCCTAAGGACCATAGGAGATGACTTTAATAAGGATGGCTATATCCAAAGACTTTTAGCAGATGAGCTTGGTATTGATCCTTTGGCTATAATTGATTATGACCTATCCCTTTATGATAGGCAAAAAGGGTCCTTGATGGCTGATGATACCTACCAGGTAGGTAGGATTGATAACTTAGGTTCAGTCCACGCTTCCCTAAAAGCCTTCGTTAATACTTTTTCCTCAAGGTCTAATGTTCTAATCTTAAATGATAATGAAGAGATTGGTTCAAGGACCCGTACTGGTGCAAATTCACCGTTTTTGGGGGACTTTTTAAAGAGATTATTCCTAGCTTGTGGAAAGGATATGGAAGAGTATTATATGGCTATAGAAAACTCTTTTCTTATAAGTGCAGATGGGGCCCATGCTATCCACCCGAATTTCAAAAGCTTTTCTGATCCAACCAATATAGTAAAACTTAATGGTGGTCTTGCTATAAAGATTGCTGCTAATGGAGCTTATACTACAAGTATTGAGTCAAAGGCTAGGATTTTAAAATTGGCCAGGAATTTAGGTATCAACCTTCAAAGCTTTCATAATAGAAATGATAAGACTGGTGGGTCTACTATTGGACCAATCACCCAATCCAGACTTGGTATTAGAAGTATTGATATAGGAGAGCCGATCCTTGCTATGCACTCAATAAGAGAACTTGGAGGAGTCAAAGACCACTTTGATGCTTATAAGTTATATAAGAAATTTTATGAGGAGGATTAGGTGGCAATTGTAGAACTTACCTTAGTTCCAATTGGAACAGAAGAGACTTCAGTAAGCAAATATGTGGCAGAGGCTAGCAAGATTTTAGAAAAGTCTAACCTAGCCTATGAATTAAACCCTATGGGAACTGTAATTGAGGCAGATTTAGACCTTGCAATGGAGACTATTAGAAAGATGCAAGAGGCTGTTTTTGATAAGGGAGCCAAGAGGGTTTATAGTGTTATAAAGGTTGATGATAGGAGAGATAAAAAAGCCTCTCTTGAGCAAAAAATTAAATCAGTAAGGGATAAGATGTAATATCCTTACTTTATTTGGAGGAAAAATGAAAGGTAAAAAAATATTATTAGGTCTAGTAACTTTAGCTTCTATACTTACAGCTTGTGCTAATACAGATCAAAAAGCTGATTCTACAGAAGAAGAAGCTAGTGATTCTCTAAAAGTTGCAATGACAATCGAGCTAGATAGTTTGGACCCTTTTTTGACAACTGCAGGAGATACCAAGACCTATATGGACCAAGTTTTTGATGGTCTTTTTGATATAGATGAAGATGGAAACCTAGTAGGTGACCTAGCTAAATCATATGAGATAAGCGAAGATGGTCTAGTGTATGACTTTTCCCTAAAAGAAGGGGTGAAGTTTCATGATGGATCTGATTTTAGTGCAGATGATGTCTACTATACTTTTGATAAATTAGCAGGAATAACTAGCGGTGAGCCTTTATCAAGTAACTTTTCTATAGTCAAAGACCTTGAAGTAATCTCACCTACAGAAATTAAACTAAGCCTAGAAGAGAAGAATAATTCCTTTATCTACCTACTTACCCAACCTATTGTCAAAAAGGACTATGAAGATAATGCTACAAAACCAATAGGGACAGGTCCTTTCTCCTTTGTTTCCTACACACCTGGTGAGGGGATGAAGCTTAAAAGAAATGAAGACTACCATAATAAAGACCATGTAGCAAAGTTTGAAAATGTTGAAATTATAAGAGTTCCTGATTCTCAATCCCTAGTCCTTGCCCTAAATAATAAGGACATTGACCTAGCGACAGGGCTTACCTATGATCAAATAGACCAACTTGAAGGAGTGGACCTATACTCTAAGGCCCAAAACCTTGTCCAAGTCTTTGGTTTAAATAATGAAGTAAAACCCTTTGATGATATTAGGGTAAGGCAAGCTATAGCCCATGCTATAAATAAAGAAGAGATAGTAGATGTGGCTGCTGGAGGCAGGGCTACTATCCTTTATTCATCATTTTCACCAGCCCTAGCTGAATATTTCAATGACCTAGGTGAACTTTTCCCTTATGATGTAGAAAAATCCAAGGCCCTCCTTAAGGAAGCAGGACTAGAAGAAGGATTTTCCTTTACCTTGACAGTGCCAAGTGATTACAGGTACCACATGGATACAGCAGAGCTTATCCAAGCCCAATTGGCTGAGGTTGGCATAGAGGTAACCTTAGACCCTATAGAATTTTCAACCTGGCTAGATAAGGTTTATGCTAACAAAGACTATGAATCGACAGTAGTAGGCTTTATAGGCTATATTGACCCAATTAGGATCCTTGATAGGTATAAGTCAGATAATAGCAAAAACTACCTAAATTATAAGTCAGAGGAGTACGATAAGGCAATTGAGGAGGCGAAACTTGCAGACTCTGATGAGAAATTAACTCAAGAAGTCAAAAGGGCCCAAGAGATAATAGCTGAAGATGTGCCAGGGGTATTTTTGACAGATCCTGATTCTGTAAGCGGTCTAAATGATGAACTAACTGGTCTTAAAACTTACCCAGTACAAAAAGTAAACTTAGAGGATATTAGTATAAAAAATGATTAAGCCAATAGTTAAAAAACTATTGTCCATTCTGATGACCTTGTTTTTTGTATCCTTGTTAATCTTTTTTGTTTTCCAAATAATACCTGGAAACCCAGCAAGGATTATCCTAGGTACAGAGGCAGACCCTTACCAAGTCCTAGCTTTAGAAAAAGAGCTAGGGCTTGATAAGCCTATGGTTACTAGGTACATAGATTGGATAGTAGGTCTTTTTAGGTTAGATATGGGCATGAGTTTGAAGTATCAGATGCCAGTTAGAGATCTTTTCTTAAAAAAACTTCCTGTAACCTTATATTTGACCTTATTTTCTCTTTTCCTATCCCTAATCATAGCCATTCCCCTATCAGTCCAAATAAGTATAAAATCTGATAAGTGGTATGCTTCAATAATAACTGCCATAACCCAACTTGGTATTTCAATCCCATCTTTCTGGTTGGCCTTTATGCTTATTTATGTGTTTGCTGTAAATCTTGGCTTATTTAACACCCTATCCTATAATGTAATGGCGGGTGGTTTTTTTGACAAGCTTAAAAATTTCTTCCTTCCATCCCTTGCTATAGCCATACCAAATATTGCAACCATAATAAGGTATATGCAGGCGGCTATTTTAGATGAAATAAATAAGGATTATGTAAGGACAGCTAGGATGAAAGGTCTAAGCTTAAATCAAATTCTCTATAAGCATGTCCTTAAAAATGCCCTTATACCAGTCATAACAATTATAGGCATGATACTTACTTCATCTGTAGGCGGGTCTTTGATTGTAGAAAATGTTTTTGCCCTACCAGGGGTTGGATCAATGATTGTAGCTTCCATTTCATCTAGGGATTTTCCCTTAATCCAATCAGTTGTAGTAGCAATCGCCTTTCTTGTTATCTTTATAAACTTTATAATAGATATCTTATATGGGCTAATTGATCCTAGGATAAGGAGTGGGAAATGATAAAGAATAATAAAATTGCAATAAATATAGGTAAGGGAATTTTATTTTTTTACCTTTTAGTCTTTCTTGTATCGATTTTTTGGACCCCTTATGAGCCCAATGAAATAATGACTAGTCAAAAGCTCTTATCCCCATCCTTTGCCCACCCTTTGGGGACTGATAATATGGGTAGGGATATTTTATCAAGGCTTATGGAGGGAAGTAAGTATGCCATATTTCTTTCCTTTGGAACAGTTAGTCTAGCCCTTGTCCTTGGTGCTATAATTGGGGCAAGTGCTGGGCTTCTGGGAGGTTTGGTAGATGAAATCTTGATGCGTTTTATCGATTCACTCATGGCCTTTCCAGGCATTCTTTTTGCCATGATGCTAGTATCGGTTTTTGGAGCAAGTTTACTTAATACAATTTTTGCTATAGGAATAATATCGGTGCCTTATTTTGCAAGAGTCGTAAGGAGTGGGTTTTTGCAGGTTAAAAATGCCCAGTTTGTAAAGTCAGCTCTTGTAAAGGGGGCAAGTCCTAGTTATATAGCTATAAAACATATTATCCCTAATATTAAAAACCAGTTAATGGTTGCAATAATCCTATCTATATCCCAGGCTATACTTGCAGAAAGTGGCCTATCCTACCTAGGACTTGGAGTTCGCCCACCTGATCCTTCCTGGGGAAGGATGCTTAAGGAAAGTCAAACTTACTTTAACCAAGCCCCTTATTATTTTATAGCAACTGGTATTTGCTTATCCTTATTAGTCCTAGGTTTTACCCTTTATGGGGAGAAGTTTAGGAATATGAGACTTAGAGAGAAGGTTGGAAGATGAAAAAATTATTAGAAGTAAAAGACTTGACTGTGGCCTTTCCTACAGAAAATGGAGAAAAAAATGCAGTAAGCCACATATCCTTTGACTTAAATGAAAAGGACTTTGTGGGCCTGGTTGGAGAAAGTGGTAGTGGAAAGACTGTAGCCACTCAAACCATCCTTGGTATTGAATCTAGTGAGGCCCTTGTCAAAAGTGGGTCTTGTAAGCTAAATGGTATAGAGGTCCTAGGTCTAAGCGATAAAGAATGGTCGAAGTATAGGGCTAGGAATATAGCAACAGTCTTTCAAGAACCAGCTTCTGCCCTAAATCCTTTAATCAAAGTAGGCAAGCAAATAGAAGAAGTCCTAAAGATTCACTATGATTTTTCTAGAGAAAAAAGGGAAGAAATCGTCCTTGAAACCATGAGAAAGTGTGGGCTAAAGGATGTAGAAAAACTTTACAAAAAATACCCCCACGAACTTTCAGGTGGTATGCAACAGAGGATAGTTATTGCCATGAGCCTTGTAGCAAATCCCAATGTCTTAATAGCTGATGAGCCAACTACAGCCCTAGATGCCAAGGTCCAAGCCCAAATCATAGATCTTTTTAAGGATATATCGAGAATTTATAAGGGAGCTATAGTTTTTATCAGCCATGATTTAAATTTGATTGAAACAATTTCAAAGAAAGTTATGATCATGTATGCAGGAAGGATAGTTGAAAGGGGCTTTACTAAAGAAGTTATAAGTGATCCCCTCCACCCTTACACCAAGGCCCTACTTAAGGCTGTCCCAAACTATAAAAAGAGGGGAGAGGCCCTTTATAATATAAGAGGTCACGTTAAGGCCCTAAAAAATAGGTCCAATGATGGGTGTCCTTTTTATGATAGGTGTGATTATGCCATGGATATATGCAAAAAAGTTTATCCGAAAGATTATAACAAAGATGGTCACCTTGTAAATTGTCACCTTTATGGAGAATAAAATGGAAAGTATTTTAAGGATAGAAAATATAAGCAAGACCTATAAGGATTCTAGTTTACTTTTTAGAAAAGATGACAAAAAAGCCTTAGACCAGGTAAGCTTTGACATAAAAAAAGGGGAGATCTTTGGTCTAGTTGGCGAGTCTGGTTCAGGTAAAACAACCCTATCGAATATAATCTTAAGGCTGATAAAGGAGTCGGAGGGCAAGATATATTTTAAGGACAGGGATATAACGAAATTTAATAAAGAAGAGATGATGGCCTATAGGAGAAACCTTCAGGTAGTATTTCAAAACCCCTACCAGGCCCTAAATCCCAAAAAAACAATAGGATTTTCTATAAGAGAGATTCTAAAAATTCATAAGATTTATGAAAGGGAAAAATCAGAGCAAATGATTGATAAGATGCTTTTTGATATAGAAATGCAAAGGGATGTCTTATCCCTTTATCCAGATAAGCTATCAGGTGGGCAAAAGCAAAGAATAGCCATAGCCCAAGCCTTGATAATTAACCCAGAATTTTTAATAATAGATGAAGGGGTATCAGCTCTTGATGTGTCAATCCAGGCACAAATCCTAAACTTAATAAAGTCCTTGCAAAAAAAGCGTCACTTTACTAGCCTTTTTATCTCCCATGACCTAAATGTGATAGCCTACCTTTGTGATAGGATCGGTGTCTTATATAATGGTAGGCTAGTAGACCTCTTTGAGACTTCAGATATAGAAGATGATAAAAGACATGCCTACACCAAGGAACTTTTTAAGTCAATAACCATCTAACCCAGCAAGTTTATCTTGACTGGGTCTTTTTTATTTGCTCATAAGCACTAGTCAAAAGAAGGCCAAAGATTGCATTTACAACCATAGCAAGACCTATAACAGGAAGGGATGGGATAAAAAGCTCCAACTGACCTGTTATAGATAAGGCAAGGCTTAAGAATAATAGGCCTGAAAGAAGGGTTCCTAGGGCAAAAATTATGATGATTTTACCCCTTCCTAGCTTATCTTTTCCCAATAATCTTATTAGGTAGAAAATTGTAAGAGCTACAATTATTTTTTCTATGAAGTTTGGGATTTGACCTCCTGGAAAGTTTGTTGTAAGAGCACTCATGACTCCTCCACTTATCCCGATTATAAGAGCTTCCTTAAAGTCATCTGCTATAATTAAGGAAATAAAAATCATTGATAAGAGAAAGTCAGGTTTAACCCCAAATAAAAGTGGGGGGATCAAAAAGTGCATTACAAGGCCTAGGGCCATAAATATTCCTGCTAGTGTTAAGTTTCTTGTTTTCATAATTCCTCCTAAATAATAAAAAAAGACCCGCTCCAACTGGAGCGAGCCTTAGCCCACGGTGCCATCCATCTTGTCTATAGACATCTTTAGATACATACATATCCTATCTCTGTAAGGCGAGAGGACCCGCAGGCTACTAATAAATTTCACCTTTGATCTGGTAGACCCATTCACAAGGAGACTAATAAAAATTTCCATCAACCATTTTCTTTCTGTAATTAGCCTTGCTTGCTACTTTTTCTACTTACGATTACTATTAGTATAAATATAAACCTATTTTAATAATTTGTCAAGTCCTAAAATAAAGGTAGGAGGTATCTTAGGATAAATACAAGGGCTAGTACATATACTAAAGGAGAAACTTCCTTGCCTTTACCTGTAAGAAGTTTGATTATAGCATAAGAGATTATACCAAAAGAGATTCCCTCAGCTATAGAATAGGTTAAAGGCATCATTAGGATTGTCATAAAGGCAGGAAAGGCCTCAGATATATCCTTAAAGTCAATCTCTACTACAGTTGTTATCATAAACAATCCTACTGTAACTAGGGCTGCTGATGTTGCAGGAGCAGGGATTATTGAAAATACTGGGAAGAAGAAGGCAGCTATTACAAAGCAGATTGCAGTTGCAAGAGTTGTAAGTCCTGTTCTTCCACCCTCAGCTACTCCTGAAGATGATTCTACAAATGTTGTTATAGTTGAAGTTCCTAGTAGGGCTCCTACACTTGTACCTACTGCATCAGAAAAAAGAGCCTTTGAAGCTTCAGGTAGGTTGCCATTTTCATCAAGCATCTTAGCCTTGGTAGCAACTCCAGTAAGGGTTCCTAATGTATCAAAGATATCAACAAAAAGGAAAGAGAATAAAACTGAGAACATTTCAAGTGAGAAAACATTTGAAAAGTCTAGCTTAAAGGCTATTGGTGAAATTGATGGTGGTAGTGATAGGATATTTGTCTTTGGAAAAGCTGTCACACCAAGGATTAAAGAAATTACTGTAGAAACTAGGATACCCCAAAGGAGAGCCCCTTTTACATTCTTGGCTGTTAGAACAACCATTATAATAAGTGCTAAGAAAAATATAAAGCCATTGGCATTAGTAATTGAGCCAAGTTGTAGGCTTATGTCGCCAGGGATAATGATACCTGTATTTAATAGTCCGATTTCTGCAATGAAAAGACCGATTCCTACTGAAACTGCCTTTTTTAGGTTAATTGGAATAGAATTAAAGATAGCTTCTCTAGCTCCAACAAAGGATAAGAGTAAGAATATAATACCTTCTAAAAATACTGCTGTTAGTGCAAATTGCCAAGTTTTTCCCATTTGCATTACTACTGTGTAAGTAAAGAATGCATTAAGTCCCATACCAGCTGATAGTGCGAAAGGTAGGTTGGCATAAAAGGCCATAATTAGCATAGCTATTACTGATGTTATAATAGTGCTTGTAAAAACTGCCCCATAATCCATACCAGATTCTGAAAGGATCTGTGGATTTACTGCAAGGATATAACTCATTGTCATAAATGTTGTTATACCTGCCATGATCTCTGTCTTAAAGTCTGTACCATGCTTTTTTAATTTAAAAGCTTTTTCAAAAAAAGAATTTTCTTGCATACTTCCCTCCGTTTTTTTAATGATACACAATCATTATATACCTAAAAATAATAAAATCATTTTTAAGCTTTTAATTTAGGTGATTTAACATTATAATAGGATAAGGAGGAAGTTTTGACTAGCAAAAATTTTATTCAATTGATTTTAATTATAGGAGGGATAATGCTTTCGGCATTTTTCTCTTCATCAGAGACGGCCTTGACCAGTCTAAATACTTTTAAAATAAGGCAGATGGAGAAAAATCAAGTAAAGAATGCATCTTTGCTTAGAAAACTAGTAAATAATATCTCCAAAGTCCTTACTACAATTCTTATTGGCAATAATATATTTAATATAGTAACTACGACTATTGCAACAATCTTTTTTACAGATATTTTTGGTCCTAAGGGTGCAGTGATTTCCCCTATAGTCCTTACTATAGTAGTTTTAATTTTTGGTGAAGTTACACCAAAAAATATAGCAACTTCTAATAGCGAAAAAGTAGCCCTTAAGGTGGCTAAGCCTATTAGATTTTTTGAAATTATCCTAACACCAATTTCTTTTATCCTAGTAAAGATAACAAACGCCATAGGCAAGGCTTTTATAAGTGAAGAAGTTGAAAGCGGTAGGGTAACTGAAGAAGACCTAAAGACTATAGTGGATGTATCAGAAGAGCAAGGGGTCATAAATAATGAAGAAAGTGAGATGATCAATAACGTCTTCGAATTTGGCTCATCCCTTGTATCAGATATAATGACAGCAAGGACTAATATGGAAGCCATATCTTCTGATATAAGCCTTGATGAGCTAAAGGACTTTCTAAAAAGCTCTAATCATTCAAGAATACCAGTTTATGGGAAAAATATTGATAATATCCTAGGCATCTTACATATGAAAGACCTAGTTTCTTTTATGGCAGATGATAGGGAATTTGACCTTACAGATGTTATAAGACCGGCCTTTTATGTTTATGATAACATGCACATTTTTGACTTATTTACAACCATGAGAAGTGAAAACTTATCCTTATCCATTGTTATAGATGAATATGGAGGAACCTCTGGCCTAGTTTCTATAGAAGATATTGTAGAAGAACTAGTAGGAGAGATAGATGATGAGTATGATAATGCAAGCGATACAATAATAAAGATAAATGATAAGGAATATTTGGTCAATCCTGCTATTCATATAAATGATTTTAATGATTACTTTAATACAGATCTTAAGGAGATCAAAAATGATTCTATAGGAGGATTTTTAATAGATAAGCTAGCTAGAATACCCAAACAGGGCGATAGGCTAGTTCTTGATATAATGACTATTACAGTCATAAAGGTAGACAGGTATAAGATAGAGATGCTAAAAGTAAATTTTAAATAAGGAGAAATTATGAGAGATATTGTTTACATTACAGGCCATAAGAATCCAGATACTGATTCTATAATGAGCGCAATTGCCTATGCAGATTTAAAAAATAGGCTAGGAGAAGTAAAGGCTATACCAGTAAGGTTGGGTAAACTTAACCAAGAAAGTAAGTTTGTCCTAGATTATTTTGGCATAAAGGCACCACAAATTAAGGAATCAATGCAACTACAAGTTAAGGATTTAGATATTGATAAGGGTAACAACATAGACCCATCTATTGCTATAAGAAGTGCTTGGGATATCTTCCAACAAGGTCAAACCCATTCCCTAGCTGTAGTAGATGGAGAAAACAAACTTGTAGGAATTGCCTCCCTTTCAAATATTACCAGGTATTATATGGACGTGTGGGATGATAGGATCCTTGGCAGAAGCCACACACCAATAGATAATATAATAGATGTTTTGGCTGCAGATATTATTAACCTATCTGATAAAACAAAAGACTATTCTGGCAAGATGGCTGTATTTGCTATGGATGGGGAAAGATTAGAAGAAGATTCTGATATGATTTCTGAAGGCGATGTGGTAATTACTGGAGATAGGAAGGAATACTATCAAGCCTTATTTGAAAAAAATATCTCCCTCCTTATCCTAACCCATGGGGCAAAGATGGATGAGGATATGGTTAAGCTTGCCAAAAAAAATAATATAACCGTTCTTTCAACAGAATATAATACCTTTATGGCATCAAGACTTTTGCCAATGACTATTCCAATATCCCATGTTATGACAAGGGATAACCTAGTCTACTTTAAGACAGAAGATTCCCTAGACCAAGTAAGGGATGCTATGGCTGAGTCAAGGTTTAGGTCATACCCTGTGGTTGATCCAAGTGGAGAAGTTGTAGGATCTATATCAAGGTTTCACCTAATATCTTCAGAGAAGAAAAAATTAATCCTAGTAGACCATAATGAAAGAAACCAATCAATAGATGATATAGAAGAAGCTGAAATCCTAGAAATCATAGACCACCACAGGGTAGCAAACCTACTTACAACAGGGCCAATATTCTTTAGGGCAGAGCCTGTTGGATCAACTGCGACTATAATTTCAGAGATGTATTTAGAAAGTGGTATTAGACCAAGTAAGGAGATTGCAGGAATTCTATGTGCTGCAATAATTTCAGACACACTTTTATTTAGGTCTCCAACTACAACAGAGACTGATAAGAGAATCTTAAGCAGGATGAGTAAGATTGCTGACCTTAACCCAGAGGAATTTGCAGATAAGATGTTTAGGGCTGCAACAAGCCTTAAGGGAAAGTCAGCAGCAGACCTTGTAGAAGGTGATGTAAAGACCTTTAATATTGGGGGTCAAGACTTTAGAGTTGGCCAAGTTATGACCATGAATCCTGAAGAACTTATACCAATAATGGATGAGCTAAAAGATTTGATGGAAAAAAAGATTAAGGCTAAGGGAGAATCAACCTTTGTCCTAGTCTTAACTGATATTTTTAATCAAAAAAGTGAGCTATTAGTAGTAGGTGAGAACTTTGATGCTATCAAAGAAGAATTTGGTGAAATTACCAGCAATGGAACAATTAATGCACCTGGAGTCTTAAGCCGCAAAAAACAAGTGATTCCAAGGCTAACAGCAGCAGTTATGTCAGGTAGATAAACTAATGGAAGAAATGGACCTATATGATATAGATAGGATTAAGACAAGTGATTTATATTTTAGGGGTGGCAAATTAGCAAAGGATAGGTACTTTGTAATTGTCCACCTTTGCATCTTTAATGATAAAAATCAGATGCTGATCCAACAAAGGGAAGATACCGGGGCCTTTGGTGGACTCTGGGACCTATCTTGCGGGGGAGCTAGCAAAAAGGGAGAAAGCTCAAGAGAGGCTATTGAAAGAGAGACTTTAGAGGAGCTTGGCCTTAACCTTGATTTTACAGGACTTAGGCCTATAATAACTGCTAATTTTGATAAGGGTTTTGATGATATCTATATAATTAGGAAAAATTTAAGCCTAAATGACCTAGTCCTTGAAGAAAGCGAAGTAAAAGATGTAAGCTGGGCAGACCTTGATACAGTATTAGGTCTTCTTAAAGATAAAAAGTTTATGGCCTATAAGGAAAGTTTTATAAGACTTTTATTTGACCTAGACCTTGATATGAGAATAATGGAAATATAAAAAATAGGGCTTGTAGAAATATTCCTACAAGCCCTATTAATCTATTTATTTAATTCTCCTAGGAGGTAATCGCAATCCATTCCATGTACCATGCAAGCTTCTTCTAAGCTTTCATAAAGGGAGGATGGACAAGCGATACATCCCATTCCAGCCATCAATAAAGTATTAATAGCTTCAGGTTTTACTTGAATGATCTCACCTATGATCATATCACGTGTGATCTCAACTTCACCTGTTTTTTCTGTTGTTTTATTATTTTCTAAAGCCATATTAGCCCTCCTATCTATTTTTATTTTACTACAATCATTTTATAAATTCAAAGTGTTTTACTAGGAATTACAAAAGTATATAATAAATGAAGGAGGAGTTTATGGATCAAAAAGAAAAATTGTTAAAAGAAATAAATGAAGATAGGAAGAGGTTACTTGATATCCAAGTAAAGATCACATCTTTAGATAAAAAAATGCCTTTTTGGAAGATCTTTCTTCTTCCTCTAGCAAGCTCTTTGGGAATTTTCCTACTAACAGGGCTAATAAATTTAAGTGAAAGCCAAAGGCTAGGAATCTTTCTAATAGCCTTTATCATATCTATAGTATGCCTTACCCTTATATCAAGGTCAAGGATGAAAAAAGAGAAGGATTACCTTGTTTCTCAAAGGATGGAGGTTCAAAGCATAATCTTTGAAAAGTCAAAAAGGCTAAGGGACCTAACTTAGGCAATTGAAAAAAATTAAAGCTTTAGTATAATATTAGCAGTCGTAGACAAGGAGTGCTAAGGAGGATAAATGAAAAGAGAATTTAAGGCAGAAGCCAAAAAAGTAATGGACTTAATGATCAATTCAATATATACCAACAAAGAGATATTTTTAAGAGAATTGATATCTAATAGTTCAGATGCATTAGATAAACTTTATTACTTGGATTTAAAATCAGATGAAACAACAAATAAAGAAGATTATTATATAGAATTAATTGCCAATAAGGATGAAAGAAGCCTTACTATAAAAGATACCGGGATTGGCATGGACGAAGAAGACTTGGTAAATAACCTTGGAACCATAGCAAGGTCAGGAACCGATGCCTTTAGGCAAAGTATGGACAAAAAGGACCTTAAAGACCTTATCGGTCAATTTGGTGTAGGATTTTATTCAGCCTTTATGGTTGCTGATAAGATTCTTGTCAAAACTAGGAAATATGAGTCAGATAAGGCCTATCAATGGGAAAGTGAGAATGCTGATGGCTTTGAGATAAAAGAAGCTGATAAGGAAGAAGTGGGTACAGAAATCAAGCTTTTCCTTAAGGAATCAGACCAGGACTTTAATTACGATAATTTCCTTGACCAATATAGGCTAAAAGAACTTGTAAAAATGTATTCTAACTACATCCGTTATCCAATCAAGATGCTTGTTACAAAGACAAGGAAGGTAGAAGGATCAAGTGAGGATGACCCTAAGTTTGAAGATTATAAGGCCTATGATATCCTAAATTCAGATAAGCCTATTTGGAAGAAGGATAAGAAGGACCTAAGTGAAGAAGATTATGAAAACTTTTATAGGGAAAGCCATTATGGTTTTGATAAGCCTCTTGCCCACATTCACTTTAATGTAGAAGGCTTGGTAAATGTAAGGGGGCTTTTGTATATACCTGAAAAGGCTCCATTTGATTTTTACTCAAAAGATTATAAAAAAGGTCTAGAGCTATACTCCCATGGTGTAAAAATTATGGATAAGTCAGAAGACTTACTTGAAGATGCCTTCTCTTTTGTAAAGGGTGTTGTTGAAATTGATGACCTAAAATTAAATATATCAAGAGAAACCCTCCAACAAGATAGGCAAGTAAGGCTTATAAGTAAGCAGGTAAATAAAAAAGTTAAGGCTAAGCTTGAAGATCTTTTGAGCAATGATAGGCAAAAATATGAAAAGTTCTTTAAGGAATTTGGTAATAACCTAAAGGCTTCAATCTATGAATCCTATGGGGCCAATAAGGATGACCTTGCTGACCTACTTTTATTTATGTCAAATAAAGAAGGTAAACCAATCACCCTAAAAGAATATAAGCAAGCTATGAAGTCAACTGATACAGAAATTCTTTATGCTGTGGGAGATTCTATTGAAAAAATCAAAGCTTCACCAGCCCTAGCTATGGTGGAGGAAGATAGGGATGTCCTCTTACTTGACCAAAAATTAGATGAATTCTTATTTAAGATGCTTAAAGACTTCGAAGGACTAGAATTTAAATCTATCAACCAGGAAGATGAAGTTTCTGAAGAAAATCTAGAAGAAGATGATAAAAAACTTATTGATTTTCTAAAAGAAGCCTCTCCTGAAGATATAGTTGACATTAGGTTTTCTGATAAACTAAAGGACTTAGGATCAATAATTAAGCAAAGGGGAGATGTTTCTATAGAAATGGAAAAGGCCCTAAAGGACCAACCTAATGCCATGGGCATAAAGGCTGATAAGGTCTTAGAAATAAACAAGAAGTCAAAGGCCTATGACCTACTAAAAGAAGCCTTTGCAAATGATAAGGATAAGGCTAAAATGATACTAGGACTTTTAATTGACCAAGCAAGGCTAGTAGAAGGACTTGATATAAAAGATCCTGTAGCTTACGCAAAAAATATATGGAAACTAATATAGGAGAAGACATGGAATATAAGAGAAAAAATGTTTGGCTTAATATAAGCGATGATGAAAGAAATGACTTAGAGGCACTAGCCACTGATTATATGGATTTTCTAAATGTAGGAAAGACAGAAAGACTTGCTACAAGTGAAATTGTAAGAAGGGCAGAAGAAGCTGGCTTTAAGGATATAGAATCCTTTAAGTCCCTTAAGGCTGGTGATAAGGTATATGCAATCAATAGGGATAAGGCTGTAGCGCTTTTCGTGATAGGTAAAAGAGATTTTGAAGATGGACTATTGATCGTAGGAAGCCATCTAGATAGCCCAAGACTTGACCTAAAACCATTGCCATTACTTGAGAAAAAAGGAATTTCTTACCTAAAAACCCACTATTATGGAGGAATCAAAAAATACCATTGGACAAATATCCCTCTAGCCCTTCATGGGGTAATCTTTAATAAAGATGGAGAAAAAGTTCATGTATCAATAGGTGAAAAAGAAGATGAACCAGTATTTTTCATCTCTGAGCTTCTAATCCACCTATCCAAGGACCTAAATGAAAAGAAAGCTTCCAATGTCATAGAAGGTGAGCAATTAAATATTATGGTAGGATCAATTCCTTTGGCTAATGAGGATGATAATCCGGTAAAGAAAAATATCCTAAGAATCCTTGAAGAAAAATATAATATAAGCGAAGAAGATTTCTTGACAGCAGAATTAGAAGCAGTACCAGCAGGTAGGGCAAGGAGTGTTGGATTTGATTCATCAATGATTGCCTCCCACGGCCATGATGATAGGGTATGTGCCTACTCATCACTTGCATCAATCCTTGAAGTAAATGGACCTGAAAAGACATCAGTAGGATTATTTGTAGATAAGGAAGAGATTGGATCAGTTGGATCTACAGGAATGACCTCTCAATTTTTTGAAAACACCCTCCTTGAGCTAATGAACCTAAGAGGAGAGGCAAATCTTCTTAACTTTAAAAGAGCCCTTAAAAATTCAAAAGTCTTATCCGCAGATGTGACACTTGCAGAAGATCCAAATTTCCTAGAAGCAACAGAAGAGCAAAATACTGCAAAATTAGGTCATGGAGTTGCCCTAGTAAAATATACAGGATCTAGGGGCAAGGGCGGCTCAAATGATGCTGATGCAGAATACCTTGAAGAAGTAAGAAGAGCCTTCGATAAGGCAGGAGTAATCTGGCAAACAGGAGAACTTGGTAAGGTAGACCAAGGTGGCGGTGGAACAATTGCTTATATCTTAGCAGAATATGGTATGCAAGTAGTGGATTGTGGAACACCAGTTATATCCATGCATGCCCCAATAGAGTTGGTAAGTAAGGCAGATCTTTATGAGACCTACAGGGCTTATAAATCTTTTTACGAAAATATTTGACAAGACCTTATAGAAACGTATAATAATTGGCTGATTTGACAGGATGGCTTTATCGTGGTATAATATTTATCAGAATCTAATGAGAGGATGATTAAATGGCACATAAATCAGTTCAAGATATAAGAGATGAAGTAAAAAATAGTGTTGGCAAGGAAGTTGTTCTCAAAGCTGATATGGGAAGGAAGAGAATAAAAACTAAGACAGGAGTTATAATAAATGCCTTTCCAAGCGTATTTACAGTAAAGATTAACAATGATTTCGATGTTGAAAGGACAGTATCTTATACTTATTCAGATATTTTGACATCTACTGTTAAATTAATAGCAGCTAATTAGTGAAAGCCTGGACTCTTAGTCCAGGTTTTTTGTATGCAAATTATTAAAAGGAGGATCTATGATTTATGCAGATTTGCACATTCACAGCAGGTATTCTGATGGAAGCTTAGACCTAGATGACCTATTAACTAGGATAAAAAACTCAGGACTTAGGGTCTTTGCCCTAAGTGACCATGATAAGAGTGACCATTATCCATTAGTAAGAAATAAGGCGGATGACCTAGGTCTTAGGGCCATCAAGGCTACAGAGATGTCTTGCTATGATTATGATGTTGATAAGAAAGTCCATATCCTAGCTTTGTTTATGAAAGATGAAAGTCCCAATATAGAAAGACTTACCCAAAATACCCTAAGGGTTAGGGAAGATAACCATAAGATTTTGATAAAAAACCTTAAAGACAAGGGGTATGACATAGATTATAAATTTGTAAAAAAATTCGCTCCTCATTCGATAGTTTTTAAGTCCCATATCCTAGAAGCCCTTAGAGATAAATATCCTAATAAGAATTTCACCTACAAAAATACCTTTAAAAGTCAAAAAGATATAGAAACTAATAGGAAGATGGGCTATATAGATGTATTTGAAGCAATTAAAGCCTGCCTTAAGGATGGGGCCGTTCCCTTTATAGCCCATCCTTTTTTATATGATTCTTATCCTAGGATAGAAAAATATGTAGATAGTGGCCTTAAGGGGATTGAAGTAAAGCATTCTAAGATGACTAGAGAGGATTATGAGTTGTCAAAGAAATTGGCAAAAAAATACTCCCTCCTTATAAGCGGAGGAAGTGATTTTCATGATCCTAGCAAGGATAAACTTGGAATATTTGGTCTTAGCAAAGAAGAATTTATGAGCCTTGACCAAGGAGTTAGATCTTTAGATTAAGCCACTTGCCCCTATAAAACCTGTGTCTTAGACTAATAAATCTTGATGACTGGTCAGCAAGGATACCAAGCCAGATTCCAGCAAGGCCTAGGTTTAGGATATGAACACTTACTAGGGTTACAAGGGACCTAATAAGGGTTACTGATATCAAGGCTACAAAAAGAGTATACCTAACATCTCCTGCAGCTCTTAGGCAGCCCCCATATATTACTTGAGATATTTGTAAAAGCACAATTAGGGTCAAAAACCTAGCTATAATTTGCCCATAGCCTATTATCTTTGGATCTTCAAAGAAGAGGGAGAAGATGTTTGGCCCAAAGGCAAGAAGGATTATTGAAATAATAATAGAGATTATAAATCCTATTTGCTGGCTTACCTTGCCAAAGGTCATGGCTTCTTTCTTATCTCCAGCTCCTAGGGCATTACCAGTAAGGGCAATGGCTGCTACCTGCATACCATTAGCAAAGGAGAAGGAGAGGGATAGGAGGTTCATGCCGACATTGTGGGCTGCAAAAATTTCTGTACCAAGACCTGCTGCAGTTATGGCTGTAATCATAAAGCCTATTCTTGCAGATATATTTTCAACAAAAATATTAAAGCCAAGTTGGCCTATAATCTTTGATATCTTTTTGCTAAAGGCATACCTAACCTTAGCCATTTGCTTAAAGTTTAGGTAAGAATTACCCTTAATAAGGGATCCAAAGCACATTAGACTTGCCACAAAAGTACCAAGGACAGTAGCAAGGGCTGCTCCCCTAATACCAAGTTTTGGAAAACCAAAATGGCCATAAATTAGGATATAATTAAAGCTAATATTCACTATTGAACTTACTAGGTTTGATATAAAGGCGATTCTTGTATTTCCACTTCCCCTATGGCCTGCATTTATAACAGTGGATAGGGCATTAAAAATCATTCCTCCCATAATTATTAGAAAATAAGACTTAGATAAGTCATGGGTTTCAGCATTAGATCCTGCAAAATGAAGGATGTCTGATGCTAGGGGAATCATTATAAGATCAACTACAAATACAAAGAATATGGCTATGTAAATGGCAGTAATTAGGGTAAGGTTGGCAGCCTTCCTATCACCCTCTCCCTGCCTTCTAGCGACAAGGGCTGAGACTGCGGCATTGATTGCAAAAAATACAGAAAGAGCTATAAATTTAGGTTGGGTAGTAAGCCCTACTGCAGCAACGGCAGCAGGACCTAGACCTGAAACCATAAAAGTGTCAATTATATCGGCCAAAGATATAAAGAAAAACTCCAAAAGAGCAGGCCAGGCTATGGCAAGGGACTTTTTCCAATAATCTTTTCTTTTCACTCCACCCTCCCTAGTCAATCAGATTAAGATATTTTTCTATATTAATACTTTGATTAGAACCTTGGTCCATATTTAACTTATAGATTTTTGAAATTACTTTAACACTTCTTTCACAAGCTTCTTTTAGGCTAAGACCCTTAAGCAGGTTAAGAATAATAAATCCATCAAACATATCACCAGTTCCTGCAAGGTTACTTGGAAGTTTTTCAAAGTAAACCCTAAATATATCCTTATCATATCCTTCTACAAAATAAGAATCTCCTTCATTCTTAGAAGTAATAAGATAGGACTTACTTGCATTTTTAAGGTCCATATCCAAAAGCTTGGCTTCTGTTGCGTTAGGGCTAATAAGGTCAGCAAGGCTAATAAGACTTCTATAATTATCTATAATATCATCTGAAAGCCCAGTATACAAAGACCCGTTATCACCCATAATTGGGTCAACAAAGATAAAGGGTTTTTTCTCTAAAGAATTTATAAAAGAAATTAAAATATCTCTTTGGTCCTTGTTGGCAATATATCCAATAAAAATTAAATCGTAAGTAAAACCAAGGTCTTGCCAATTCTTAAGGGTATCCTCAAGATAGCTTGTAGGATCTAAAAAAGCATTTTTTCCATAGGAAAAATTATTGGCAATCAGGGCTGTAGGTATAAAGAAAACATCATAATTCTTGTAAGAAAGAATAGCATCCATCATTCTTCCAGCCATCTTTCCATAAGAAACAAAATCATTAATAATAAGTACTTTTTTCATTTTTCACCTCAACTTATATCTTATGATTATAGAAAGATATGTCAAACTTTAAAGGCTAATACAAAAGTTTGGAGGAATTTCAAATTAAAATGTGCTAATGGATTAAAGTGTTTTAAAAGTCGGATAAATTTGATATAATGAACATATGCACATATCAGATAAGTTAATTAAAAAAATCAATGAAAATAAATATGTCAAAAAGACCAGAAGGGGAGTAGTAAGCCTGATTTTTTCACGAATTGGACTATTTGCCTTTCTAATCTTAGCCCAACTTTTTATGATGTTTTACATCTACTATAATATTCGTCTGGGCCTGACCTTTACCCTAACAGGAGCAACCCTCATTAGGTTTATCTTAATGCTTGTAATCCTAAATGTAGAAGGGGTGTCATCTGCTAATAAAAATGCCTGGTTCCTACTAATAGCTATCCTACCTTTTTTTGCAGTAGCAGTATTTATCCTAAGCCACTATGGTATAGGTTATAGGATGGAGCAAAAAAAGGTTGTAAAAACCTACCATGAGTCCCAAAAATATGTGGAAAGTAATGATTCATTATATAAGCAGATTAAAAAAGAAGACCCATCCTTCTACAAGATAGCCAAATACCTTAAGGACTATGGAAACTTTCCAGCCTTCAAAGAAACTTCCGCCAACTACTACAAAGTAGGAGATGACATGTATGAGGCTATGATGAAGGATATAAAAAATGCCCAAGACTTTATCTTTATGGAATTTTTCATCTTAGATTATGGGTTTATGTGGGGAAATATCCTAGAAGAGCTAGTCAAAAAAGTCAACCAAGGAGTTAAGGTAAGGCTAATCATAGATGGAACCAACCTTATAACCAGGGTAAAATCAGACTTTGCTGACCAGATGGAATCTATGGGCATAGAATGTAGGATTTTCTCAAAAATGTATCCTATAGTATCAACCTACCTAAACAACAGAGACCATAGGAAAATAATGGTAGTAGATGGCAAATCAGCCTTCACAGGAGGAATAAACCTGGCTGATGAATATATAAATGTCTATGAAAGATTTGGCCACTGGAAGGACTGCGGTATAAGATTAGAAGGAAGTGCAGTAAAGTCTTTTACCATAATGTTTTTATCAATGTGGAATGCAATTGTAGATGAGGCAGAAGATTATACACCTTTCCTAAAGACTTACCCTAAGCAAGATTGTGAGGGATCCTATGTCCCATTCTCAGACAACCCCTTAGATGATGAGGACCTATCAAAAAGAATCCTAATGGACTTAATCTATGGGTCAAAGTCTTACCTATATCTAATGACCCCCTATCTTATAGTAGATGAAGAAATACTAAATGGACTGAAATTTGCCAGTAAGAGGGGAGTTGATGTAAGGATATGCCTACCCCATGTACCTGACAAAAAAGTAGCCTTTGCCTTAGCCAAAGATAATTATAAGCAACTCTTAAAAGCAGGCATAAGAATAATCGAATATACACCAGGATTTTCCCACTCTAAGGTGTGGCTATCAGATGGTAACAAAGCCATGGTAGGAACGGTAAACATAGACTACAGAGCCTTATTCCATAACTTTGAGTGCGGTGTCTTGATGGATGATTCAAACGCTATAGGGCAAATAGAAAAGGACTTTCAAATATTCTTCCAAGTAGGAAGTGAAGTTAAAAAAGAAGATGCAGAAAATATTAACTTATCTTATAGGTTACTAGCAAAAATAGCCAAGCCTTTTTCTGTATTAATGTAGGGCAAAAGAGCTTTTAGGATAAGATCCTTTTTAAGCTCTTTTTTCTTGCAATCTTATAAATATTAGATATAATAATCATAATGTATGGTATATTACATAACACCAAATGGAGGGTAAAATGTTTGATCTTAATTTTAACTCAGATACCCCCTTGTATATGCAGATAGTTGAGTCTACCAAGACAGCTTTGGCCAGTGGCTTTTTTAAGGATGGAGATAGGTTTCCTTCAGTTAGGGACTTATCAAAAAGTCTTGGTATTAACCAAACAACTGTATCAAAGGCCTTTAAGGAATTAGATAGGCTTGGTATTATTGAAAGTAAACCTGGAGTTGGGACTTTCATAAGGCTTGATGATAAAAAATTAAGCCTTGGCAAGGAGAGGTTTGAGAGAAGACTTAGGGATGATTTTAAGCATGCTATTTTCCTAGGTTATAGGAAAGATGAGATAGAAGAGATATTTGTTGATGTAGAAAGGGGGATAAATGAAAATAAGAGCTAGTAATATAACAAAGTCTTTTGGTAAAAACCTAGTCCTTGATGATGTTTCCTTTGACCTAGCTAAGGGAAAGATTAGTGGGATTGTCGGCAGGAATGGGTCAGGTAAGACTACTTTGTTTAAGTCTATGACTGGAATTTATGATATGGATAAGGGAGATTTTTCTATAGACGGAGTAAGTCTTAAGGATAATAGGAGCTTGATTTCAAAGCTTGCCTTTCTTCCTGATAGGTTTGATTATTTTAATTATTATAAGGCTAGAAAGATCCCTGATTTTTATAGGCTAACCTATAAAGATTTTGACCAAGATTTTTTCTTTAGTCAACTTAATAAAAATAAGATAGACCCTAACCAAAATATTAGAAATTTTTCTAAGGGAATTAAGAATATTTTAGGTCTTATTACTATCCTTGCTACTAGGGCAGATATCCTCTTTATCGATGAGATTTTGGATGGTATGGATATTATCAATAATAGAAAAATCATATCTTTTTTATTAGATGCTAAAGATGAGGGAAGGGCAATTCTTGCTTCAAGTCACCAGCTTGATAGGCTTGCTGGTATTTGCGATAATATTTTCTATCTTACTTTAGATGGAAAATTAGTAGATACTGCTGATAGGAAGGTCAATAAGTTAAAGAAAGTTCAAGTTGTTTTTAGGGATGAGATTGCTCTAGATTTCTTGGAATCTGCTATTCTTATTAATAAGTTAGGTAGGGTTGCTACTGTCTTAATCGATATGGATGATCAAAGACTTTCTTCTTTTTTAGATAGGGATGATGTGGTCCAATATGACCTTCTAAGCCCTAAGATCGAAGATTATTTCTACATGGAAGCAGGAGGGTTAAGTGATGAATAAGATTAAGAGTTTATCAAGCTTTATATGGGGGAGGTTTTATTTATTTTTGCTACCTATGATTATACTTTTTACTATTATATTAAGTTTTGGTAGCAAGAATTCTTTAGAATATGAATATGAAAGCTTCATAAAAAGTTTAAATTTCATGAAAGAAGATATAAGTAATGAAAATTTTGGAGAAAATCCAAGGATAGATGAAGAATTTCTTAAGGAAACTAGGATTCTTGCCTATAGGTATAAGAATAAGCATGGTTTTTATTCTAGTGACTACTTAGATAAGATGTCTGATGAGGCTGTAAGCGATTATTATGATAGCTTGGATAGTGATGATATGTGGGAAAAAGAGATGCATTATTCCATCTACTCAAATTTTATGTCAGGAGTAAATGAAAAAGGCCTTGATATATCTGAGCACTTGGCTAGCCTACTGCCTATTATTTCCTTTTTTATAGTTATCTTTGCAATCCTGATTACTTCTATCGAAGAATCTATGCCTATCTATGAATTTACCAGGATGCTTCCTTGGAAGAACACTGAAGACTTGGCCATGAAAGCTATGATTACCTTTGTTTTATCTTTGGGGATTTTAGCAATAAATTCCCTAGCCTTAGTCTATGTCTTAAGGGGGACAGGCTTTGCAAATATTATTGATTATACTAGCATTTATCCGCAGCTTGGAAAGAATGTCCTTATCCTGCTAGCTATAAGCCTTATTGCAGTAAGTTTAGGCTTTATTGCGGGTAATTTTATAGGACATATGGGTCTTGGGATAATTGCAATGTTTGGATCCTACTTTATTATTTATAATATAGAACTTTTTTCTATAAGCTTTAATAATACAATAAAGATTGACTTTCCAGAAAGATTTTATGCTTGGGTAGGTGGCCTTAGCCCTTTTAAAAAGACCCTGGTATCCTTTATGAACCTAGATACTCACGATTATGGGTCAATAATGGGCTTTATCCTAATAGCAGTACTTATCTTTGCCCTTGCTCTTGTTGTAGCAAAGGGAAACCTTGCTGAAAGATCAGGTTATATGGTTATTTCAAGACCCATATCCATAATATGCAAGTTTTTGGCTGTTATTACCTTTGCTAATATTATTCCAGCCTTTTTCCTATCATTCTTTTTGAGTGAGAATGTAATATTAGCCACAGTTTTATATATAGTGTCCTTGTTGATATCCTACAAGTTCTTTGATATGCTATTTAATATAAGACTTAAATTTTAGGAGGAAGTATGGCAAAAGATAGACTAAGCTGGCAAGAATATTTTATGAAACTTGCAAAGATTGTTGCTATGAGGGGGACTTGTGATAGGGCCTATGTGGGTTGTGTAATTGTAAATGAAGAAAATAGGATAGTTGCTACAGGTTATAATGGGTCTATTAGGGGCAATGCCCACTGTGATGATGTAGGGCACACTATGAGGGATGGCCATTGCATTGCTACAATCCATGCTGAGATGAATGCAATTCTTTATTGCGCCAAGGAAGGGATTGCCCTTGATGATACTATTTGCTATGTAACTCATTTTCCTTGCTTAAATTGTACCAAGGCCCTAATCCAGGCTGGGATTAAAAAAATCTATTACAATGAAGCTTATAGGGTGGATGATTATGCCCTTAAACTTTTAGATACTAATAAGATATCTTATGAAAAAATTGACCTCTAAAAACCTAGATCCTAAAATTTTAGCATCTGATTTTGATGGGACTCTTTATATAGACGGGGATATTTCTTCCAAGGACCTAAGAGCTATCAAGGACTTTCAAGACCTAGGCCATATCTTTGGTATTGTTACAGGTAGGGCTTATCTTAGTCTTAAACCTCTGATTAAGGAGAGGTTAAGGCCTGACTTTATCATAGCTAATAATGGGGCCCATGTCTTGGTTAGAGAGGATGGGATCCTTAGACAGCTTGCTATAAAGGTCATTGATCCTAAAAAATTAGGTTCTTTTGTTGACTACTATAAAGATACTTACGATATAGTGGTATTTACAGATAAGCAGAGAAAGTTAGATAATTTAGATGAACTTTTCTATGAGGAAGGGGTCCTTGCCCTGGCTATTTATGGGCCGAGTGAGCTTGGGGATTCATTTAAGAAAGATTTTTCATTTCACAGGTCTAAGGGAGTGGTTGATATAGTAAGAAAGGATATCAATAAACAGACAGGAATTGGCCTAATCAAAGATTATTATAAGTATGATGGTGAAGTTATAGCTATTGGTGATGACTATAATGATATAGAATTTCTGAAAGAAACAAGCAATTCCTACACCCTAGATTATGTTGATAATAAAGAAGTCCTTAAAGTAGTAAGGCAAAGTGTAGAATCTGTCGGACAATTAATTGATAAGCTTATAAAAAGCTAGCAGCTTAAAGACTGCTAGCTTTATTTTTTTATTCAACTGTCAATATTTCCACTAGTGGGAGCATGTTCATTATTTCTTCTCTTTTTGGTAGGTCAAGGACCCTGGCTGTAGCAGAGGCACTTGCTATAGAAACCCTGTAGGATTCTATAGGGTCTCCATCACGGACCATAGTTCCTATAAATCCTGCTATCATCGAATCCCTACAAGCTACGGTATTTATGATTTCTCTGCCATCATCGATTTCATTTGACCTATAGATGTGGTTTTTGTTAAAGAACATAGATCCTTGAGATCCATAGGAGATTATTACATTTTTGGCTCCAAGCTCTATAAGTTTTTTACCATAAGGAATATAATCTTCTAATTTTTCTATCTTTACATTAAAGGCTTCTTCAATATCTTCGCCATTTGGCTTAACTAAAAGGGGTTTTTCCTTAGCAATATTTAAAAGGAACTTACTTGGTACATCTGCTACAAAGTTTGCCCCATTAGCCTTGGCTACAGATACTAACCTTAGGTAGATATCATTATCTATAGGATCTTCCATAGGAGGAACTGATCCTCCAAGGATTATTGTATCACCTTCTCTAACCCTAGATAGGTAATAGACTAGGTCATTTACTTCTTTTGATTTGATAGTTGGTCCAGGAAAGTTTATAGTTGTATCCTTGCCATCTTCAAAGAGCCTGATGTTAGTCCTGTTTGGCTTACTCATTTCTATAAAGGAGGTACTTATATCTTCTTTTTCTAGCCAATCTTTGATAAATTTGCCTTGGAAGCCTCCGGTAAAGCCTGTGGCTATGGTTGGTATTCTTAAGGCTTGAAGGATCCTTGATACATTGATAGCCTTACCACCAGGTAGGGACCTTTCTGATACAATGTCATTTACATAGCCTAGTTTTAATTCGTCAATTCCTATAAATAGGTCGATTGATGGGTTTAATGTTACAGTATAAATCATAAAAACTCCTTAATCATACTTTTAACTTGCTTATAGCATCTACTACTTCTTCCATATGCATACCATGGCTTCCTTTAACAAAGACAAGGCTTGATTTACTTATAAGGGACTTTAACTTATCTATTAGGTCATCCTTCCTATCAAAGTGAAATAGCCTATTTTTGGGAAATTTTTCAAGGCAGGCCTTATAGGTTTCATAGGTTAGGTCTCCAAAAAACAAGCAATACTCAAAGACCTTAGGATCTATGTCTTCTCCTATTTGATAGTGAAGGGCCTTCTCATTTTCTCCAAGTTCTAGCATATCTGCCAAAACTGCAATCTTATGGTCATAGCCATCAAGCATTTGGCTAGTCAAAAGGCCAGACCTTAAGGATTGGGGATTGGACTTATAAGTATCATCTAAGACATCAAAGCCTTCAAATTGGATTATCCTAGACCTATTGTTGGCAGGCTTAACCCTATCAAAACCCCTTTTAATTTGCTTATTATCTAGGCCTAAAAGATTTCCGATAAGAAGGGCTAGGGCACCATTGTAGATATTGTGACGGCCTAGAAGGTTTATTTTGAAAACTTCCTTATCCTTTGCGAATTTAACCATATTGGCCAGGGTATCAATTGGCTCAACCCTAAAATCTGCATCATCTCCTAGGCCAAAGCTTATGATCTTTTGTGTAAGATCGTATGAAGGAAGCTTAGTCTTTAGTGTCTCATCATCTTTATTGTAGATGAAAATTCCGTCTGGATCAAGACCTTCTACAATTTCCATCTTAGCCTTAAGGATTCCCTCTTTACTCTTAAGCCTTTCAAGATGGCTATCTCCAATATTTGTGATTATAGCTATATGGGGCCTGGCGATGGATGTTGTAAGGGAAATGTCTCCAAAAGAATCTGTTCCAAGTTCTACAATAGCATATTGGCTATCCTCATCGAAACTAAGGATGGTTTTGGGTACCCCAATTTCATTATTTAGGTTGCCCATGGTTTTTTCGACCTTATACTTTTCAGATAAAACCTCATAGATCAAATCCTTGCTGGTAGTTTTGCCGTTAGATCCAGTTATACCAATTACCTTAAGGGATAATTCGCTCCTATAGGCCCTGGCTAAATCCTGCAAGGCTTTAAGAGTATCATCAACCCTTATATAAGGAAGGGAGATATTGGATTTAATCTTATAATCCTTATCGATAAGAAAAGCAGCCGCCTTCTTATCTTCACTTTCCTTAATAAAGAGCCTACCATCAAAGACTTGACCAACTAGGGGGATGTATAAATTTCCTTCTTCTATAGTCCTAGAATCTGTTGAGACTCCTCTAATCATTAACTCATTAAATTTTGGATCAGAGATTTCTCCTCCAACCATCCTACAAACTTGACTTAAGCTTCTTTCAATCATTATTAGACCTCTCTAAAGCATTATTAATCAAAACATCCAAAACTTCACCAAAGCTTATCTTGTACATATCCATGCAAAGTCTAGCAAAAAAAGATGTAGGGGTAAAGCCTGGGAAGGTATTAATTTCATTTATATATAATTTTTCATCCTCTCCATAGAAAATATCAACCCTAGCAAAGCCCTCACAACCGCAGGCCATATAACATGCCTTGGCAAAGTTTTGAGCCTTTTCTAACTTATCATTAGGAAGGTCATAAGGGAAGGCTTCCTTGGTAGAAGATGAGAAGTATTTGGCATCATAGTCAAGGAAAGAATGGTCTGATATATAGGCTGCAGGTTTGGAAACATCAGGATTCCTTTGACCAACAACAGCAAATTCAATCTCTTGGCCAACAATCAACTCTTCAACCAAAACCTTTTTATCATACTTAAGGGCAAGCTTACAAGCATCCATTAGCTCTTTTTTGGATGTAACCTTAGATACACCAACAGATGATCCATTGGCAGAAGGTTTTACAATAAGAGGTAGGCCGATTTTTTCTATGCAGGCATCTACAAACTTCTCATCTAGCCCCTCCTTACCTGTATAAAGGTACTTGGCCTGGCTTAACTTATTCTTCTCAAAAATATCATTAGAAGTGACCTTATCCATGCAAATAGCAGAAGAAAGCAGGCCATTACCTATATAGTTTAGACCTACAGTATCAAGGAAGGCTTGGATGGTACCATCTTCTCCATATGTACCATGAATAGCTGGTATAATAATAGTCTTATTTAAGTCCTCTTTGTTAATCTTTGCCAAGAAATTTGCAATAGACTGGGCCTTTTCTTCCTTAATATCCTTAACTAGAGAAAATTCATCGTAAGGATCGTAGGAAGAAAAGGGACTTGAGAATTTCCCCTCCTTATCTATATAGACTAAGCTAAGCTTATACCTATCTTTATTTAAATTATTGCTAATATTAAGGGCGCTTCTTAGGGCAATATCATGCTCGCTAGAAGGACCCCCACATAAAACGTAGACGTTAATCATTTTTTGCTCACTTTCATTTAATTTATAAATTGATTATACTTCAAGATAAGAAAGGATAAAATCCAAAGTTCTACAAGTATATATAAGTTTGATAAAAAGTATAAAAAAATCTTCACAAGTAAGGGAAAAGATTACATTAGTAACAGATGTGGAGAAAATAAATAGAAGAAAAATAAGTGAAATTATAAAAATTAATCTAATTTTTCAGAAATCCTGTAGGTTTTTTATTAGAATTCTTGGGGAAAACCTTTAAATTCCAATCTTTAACAAAATTTCATAAAAATCTCAAATCTACATAATTATCACACAATTAAAAGGTACAATAGGAACAGTTGAAAAATAATGTTAATATTTTGTAACTATTGTTACATGAAAATAAAAAATATATTTTTTATATATAGAAGGAGTTAGATAATGAATAAATTTAGTAAATATGCCCTAGCAGCAGCCCTAGTAATACCATCAGTATTCGCCCTAGGAGGAAAAGAGGCTAAGGCAGATAGCTTAACAATAAATAAGGATGTAGCAGGAGCTGTAAATGTAAGATCTTCTGCAGCAGAAACTAACAACATCATCGGTCTAATAGATGATGAAAATAAGACTTATGAAATCCTAGGTAGAGAAAATGGTTGGTTTAGGATAAACTTTGAAGGAAACGAAGCTTATGTTGGAACCCCTTGGTTTAATGTAAGAAAAGAAACAAGTGTTCTTAGCCCAACAAACTTTAGAAGTGAACCAAACCTAGGATCTGAAGTAATAGAAGTTCTAGAAAGTGGAAAGACAGTAACAACCCTAGAAGACTCACAAAATGGTTTTGTAAAAGTAGACGTTGATGGAGTAGTAGGATATATCTACCACAATCTTCTAGAAAGCTACAGGGCAAAACAAGTACCAGTGAAGCCACAAGCTAACACAAGCACAAGCCAACAAACTTCATATAATCAAGCACCTGCAAATGACTACTACTATGAAGAAGAAGTCTACTATGAAGAACCTGCTAATAATTACTACCAAGAAGAAGAAACAAGCTACCAAGGAGACTCAAACTGGGCAAAAGAATGGATAGCTCAAAGAGAATCTGGTGGATCATACACAGCTTATAACCCAGCTGGAGGCTACTACGGAAGATACCAACTAAATCCATCCCTAATATCCTACGGAGCAAGCCCAGCAGAACAAGAAGCAGCAGCAGACGCATACGTATACCAAAGATACGGATCATGGGAAAACGCCCAAGCATTCTGGGCAAACAATGGTTGGTATTAGATAAAAAAATAGCTTGTCTGCCTCGGTGAGGACAGCCCGTCCGGCTCAGTGAGGACAAGCCCGACCGGCTTAATGACGAAAGCCCGTCCGGCTTGGTAAGGACAAGCACCTTAGGCCTTGGGATAAGGTCTAAGGGCCAAAGGTGGGCCCTTAAGGGTTTGGAAAGGACCTGTTTCCTATAAAAAGCCAATCGAAAATTTAAAAAACCAAGCTAATATAAATAAATGTTCCCAATATAGAAGATAAAAATACAAAAAATTACTACAATCTCCAGCAAGATTTCTTGTTGGAGATTTTTTATATGGATAATACCTCTGCCTTTAGCCCTAGGCTTTTGATTATTCTGATAAAAATAAGGGTAAATAATAAAAAGAACAATGAAAAAGGAGAGAATAATGGAAAACCCAATTGTAACATTTAAAATGAATAATGGAGATATAATAAGAGCTGAGCTTTACCCTACAGTAGCTGAAAATACAGTAAGAAACTTTATAGACCTTGCAAACTCTGGGTTTTATGATGGTTTGATCTTTCACAGGGTTATAAAAGACTTTATGATCCAAGGAGGAGACCCTGATGGCAGGGGAACTGGTGGACCAGGCTATAGTATCAAGGGAGAATTTTTAGCAAATGGCTATAAAAATAATTTAAACCATGAAAGGGGAGTCTTATCAATGGCAAGAGCTATGGATCCTGACTCTGCTGGAAGCCAATTTTTTATAATGCATAAGGATAGCCCTCACCTAGATGGTCAATATGCTGGTTTTGGCAAGGTGGTTGAGGGGATGGATGTTGTTGATAAGATAGCAGAAAGCAAAACAGACTTTTCTGATAAGCCTTTAGAAGATCAAATAATGAAGGAAGTTAGGGTAGACACCAAGGGCGAAAGCTATGAAAAACCTGAGATAATTTAATATCAAAAATAGGCCTCCCTAGTGGAGGCCTTATCTTGTGGAATTTTATACTATTTGTCTACTTTCATAGATTGAAAGGAGCTCTTCTAAGACTTGGATTTTTTCAAGGATTTGCCTACCCTCATCTGTATCCTTCTTAAGCATCCTAGGTAGCATCAATTCTACTTCTTCTATATTTGGAGTATAGGATGAAAGCCCATCTGTTATGGACTTATAGGAAGAATGTTCAGCCAGGGCAACGTGGTGGGAGTTAAAGATTAGGGTATAACCTGCAATACCTGTCTTTGCTTGGTAGGGTTTAGAGATACCTCCATCTATTACATAAAGTTTGCCATTGGCCTTGATTGTGGAAGCTCCCTTGTTTGATTTGACAGGGACATGACCATTTATTATTCTCCTTCTTTCATTTGCAATGCCAAATTCATCTAAGATCTTATCTGCTATAATCTCTTTTTCAGCAAGCTTATAATAAGGATTGTAAATTTCTTCTTTAAGCTTTTTATCATCTACAAGGAGATTTTCAAAGTAAGAATACTGGCTCTTGCCAAAAATTGGTGAATATCTTCCATTTATTAGATACCACATTACATCTTTGGCATATATATCATTGGAGAAGTAGGATCTTCTAGCCAGCTTATCAAATTTATCCATCAGGCTCTTACCCTTATAAGACTTACCTTGGATCTTAACTTCTTGAAAATCTCCATCCTTGGTTAAAGGTATACAGCCATGAAAGAGTAGAGAACCATTTTCTACCTTATACATTGACCCGTGGTCATAGAGGAATTTGATATGGCGTTGAAGTTTTTCAGCCTTAGTAAATTCACTGGTTAGGACATTAACTATAAATTCTTCTTCTTTGCTAAGCTTTAGAGGGTCTTTCGGGTCTATGGTAGGAAAGTTAGTATCCTTTAGCTTGGCGTTTTTATAGGTCATATTTTCAAAATCTATAAATTTTAGGGCATTCCTATGGTCTACATTAAAGTCAGGGTTTCTATTGATCAATTCTCCATCAAGCTTAAACCTTATTATAGAAATAGCCTTAAACATCTTTGCGGCAACCTCTCTACTTATATTATCATAGACATTTGCATCAAAAATTCTTGGCATAAAGAGCTTGCATGGGTCATCCTTGTAAGTTGTAATAGCAAATTCATATAGGGGCCTTAGGTTTATTCCATAGCCATCTTCTAGCATATCAAAGTTGTTGTAGTGGAAGGCATTGGCTAGGCAGGCTGCAATAAGGGCCTTATTACCTGAAGCTGCTCCCATCCATTCTATATCATGGTTTCCCCATTGGATATCAACATTTGGGAAGGATAAAAGTTCATCCATTATTATATGTGGAGAAGGTCCCCTATCATAGATATCGCCTATAACATGAAGCTTATCTACTGAGACCCTTTGGATTAGTTCAGATAAGTTTATTATAAATTCTTCACCAGCTCCATATTTTACAATATTGCTGACTAGGCGACCATAATATTCTTTTTTGTTAAATTCTGTATTGTTTGTATAAAGTAATTCATCGATTATATCTGCATAAGACCCATGGAACTTACTTTTGACATAAGCCTTAGGGTACTTGGTTGAAACAAATCTAAAAAGCTTGGTTAGCCTATAGATAGTTATGGTTAGGTAGTCATCGGTCAATTCTCCCTTTTCTGCACAATGCTTTAGGAATCTTTCAGGACTGTAGATTAGGGTTGCTAGGTCATCTTGGTCTTTTTGGACCAAACTTTCCTTAAAAAGCTTGGCTATCTTTTCTCTGATATTTCCTGAAGCAGACCTTAAAAGTCTAAGAAAGGCCTCACTTTCCCCATGGATATCAGAGAAGAAATACTCAGTTCCCTTAGGCAGGTAGAGTTTAGCATTTAGACTTATCAGCTCATCTTTGATCTTGGTTTGATCTGGATACATGTCTTCTAGTAATTTTAAATAATTCTTGTCCATAATGGCTCCCTTCAAAAATCTACACAGACTTTTCTTAAAATCCTTATTATAAAGTTAGTAAATTATCCTAGCTTATTTTTCCTCTTGCTCTTTCTTATCCTCCTTTTCATCTTCTATATTTTTGGCAAAGTCTAGACTTAATCCATCTAAGTCTTCTTCATCTTCACTGATTTCTTCTATTTCTTCACCAGAAATCGAATCTTTTTGCATAGAACTTTCATTCTCACTTATGAGTTTATCAGGGTTATCAAACTTATATAAGCCTCTAGCCTTAGCCGCAAGGGTAAGGATTGCTGTAAAAACAAGTAGGCCATTTAATAAAAGTATAAAAAATATAAGTCTTTCTCTTACTATAAAAATATAGACAAGCCCATCTATAGCCATAAATAATAGGCCAAAAAATAAGTTTGCTAGGGCCTTTTGTCCACTCTTACCTGATAGGAAGATATTTTTTGTAAGTATAAGATTTATTGCAAAAATTATTAATAAAGCCACTATAGCAATTGGTTTGATCAATCCTAGGGACACTTGGGTAAAACCAACAAGGTCTAGGAAGGATGCAAGTTTCTTCTCATCTGCAAAACCTGTAAAAATACTAGCAAATAAAAATAAAATTGTAATTATTGACCTAAATAGTCCACTAATAAAAGTTAAAAATCTTACGGTAGTTTTCATATAGCCTCCATTGCTTTAATTATAGCATAAAATACATGTTTGTTTCTAGGAATTATTAAAGTATAATCAATCCAAAGACTTGTTTAGGCAAGGAGGATTTGATGCTAGCTAAGCAAATTTTATAATATTATCTTTCAAAACTTCCTACTATATATAAAGGAGATGGGGTAAGGGAAAGTTTTGATATGATTTATGGAAGATCTCGGATTATTACTTGATATGATAATTGTTTTATGGTATAATTAACAATTGCTAGAAATCTAAATTTCGAGATTTTTTTATTTTTTTATAATTACTTATTTCATCAAAGATTGATAGAAGAAACATAAGTTTGCAAGAAGACAAGGAGTATGATTAATGGCCCAATTCCATGAACAAATGTTTGGGAGAACTGTGAGAAAATCTTTCTCAAAATTCCCTCAAGTATTAGATTTACCAAATTTGCTCAAAGTTCAAAAAGATTCATATGAGTGGTTTCTTAAAGAAGGATTAGGAGAAATACTTGAAGATATTTCTCCTATAGAAGATTATAATGGAAACTTAATTCTTGAATTTATTGGCTATGAGTTTGATGATGAGACAAAATATTCTGTAAAAGAAGCAAAATACAAGGATGCAACCTATGCTAGAGATCTTAAGGTTAAGGCTAGGCTAATAAATAAGGAAACAGAAGAGGTTAAGGAACAAGAAGTATTTATGGGTGATTTCCCAATGATGACTGATTCTGCAACCTTCGTCATCAATGGAGCTGAGAGGGTTATAGTTAGCCAATTGGTTAGAAGTCCAGGCGTTTATTATGCAGAAGAGACTGATAAGAGCGGAGATAAGATGTACTCTTCTACAGTAATCCCTAACCGTGGTGCTTGGATTGAATTTGACACTGATGCATCCCATACTGTAAATGTTAGATTAGATAGGACAAGAAAACTTCCAGCTACAACCCTAGTACGTGCTATTCTTTTCGAAAGTGATGATGAAATAATAAGTGCCCTTGGTGATACCAAGCACTTAAGGACAACCCTTGAGAAGGAAAATTCTGAAACAACAGAAGAAGCCTTGATAGAAATCTATAGAAAGCTTAAGCCAGGAGATCCTGCCAGCGTTGAATCAGCAACCAACCTTATAAACAACCTCCTATTTGATGATAGAAGGTATGACCTTGGCAAGGTAGGTAGGTATAAGTATAACCTTAAGCTTGACCTTGTAAGTAGGATAGAGGGCTTAAGAAGTAAGGAAGATATAATCGATCCTGAGACAGGAGAATTCCTAGTAGAGGCAGGAGAAATAATCACAAGGGATATGGCAAAGGCTATAGAAGATGCTGGAATCTTTAGCGTAGATGTTATCAAAAAAGATGACTACAACGGTGAGGATAAGGTACTTAGGGTAGTTTCCAATAACTTTGTAGATATAAATTCCTTTGAAGGTCTTAAGGGAGTAGACATAAATCCTGATGACTTTAGTGAAAAAATCTATTATCCAGTAATGAAAGAGATCCTAGATCAAGCAGGGTCTAAAGAAGAGATAAAAGATCAAATGGAGAGAAGAAAAAAGGAACTATCTCCAAAGCATATAACAAAATCTGATATCCTAGCTGTAGTAAATTACCAATTTAACTTATTTGAAGGAATAGGATATGTAGATGATATAGACCATTTAGGCAATAGGCGTGTAAGAGGAGTAGGCGAGCTTTTACAAAACCAATTTAGGGTAGGACTTGCTCGTATGGAAAGAGTTGTACGTGAAAGAATGACAACCCAAGATCCAGACCTTGCAACACCTCAAGGCCTAATAAATATTAAACCTGTAACAGCTGTTATAAAAGAATTCTTTGGTTCATCCCAATTATCCCAATTTATGGACCAAACCAACCCAATGAGTGAGCTAACCCATAAGAGAAGACTATCAGCCCTAGGACCAGGCGGTCTATCAAGAGATAGGGCAGGAGTTGAAGTTCGTGACGTTCACGATTCTCACTATGGTAGGATTTGTCCAATAGAGACACCAGAAGGACCAAACATTGGACTTATAACATCTCTTACAACCTATGCAAGGATCAATAAGTATGGTTTTATTGAAACTCCATATAGGCTAGTTAAAGAAGGTGGAATAGTAACAGATGAGATTGACTACCTAACAGCAGATGTTGAAGATAACTTCATCATAGCCCAAGCCAACGAGCCTCTTGATGAAAACAACAGATTTGTCAATGAGAGGGTATCCGGTCGTGGTATAAAGGGTGAAAATGATATTTATCCTAGAGAAAAAATTCAATACATGGACGTTTCACCTCAACAGATAGTATCCGTTGGAGCAAGCTTGATTCCTTTCTTAGAAAATGATGACTCAACCAGAGCCCTCATGGGTGCCAACATGCAAAGACAAGCAGTTCCTCTAATAAAAACTGAAGCACCAATAGTTGCAACAGGTATAGAACATAGGGCTGCCAAGGACTCAGGAGTTTGTGTTGTATCTAGATCAGAAGGAGAAGTAGTTTATGTTGGAGATGATCACATTAGGGTAAAAAGAGACTCTGATGGTAAGATCGAAGATTATGAACTACTTAAATTTGAAAGAGCCAACCAAGGAACAACCATCAACCAAAGACCTATAGTTAAAAGAGGAGATAGGGTTAAAGCAAATGAAATCCTAGCAGATGGTCCTTCTACAGATAAGGGAGAACTTGCCCTAGGTAAAAATATCCTAATAGCCTTTACAACTTGGGAAGGATATAACTTTGAGGATGCTATGCTTTTAAATGAAGAGCTGGTAATGGATGATGTCCTAACATCAGTTCATATAGAAGAGCATGAGTGTGAGGCAAGAGAGACTAAGCTTGGCGCTGAAGAGATAACTAAAGATATTCCAAATGTCGGTGAGGACATGAAAAAAGACTTGGATGAAAATGGAGTTATAAGAATCGGTGCTGAAGTAAAATCAGGAGACATCCTAGTAGGTAAGGTATCACCAAAGGGAGAAACTGAGCTATCACCAGAAGAAAGGCTCCTAAGGGCAATCTTTGGAGAAAAGGCTCGTGAAGTTCGTGATACATCCCTAAAAGTTCCTCATGGTGAAAGTGGAATAGTAGTTGATGTAAAAGAATATAACAAAAAAGATGGAGATGAGCTATCTCCAGGTGTAAACAAAGTAATAAGAGTCTATGTAGCTGCCAAAAGAAAGATCATGGTAGGAGATAAGATGTGTGGTCGCCACGGTAACAAGGGTGTTGTTTCAAGGATCCTTCCTCGTGAAGACATGCCATTTTTACCAGATGGAACACCAATTCAAATCTGCCTTAACCCACTTGGTATACCAAGCCGTATGAACCTTGGACAAGTACTAGAAGTTCATATGGGACTTGCAGCAAGAACAATGGGTTGGAAGATAGCAACACCAGTATTTGATGGTGCCCTAGATACAGAGATTGAAGAAGTGCTAGAAGAGGCAAAAAATATTGCCCCTTATGTAAACAAAACAGGAAAAATAACCCTACGTGATGGTAGGACAGGAGAAAGTTTTCAAAACCCAGTAACAGTTGGAGTAATGTATATGCTAAAACTCCATCACATGGTAGAAGAGAAGATCCACGCAAGGTCAATAGGACCATATTCCCTAGTAACCCAACAACCACTTGGTGGTAAAGCTCAATTTGGTGGTCAAAGATTTGGAGAAATGGAAGTTTGGGCCCTAGAAGCCTACGGTGCAAGCCATACCCTTCAAGAAATCTTGACTGTAAAAAGTGATGATGTTACAGGAAGGGTAAAGACTTATGAATCAATAGTCAAGGGTGAAAATATCCCAGAACCAGGTACACCAGAATCATTCAAGGTTTTAGTAAAAGAACTTCAATCCCTAGCCCTAGATGTTGAGCTAATTGACCAAGAAGGCAAGCTAGTAGAATTAAAAGAAAACATAGATGACCAAGATAGGTTCTCCCAAGTAGATAAGATCGATGCAAGCAAGATCAAGTCAATAACAGGAACCCTAGGATCAAAACCAGGTCAAAACCAAGGAAAGCTTAGCCTAAAGGCAAGTGATGATAAAGAAGAAACTGAAAAAGAGCAAGCGTAAGAAGTAGAATAGGGGTATAAATGAGCGAATTAAACCAATTTGATGGGATGAGGATGAAGATAGCATCCGCTGAAAAAATCAGATCTTGGTCTCATGGTGAAGTAAAAAAACCAGAGACTATAAACTACAGAACCCTAAAGCCAGAAAAGGATGGACTTTTCTGTGAAAAGATCTTTGGACCAACAAAAGATTATGAATGTGCTTGTGGAAAGTACAAGAGGATAAGATATAAGGGTGTAGTATGTGAAAAATGTGGAGTAGAAGTAACAAAATCTAAGGTTCGTCGTGAAAGAATGGGCCATATAGAACTAGCAGCTCCAGTAAGCCACATTTGGTATTTCAAGGGTATCCCATCCAAGATGGGCCTACTTTTGGATATGAGTCCAAGGGTCCTTGAAAAAATCCTCTACTTTGCATCATATGTAGTAATAAATCCAGGCTCTACAGATCTTATGGAAAAGCAAGAGATATCAGAAAATGAATACCAAGATGTTTTAGAAGCCTATCCAGATGACCTTGACTTTAGGGCAGGCATGGGAGCTGAAGCAGTAAAAGAGCTTCTAGCAAATATTGACCTTAAAAAAGAATACCAACTACTACTAAAAGAATTAGATGAGTCAACAGGTCAAAAAAAGGTGAGGGTATCTAGAAGACTTGAAGTAGTAGATGCCTTTTTAACCAGTGGAAATAAACCAGAATGGATGATCCTTGATGTCCTACCAGTAATGCCACCAGAGCTTAGACCAATGGTTCAACTTGAAGGTGGAAGATTTGCAACAAGTGACCTAAATGACCTATATAGAAGGGTAATAAATAGAAATAATAGGCTAAAAAGACTCCTTGATATTGGAGCACCTGAAATAATAGTAAGAAATGAAAAAAGGATGCTACAAGAAGCAGTCGATGCCCTAATCGATAATGGTAGAAGAGGAAGGGCTGTAACAGGAGCCTCAAATAGAAATATGAAGTCACTATCAGACCTTCTAAAAGGTAAATCTGGTAGATTTAGACAAAACCTATTAGGAAAGAGGGTAGACTATTCAGGAAGGTCTGTAATCGTAGTAGGTCCAGACCTTAAGTTTAACCAATGTGGACTTCCACAAGAAATGGCCCTTGAGCTTTTTAAACCCTTTATAATGAATAAGGTAGTAGACTCAGGCATTGCCCACAACCTAAAGGCTGCCAAAAAAATGGTAGAGAAAAAAGATCCAAGAGTCTATGACATCTTAGAAGAAGTAATAAAAGACCACCCAGTCTTACTTAACCGTGCCCCAACCCTACACAGACTTGGAATCCAAGCCTTTGAGCCAGTCTTAGTAGAAGGTAAGGCGATCAAACTTCATCCACTAGCATGTAATGCCTTCAACGCTGACTTTGACGGTGACCAAATGGCTATCCACTTACCATTATCAAACGAAGCTCAAATAGAAGCAAGACTTTTGATGATGTCAACCAACAACATCCTAGGCCTAAAGGATGGTAAGCCAATCACAAGTCCATCCCAAGATATGGTACTTGGAGCCTACCACCTAACAACAATAAAAGATGGTGCCAAGGGTGAGGGTATGGTCTTTGAATCAATTAATGAAATGATGAAGGCCTTAGAAGCAGGCTATGTAGAATTTCAGGCTAAGGTAAGTGTAAGGGTAAAGAAAAATGAGGATGATCCAGGAAAAATAGTAGAATCTTCAGTAGGAAGATTTATCTACAACCAAGGAATCCCACAAGATCTTGGCTATGTAAATAGAAAAGAAGACCCATATTCACTAGAAATAGATACCGTAGCAGACTCAGGAACCCTAAAAGATATAGTAGACAGGTGCTTTAGAAAGCATGGCAATATAAAGACAGCAGAAGTCCTAGACTATATCAAACATGCAGGCTATAAGTACTCAACCCTATCAGGACTAACAGTATCTATGTCTGATGTTAATATACCTAAAGAAAAATGGGTCCTAATAAAAGATGCAGATGATGAAGTTGATAAGTATGAGAAACTTTATAGAAGAGGTCTAATTACTGACCAAGAAAGATATGAGAAAGTAATAGACATTTGGGGTAGGACAACAAACCTAGTAACAGAAGCCCTACTAACAGAACTAAAAGATGATAACAACATCAAAATCTTTGCAGACTCTGGTGCCCGTGGTTCAACCAACCAAATCAGACAGCTTGGCGGTATGCGTGGACTGATGAGTCAGGCTGATGGTAAGATTATAGAAATTCCAATCAAGGCAAACTTCCGTGAAGGCCTATCAGTACAAGAATACTTTATATCAACCCATGGTTCACGTAAGGGACTAACAGATACAGCCCTAAGAACAGCAGACTCAGGTTATCTAACAAGAAGAATGGTAGACATATCTCAAGATGTTATAGTAACTGAAGATGATTGCCATACTGATGGCTATGTAGTTGCCCACGAATTTAGGGATGGAAATGAACTTATAGAAAATCTTCACACCAGAATAGTAGGTAGGACAAGCTTTGAAGAAATCAAAGATGAGGATGGAGAAATCCTAGTCCACAAAGATGAACTAATAGATGAAGATATAGCAGACAAAATTGTAGATAGTGGAATAAAAGAAGTAAAACTTCGCTCAGTCCTAGAATGTAAGGCAAAACATGGTGTATGTGCAGCCTGCTACGGTAGAAACCTTGCAACAGGCAAACACGTAAATGCAGGAGAAGCAGTAGGAATCATAGCTGCCCAATCCATAGGTGAGCCAGGTACCCAGTTAACCATGAGGACCTTCCACTCAGGTGGTATAGCAGGAGTTGGAATAACCCAGGGTCTTCCAAGGGTAGAAGAGCTATTTGAAGCAAGAAAGCCAAAAGGACTTGCCTATATAGCAGAAAACTCTGGAGAAGTAACCCTTATCCAAAATGAGAAGAAGACAGACGTTGAAATCCTAAGTGATGATGGATTCTCAAAGAAATATAATATTCCATTTGGATCTAGAATCCTAGTAAGAGATGGGGATATCGTAAAAAAAGGTGACCAACTAACAGAAGGTTCCCTAGACCCACATGATGTTCTAAATGTCTTAGGAAAAGTTGGAGTTCAAGATTATATAACCAAAGAAGTCCAAAAAGTATATAGACTTCAAGGTGTAGAAATAGACGATAGGCACATAGAAGTTATCGCTCGTCAAATGCTAAAGAAAGTTAAAATTGACGAATCAGGCGATACAGACTTCCTACCAGGCAGCCTTCAAGATAGGCGTGAGGTAGATATAGCAAATGAAAAAATGCTAGAAGAAGGCAAGGCGGTTGCAGAATATACTCAAGAATTACTTGGAATAACCAAGGCATCTCTTGCCACAGACTCCTGGCTATCAGCAGCCTCCTTCCAAGAGACAACTAGGGTCCTAACCGATGCCTCAATCAAGGGCAAGGTAGATGACCTAAAGGGTCTAAAGGAAAATATCATCATAGGAAAACTAATCCCTGCAGGAACAGGGCTTAGAACCTACAATGATGTAGAAATAGACTATGAAACCAAAGAAGCAGAAGATCTTCAAATAGCCATGAACCTAGAAGCCATGGAAAATGAAGATGAAGAACAAATGCAAAATTAAATTGTTCGATAAAAACCTCTTTACTGTAAAAACCCAGTAGAGAGGTTTTTTGATACCATTAAAGTTAGAATGTGACTTGATATATATATATATATATATGCTAAAATCTTAAATAAGAAGATATAATTATATATACTAAGTTAATCAAAGTTTAAATTAATTAGATTAAGGAAAAAAACTATGAAAAAAATAATTATTTTATTTGGACTACTTTTATTGGTATCTTGTAATAATTCAGATGATTCCTATATGAAGGTAGAGGAAGTTATAGGACAATTTGATGGAGAAGATGCAGAAATAATTGAAAATATTATGAAAACTGACAATGACCAAGCTGTTTTTTATGATGAATTTAATTCAAAGGGGGAGAAGATAGGAAGCTCTATGGGTGTAGAATGGGGCGATAGGTCAATAACATATACTCTAAATGAGTATAATCCCAACCAAGTTATAGAAAAAGTTTCTTTGGTAGATGGCAAAGAAGCTACCTACATTGACTTAGCTAATAACAAATACTACAACCATGAGCTAAAGGTTCTAGATTCAAAAGATCCTAGCTATCCAGATAACTACATCCTTAGTGAAAAACTTCAATATAAGGATTTAAAAGGAATTGAGCAGTCAGATGGTCAGATTAGGCTAGATTTTGCTGACGACACCTATATGGTCTTTGATAATAATTATATGCTCTTAGAAGAAAAAGAGCTTAGTGGTGGAGAATTTATTGTAAAAAAACTAAGCCATGTTGAAAAAAATCCGGATGAGCTTTTTGAATATTATATGTCATTGATAGAAAATATGGATCAGGCAGAATCTCTGGATGACTATAAGGATTAATAATTATATCAAGGGAGTGACATATGAAGAAAAAAACTATTGGGCTAGTCGTGGGGCTAGCCTTGCTTTTAGGATATGTTTTTTTATTTGTTAGAATAAATTCATCTTATCCTTCAAGGGCAGATTTTAAAACTTATCAAATTAATGAAGATATTGACCTAGGGATTGGATGCTTGAAGGTTACAGGTAGAAGAATTGAAAAGGTTGGTGGTGAGAGTTATCTTGCAGTTGATTATTCGATAAAAAGTAAGGATAAAAAAGTTAACCTAGCTAAGGATGGACTTATACCACATTTTTATCAAAACTTATCTTCATCTGTGGGACAAAATATTATTGAAATAGAGGGGGTAGGTGAGATTTATGATCCTTCTTATAGGATGGATGATCTAGATGTTGGTAAGAACGAAGAAAAACCCTTCAAAATCTACTACTTACTAGAAGAAGAGGGTGCTTATAAGAATCTTTTGCTAATAAATCCTAGCTTGTATGAGGATACTTATGAGCAAAAATTTGATGATGGATTTTTGTACTATGAGCAAATAGACCTAGGAGATGTGTATGATTAGGGAAAGTTTTTATAGGGTCTTTAAAAGAAAAAGAATATTTTTGATTGGGCTAATTATTATTGCTATTAATATTTTAGACTTATACCCAAGGGCTATGTTTCCTATAGTAGAAGACCAATTAATTCTTCAATCTGCCTATACTGAAAATATTTTAGGAAACGGTTCTTTGGGGAAGGGATTTGTTATGTATATTTTCTTATCATTTATTATCGCAGCCCTACCCATGGCTGATAGTATGATAGAAGATAGGCAAACAGGAATCATAGGAACTTATTTATTAAAGACTTCTAGGAAAAAGTATCTTAGAAATAGATTTGTAATGAATTTTATCTATGGAGGGGCCTTTGTCGCTCTAACTATTCTTATAAATTTGCTGATTTGGCTATTAATTAGGCCAACTTATGATTTAACCTATTTTAATAATACCTTAATCAATGATTTCTTTTTGATAGATTTAATAGTAGACCACCCTATAATTTTTTATATATTGACATTATTAAGAATATTTATGGTCGGAGGAATTATGGCTTCGTTCGCTATGGTTTTGAATGATATATTTAAATCTAAGTTTGTTGGGCTGGGAGGAGTTTTCTTGGTGGATATTATTATTGAATTAATAGTATCCCTAACAAGTAACTATTCTGGTTTTTTTTCTCATTTTAAAGCCTTAACAACCCTTCTTCATGGATTTTTGCCAAATGTTGGACTTACAAGCTTCATCTATCCACTTATACTCTTTCTAATTTCACTAGGGTACTTTTTTATAATAAAAAAAGATAGGATAGATGTATGAGAGCCTTGGAACGAGATATTAATCTAGTTTTTATTAGGGGGAAAAAGTACCTGGCCTTACTAGGGATTTACCTGGCCTTAATTATTCTTTTATCTATAGGCAATAATCCTAACGGACAAGGTCCTCTTAGCACAATGATTGAGGCAGTATTTAGGGATAGTGGAAATATTATAGACTTTAGGGACTTTACCTTTCCTATTTCTTTTATAGTGATTCATTTTCTGCCAGTTTTTGCTCTAAGTGAGATTTTTTATAGGGATAATATAAACTTTGGTTCATATTTAATAGGGAAATTCCCATCAAAAAGATTGTACCTTGCTAATAAGTTTTTCGCTTCTTTAGTAATAAACTTAGTCATAGGATTTTTCTTTTTTGCAAGTTTAAACCTTTTTGTAAGTCTTTTGGGAGAAAGTGATGGAAGGCTTATGCGAGGCTTCATTAGGGTTGGAATTTTTTATAGTCTAGAAAATGTACTTTTTACAAATTTCACCCTCCTTATTAGTTTATTTTTGGGCTTAAGGCTTGCTCTTTCTATCTTTATGGCAAATTTAGTTTTGGCCATGGTGACCAACTTTCCCCTAATCCTTGGCCAGGGGTCTTTAGTTATGAAACAAGATTTTTATGGGGGATTTTTTAGTCTAGGCTTAAATACAAGAGTACTTGTTATCTATATGATTATATTTTTGCTCTTAGCCTACAAGTTACCAAGGCGCTATGATTATTATGGGAGGAAGAGATGATTGAGATAAAAAATGCAAGAAAGACTATTGGTGGCAAAGTTATTCTTGATGATATAAATCTTAGGTTAGAGGATGATAAGGTCTATGGGTTTGAAGGAGAAAACGGATCTGGTAAAACCATGCTCTTTAGGGCTATCTGTGGTTTTATCGGACTAGACCAAGGAAGTGTTCAAGTAGATGAAGTTATGGTTGATGGAGACCATATCTATAGGGACATAGGTTTGTTATTGGAAAATCCTTCTTTTATAGAAGATTTATCTGGTTTTGATAACCTAGCCATGATTGCTTCTATTAGAAGGCTGGTTGGCCCTGATAGGATAAATAAACTCCTTAAAAAAGTTGGCCTTTATGAGGCTAAAGATAAGGCCTACAAGACCTATTCCTTGGGTATGAAGCAAAGGCTAGGCCTTGCCAATGTAATCTTGGAAGATCCAAAAATTTTAATCTTTGATGAGCCAACCATAGCTTTAGATAAGAAAGGTGTCAAGGCTCTTATTGAAATAATAAAAGAAGAGAAAGAAAGGTCTAAGACCATCCTTATATCTAGCCATGAGAAGGAAATTATAGATGATCTTTGTGATGAGGTTTTCTATATGGAAGATGGCAAGCTAAAACAAATAAGGTAAAAGGCAGACTAAAAGCAGGATTATGAGTCCTGCTTTTTTATTACTATGAATTTATTCTTTTCTAATAAGATCAGGTACTTAAAGAGTCTTTTATAGAGGGGGTCAGCAGCAGCCCCGTATTTTTTGTCAATGATTGCTGCTATATCCTCGATAGTATTTTTTCCATCGATATTTTCCCAAACCAAACTTCCCAAGTCATCAAGCTTGATATTGGAAACTTTTGGTTTGTGGAAGAATTTTTGGGCTATTTTGTGGTTTAGCCCCTTATGGTACATCTTTAATACATAGATCTTTTCTTTTTGATCGAAGTAAGACTCGGTGGTTCTTACTGGGATTTGCTTTATTTCAAAGTCCATCTATTTATTTCTACTCTTTTTAAAGTTCTTAAAGATTTTTCTTAGAAGATTTAGGGCAAGTAGTGCATAAACTATGATAGTTGCGTTTTGAGTTAGTGGTGTAGATCCTGCTAGGTTGATTTTTTCAGCCAGACTTGATCCACCTATTGGTATTAGGGCAAATACTGCAAGGATTATTCCCATCAGTCCTTCACCTGCTATAAGGCCTGCAGAATAAAGGGTACCTGAAGTTGTAGCCGCTTCTTTTTCTTCTTTTGACTTATTTTTAATCTTATCAACTACAAGTCTTACGATACCACCAACCATAATTCCTGTTGAAGTTGATAAAGGTAGGTAAAGACCGATGGCAAAAGGTAGGACAGATACTCCTACAAGTTCTGCCATAACTGCTATAAATATTCCTATGATTACAAGGTTCCAAGGAAGGTTTCCCTCCATAACTCCTTCAACTATAAGTTTCATCAAGGTAGCTTGGGGTGCTGGAAGTTCTGCTCCTCCAAAGCCCCAGGTAGTATTAAGTAGCCATAAAACTCCACCTATTACAAGGGCGGATACTGATACACCAATTAGTTCTCCTAATTGTTGGAGCTTTGGAGTTGATCCTACTATAAAGCCAGTTTTTAAATCTTGGGATGCATCTCCAGCTATAGCTGCGATTATACAAATTATTGTACCTATAGAGATTGCAGCAAGCATTCCCTTATGGCCAACATTTCCACTTGCCCTTAGGATTAGGGTTGATATAAGAAGAGTTGCTATGGCCATTCCACTTACAGGGTTATTACTTGATCCAATAATACCAACCATCCTACTTGAAACTGTAGCAAAGAAGAAACCGAAAATAATTATCATTAAGGCTCCTATTATTCCTACAGGAACAGATGGTAGAAGGAAGATTAGAATAACTGCTATGGCTATCAAAACTATGGATAATTTTGATGAAATATCTGTATCAAGCCTATCTGTACTTTGGGTCTTCTCCTTATTCTTTAGGGAAATCATTGATTCCTTAAAGGAAGAGATGATCATTGGTAGGGATTTGATTAGTGATAGGATACCACCAGCTGCAACTGCACCTGCTCCTATATACCTAATATAAGATCCCCAAATTTCATCAGGACTTAAACCTGCAAATTCTGGACCTCCTACCATGCTTAAAAGTGGCATAAGGACAAACCAAGCTAGGACTCCACCAGATAGCATAAAGGCAGATATCTTTGGTCCAACTATATAGCCTACACCCATAAGAGCTGGTAGGGCATCCATACCAAAGGCTGTTCCACCAAAGACCTTGGTATTTATATCAAAGGATATGCCTTCAGGGAAAATCTTTAGACCATTTGATAAAAACTTATAAAGGGCAGAAAGACCAAGGGCCTTAAAAACTGTAGAAGCCTTGGCTCCTCCTTCTTCTCCCGAGATTAATACCTCAGCACAGGCAGTTCCCTCTGGATAAGGGAGAACTCCATCTTCCTTAACAATTAGGGCACGCCTTAGAGGAATCATAAATACTACTCCAAGGATTCCTCCAATTAATGTTAGTAAAAATATATTTACAAATGAGATTTGACCTGGTTGATTCCACTCGCTTTCCCACAAAAAAGCTGCAGGTAGGGTAAAAATAGCACCTGCTGCTAGGGATTCGCCGGCTGAACCTATGGTTTGAACAATATTATTTTCTAGGATAGAATCTCTCTTTAAAACAATTCTTACAATACCCATTGAGATAACTGCAGCAGGTATTGAAGCAGAGATTGTAAGACCTACACGTAGTCCAAGATAGGCGTTTGCGGCACCAAAAAGGATAGCAAGTAAAATACCAAGAATAATAGCAAGAGGGGTAAATTCTCTAAGGTCCCCCTTGTTGTTTGGCACTACTGTGTCTCTTTTATTTTTCATAATAATTCCTTTCTATATATGCTAAATTCATAGCCATGGTATGATTATATGGTAAAATTAAGTGTTTTACAAATATAAAAGTGGAAAATTATAGAAAAATTTATAGATTAATTAACACATTATAGAAGTTTTGCTATAATTATAAGAGGAGGTTAAATGAAAGTGAAGAATAAAAGAACAATGAGAATTAAAAGACGAGAAAAACCTTGGCCAAAAGAGTCTATTATAAGACTTATCTCCTTTATCATAGTAGGACTTAGTACAGGAGTAATAGTTGCAAGCTTCAAAAAAGCCATTGGCTTAGTGGCAGCTAGGATTGAGGACTTATTTTTAAAGGCTAGGGGTGATATAAAACTATCGCTTCTAGTAATACTTATATTTATTTTAATTGCAAGCTTAATATATTATCTAAGTAAAAAGAATCCTATGATAAATGGGTCAGGTATTCCAATAATCTATGGAATGCTTGATGGAAAATTTAAGGTTGATTCACCAAGGACCTTGCTAGCTAAGTTTGTAACTAGTGTCCTTGCCATAGGGTCAGGACTTACCCTAGGAAGAGAAGGGCCATCTGTCCAAATAGGAGGGCTTGTTGGAGATATAACCCATAAGCTTTTAAAATCAAAAGATGATAGGACCTATTATATAGGATCTGCTGCAGGGGCAGGCATAGCTGTAGCCTTTAATGCGCCCATCACAGGCCTACTTTTTACTATAGAAGAGATATTTCAAAGGACAAATAGAAAGGTCTTTTTATCAGCAGGAATTAGTATATTTTCAGCAGTTATAATATCAGATTTAATTTTTGGAAACAACCCTGCCCTAATGAACCTTCCTATAATAAAGCAAGCAGATTTTTCTATGATTTTCTATATATTTTTGTTGGGGATAGTATGCGGTCTATCGGGAGTATTTTTTAATAAAATAGTTATTGGATCTAAGGGATTTTTTGCAAAGATAAAGATAAATCCTTATATAAAATACCTTCTTCCCTTTATCATTACAGCAATAGTTCTATTATATAATATAGAACTTTTCTCAGCAGGAGAAGGCTTTATTTTTCTTCCTTTGGGGGAAAAGAGTGATCTTTCTAGGCTAGTATTCTTATACTTTGCAAAAATCCTATTATTAGCCCTTGCCTTTGGAAATTCTATACCAGGAGGAAGTTTGGTGCCACTTTTGGTGATTGGGTCATTATTGGGAAATATTTTTGCAACTTTTCTAGTCAATATCAATCTAATAGATCCATCCTATATCCTTTACTTTGCCCTACTTGCCATGGCAGGTCACTTTTCAGCCATAGTAAGGGCTCCTATAACAGGAATAATCTTGGTATTTGAAATGAGTGGGGGAGTCTTCTCATATTTTCTAGGTCTATCAATAGTAAGCCTTATAGCCTATGGAACAGCAGAAGTTTTAAAATCAAAACCCTTTTATAGCCACCTTTATGAGCTAATGAGAAAAGGATAAGAAAAAAGTTAACAAAAAAAGAGCTTTGGAATAAAAATCCAAGCTCTTTTTAAGTTTATTAGATAAGTTCTTTGACAGCTTCTAGGGCCTTATCAAAGTTTACTTCATTAGTTACTTCAGGAACATATTCAACATATGAAATCTTGCCTTCTTTGTCAACTACAACAATACCCCTAGCTAAAAGTTTGAATTCATCGATCAAGAATCCGTATTTTTCTCCAAACTCTCTTTCCTTATAATCAGATACCATAAGAAGATTCTCTATATCTTCATTTGCACAAAAACGTGCTTGGGCAAAAGGAAGGTCTTCAGTAATTTGAACGATAACAATGTCATCAGAAAGTTCTAGGGCTTCTTTGTTAAATCTTTTAGCTTGGAAGGCGCATACTTCTGTATCAAGAGATGGAGCAACTGAGTAGATAACAACCTTGCCCTTTAAGCTTTCAGAATTAAATTCAGAAAGGTCATTTTCTGTAGCCTTAAACTCAGGTGCCATATCTCCAACCTTAACAGGTTGACCTATAAGAGTAACTTCATTTCCAGCAAATGTAATATTCATATCATAAACTCCTTTACAATTTCTATTGTCTAAAATTACTATACCTAAATTTTTCTAAAAGTTAAGAGGGTGTTTTCTATTTTCTATGTGAAAGATCACAAAAATAAAAATACTAGAAAAATAAGAACAAAATCCCTAAATCTAGCTGTTTGTTGACGTTAGCAAAGACATAGATTATCATATAAGTAAATGATAATACGTTTTCACAAGGAGAGGAATATGAAAGAAAAAATTCAGAGATTTATCTTATGAATACAAGCAAGATAAAAGGACTAGCATTTATTAGAACTAGTCCTTTTATCAAAATTTATATACTTCTGTTTTTTATCCTTCATATGCTTCTTTATCAACAATTAGATAACAATTGTTATGTAGAGCTAAGAATGAAGCAGGAAATTGTGGATCTAGCTTGTCTGTGCTCACAAGTTTATTGATAGCTTCATGTTTTGCTTTACCACTTGCAAGAACTAGGAGGGTCTTTGCATCAAAGGCATCAGCCATTCCCATAGATAAAGCTTGTTTTGGAACATCTTCTTCTGAATCAAAAAATCTAGAATTTGCCTTTATTGTTTCAGGACTCAAATCTATGATAGATGTACGCATGTTTAATTTATCTGCTGGTTCATTGAAAGCAATGTGGCCATTTGGTCCAATACCTAGTACTTGTAGATCTCTTGTGCCAAACTTATCTAGTAGGTCGTTATATTTTTCTGTAGCTTCATTAAGATTTTCATATTCTTTAGGAAGATTTGTATTATTCTTATCAATATTTACCTTATCAAATAAGTGATAATTCATAAAGTATTGGTAAGATTGAGGATTTTCTGGGTCAATGCCTACATATTCATCTAAGTTTATAGAAGAAACCTCAGCAAAATCAATCTTTCCTTCTTGATAATCATTAACAAGTTCAGCATACATTCCCTCAGGTGATGAACCTGTTGCAAGTCCAAGTTTTGCCTTAGGGTTTTCTTTAATAATCTCAGCTACAAGATCAGCTGCTTTTCTACTCATTTCATCGTAATTTTCACATACTATTAATTTCATATTAACTCCTTTAAATTTTTTCTACAAGTTAATTTTATCACATATTAAAAAAATACTCTCGTATAAATAATAACTAAGTTTATTTATAAGAAAGTCTTATCTAGATAAAATTTTTGTTTAAATTTAAGCGTTTATATTTATCTTAGCTTATATTTTTTAATTAGTAAAGCAAATTTCTAGTTTCAAGAAAAAGTACCTATTAATTTTTGTAC
>JAUNLG010000013.1 GCA_030532385.1 Anaerococcus sp. | reverse complement strand
TTCTTTTGTCTTATCCTTGTTCTTGGATTGGTCTTTTATTTTCATTTCATCGCCCATAAGACTTTTGAGGTTTCCGTTTGCTTTTTCTAAAGTATCATTCATCTTTTTTCTTATTTCTTTTTCAAGGTTGATTGATTCTTTTGCTGCCTTTATTGTGTATGATATTATGGTTTGTGCTGCTTGACCTGCTTCTTTGCTTATTTCTTTGTTTATCATGTTTTATCTCCTTTGTTTGAATAAAAAAAGGGAAGTATAGGCTTTAATTTTTCTATACTTCTCTTTGATTGTTTTTATTTTATTGTTTTTGGCGGTGGAATGCTTTATTTTGATGTTTTTATAACTTTCTTAGGTCTTTGTATCTTTTATACTTTTAAATAGCTTACAATACCTTTCCACCTTTAGTAATTTGTGTGTGTCCTTTTATATGTTTTGTATGTTCAATCTTCATTGTTTTATCTGCAGTTTTTAAAATTGGACTAGATAAGCTATTAATTGTTCCAAGGTATTACGTCATTATACACCCTATATACATATAAAAAAATAAGGGCAGTCCGAAGACTGCCGATATTTATCTCTCTGCACCTTTGCTATGGTCTTTCTTATTTGACTTAGCTTTATCACCTATCTTAAAACTTTTTATTTGCCCTAATATGGACTTTTTATCCTTGTCTTTACTCCTTTACTTGTTCTTTTGCTTTTAAGAGCTTAGAGGACAAAATACGAACATTATTATGTTCCTTTCCGTTATAATCAATGTTTGTTTTTACTTGTCCGAAGATTTTAACAAAATCTCCTTGTTTTAGATTCTCTAAATCTTTTGTCTTATCTCCATAGGATGAACAATTGGTATAAACTTTATTCCCATTATCATCTTTTGAAACAAGAGAAAAGTTACTTACTTTGAACTTTTCTCCATTAGCATTTTCTCTTTCAAGATTTTCTACTTTCCCAGCTATATTGCCAACTAAATTTATTAAGTCATCCTATTCTTCAATATTATTAGTATTTTCAACTATCTTGCCTTGTTCTTTCATTTCATCAATCATTTAATCAAAGTCTTCACTCAATAGTGAAATGGTGTCATTGTCCATATATTTATCATAAATTTCATCAAGAGCATTTTCATCTTCTATTCCTTTTTCAACTTTTTCTTGATTTTTCTCTTTTTCTTCTGATTTGAATTTTGATATTTGTCCTAATATAGATGGTTTATCTTCCCTTGCGTAAAGATTATCCTCTACATCATAAGTTGATTCAAAGTAATCACTATCTTTAAAATCATTGTCATACCTATCTGGTATTCCGTCATTATCAAGATCTTTTGCTAGTGGATCATAGAAGTTTCCATCTTCATCTATTTCTAGTCTTAGAGCTTGTTTTAAATCCTCTTCATTTACTGATACCAGATCGTCAAAACTTGATATCTTTATGGCTTCAGTCATATCTTTAATAGCTTGTGAATTTGATATATCTTCTTCTACAAAAGATTCTGTTCTAATAGCTAGATCATCTACATACTGAGTCCATGTTTTTTCTTACAAATTTACCTCATATTGAATAGAGTGGTTACCATCAGTAGAGTTTGAACATTCTCCGAAGTATTATGCTTTTTCTAGAAGTTTAAAGGGGGGGGTGAGTATTAGTCATAAAGTTACAAGAAATTTGTAAGACTAATTTTCTATATTTGCTAATAAACTTGCTATTATTTATCTTTAACATTTTCATTTCTTCTAATAGCTTCTTAAAGTGACCTATAAAGTTAGACCTAACATCAGGACTAGTATTTATACTAGTTCTGGTGTTTTTTATTGCCTTTTACCCCTAGGGGTAGAATTTTTATGATATATATTTTTCTCTATATCCCACTAAAGATAAATATCCTAACTTTTCTTTTATTATTTCTTAATTGTAATATTTTATATATTCTTCTAAGGCTTTTGCTAATTTACTAAACACTATATTCCCTTAAAGATATTCTTTTACAACTTTCATTCTAAATTCTGCACTCTATTTAGCCATTAAAAAACTGACCTCCTTAAGTTAGTTTTTGGTCCAACTTTTAGGGGTCAGTATATTTTACATGCTGGTCTTTTTTATTGAAAGTTCTTTGGCCTTTCTCCTTATTAGGGCCATGGCTAGGCTTCCTTTAAATATTGAACTTAAAGACATGGATACCCACACTCCATGGACTCCAAGGATTGGCATGAGGGCTAAAGATAAAGGCACCCTTGCTAGGTTCATGCTTATGCCTATAAGGGCAGGGGTTAAGGTATCTGATAGGCCATTAAAGGCACCTGCAAGGCCTATTTCTACAGCCATGAAAAATTGGCTAAAGGATATTATCAAAAGATAGTCTGACCCAAGTCTTATAGCCTCTAGGTCACTTGGAGTAAAGAGGGTAAAAAGTTCCCTTCTAAATATAAGAAGGACCAGGCCTCCAAGAAGACCTATGCCTGCTACTAGCTTAAAGCTTACTTTTATGATTTCTCTTACTCTTTCTATCTTCTTTGCCCCAAAGTTTTGGCCGACAAGGGCTTGGATTCCAACTTGTATGCCCTCGGTTGTATTCCAAGATATGGATTCTATTTGACTTCCTATAGAAGCTACCGCTACGGGAATAGGCCCAAATCCTGCCATAAACCTATTTAATATCATAGAGATTGATGCATGAAAGCCTGAAAGAATACCTGCAGGCAGTCCTAGCTTAAAGATTTCTACCTGCCAGTTACTCCTAAAATCAAAGGTGGTTATAGATTTTTTTATTAGTCCATCCTTTTTCATTATCGACATTATAAAGGCTAGGCTTACTAGAAGTTGACTAAAGACTGTAGCTAGGGCCCCTCCCCTTACCCCAAGGCCAGGGAGTCTTCCAAAGCCAAAGATTAAGAGTGGGTCAAGAATTATATTTGCCACAAGGCCTAGGGTAGTTATCTTAAAGGGGGTCAAGGAATCTCCTAGGGCTGTGTAAGTCTGGGTAAACATAGGATTTAGGAAAAATAGGATCAAACCAAGTCCTACTATAAAAAGATATTCCTTGGCAGCAAGTTCTCCTAGGTCTCCTAGCCTATAGGCTTCTATAAATAAGTTTCTAACCATTAGGACAAAAATACTAAAGCCTAGGCCAATAAGCACAGCTTGAATCATTCCATTATTTATAACTCTTATAGTTTCCTTATAGTCTCCTTGTCCATAGGCTTGGGAGGCGAAAACTCCTGTTCCTACCTTAGGTATTAGACCTAGGGCTGTTGCTATCCAAAAGACGAAGCCTGCTATGCCAACCCCTGCTACAGCTTCTGTTCCAAGCCTTCCTATCCAAATCATATCTATAAATCCATAGGCTATTTGTATAAAGGAGGTTAGGGCTAGGGGTATTGATAGTCTAACTAGGGTCTTTAAGATGGGACCTTTCGTTAAGTCAGTTTTTTTATCCATTCTTTCCTCTCCTAATTTTAATATTGCCTATATATTTAACAAGATTATAAGTCCTTTGTCAATAGTCCCAAGTCTTCTAACCTAGTTTAGTTTTTATTAAGACCTTTAAAATACTAATAAAAAAAGTAAACCCAAGCTTTTGGGTTTACTTTACCATCCTTATATTATTTTTGCCCCTAGACTTAATTTAAAATGGTCCAAGGCAAAGTCGTGACTCTTTTGGTTAAAGGATCCCACACCTTTTTCATGGACTACAAGGTCATAGCCTAGGTTGTAGGCGTCAATGGCTGTATGGAGGATACATATATCTGTGCATACTCCTACTAGGTGAATTTCTTTTATCCCCATCTCCCTTAACCTTATATCAAGGTCACTTCCTGCAAAGGCTGAATACCTTCTTTTATGGTAGTAATAGACCCTCTCATCATCTTTTATCCTCTCATATAGGTCCATAAGACTCCCATAGAGGGCTTGGCCCTTGGTATTGTGGATGTTGTGTGCTGGAAATAATTTACTTTCAGGGTGGTAGGTATCGTCTTTTTTGTGGTCATCTATAGCAAATACAACAAAGTCACCCTTGTCATAAAAGTCCCTGGTTAGTTTCACTATATAAGCTTCTAGGGCTTGGGCAGGCTTTCCTGCTGTAAGGGCCCCATCATCGGCTACAAAATCATTGGTGTAATCTATATTTATTAAGGCTTTCATCCTTCCTCCTAGGATTATTATTATATCTAAGAAAAGTCCATAAGCAAAACCTATGGACTATTTGCTACTTATTGTTAGCTTATCATATAAGTTTTTTTACTTTAAGGTCTTTACTTACTCCCACTACATATATGTCTTATTATCTTACGCTTGATTTAGGGCTTCCTTTTCTATATATAGGTTTTGAAAAAATCTCCTTTCCTTATCTTATTAATGCCATTATATCATATGTTTTTATTTATTTTAATAATTTCTATCTAGTTTCTCCAAGGAGTATAATTAAAATATGAAAAGTCAAAAACAAAGAATGCTAGCCGGTGACCTTTATAGGGTTGACCCTAGCCTAGATAGAGAAATGAATAAGTGTTTTAAGAAACTTAAGTCTATAAACAAGATGACAGAAAAAGATGAGATAGCAAGAGCTTTCAGGGACCTTTTCAAAAATTTTGGTAAGTCAACTATAATACCCCCATTTTTTTGCGACTATGGTTCTAATATTTCCATAGGTGATAGGACCTTTATTAACTACAATAATTCTATTATAGATGTCAACCAGGTAATAATAGGTAATGATGTCCTTATCGGGCCTTCTTGTGGGATATATACAGCAGGTCATCCCATTGACCCTCTTGTTAGGTCAAGTGGCCTTGAGTTTGGTAAAGAGATTATTATAGAAGATAGGGTGTGGATTGGCGGATCTAGTGTAATCCTTGGTGGAGTAAGAATAGGAGAAGGCTCTATTATAGGAGCAGGATCTGTGGTGACAAAGAATATTCCCAAAAATGTCATCGCCTATGGCAATCCTTGTAGGGTCATTAGAGAAATTAACCAGGAGGATAGGGATTATTGGCAAAAATTAAAAGACCAATATGATAATAGCTTATAGAACATATAGACTTAAAAAAAGCTGGCCCCACATGGAGCCAGCTTTTGTTGAATTAAAATTAAGATTTAAGCCTTAATGGCAAGGGTGTTAGTAAGAATCTTCTTTGGTTTAAACCTAGCTTAAGTTTAAGCCAAAACAATTCTTATAGGAAGATTATTCTTCTACTTCTTCCTTGTCTATATACTTAGCTTTTAGTTTTAGGGCTGATGGACAAACTGCTATTCCACCTTCTCCAGTTTCCCTTAGGGCAGCAGGTAAAACATCTCCTACCCTCTTTAGGGCATCTACTGCTTCATCAAAGGTTACAACCATAGCTACATTAGCCATCGCCATATCAGCACTTGCTAGGGCATTCATAACACCATTAGCATTTCTTATATTGCATGGGAATTCTACCATTCCACCTATTGGGTCGCATACAAGGCCTAGGATATTTAGGATAGCAGCTGTTGCTGCATTTTCTTGAATATTTATATCATAGCCTCTTAGGTAGCATACTGCTGCTGCAGCCATTGATGCTGCGGCACCTGTTTCTGCCTGACATCCTCCCTCAGCTCCTGCAAAGGTTGCATTATCAAAGATAACTTGACCTATAGCACTTGATACAAGCATAGCTTTTTTAAGCTCATCATCACTATAGCCATACTTATGGGCCATAGTCATTAGAGTTGCTGGAAGGATTCCTGAAGATCCTGCTGTTGGTGCTGCTGCTATTATACCCATAGCTGCATTTATTTCTGATGTGGATAGGGCCATAGCCATTGCTATTGCTGGAGTTTCTCCTAAGACTGAATTTCCTTCAAGGAAATAATCATACATGGACTTAGCATTGCCCCCTGTCATGCCAGTAACTGACCATACTTCCTTACTTAAGGCAGCTTTGGCAGAGTTTCTCATTACATCAAGACTTCTTTGTAACCTATCCCAGATTTCTTCCTCACTTTTCTCAGTGATTTTTATCTCATCTTTTAGGGCTAGTTCCCAAAGTTCTAATCCTTCGTTTTGACATCTTTCTTTTAATAATTTCATTGTGGTTAGCATATTAAACACCTATATATTTGATAAAGGTAAAGTCTTTACCTTCTCTAATTGCTTGTAGGCACTCATCAGTTAGTGGTTCATCAAGTTCACATACAAGCATTACATTGTTACCTTCTTTTATTGTCTTCATTGTATTGATATTATAGCCATTATCAAAAAGTATTCCTGATACAAAGGCTATAACTCCCTTTTGTTCCCCATAGGACATGAATAAGGTTGGTTTGTTAGCCTTAAACTCTATAGAATTACCATTCATTTTTGTAATTACTATAGCTCCTCCTCCTATAGATGAACCTTGGACTGATAGGTCTGACCTATCAGGATATTTAAAGATTATTTTAACTGTGTTAGGATGAACATCTCCTAGGTCAGTTTCAACAAAAGTGTATTTGATGCCTTCCTTATCTGCATAATCAAAAGAATTAATGATCCTTTCATCTTCTGGATCAAAGCCTAATACTCCTCCCACAAGGGCCCTATTTGTACCATGGCCCTTATAGGTTTTCGCAAAAGATCCATGGAGAAGAAATATAACTTCAGTGAAATTTCTATCTACCATCCTCCTTGCTGTATGGGCTATCTTACAAGCTCCCGCTGTATGGGAGCTTGAAGGGCCAACCATATTTGGCCCTATTATGTCAAAAAGAGAAACATTTACTGTCATATCGACTCCTTAATTTCTTCTAGTTCTCTGGGTTAGTTATAACTGGATTTGGTTTCCAATCCTTATTGCCTAGTATTTTTTGATTATAAATCTTATCTACTGCAACTGCTATAGCTGTATCACCAGAAATATTTGCTGCTGTTCCAAATGAGTCTTGTGTTAAGTAAAGACTTATTAGTAATGAAGCCATAGCTGACTCTGGTGCTATACCTACTACTGGTAAGAATGGTAGGGCACTCATAACAGCTCCACCTGGAGCACCTGGTGCTGCAACCATTGCTATACCAAGGATTGCTATTAGTCTAATGATTAGACCATAAGAGTGGTCCATGTTATACATAGTTAAGATTGTGAAAGTACAAGCTGTAATTGTAATCATTGAACCTGGCATGTGAACTGTTGCTCCTAGTGGAATAACAAATTCAGATATCTCTCTACTAACACCGTTGTTAGTTGCACATTGTAAGTTTACTGGAATTGTAGCAGCTGATGATTGGGTTCCTACTGCTGTGAAGTATCCTCTTACTTGGTTTTTGATCATAGCAAAAGGATTCTTTCCTGTATAACTTCCTGATATTATAAATAGGACTGAAACATATATTAGGTGAAGGGCAATAATGCATAGGAAGATCTTCCAGAAGATTGAAAGAACTGCAAATACTGATCCTTGGTAAGCCATGTTTGCAAAGTTACCTAAAATAAAGAATGGAAGTAGTGGAACTATAGCTGCTGCTAAAACCTTTGTGATGATTATATTAAATTCAGAAATTGCCTTGTAAAGGATATCCCCTTGGCTAGTTTTTCTTAGCCATGAAATTGTAATACCCATCATGAAAGCAAAAATGATTGCACTAGTTACATCAAAGAAAGGTGATAGTGGAACTTCAAAAAAGGCTGTTAGCTTGTTAGCATCTGCTCCCTTGATAGCTTCTACTTGCTCAGGTGAGATAAAGCTTGGGAATATAGCGTTTGCCATAAAGTATGAAAGTGATCCACCAATTAGGGTTGATAGATAAGCAAGCAATACTGTTATAGCTAAAAGCTTACCAGCTCCCTCTCCAAGATCAGCTATACCCTTGGTTACAAATGCTAAAATCATCAATGGGATGATGAAGTTTAGGAATGAACCAAATATTGTTGAAAAGGTTACAGTGATCCTTACAATACTCTCTGGTAGATAAAGACCTACCAAAATACCTACTACTATACCAAGTATCATTCTTGGTATTAGACCGATTTTCTTCATATCATGTCTCCTTATATATATTTGTGTAAAGGTTTACACATTGCGATATAGGGATTTATAAAAATTGCTTTAATAAATGATATGTATTAAAATTCTGATAAATCCCCTCTCAGGATTAAATTATATAATATAAAAAGTTCTTTGTCAATTATCTTTCAAATATTTTTCAACTTTCAACATTTTAGCTAAAATGTAAACAAAAATAAACCTCCCCAAGGGAGGTCCTCTAACTAAGCTTGTTTCTTTAAAACAAGACCAACAACTACAAAGTCTAGAACAAGGTTTCCTTTAGGATCTGTAGCTTCCATTTTGTAAGTTACAAGCCCATCTTTACCAGATGACCTAGGCTTTTTGTCAATTACCTCTACCCTTATATTATACTTAGTTTCTGGATAGACCGGTCTTAGCCACCTTATAGATTTTACCTCAACTCCTGCAACTATTCCATCCATATCTAGGCCACTTCTTACCCAAGCCCCCCAAAAGGCCATGGCTGAGTAAAGTCCTGATGAGATTATCCCTCCAAAACGACTTTCCTTGGCAGCTTGTTTATCTATATGGATTGGTCTTGGATCAAAGGCCTTGGCATTATCAATTATCTCTTCTTCACTTAATATCACATCTTCTAATTGATCGTCAAATACTTGACCTATTTCATAATCTTCAAAAAACATAAAACCTCCTAAAAACTTTATACCCATTTACTTTTTCGCCAATAATTTTTTATAGCCAGTTTCAAATTTTCCCAACAGGCTAATAACTAAAATATTAAACCTCAAATTGTCATAAATTTCTAATTTTTCTGTAAATTTTTGGGCAAATATCCTAAGAATTATCCAAGTTGCAGTTAAAGTTTTATGCAAAGATCCTAGGAGTTTTTATTTAAAACCCCTATATACCAAGCGTTCTTTTATCTTTTTTCTATTTTTAAATATTTTATTGGTTTTTTATAAGATTTACCTTGACAAATTATAATAATCGTTGTATGCTTATGCTAACAATAATTTTATTTATAAAAATCTATGAAAAAAGAGTAGGCTTAATATAAGGGCTTAGAGAGTTGGCGGTTGGTGAAAGCCAAAACCTTATATAAGTACGAAAATCATTTTTCTTTTGCAAGCTTGAATTTAAGTAGGGCCTGTCGCCGTGGTTGGCGTTAGCAAAACCCAGCATTGTTAGATGCTTGAGAGCTTATTTTTATGATAAGAATAAAAGGTGGTAACGCGGAAGATTTCGTCCTTTGTCTATTAGACAAGGGACTTTTTTTATTTAATAAAATTATAATAGATTATTTGGAGGAAATGATGAAAAAATTATCTAAAAGTCAATTTTTACAAGTTAGTATAATGCTCTTTGGCCTATTTTTTGGGGCAGGTAACCTAATCTTCCCACCACTTTTAGGAGCTGGTGCGGCTGATAAGACCCTAATAGCCCTTCTAGCCTTCGCTATTACTGCAGTCCTTTTTCCAGTCATGGGTGCTATTGTTGTATCTAAGACTGAAGGTCTTAATAACCTTTCTTCTAGGGTAGGTCCAAGCTTTGCCATAGTCTTTACTACAGCAATATATTTATCCATAGGACCTGGCCTTGGTATCCCTAGGGCAGGATCAGTCCCTTTTGAGATGGCCATAGCTCCATACATAAGTGAGACTTCTAACCTAGTCCTTTTAAGGGGCCTTTATACCCTGGTATTTTTTGCCATAGCCTTAGCCATAGCCCTAAAGCCTAGCAAACTTGCCCAAAGGGTCGGCAAATACCTTACCCCTGCTCTTTTACTTTTGATCCTTATAATGTTTATAAAAATATCTCTTATGCCAAAAGATATAGGAGAGGCTATCGGAGCTTATAAGACTTCTCCTATTACAGAAGGATTTATCCAAGGTTATAATACTATGGATGCTGTAGCCGCCCTCAATTTCGGCTTTGTAATAAGCCTTACTATAAGAAGGTTTGGTATTAAGGATAAGAAGGATGTTACAAATTACACTATAAAATCAGGCCTTCTTGCAGGGTCAGTCCTTTTTATAGTCTATGCCCTTCTGGCAAGTATAGGAATGTTTACTTCCCTTCATAGCCAAAGTGCTAATAATGGGGCAGAGATCCTAGCCAACGCTACAAGGGCTGGGTTTGGCAGGCTTGGTCTAATCCTTCTAATAGCAATCTTTACCCTAGCCTGTCTTACCACTTGTGTAGGACTTATATCTAGTGGGGGAGAATACTTTAGTAGCCTTTTTAACCACAAGCTATCCTACAGGGCTTGGGTTTATATATGGACCATATTTTCCTTTATAATGGCAAATTTTGGCCTTAACACCCTCCTTGAATTCTCCGTTCCCCTACTAAGTGCTATCTATCCTGTAGCCCTTCTACTAATAGTTATGGGCATGACCCATGAGCTTATAGACTATCCAAGCCTTGCCTATAAGCTTAGTGCCTATACAGCAGTAATCCTTCCAATCCTTACAGTCTTAACCACTTCCTTTGGATTAAACCTTGGCTTTGTCACTGACCTTTTGCAAGGTCTACCCCTTTACGACCAAGGTCTACACTGGCTTTTACCTAGCCTAATAGTCCTTATCCTATCAAGTTTTGGGGGTAAATTATTAAAAACCAGGGGCAAGAGCCTAAGGCAAGTAGAAGTTAAATCTAGATAAGAGGTCCTTGGGCCTCTTTTTTCTTTGAAATAATCCCTAGTAAACTAGTAGGTATTAAGATTTCCTAGTATAATATTAATATAATAATAGTACGGAGGTTATATGAGCAAGAAAATTGATATTAATAAACCACTTGGACCCCTGCTTAGGGAAGATCCAAGTCTTAAAGATGACCTTATCAGTATAGGTTTCAAGGCCCTAGCAAACCCAATCATGGTTAAGACCATGGCTGATAAGATGTCTATTAAAAGAGGGGCTAAGCTTATGGCTATAAAAGATGTTTCTGAAAAACTTAAGGACCTAGGATATGACGTAATAGATTCCTCAAATGACGAAGATGTTTCAAGAAGAAGGTCCCTTATCAAGTCTTATGTACAAAGACTTAGCCAAGGCGAGGATATGGAAGCTGTCAAGAAAGATTTTAGGGATAATTTCAAGGATGTATCATCATCAGAGATTATGGATGCTGAAGAAGCCCTCTTAGATGAAGGCCTTAGCAAGAAGGATGTAAGAAGACTTTGTGATGTCCACTCTACCCTCTTTCATGGATGTACAGAAACTGAAACCCAAAGGAACCTTAAGCTAGTAGATATCAAGGGCCACCCCCTAAGATTTTTTAATCTAGAAAATGAAAAGATTAAAGAAATACTAAAAGAGGCCAAGGGAAAATTACAAGAGGGTGTAGATGACCCTAAGGCCTTTGATGACTTGTTTAAAATAGGCAGCCACTATAAGAAAAAAGGAGACCTGATCTATCCCGTTCTTAAAGAAAAATATGGCAAAAAAGGACCTTCAGATGTTATGTGGGGAGTAGATATTGAAATAGCCAACGGTTTTAGGAGAAATTTAAGGCTAGCCAAGATGGATCAGCTAGAAGCCGTTATCAAAAGAGCTGAGGAGATGACCTATAAGGAAGAAAATATCCTCTTTCCTCTAATGGAAGATACCCTAGGTCCAAATGATTATAAGTTAATGAGAGAAGACCTCCTAGACTATGACCATATCCTAGTTGACCTTGAAAATACTAATGTTGGCAAAAAAGATATTATAGAAAGTGGCGAGGGTTTTGTTTCCTTTAATAGGGGAAAACTAAGCCTTGATCAAATTAGGGCGATTTTTGATACCCTAGAGATTGAAATCACCTTTGTTGATGAAAATGATATAAATACCTACTACAATGAGGGTAGGGAGAAAAACATCTTTAAAAGACCAAAGTCTTCCCTAGGAAGGGATGTCTACTCCTGCCACCCACCAGATGTAGAACCCTTGGTTAGAAGGCTTATAAGTGACTTTAAGGAAGGTAAGAGAGATGACTTTAAGGTTACAAGAAACATAGGAGGAAGGGATTATTCCATAGCCTATCTTGCAGTAAGGGATAAGGATGATAAGTATATGGGAGTTCTTGAATGTGTAAGTGACATAAGCTCTTATAGAGAATACTTTTCTAGATAAAAAGAACCTAGCTAGGTTAAAACCTGGTCTAGGTTCTTTCTATATTTACTTTATTAGCCAGCCTATAGTAACTTCTTGCTTCAACCTCCAGAAAGACTGGTTATCCAGGGTATTTCTTCTAGAATTATATGGGTCGTTTATAATAAAATTCCCATCCTTATAAGAGTCTATTACAAGATAGTGGCCTGCATTTATATAATATCCAGGTCCTACCCTAACTACCATAGGACCTTGGTCTAGGGCTTGGATAAAAGCCTCCTTGTTTATAGGAACTTCGTAGGATTCTAGACCATAAATTTTGGGATTTTCCCTAAAATACTGCCATTCTGTCCCAATATTTTCATAATCTCTAGCATCTACCATAGTATTAGTTGGGTAGATATCATCCCTTCCCAAAAGTCTATTTAGGACCATGGCCATGGCTGTAGGTCCACAACCAAGCCCCCCTATAGTCTCAGAAGAGTAGGACCTATTAGCCCACCTTGGGTCTCTTTGGTTAAAATAAGGGGTCTTCCTATTTAGGTATTGGCTAAAACCTGGATTAAATTCACCCCTGGTTCCAAAAGCAACAGGCCTAGTGTCAATTCTTCCAATTAGGCTGGCATGACCTTTTGAATCAAGCCTATATTTATTAAAATCTATAACCTTGGTAGTATTTCTCATAATCTGCCTAGTTAGCTCATGAAAGATATAGGTAACCCCTCCTATGGTTTGTAGGCCCTCTGCAGGCTTACCATCAGCAAAGTAGTACCTATCTCCAACCCAGCCTGTGGCAAATTGTCCATTAGACCTTTGACCTTCTCCATACTTATTAAAATACCACCATTGACCATCAAAGTTTTTGTATTGCCTATTAAAAATCCTACCATCTTGGTCAAAACCATAGGTCATACCACCTATAGTCTTAAGCCCCTTTGTAAGGGTCCCATCTCCTTTAACATAAGCAAGCTTTCCCTTATAATAGTCCCAACCAATATAATGACTTACCCCATTATCTTTAGAATAAACTTGCTTTGGGCCCTGGCTATTGATTTCATTTCTAGCCATTTGACCAGTTTCTCTATCAAAAAAGTACCTATGTGCTCCTGTATCAAAAAGTCCACGGGCAAGCTTGCCATTAGCAAGATAATAATAAGATAAGCCATCCATCCCAGTCCAACCAGGCTTAAGACTTATGTCAAAGCTTAATAAACCCTTACTATCTGCCCTAAACCTTCCTCCATCAGCAAGGATATACCCATCTCTTATAAGGCCCTTATCCTTGGCAAAATAAAAAGATCTCCCATCTAGGTCATGCTTACCAACAAGGCTTCTGGCATTTTGATCAGTCCTATACCTATTGGCCCCTATGTCAGCCCAGGTATTTATGGCCTTGGATAAAACTCCTAGGTCATTAGCCCTAAAAATAGTCCTATCATTTTTGATAAAGGAATTTCTAGCAAGAATTCCCTCCTTATCAAAATAATAATCATAACCGCCTATCTTATTAAAACCCTTTAAGATTGTCCCATCACTTTGGGTACGGTAGGATTTATCTTCTATCTTAAGCCAAGAATTCTTAGGGTTTTCTACCCTGCCTGAAGAATCTGTCCTGTAAAACTTATCTTCTATAATAAGTTTTTGGTTTTTGGCCAGCTTGCCATCCTTATTGTAGAGGTAGGTTTTAGATGATTTTTCTACAAATTCTACCCTTCCTGTAGGCTCTATTTCTTCTCTAACATAGGAAGGATCCTTGGTTAAAATATCGTCTAGCTTGCTTTGGTCATAGTAGACAACCGGATCTTCATTATCCTTATTATCAAGACCACCTGCGTTAATCAACTCTTCTTGGCTAAAATCTTTTTCTTCTAAGGCCCTTTGATGAAGTGATAGATTTTTATCAAAATCCTTATCTTCTAAGCTAAGATAATCTTGGTAAATAACTTCTTCACTCTCTTCTTCCTTAACTTCTTTAAGGCTAGGATTTGTTGGAATACCATCATCAGATAAGGACTCTAGACCTTCTTTTCTTTCACTAGTTAAAGGTTCACTTTCCAGATCTTTACCAGCAAGATTAGAAAATTCTTCTATGTAAGGGTCTGGATCTTTTATCAAATCTTCTTTTGCAAACGTTTTCTCTTTAGGCAATAAACTTGTGATAAGAACTAGGCTAAGTAGGATCTTTTTGTTTTTCATAATAACTCCTTTACTAAATAAATTATACAAAATTTCCTTACCAAAGACAACCACAAGGTCTTATAAGTACCTAGCTATGGATTTGTTGGTTTTCTTTTACTTTTGTTTATACTTCACTAAAATTCTTAGTATTTTTAATTAATACTTTACATTTCTTAAAGTTATGTTATAATAATATTAAGAAAACTAAAGAGAAAACTAAAAGGAGTTAATATGAATAAGAAAATAATTGCCCTTGCCCTTGCAGGAGGTCTAGTTCTTTCAGCATGTGCTAATGGAGAGACTTCTAACCAAGGCGATGATGGAAACGAGACTGAAACAAGCCAAGTAGTTGATGATAATAAAGAAGATGTAAGTGATGATACCAAGGATAATACCGATGATGACCAAGCATCTTCTCCTACATCCTTAGACCTAGCAAACCTAGAGACAGACCTTGATAAGGCTGTTGATAGCTTTAATACACATTTTGAAGGCAAGGAAATTTCTATTACAGATATAAGCCTAGAAGTTGAAGATAATAAATACGTCTATGATTTTGAAGGCTTTGATGGAACAAATGAGTACCAAGCTTTAATAGATGCTGAAACTTTCGAAGTTCTCAAGGAAGAAGTTGAAGAAGAGCCTGATAATGAGATGAATGAAGTCATTGATCTTTCTGCAATAATCAGCCCAGATGAGGCTATAAAGAAGGCAGAAGAGATAAGCGAGGGTGGCAAGGCCCTAGAGTGGAGTCTATCAGTTGATGATGGCAAGACCATCTATGAAGTAGACCTAGATAACAAGGATGATGTCGGGGTTGATGGTCTAACAGGAGAAGCCTTTTTAGAAGACTAGATAAGGTTTAACCTATAGTCAATTACAATACAAATATATTTCATAAAAAAAGCAGGAGAATAACCTGCTTTTTTTATATGCCAAATATTTATTTTTACGATAAAAGCCTCCCTAAGGAGGCTCTTACCTAACAGAATTATACGCTTATTTTTTAGCTCCAGCTCTTTGTGATTTAGCCTTTGCTTTTTCTTCTCTACGTTTTTTCATTGAATCCTTGATTCCTTCAACTATAGAATCCATTTCTTTTTCCTTCATATCATTTAATGATGATACTAGGTCTAAGCCTTCAGGTAGGACATCCATAAGTCTCATTTCTTCATCAAGGAATTTCTCCATTTTTTCAGCAGCTTGTGGAGCCCAAGTACCATTACCCATAATGGATACAGCCCTATTTGAAACATTTAGAGCCTTCATATCGTTTAGGAAGTCATTCATCTTTGGATAAATGTTTAGGTTATAGGTTACTGAAGCAAGCACTAGGTTTGAGTACTTAAAGGTTTCAGCTATAAGAACTGATACATCTGTACTTGAAACATCTCTTAGAGAAATATTTGTAATTCCTGCTTCACATAATTTTGTAGCTAGGGTTTGAGCTGCATATTCTGTATTACCATACATTGATGCATAAGCTATAAGAACACCCTCTTCTTCTGGTTCATAGGTTGCCCAGTGAACATATTTATCAAGGATATATCCTATATCTTTTCTCCATACTAGACCGTGAAGTGGGCAGATATATTTTATATCTAATCCGCCTGCTTTCTCTAAAGCTTTTTGTACAAAGGTACCATATTTACCAACTATATTGGTATAATACCTACGTCCTTCATCAAGGTAGTCCCTATCCCAATCAACTTCATCAGCAAATAGTCTACCATTGTTAGCTATAAATGAACCGAAAGCGTCAGCTGAAAATAACACCTTATCTTTTGTATCATAGGTCATTAAAACTTCTGGCCAGTGAACCATTGGAGCTTCAACGAAAGCTAGGGTATGTTTACCAAAGCTCATTGAGTCACCCTCTTTAACTTCTATATATCTATCATCTACATCAAATCCAAATTGTCTCATGAAAAGTATAGCCTTTTCTGATGCTATAAGGGTTGCATTAGGATATTCTTTCAATACCAAATCAATTGATGCAGCATGGTCTGGTTCCATGTGGTTTATCAATAGGTAATCTAGGTCCTTACCATTTAGTACGTGTCTAACATTTGTTAGGTACTCTCTAGCTATAGCCCAGTCAACTGTATCTATTAGTACTGTTTTTTCATCCATTAGTAGGTATGAGTTGTAAGAAACACCCTCAGGGATTGGAAATATGTTCTCAAATAAGGCAAGTCTTCGGTCATCCCCACCTACATAATATAAGTCTTCTGTTACTTTTCTAACTGTATACATAAAATCCTCCTACTATCTTCTGTCTTCTGGGAATTCTACTTTGACGAATTCTTCTTTAGCTTCTCCAGAAACTGGACTTACCCAAGAGTCTGGTAATTTATCAAATGGTGTACCTGGCTCAATACCTTGGCTTGGATCACCTACTTCTGGATCATACTCATAACCTGATCCCAAATCCACGTAAATATCTTCTTTGGGAGCCATCTTCCTTGGTTTTGATCTTTTGATTTTCTTCATAGGTGGTGCAGGTTTTTTCTCCTCACCATTATCAAGTTCTGCTATTAGTAGTGGTAGGACTTCTTTGAAATCTCCAACTATACCATAGTCAGCATTGTTAAAGATTGGTGCATTTGCATTGTTATTGATTGCAACTATTGTAGAGGCATCTTTCATTCCTTTTAAGTGTTGGCCTGCTCCTGAAACACCAACTCCTATATAAAGGTTGCCCTTAAAGGTTTGACCACTCATTCCTATATATCTTTCAAGTGGTATATATTTTAGGGTTTCAGCTACTGGTCTTGATGAAGAAATAGCAGCTCCTGCTTGGTAAGCTAAATCTTCTATATATTTCATATTCTCTCTCTCGCCTATACCGCGTCCAGCAACAACAACTCTTTGGGCATCAGCGATTGGAGTATTTGGATCAATTCCTACTGTAAAGTCATAGCCGTCTTTCTTTAGGGCTGCTACTAGTTTTTTAACTGCTTCTTTAGGATCTCCCTTATAGATCTCTCCCTTACGAACTCCTGCTATTGGACCATCTTTCTTTCTAGATCCAGCAACTTTCATCTTTGGAGCACGACCTACTGTATTTGCACCAACTACAACTCTCATTATCTCATTTGTACCCTCATAGATTTGGGTAATCTTTGCATCTCTAAAGAATCTTTCAACATCAACGCCCTTGATAAAGCCTGATCCACCGTAAAGTTGGATAGCTTCAGTTGTAATTCTCATAGCAAGGTCTGATGCAACTTGTTTAGCCATAGCAGCTTCAGCAGAATATCTTTCGTGGTTTTCCTTAAGTTCAGCTGCAGAATAGATCATAAGTCTAGCACCTCTTAGGTAGGTTGCCATATCAGCAAGTTTGAAAGTATTTCTTTGTAGGTGGGCAATTGGCATACCAAATTGTTCACGTTCTTTTGCATAGGCTAAAGCTGATTCATAAGCTCCTTGGCCTATACCTAAAGCTTGAGATGCAATACCAATTCTACCACCATCAAGGGTAGCCATAGCAATCTTAAATCCTTGGCCTTCTTTTCCAAGTAAGTTTTCTTTTGGAACTTTTACATTATCAAAGTGTAATTCTGCTGTTGATGATGACCTGATACCTAACTTATCATAGTGGTCTGAGAATGAGAAACCTTCAAAGTCTTTTTCAACAATAAATGCAGATATACCATGAGTACCAATACCTGGAGTTGTAACAGCCATTACAACATATGTATCAGCCTTTGGAGCATTTGTAATGAAGATTTTTTTACCATTTAGGATATAGTGGTCTCCTTCAAGTACTGCAGTAGTTTCTGTACCACCTGCATCTGAACCTGCGTTTTCTTCAGTAAGACCAAAAGCACCTATTTTTTCTCCCTTTGCTAGTGGAACAAGATATTTTTTCTTTTGCTCTTCTGTACCAAAGGCAAAGATTGGCCAAGTACCTAAAGATGTGTGAGCTGAACAAATTACACCAACACCACCATCTACCCTAGATAATTCTTCTACAACGATTGCATAAGAGATAACATCTAGACCTTGTCCGCCGTATTCTTTAGGGAAAGGTATTCCCATAAGTCCCATCTCACCCATTTCTTTAACTATGTCATCTGGGAATTGGTTGTTTTGATCTAGATCAAATGCTATAGGTTTGATTTTTTCTTCCGCAAAGGCTCTAACTTTTTTACGTAGGGCCTCATGTTCATCTGTTGTCTTAAAAAGCATATAATCCTCCTTAATTTTTATCATCTATTAAGATTGTAAACTTAAAATAGAATTTTGTCAAATATATTTCAATGTCAAAATATTTATAAAATTTTTCCCAATAATCCTAAAATTACCGTGAAATAGCTTGCCTAACCTTAGGATTTTTTAATAGACCTTAGATATATTTGAAAAAAATATAAAAAGCTTTTCCTCTCTTATTTAATACCCATATTAATAAAATATCTTCAATTTCTAGAAAGATTTTCTCAAAAAGGTAAAATTTTGATAAAGGAGATCTTATGAGAAATACAATCAAAAAAATTACCCTAGGCCTTTTTTGCCTAAGCCTAGTGGCCTGTGCTAGTGATAATACTAGTAAAAATATCAACGAAAATAAGGCAGAAGAAAATGAAGTCCTTATGGAAGATAATAAAGAAGCTTCTGATAAGGAGGATTTATCTACCAGTAAGGAAACTTCAGAAAAAGATGCAAATTCTAATGAAGATATTAAAGATGATGCTTTAGAAGAAAATATAGAAGCGGATACAGATGATTCTTATGAGGATTCCTATCTTAACTCTTATAAAGATGGTATCTTTCGCGCCTCCCTCCTTACTGATAAGGAAGCTAGGATACAAGGCCTTACCTATGTGGATGGAATTTTTATAGAAGATGACCTACTTAAAATCCAAGGGTCCCTATACTATAATGAAAACGCCGATGACCTTCCTTATGAGAATGGTGAACTTTTAGAAGGAGATTACCTAGCCTTTAGATTAAATGACCAAACCCAGCTAAAATCTGAAGGAGGCATGGCCAAGGAAGAGTTGCATAGTGTAGAAGAATTTAATGACTTAGTGGACTATGTCAAAGACTCAGGTTTAGGCCTTATCATAGACCTAAAAGAAGGAGAAGTTAAGTCTGTTATTATCGCCTCATAAAAAGCTTAAGTTCTAAGGATAAAATCTTTTAAGCTCTAGGACTTGATAGATCATATAAATATTTTATAAAAAATAAAGGCCTTCCTTGGTATTTTCCAAGCAAAGGCCCTTATCTTTTTACTATAAATACAAAATTTCACCCCTTATTAAGGTAATCATATAATTGATACTAATACGAATCATTTCTATTAAAATCTACACAAGATCTGAATTAATTATTTTAATTATATTATTCAATCGAATAAGGTTTAAAGATGAGTATATAAAAATAAGTATCCCCAATGCAACCCATACATTTATAATATTATCGACTGGTCTAAAACTTAAAACTGTTTGTCTGAATAAGCTTAAATTAAAGCCTAATTTTTCTAATAATCCTATAAAAATAATTAAAACTGATATCGAGAGCAGATAAAAATAAGGTTTTTTTCTTCTAGCTAAATCTCTTATTTTACTATTGTAATCAGAATATATATCTATTTTCTTATTAGTATTATTTTCAACAATCATTATTTCTCTATTTATCATTCCATGGCTTGTAGATAAACTACTTTTAATAGCATTGAAGGGTCTATATTTAACATTTCCATAAGTTTTTTTACCAATATTTAAAGGTGAATATATAACTTTCATATCCATATTTTCAATAAAATCTTTATATTCAGTTCTTTCTTTATTATTCATATATCCAATATATTGAACTGAATAATCTTTTCTTTTATCAGTTCTTTTAAATTTATGAAAAACACCTCCACTAGATACCAACTCGTATCCTTCCTCTGCTTTCTCGTTTAAAAATCTCTCTCTACCTTCTATAGGATTTAAAAAAACTTTGAAAAACGTCCTCATCTTACACTCCTTTTAATAAACTATTACTAGCACTTAGTAAATTTTGCATCCTCTCTAATTCTAAAAATAAAATTTCTCTTCCAACTTTTGTAGTTTTATAAATTTTTTTTCTATTATTTTTGTCATGAAAATCAAGCTCAATCCATCCTTTTTTTTCTAAGTTATTTATGGCTCCATACAAAGTTCCTGGTCCAAACACAACTCTACCCTTAGTTAAACTCTCAACGTCTTGCATTACACCATATCCATGATTAGGTTTTATCATTGTTAATAAAATTAAAAATGCTGTCTCTGTAAGTGGAATTTCTTTCATTAAATTTATATCTTTTTTCAATTAACACCTCTAACTATATTTAATTTATAAAAACTAAATCCTATTTATATAATAATATATCGCGTCACGTAATATATGTCAAATCTATAATTAAGTATGATTTCATTAAATGATATATTCACTCTCTTCTACCTAGGTATCATATAAAGCTTGTCTTAACCTCTTTTTTCTTTCTTCTCATTTCTAAACTTACCCCTATAACTTCTCTAATTAGTTGGTATATTCCCTACCAGCAGAGAAGGTAGTATAAAATTAACTTGTTTCAGTCCATCTTTAAGTTTAGTCGTATCTCCACCAATTTTAACTGTTATCCCCTTAATTCTATCTACCACTATCTCACTTTCTTAGTTTAGATCCTTAAAAAAACCATCTTTTTTCTTAATATTGCACCAAAAAAAGACGAGGATCTTCAATTCATGCTGGCCTCCAAAGATTGGCTATTAGTCCAACTTTTAGGGGGCAATTTAATTTCCTCGTCTTTTGTATTTGAGATTATTTTATAAAAATATTTTCTATATTTTACTCTTCTATTTTTTCAAAGATGGATCTTGCAGTTTCTTTTATTACTGCATTTAGACTTTCTATATTATCTTTTCCTTGAGTCTTTAGCCATTCTTCTGCTTCATTAGCATCTTTACCATAGATATCTACTGAATCTTTCCATGTTGCTCTTCCGCACAAAACTCCATTGAAGTTTGATCCTGCTTCTTTAGCAAGTTTTAGGGTTTCTTGGAATAATTCAGCGCTTACTCCACCTGATAGGAAGATAAATGGTAGGTTGGTAGCTTCTGCTTGTTCTTTGAAGTATTTTTTAGCTTCTTGTCTACTGTATACGGGCTCTTGTTTACCAAGTCCTTCTACGAAGTTCATGTTTGTTGGTGTTTCAACCTTTAATACATCAACCATATATCTTTCATCTGAGAAGATTTTTATAGCTTCATTGACCTTTCTTGGTCTTACCTTGGCATATTCAGCTGATTTTTCTGAGTCCATATTCCTATCATAGGTTATTATCTCTAAGAAGTGAGGTAGGCCTAGGGCTTGACACTCATAGGATACTCTTTCTACCCAACGTTTCTTAATATCATTTACTTCTTTATCATCATCTACATCATAGTAAAGTAGGGTCTTTATTGCATTTGCTCCCATTTCTTTAGCCTTAAGAGCGCTCATAAAGTTAATCAACCTTGGCAATCTTCCCTCATCATACTCATCATATCCTGTTTGCTCGTAAGATAAGATTAGACCAACTCCATCAGCCCTTGCTTTGATGCCCTTTTGGCCATAGATTGGGTCTAGGAGGATTGATGATGCAAATGGAGTTAATTCTCTTGATACCATCTCTTTATAGGTCTCAATGCCCTCTAGGTTGTTTAGGTCTGGATTTGCTTTGCCCATCATTTTTTCCATTGAACCTCTTTGGTCAATGGCTAGGGCTGCTATAGCTCCTTCTTCGTTGATTAGTTGCTTTAGGTTTTCTAATTTTTCTTTTGATACTTTCATATAAGCTCCTTTACTTGTATTTTTTCAAAGTAGTAGTCAAATTTTTCTATGTCAATATGGGCTATCTCTTCAGTTAGGACATTTAATAGGCCGCAAGTCATAGATGTCTTTATGATTTCTTCATCATCCATGTCCTTTTCTATGGCAAAAAGTGCCCCTGCTAGGGAAGAATCTCCACTTCCTACCGGATTTATTGCTTTAACTTCTGGAACTATGGCATTGTATACCCTATTACCAGCTTTAACTATGGCCCCATCCTTGCCCATAGACACTATTACATATTTGATATCCTTAAAGGGTTCTTCAAGAAGAATTTCTCTTAAGTCTTCCTTATTAACTTTTCTACCCATTACTTGGGCTATTTCTGTTTCATTAGGTTTAATTAGGTCAGGTTTCTTTTCTGCCTTAATTACATCGATTAGGCTTTGGCCGGATGTATCTACTGATACAAAAATTCCCTTAGACCTAGCATAGGCTATAATTTTTTTATAAAAATCACTGGTTAACCCCTTAGGTAGGGATCCTGACATATTTATAATCTTACAATCCTTGCTGATTGAACCTAAGTTTTCTAAAAAGTAGTTTGCTTCTTTATCACTTATGGTTGGTCCACCTTCTAAAATTTCAGTTTGCTTACCATTATGAAGGATTGCTATACAATTTCTAGTATCTTGGGATACTTTTACAAACCTTGATTCTTGACCCTTTTTGCCAAGCTCTTCTTCTATATATTCTCCTAGTTTGCCACCTATAAAGCCTGAATGTATAGGATTAAGGCCAAGTTCCTTAAGGACAAATCCTACATGGATGCCCTTGCCACCAGCATCCTTGCTTACCTTTTCTGTCCTTGTCACATCATCTATCTTAAAATCATCAAGCCTATAGGAAATATCTACTGATGGATTTGCAGTTATTGTTAAAATCATCCATATACCCTTTCACCATCTAGGTAGGTTGCCTTTAGGTCAAGATTTTCATCTAAGACTATAAAGTCAGCATCATAGCCAACATGGAGCTTTCCGCATACATTGTCTATATCAACAGACTTAGCTGGGATTAGAGAAGCCATTTGTATAGCCTCAAAGACATCTGCTATTTGCCAATCTACAACATTTTTTATAGCTTCTTTTAATTTTAGTATAGATCCTGCCAGAGATCCTCCATCCTTAAGTCTTGCTGTTCCATCCTTTACTACAACAGGGAATTCACCAAGCTTATAATCTCCCTCAGGCATACCACCTGCTGACATACAATCAGTAATTAGGGCAATCCTGTCCCTGCCCTTTTGGTCCATGAGAATACCAGCTGATGTAGGTGAAACATGGTGGCCATCACAGATTAATTCTCCATAAGAATCAGTAGCCATGGCAGCTCCTACCATACCTGGTTTTCTATGGTGGAGAGGACTCATTCCATTGTAGACGTGGACAAAAATATTGGCACCAGCATCAACAGCTTCCTTAGCTCTTTCATAGCTAGCATCAGAATGGCCTAGGGCAACCTTAACTCCTAGGGCATTAGCTTCCTTTATAAAATCAATAGCTCCTTCTCTTTCTGGGGCAATAGCTATCTTATTAACTAGACCATCTGATAAGTCCTTCCATTTTTTAAGCTTATCTATAGATGGGTCTGACATATAGGATGGGTTTTGGGCTCCCTTGTATTTTTCTGTAAAGAAAGGTCCTTCCAAAAACACTCCTCTTACCTTAGCTCCCTTAACACCTTCATGTTCCTTGCCTATAAGTCCTGTAGCCTTATCAAGTTTCTCCTCGCTATCAGTAAGAGTAGTTGGAAGAAAACTTGTTACTCCACACTCTAAGATTCCCTTAGAGATTTCATTTAGATAACCTTCCTTGCAATCCATAATATCCTTGCCACCATAACCGTGGATATGGGTATCTACAAGGCCTGGGGCAATAATTTCTCCAAGGTCTTCATAAGTATCAGGGACTTTTTTAGAAAATCCCTTGATTTTTCCATCTTCTACTTGCATATAAGAATCTTCTAAAACCTTATCTTCAAGCACAATATACTTAGCTTTGTAATACATGTAATCTCCTTTGTTTTTGCTAAGAAACTTTCTTTTCACTTTATCCTTAAGCCTTCTAAGAAAGTGGTAACTACCATTATTATATGGCTAGGATAAATAAAGTCAATCAAAACCTAGTTAATTAGCTTGGTATATTTCTTAATAATATTCTTATCATCCCTTGACATATACTTATCACTAATAAGCTGACTATTTTTAATTTCATAAAAGGAATAGAAATCTTTACGGCCAATCTTTGATGAATCAGCAATAATATAAGCTTTCTTAGCATTATCTAATATAATCTCTTGAAGAAGCCCCTCATCTACACTATAGGTATAGGCCAAACCCTCATCTATTCCATTTACCCCAATAAAGGCTTTAGAAAAGGTGGTTTTTTTAGCAAAGTCAATGGCCATACTTCCCACAAAAGCTCCAGTAATCTCCCTAAACTCGCCACCAACAAGGTTTAGTTTAATGCTTTTAATCTTATTAAGTTTATTAAAAAGATAAAGGGAATTGGTATAAATCCTACATTGCTTGCCCTCCAAAAATTCGCTAGCATATTCAATAGTAGTACCTGCCCCCAAAAACACTATTTCCCCATCCTTGATGGTATTTGCAATAAGCTTTCCAATATATTCCTTCTTATCCTTATTCTTAAGCATTTTCTCTTCATTAGAAAATTCTCTGGGAAGGGCCTTTTCTAAAGACTTAGCCCCACCATGGACCCTGATCAAGAGGTTTTGCTCTTCAAGTTCCTTAAGGTCCCTTCTAACAGTCATATCAGTAACAGATAAAAGATCCTTTAACTTAGAAACCTGGGTAAAACCATAATTATCAAGGTCTTTTAGGATAAGTTCGTGTCTTTTCTCTTTTAACATATAAAATTCCTTTAAAAATATCGCCAAGAACAAATCTTGACGATACAAATTTATCCACAGAAGAACTAATCGTGGTAATATCCTTCTTCCCATTTTTCAATAAATTCATCAAAGAATTCATCATTACCAACTTGGTCTTGCTTATTTTCTTTATAATCTTCTTCTATAGCCATAAGCTTTTTGATAAGCCTATCCTTATCCTCACTAGGTTCATAAGAAGTATCAAGAAAGGCATCTACAATCTCAAGGGCTAAGTCCTTGCCAACAATCATTCCACCAAAGGCAATAACATTCGCATCCAAATCCCTCTTAGCAGCAATAGCGGTAATAGTATCCCTAACCAAGGCACACCTAGTTCCATAAGCCTTATTAACAGATGTAGAAATACCTACACCAGTACCACATAAAACAACACCAAGATCACAAGCTCCACTAGCAACCAGCTCTCCTACCTTTTTCCCAAAAATAGGGTAATGGGTCCTAGTATTATCATAAGTACCAACATCAACAACTTCAAAGCCCCTAGCCTTTAGGTGGTCAGAAACTTCCATCTTCAAACTTGTAACAATATGATCACAACCTAACGCAATCTTCATCAAAACCTCCTAAATCATCTTATTGAGCATATCAATTCTAATTTGATGGCGACCACCATCATAGCCATGGCTTAGGAAATTTCTAAGACAAGACTTAGCAAGCTCATCGCCTACAATTCCTGACCCCATAACCAAAATTCTAGCACCATTGTGTCTTTTTGTCATAAGAGCTGATCTTTCATCTGAAACCTCAGCTGCTACCATGCCCTTATGCTTACTACAAGCCATATAGCTGCCTGCCCCATACTTATCAAGAACAATACCTACACTAGCATCATCAGAACCTGTAGTCAAAACTCCATCAACCTCTAAAAGCTTTTTACAAACTGCCCTAGAAGAATCAACAAAGTCAAAACCTTCCTCAGTCAGATCTTCATAATCATAAGATAATCTCTCAAGCTCTTTTATTAATACATCCTTTAAGCCTAAAGCATCCATATCCGAAGAAATATATACCTTCATAACAACCTCCTTTTGTTTGTTATTGTTTATTTCTTTTTTGTTTTGTTTGTTACCTTAATAATAGTACACTTACAAGCAAATGTCAAGAAAAAGAGCAAATTATAGGCTTACCTTAGTCTTATTTTAAGGGTAAAGAAGAAAATATGCAAAAGTTTTTTAATATAAACCATAAACAAAAGATATAAGAAGGATAGATCCTTATAAAAGAAACCATTAAAAATTCCCACAAAAAAAGACTGATTACTCAGTCTGTTTTGTTTAGCAGCTTCCTAGTCTCCCGGGAGGTCACCCTCCGAGTACCATCGGCGT
>JAUNLG010000012.1 GCA_030532385.1 Anaerococcus sp. | reverse complement strand
AGCTGCTAAACAAAACAGACTGAGTAATCAGTCTTTTTTTGTGGGAATTTTTAATAATTTCTTTAAATAAATTTACCTTACAAAATGTACTTTATATCTATGGTTGGGTATATATATGTATATAAGAATATATTTTTAATATCGTATATACGAAAGGAGTTTTTATGATAAATAAAAATAATGGGTTTTCATTTGGATCCCTACTTATAGGGATTTTATATTTATTGGCAGGTTTTTTGGCTATAAGAAATCCCCTAGCTTCAAATAGTTTTCTTGTAATGCTTATTGTTTTTACAGGAGTATTTGATGGAATTTTTGAGATTGCTTTAAGAAATAGAATTAATAAGTTTTTTGGCAAGAAAGGAGGATTTTTACTTTTTGCAGGGGTAGTTTCTATTATTTTTGCAGGCTTTATTTTATTTAATTTTAGGGCCTCAGTATTGGCCCTACCTATTGTTTTTGCAATTTATCTAATAGTTTCATCTATTTTTTCAATTGTAAGGGCTCTTACATTAAAGTCTTCATCTAGGGGAGTTTTTTGGGGCTTACTTATAATAAATGTCCTTGGACTTCTTCTAGGGTTAATGCTTATTAAAAATCCCCTTAGCTCATTTATGACTATAGCTTCTATATTAGGTTTCTATTTTATCCTTGCTGGAATTAGAAATATTATCCATGCTTTCTAATACCTACTCTCCCAAATTTGGGAGAGTTTTTCTTTGTTGTTTAATTCTTAAATTTATGATACTATTAACATGAAATTAATGATAAGGATAGGTTATGAAAGTTAAGAAAATTATACCGGTACTAGTATCTATAGGTATACTTATGCCAAGTTTTGCTTATGCAGATGATGATGTAATTAGCTATGATATTGATGATTTAGATCAAGTTTATCAAGAGATGGGCTTTGATTATGATAGGGACCAAGTTCTTTCTAGAAAAAAAGATCACTTGCTTAAAGATGTTTTAAAAGAAGATTCTGATAAAGGCCAGGAGGATATAAATTCTAGTGGTATAGATGCATCTAAGCCCAGTAATGACCAAAAGCCTGAGGATTTAGAAGATCCTTCTATTAAAGAAGAAGATGAAGATTTAAAACCTAAGGTCTATGAAAATGTAGTTGACTTAAGCCACTATCAAAATCCTGGTTCTATAGATTATGATAACTTTTCTAGTGGGATCGATGGGGCTATCCTAAGGACTAGTATTAGGGAGAAGGATTTAACCATATCAAAAGATAAGGCTGTTGATACCCACTATAATCAGCTAAATAAAAGAGATGTTCCTATTGGCTTTTATCATTATTCAAGAGCAATCAACGAATTAGAAGCCTTGGAAGAAGCTGACTTTGTTTTAAATATTGTAAGAAATAAGAAAGTTTCCCTACCTATATATATAGATATAGAAGACCATGATAGGCAGGCTAAGGCAAGTAAGGGGGATATATCTAAGGTAGTTGATGCTTTTAGTAAGGCTATTAGGAGAAATGGCTATGTAGCAGGTGTTTATTCTTATCCCTGGTTTGCAGATAAGTATTTGACAAAGCAAGTGAGGGAAGAAAATGAATTTTGGATAGCAGAATGGACTAGTGATGAAAAACCAAAATACAATCAAAGTTCCTATGATTCATGGCAGTACTCTTCAAAGGGAGGGGTTGCTGGCTATGATTATGATATAGATAAAAATGTTTTATATAGGGACTATCCTTTGATTATTAATGGTGTAAGCAAGGTCGGTTTTGAAGAAATTGCCCGTCAAGTTATAGATGGAAAGTGGGGTAATGGAAAAAGAAGACGTGAACTTTTGGCCTATGCAGGCTATGACTATGATATAATTCAAATTTATGTAAATAAAATATTAAAGGCTGGGCTAATCTAGGTTTGATTTGCTTAGTAAAATATTTTCGGTATTATAAAAATATGCTAAGGAAGATTTAGAAAGAATGGAGATAGTATGGCAGGAATAAAATATGATATTGTAGAAAATTTAGGAGTTTTATCAACTAATGCTAAGGGTTGGACCAAGGAACTTAACCTAGTTTCTTGGAATGAGAGAGATCCTAAATATGATATTCGTGATTGGAATGAAGATCACTCAAGGATGAGCAAGGGAATTACTTTAACTTCTGAAGAAGCGGAAGTTTTGATGAATATCTTAGCTGATGAATTTAATAATTAATTCTGATGCCCTATAAGTGTCAATCTTATCTTATAGGGCTTTTTAAGTAGGATATTTCCAGTAGATAAGGCGGTTAATAATGAAAGATAGCTTTGATAGAACTATAGACTACCTTAGGATATCTGTTACAGACCTTTGTAACTTTAGGTGTAAGTACTGTATGCCTGATGAAGGAATCCAAAAAATAGATAAAGACCAAATTTTAAGCCTTGAAGAAATTTATTATATAGCCCATATCTTTATAGAAGAGGGGGTTAGAAAGATTAGGCTAAGTGGTGGAGAACCCTTAGTTAGGCCAGGGCTTTTGCACTTGGTCAAATCCTTAGGCAAGATTACGAAACTTAAGGACCTAGCAATGACGACTAATGGGTCTTTGCTTAAAGAAAACGCCAGGTCTTTGAGGGCCTTTGGCCTAAAGAGGGTTAATATTTCTCTAGATTCCCTAAAGGCTGAGAAATTTAGAAAAATTGGTGGAGGAGATTTAAAGAAGGTTCTAGAAGGTATTGAGGAAAGCCTAGACCTGGGCCTAGGAGTAAAGATAAATACGGTCTTACTTAAGGGGGTAAATGATGATGAAGTTGTTGACTTTATCAATTTGACTAAAAAATATCCAATCGATGTAAGATTTATAGAAGTAATGCCCATAGGACCTACAGCAAACTACGCTAAGGATAAATTTTTAAGGGCAGAGGAAATAATAAGCTCATATGGTCTAAAAGAAGTGAGCAAAGATGATAAAAGCTCACCCGCAAGACTTTTTAAGCTAGATAAGGCTCTTGGAAGAGTTGGTTTTATAGAGCCAATGACCCATAAATTTTGTGGAGATTGTAATAGGGTTAGGTTAACTTCTGATGGATTTTTGAAGCCTTGCCTACATAGTGACAGGCTAATAGACCTTAAAACTCCACTAAGAAAAGGCCATGATATAAGGCCTGTGATTAAGGAAGCCTTGGAGGTTAAGCCCTTTGACCACAAGCTTTTAGAAGGAAAAATAATAAAAAGTTCAATGAATAGGATAGGAGGATAAATGTTTACCCATTTAGATAAAAATGGTAGGGGGCAAATGGTAGATATATCAGATAAAACTGATAGTTTAAGACATGCCCTAGCTGAAGGATCCATAAGCTTAAAGGAAGAAACTATAAAGGCCATAAAAGAGGAAAAGATAAAAAAAGGAGATGTCTTAGCCATAGCCCAAGTAGCAGCTATAAATGGAGTCAAAAATACGCCAAGCTTAATTCCAATGGCCCATCCTATCTTACTTTCTGGTATAAATGTGGACTTTGACTTTAAAGATAAGCTACTAACCTGCCAAGTAAGGGTTACTTGTTATGGCAAGACAGGCGTAGAAATGGAGGCCCTAAGTGGTGTGGCAGCAGGACTTCTAACAGTTTATGACATGTGTAAGTCCCTGGATAGGTCTATGGAAATTAAGGATATCCACTTACTTGAAAAACTTGGTGGAAAATCTGGTCATTATAAGAAAAATGAAGACAAAGAATATACCTATGGACTTCTTATAGTAAGTGATACTAGGTCAAGGGGTGAAAATAAAGATGGTGTAGGGGAAGTCTTCGATCAAATAATGCCTACAAACTACAAGCTAGTTTATAAAAATATAATTGCTGATGATAAAGAAGTAATCAAAAAAGAATTAATATACCTAAGTGATAACAAAAGAATTCCCCTTATATTCACCTGTGGGGGTACAGGTTTTAGTAAAAGAGATGTAACTCCTGAAGCAAGCGAGGAGGTCTTTGAAAAAGAAGCCATGGGCCTAGCAGATGCCATAAGACTTTATAGCAAGGATAAGACCAATGCTTGGATGTTATCAAGGGCTAAGGCAGGAATAAGGAAGGACTCTTTAATCATAAATCTACCTGGAAGTCCTAAGGCTGTTAGAGAATCTATTATGGCAATTATATCAAGTCTTTCTCATGGACTTGATATATTGGCCAATGACAAAACATGGCATTGAGGTTATTATGGCAAAGGTGATATCAGTTAATAGGTCAGATAGTAAAGGTGTGGTAAAAATTCCTCAAACTGAGGGTTTATTTATAGAAGACTTTGGTTTAGAAAAAGACGCCCATGCAGGCAAGTGGCATAGGCAGGTGTCCTTATTGGCAGAAGAATCTATAGAAAAGATGAAAAAAGAGATACCTGGTCTTAAGGAGGGAGATTTTGCTGAAAATATTACAAGTAAGGGGATTATCCTCCATAAGCTTCCTATAGGAACAAGGCTTAAGATAGGTCAAAGTATCCAAGAAGTAAGCCAAATAGGAAAGACCTGCCATAAGGGGTGTGCTATAAAAACTAAAGTGGGATCTTGTATAATGCCAAGTGAGGGGATTTTTACAAGGGTAATAGTTGGTGGCCTAGTTAGGGTCGGTGATCCTATCGAAATTTTAGAAAATGAGGAGAAGATATGAATTTTAAAAAAATAGGTCTTACTTTATTAGTAGGAATGGGAGCTTTAAGCCTTATAGCTTGTGGAAATACTAACGAAGATGTAAGCGAAAAACCTAGTGAGAAAAAAAGTATTACCGTATTTGCTGCAGCATCTATGACTGATGTGATGGAAGAATTAAAGGAAATTTATATAAAAGATCAGCCAGGTATTGATATTTTATACAACTTTGACTCTTCTGGTACCTTAAAAACACAAATAGAAGAGGGGGCTGAAGTTGATATATTTATATCAGCAGCTCAAAAGCAAATGAATGAATTAGACAAGGGACATGAAGCCTACAATAATAAAGTTTCAATTGACCCTTCATCTAGGTTTGATCTTTTAGAAAACAAGGTGACCCTGGTAGTAAGCGGAGAAAATCCAAATGGACTATCTGACTTTAAGGACCTTGCTAGTGATAAGGTAGAAAGTCTTGCCCTAGGCAATGAAGATGTCCCGGTTGGCCAATATTCATTAGAAATTTTAAATAATTTAGGTATCTATGAAAAAGTTATGCCAAAGGTAAGCCTAGGGTCAAATGTTAGAGAGGTGGCTACTTGGGTAAATGAGGGGGCTGTAGATGCTGGAATAATCTATGCAACAGATGCTAAGATTTTTGGCCTAGAAGTAGTAGATCAGGCAGGCGAAGAAGAATTGGATACAAGGGTAATCTATCCTGCAGCAAGACTAGAAAATTCACCAAACAAAGATGAAGCTGATAAGTTTCTTGAATTTCTAAAGACTAAAAAGGCTAGTGAAATCTTTGAGAAATATGGATTTAGCCCTATCAAGTAAGAGATATGGATATATTTCCTTTAATAAACTCCCTAAGAATTGCCCTAATATCATCTATATTTACCTTTTTTTTAGGGATATTTTTTGCAAATCTTGTGAAAAAACTACCAAGTAGGATAAAAGGGATATGTGACCTATTTTTGACCCTTCCTCTTGTCCTACCACCTACGGTAATAGGATTTTTTATAATCAAAACCTTAGGGCCCAATTCCCTTATTGGAAGTTTTTTTATTAGGGTTTTTGACATAAGTCTTATAATGAAATGGTACTCGGCTATTATAGCTACTGTAATAGTAACCTTTCCCCTTATGTATAGGACAAGTAGGGGAGCCTTTGAAGCCTTTGATATGAACCTAGGCTTTGCTGCAGCAACCTTAGGTAAGTCAAATACTTGGATATTTTGGAAGCTTATAATTCCAAATAGCAAGAAAGGAATCCTTGCAGGCTTAATTTTATCCTTTGCTAGAGCCCTTGGTGAATATGGGGCAAGCTCTATGGTAAGTGGCTACATACCAGGAAAGACTGCGACGATTTCAACTAGTGTCTACCAATACTGGAGGATAGGCCAAGATGGCCTTGCCCTAAGGTGGGTTATGATTAATATATTAATCTCCCTTCTTATACTTTTTACCATAAATATATTAGAAGCTAGGGATAGAAGAAAGGTTAGGGCCTAGTCATGCTTGAAGTTGATATTTATAAGAATTTTGGGGACTTTACCCTAGACCTTGATTTTATAGCAGATAGGACAGTTTTAGCAATCCTTGGAGGGTCAGGATCTGGAAAGTCTCTAACCCTAAAGACAATAGCAGGAATAATTAACCCTGATAGGGGAAGAATTGTCCTTGATGGAAAAATCCTTTATGATTCTAAGAAAAAGATCAATCTAAGGCCTCAGGATAGGCATATAGGCTTTCTTTTCCAAGACTATGCCCTTTTTCCCAATATGACAGTTTATGAGAATATCAAAACAGGCTTAAGAGATAGGGGTAAGGAAGGCCTAGTAGAAAAAATAATAGGAGAAATGAACCTAAGTAAGGTAAAAAATTCCTATCCTAGAGAAATATCAGGAGGAGAAAAGCAAAGGTGTGCCCTAGCAAGAATCCTCATAAACGAGCCTAGGATCCTCTTATTAGATGAACCCTTCTCAGCCATTGATACCTATTTAAGATGGCATATAGAAGTTTTTGTCAAGGATATAATAAGTAAATATGATATACCTACACTTTTTGTAAGCCATGATAGGGATGAGGTTTATAGGATGAGCCAAGACCTTGTTATCATAAAAAATGGGAAAATTGCTGAAAAAAATCCTACCAAAGAAGTATTTAAGAAGCCTAAGTCTCTTGCAGGAGCAGAGCTTATTGGTTGTAAGAATTTTTCAAAGCTTAAAAAAATAGGCCCAAATATTTATAAAGCCCTGGCATGGGACCTTGACCTTACTCTAAATAAGGTAGATGAAAATGACCTTATTGGTATTAGGGGAGAAGATATAGAAATAAGTGATAGGGAAATATCTAGGAACTCTTATAATCTTAAGTTAATTTCAGAAGTAGAAGAAATCTCTACCTACTCTCTTATAATAAAAAAAAGAGACCTAAAGACACCTTCTAACCTAAAAGTTACTATCGAAAAGACCAAGTGGAAAGACCTAAGATCTAGATCTGACCTTTACTTTACTATCAATGAAGAAAAATTATTATACTTAGAAAATAAGGTCTAAGGCACTTAAGGTTTTTTATATTAATGGTAAAGATATAAGGCCTAGGATAATTTTTGGGAAGGCTCTTCTAGGTCTTTAATAGCTTTAAATTTTTCTTATCAGTCTTGGTTAAAAATATAGTATAATATTAATGAAGGATGATTAACTAAAGAGAAAGGAGCAAGGATGAAGAAAGTATTAATTTACACCTTGGAAGGGAAGAAAATGTGTTTTTTACACGCATTAATGAATGCCAAGCAACTTAAGGAAAAGGGTTATCAAGTAAAGGTCTTACTTGAGGGCCAGTCTGTAACTATGCCAAAAGAATTGGTGGCAGAAAACAATCCCTTATTCCAAGGGCTTAAGGAAGATGGTACCATAGTAGGAGTTTGCCATGCCTGCTCCAAGAGTTTAGGAGTTTTGGAAGATAACCAAAATTTAGGCTTAACCTTGGTAGATGATATGTATGGCCATGCAGGAGTTGCCAAGTACTTAGAAGAGGGTTATGAAGTCTTGACCTTTTAAAGAAGATAATAGGTGAAACTTAGAGGGGACATTCCTTAGGAGCAATTATTTGCTCTAAAAGGACTGTCCCCTCTAAATTTTTTTATAAGCAAATGGATAATAAAAAGCCTTGGCAACTAGAATTTTCATCTTGGATTATTTATTTAAAGACCAGATTTTCTCTTTAAGCTTTCACCAATGTTTCTTAGGGCTTTAGTTTTGGCCAAAGGTCTTTAAGAACTAATGAAGTTTTTCTAAAGATTCTTATTTTTTATCTCTCTTATTGCATTAATAAAAGTATCTAGGTCTTCTTTTCTTGTAGTGTAGGCTAGGGATGCTCTTAGGATTGAAGAATCCACAGTCTTATATCTTTTATGAAATAAGGGGGCACAATGGGCTCCTGCCCTTAGGCAAATATCATAATCTTGGTCTAATATAAGGGCTAGGTCCTTGGCATTTATCCCCTTGATATTAAAGGATACAATAGGGGCATTTATCTTAGCAAGTTTAGTGTAAAAATCAAGGCCGCCTATGTCTTTTAGGCCCTTATATAAATATCTGGTTAGGATGTCAAGTTTTTGGTAGGGCTTATCTATACTTATTTTCTCAATCGCCTTTTTCAGACCAATAAAAGATGGGAGATTAATAGTTCCTACTTCAAAAAGATCAGGCAGGTTAGTAGGTTGGTTTTTAAGAAAAGAATCAAAACCAGACCCACCTGAAAAGACTTGGTTAAAGGAAAAATCTCCCTTTACTAGAAATCCTCCAGTTCCTTGGGGTCCATGAAGACCCTTATGGCCTGTAAAGGCAAAGATTGTCTGGTCAAAGTCTCTCATAGAAAAATCTATACAGCCTGCTATCTGAGCACCATCAATTATAAGGTCTAGGCCGAAAGACCTTGCTAGGGCGTGGGCTTTTTTAAGGTCAGTTACCTTGCCAGATATATTTGAAGCTCCTGTAAGGATTAGGGCCTTGGTATTTTTTCTAACAAGTCTTGGGATTTGGTCAAGTCTTAGGTTAAAATCATCATCTAGGCCAATAAAAGAAAAATCACCGCCCTGCCTTCTAAAGTCATAGAGGGGTCTTAGGACAGAATTGTGTTCACTAATGCTTGTTATAAGATGGTCACCCTTTTTAAATAAGGATCTTATTATAATATTTAGCCCATAAGTTATATTTGGAGTAAGGATTACCCTTGTGGGATCATCAAGGTCAAAGAAATCCCCTATGGTTTGCCTAACTAAAATAAGCTCTCTTAGGGAATTGATACTTAGCTTGTGGGCTCCCCTAGAAGGATTAGCTAGGTTTTTATCCATCAAAGCCTTATACATGGCCCTAGCAGTACTTGGATCCTTGTCTATACTAGTTGCTGCATTGTCAAGATAAATCATAAGTTCTTAGCCTAGGCTTTCTTAAATTTTCATAGGTTAGAATATACATTTGCTTAAATGAGAGACCCATATTTTCAAAAATCCCATAAACTTTTTTATGGTTGCTAAGGTCTGTCCTAAGGGCAAGGCCACATCCAGCATCGATTTGGGGAAGGAGGGGAACTAGCCTAGCCCTTATATTTTCCCCCTTAACCTTAAGTTCTCCCACCATAGCATCACTTGTTGAATCAAAACTTATAAGTAAGAATTCATCCATTAGGGTCTAACCACCCTAAATTGTGTCATAAGGTCAACTATCTCGTACATATTTGAAATAGAACCTACCTTAAGGTCATCTTTAAGCTTATAATAATCAAGACATAGGCCACAAGATAGGATTTTTACTCCAGCTTCTTCTAACTTTTTAAAATCCTCTATGGTATTTTCCCTAAGGCTGGTCAAAAAGACTCCCTTATTATAGCAAATTACATACTTAGGTAGGTTATCAGCTTCGCTTAAGGCAAGGAGGAAACTTTCTAGAAGTTTTTTAGAAAATTCAGGGTCTCCATTGCCAATTCCTTCATCATCAAAAACTACTAGGTAATTATCAGAAGAATTCGCCTTACAATTTATAGTTAAGTCTTCACCACTAGCTTTTTTATCTACTGATTTTTTGAAACTTAGTTTGAAATCTGAAGAATTTTCTTCACTAACCAAGACATCATAAGAAACCTGCTTGGCCATCTTCTTTAGGTTATCTACTGCAATTTTTTCATCAACAAGGACCTTAAATTCATCAAGTCCTTCTTTTACCAATCTTTTTGCCATAATAACAGGCATAGGACACTCTATGCCCCTTGCATCAATCTCTTTCATAAAACCTCCTAGATTATAAATATTGATTTATCAAATTTTTTGTGAATATCTCCAATTATTTGGGCCTTGATACCTGCTTTATGAAGTTTTACTAAGGCCTCTTCTGCTTCCTTAGGATCTATGGCTACAAGCAAGCCCCCTGATGTCTGTGGGTCATAGAGGATTTCTTCTAAGGCAAAATCATCAACTTGAAATTCTACCTTATCTTCCATAAAAAGCCTATTTCTTTGGCTACCCTTAGTAAAAATTGATTCATCAACAGCCTTTCTTGCCCCAGCAAGGATTGGGATCTTGGAACCTTCTAGGATAGCTGTAAACTTATTAGTAAGCATTTCAGAAAGGTGACCTAAAAGTCCAAAGCCTGTCACATCTGTAGCTGCAGATATATGGTACTTTTTTAAGATATCTTTAGCATATCCATTTAGGCTAATCATTGATTCAATTGCTCCATCAAAGTCACTATCACTAACAAGAGAGAACTTATGGGCGTTTACTACAAGGCTTACTCCCAAGGGTTTGGTTAAAATTAGTTTATGACCAAGTTTTGGCCTATCGTTTGTCCAAATATGGTCAAGACCAGCCCTTCCTATAACACTTAGGCCATATTTTACCCTAGGATCATGGATAGAATGACCACCAACTAGAGATGCCTTAGCCTCAGTTACCTTGCTTGCTCCACCTTCAAGGATTCTCTTAAGACTTTCTTCCTTGCCATCTTCTGGAAAAGCAAGGATATTTAAAGCACAAATAGGGTCAGCTCCCATGGCATAGATATCGCTTAGGGCATTGGCTGCTGCGATTTGTCCAAAAATATAGGGGTCTTCGACCATGGGAGGGAAAAAGTCAAGACTTGTTATTATTCCACTTTTCTCATCAAATTTTATAACAGCGCTATCATCTTTTGAGTCAAAGCCTACTAGAATATCATCCCTCCTATAAGTATCTAGGGATCCTAGAATATTATCTAGGCTTGCAGCAGGGATTTTTGCATTGCACCCACCACAAACTGTCAAATCAAAATCGTCCATTACATCTCCAATCTTTATTTATATCGCCATCATTATATCCTAATTTTATTAATCTACTAGGACTATTATAAATCTTTTAAATCCATGGTAAAAGCAAAAAAGATTTTACTTATATAAAATTTGTGTTACAATGTCTTTGTAATGGTGCTTTAAATGGGAGGAGAGTGATGATAATAAATTAGCAGGTATATCCATTACAAGGGAAAAAGGTATGAACTTTATGTGTGATAAACACAGAGTGTCGTTTTGGGCTAAAGTTAACCAGTTAACTTATTAAATATTTTTTTCTTAAGGGGTAAAAATGAGAGAAATGAAGGCATTTAACAAAAGTAAGTTTGATGTTGATGGAATACCAGATTTAAGGGAGGCAATTCCTTTGGGCATGCAACATGTTTTTGCCATGTTTTTAGGTAATATTACAGTTTGCATGATAATCGCTGGTAATGTCGGAATAAGTGGGGCTGACCTAGTATTACTAGTTCAATCAGCAATGTTTATAGCAGGTGTATCAACCTTGATGCAAACCCATCCAATAGGAAAGACAGGAGCAAAACTTCCAGTAGTTATGGGAGCAAGCTTTGGATTTTTGACAACTAATATTGCAATAGCTACTAACTTTAATATTAGGGCTTTATTTGGTGCAACCTTAGTTGGAGGTATTTTTTGTGTATTTCTTGGTTATTTTTTAAAGTATGTTAGGAGATTTTTCCCATCTATAGTTACAGGTGTTGTTGTATTGACTATAGGACTTTCTCTTCTTCCAACAGGGATTAACTCACTAGCAGGAGGCGGTGGATCTAGCGATTTTGGTTCTTTACAAAATTGGGCAGTAGGTCTTACAGTTTTAATTCTAACAATTATTCTAAATCAAAAGGCTAAGGGAGCTATTAAAACTTCAGCTATTTTGATATCTATTATTGTCGGTTACATAATTTCAATGTTTTTAGGTATGGTTGACTTTACCCCTGTAAAACAAGCAGGCTGGTTTGCTCTTCCTAAGCCATTTTATTTTGGAATTGAATTTAATATTGGCGCAATTATTCCTATGCTTATCATGTTTATTGTGACAGCAGTAGAAACTGTGGGCGATGTATCAGCAATAACAACAGGTGGTGCTGGAAGGGAAGCTACCGAAGATGAGCTATCAGGTTCAGTAATAGCCAATGGATTAAGTTCTGTATTTTCAGCTATTTTTAATGGTATGCCTACAACTTCATTTTCTCAAAATGTAGGCATGGTATCTTTTACTAAAATCATGTCAAGATTTGTCGTTGCATGTGGTGCAATCTTTTTAATACTAGCAGGCCTTGTTCCAAAACTTGGGGCAGTTATTTCAACAATCCCAGACCCTGTAATTGGTGGAGGAACCCTTGTAGTGTTTTCTCAAATTGCAATGACTGGAATGGATATACTAACAAGAGAGCCTCTAAATGATAGGTCTAAACTTATCATAGGCTTATCCCTTGTATTTGGCCTTGGCTTATCATCAGTTCCAGATGCCATGCAATATTTTCCACAAGCTATCAAGCTTATTTTTGGGGGATCTGGTATTGTAATAGCTTGTGTAACAGCAATTATTTTAAATATCTTAATTCCTGAAGCTAAAGAAGAAAGATCAGAAAATTAATTATTTAGCCAGGCTCATTACCAGGGCCTGGTTAAAAATATTTACTATCTATACTTTTATTAGTTTAATTAGAGTATATAATAAAGATAATATGATTAAGTTAGGGGGTTAAAATGTACGTTGGCAAGGAAGTAAAAAGAGTAGATGCAGCCGATAAGGTTTTAGGCAAGGCCAAATATACTGAAGATCTTATTCCAAAAAATGCCTATGTTGCAAAAATATTACATGCGACAATCGCCCATGGCAGGGTAGTTTCTATGGATATAAGTAAGGCAGAAGAACTTGAGGGAGTTATAAAAGTAATAACTTGTTTTGATGTACCTAAGTGGGGGTTTCCTACAGCAGGCCATCCTTGGTCCCTAGATGAGGCCCACCAAGATAAGGCTGATAGAAGGTTATTAAATACTCATGTAAGATATTTTGGAGATGATATAGGAGTAGTAATAGCAGTAGATGAGATCACTGCAAAAAAAGCCCTAGAATTAATTGAAGTTACATATGAAGAGTATGGGGCTGTTTTTGACCATATGAAGGCAATCAATGGAACAGATCTTCCAATCCATGATGATTGCCCTGACAATATCCTAGCCCATACCACAAATTATAGGGGTGATTATAAAAAGGTCAGCCAAGAAGAAGGTTTAATCAAGGTAGAAGGTTGGTATAAAACACCAATGCTCCAACACTGCCATATAGAAAATGGTATAGCCCTTGCCTATGAAGAAGATGGCAAGATTGTAGTAGTAGCTTCTACCCAACTACCACACATAGTAAGAAGGGTCTGTGGCCAGGCCCTAGGGGTTGACTGGGGAAAGATTAGGGTCATCAAACCCTACATAGGAGGAGGCTTTGGAAATAAGCAAGATGCTCTTTATGAGCCCTTGTGTGCCTTTCTAACAACTAAAGTAGGAGGCCATCCAGTAAAGCTTGATACTTCAAGAGAAGAGACCTTCATAAATACTAGGACCCGCCACCCAATGGATATCCATATAATATCCTTCGTAAGAGCTGATGGTAGTTTTGCAGCAAGAAAGATAGAAGTATTTGCAGGCAATGGAGCTTATGCTTCCCATGGGCATTCTATAGCTGCAAAGGCAATGAATTGCTTTCACCAACAATATCCATGTGATAATGTAGAAGCTGATGCCTACACTATTTATACCAACCTACCAGTATCTGGGGCAATGAGGGGCTATGGAATTCCCCAAGCCATGTTTGCGGGAGAAAGTCATATAGATGATGTGGCAAGGGCCCTGGGCATGGATCCTTATGACTTTAGGGAAAAAAATATTATGCCAAAAGGCTACACAGATCCTTTTTCAAGAAATGTAAACTACTATGACTCATTTAGAGAATGCCTAGCTGTTGGCAAAAAAGCCATAGATTATGATAGTAAAAAAGAAGCCTACAAAAACCAAGATGGACCTATAAGAAGAGGAGTAGGCATGGGAACCTACTGGTATAACACTGGTGTTTATCCAATTTCTCTAGAGACATCTTCTGCAAGAATGATAGTCAACCAAGATGGGTCAGTTGAGCTTCAAGTAGGCGAGACAGAAATTGGTCAAGGAGCAGATACAGCCTTTGCCCAAATGACAGCAGACGCCCTTGGCCTATCATTTGATAAAGTCCATGTTATTTCTAGTCAAGATACAGATGTTACACCTTTTGGCCTGGGAGCCTATGCCTCAAGGCAAACTTATATGGCAGGCTTTGCTATAAGAAAAACTGCAAATATTCTAAAGGAAAAAATCCTAAAGGCAGCAGGAAGGGTAAAGGACTTTGCACCAGAAACCCTAGACCTTGTTGAAAGCTATATTGTAAGAAAGGTCGATGGCAAAAAGATAGTAAGCCTAGAAGACCTTGCCATGGAAGTTTTATATGACCCAAAAGACAATGAGCATTTTTCTGCAGAATCAACCTATACTATTAGGAACAATGCCTATTCATTTGGGGCATCCTTTGCGGAAGTAGAAGTTGATATCAACCTAGGCCAAGTTAAAATCTTAAGGTTAATTAATATCCACGACTGTGGGAAGCTAATTAATCCAAGGCTTGCAGAAGCCCAAGCCCATGGAGGAATGAGTATGGCTGTTGGCTTTGCCCTAACAGAAGAGATGAAATATGATAATAAGGGAAGGGTTCTTAATGGAAATCTCCTAGACTATAAATTATCGACAACCATGGACCATCCAAACTTTGAGGTTTATTTTGTAGAAAATCCAGAACCTACATCTCCTTTCAATACCAAATCATTAGGAGAGCCACCAACTTGTTCACCAGCTCCAGCCATAAGAAATGCAATCTTAAATGCGACAGGAGTTGGTCCAAATAAGGCCCCAATGACTCCCCACCTACTGATACCTTTATTTAAGGAAGCTGGATTAATTGAAGATGACCTAGGAGAGGAGATCTAATATGTATGATATAAAAGCAATTTATGAGGCCTTTAGTATTGATGAGGCAATAAAATTAAAAAAAGACCACAAGGATGCCCACTTTATAGCTGGTGGATCTGATCTTTTAATAAAAATTAGAGAAGGAAGAATAAAAGATGCTGAGCTTATCTCAATCTACCTTGTCGATGAACTAAGGGGAGTAAGCCTATTAGATGATGAAAGTTTAAGAATAGGTGGCCTAACATCTTTTTCTAAAATCACAAGTGATAGATTAATCAAAGAAAGACTAAAGACCCTTGGTGAAGCAGTTGATACAGCAGGAGGCCCCCAACTTAGAAATATCGCCACTATTGGAGGAAATATCTGCAATGGCGTTCCATCAGCTGATTCTGCGCCAACAGTATTTGCCTATGATGGGATAATCGAGCTTAGGGGAGAAGACGGACTAAGGGAAGTTCCTGTCAAAGACTTCTACCTGGGCTTTGGGAAAGTTGACCTAAGAGATAGTGAACTTCTAACAGGAGTAAAATTTAAGAAAGAATCCTACCAAGGCTACCTTGGCCACTATTATAAGTATGCTATGAGAAAGGCCATGGACATAGCAACATCTTCTGTTTCAGTCAATGTTAAATTTGAAGGTAAAAATAAGATAGAAGATATTAGAGCTGCCTATGGGGTAGCTTCATCAGTACCAATAAGGGTTCCTAAGGCAGAAGAACTTTTTAGAGGCAAGGAATTAACAGAAGAAAATATGAAGCTTTTTGCTAAAGAGGCCCTCAAAGAACTATCTCCAAGGGATTCATGGAGGGCATCAAAGGAAGTTAGAAGGCAAGTTCTTTATGAAATAACTGTAAGAAGCCTAAGAGAAATTCTCAAAAACCACCAAGGAGGGGAAGATGCACAATAGTGAATATGGACCATTTGCTCCCAAAAAAGAACCAATTCTAAGCCATGAACCCCAATACAAGATGATAAAATGTAGGGTCAATGGACTAAGCGTTGGGAAGATGGTAGATGTAAGAGCATCATTAACTGATTTTTTAAGAAATGATTTTTCTCTAACATCTGTAAAAAAGGGCTGTGAAGTAGGAGAATGTGGAGCATGCTCAGTCTTAATAGATGGTGAAACCTTTAACTCATGTATTTATCTTGCAATTTGGGCTGATGGTAAGGATATATGGACTAGTGAGGGCCTAAGCTTAAGAGATGGAAGCCTTTCAGTAATCCAGGAGGCCTTCGTAGATGAAGCGGCAGTTCAATGTGGTTTTTGTACACCAGGTTTTATAGTAGCTGCAAGCCAGGTTATATCTAGAGGGATTGAATATTCCATAGATGAATTAAGAAAAGAATTGGCCAACAATATGTGTAGGTGTACAGGCTATGAAAATATCCTCCTAGCTGTCGCCAAAGCTAATGCCATAGAAAATGGTTTTGACCTACCAAAAGCTCATAGGGTAAATAGGGTCAATGAAGAAAACAAGAAAGATTATATGTAATAAAAAAGTAGACCTTGCAAAAAATTCCTGCAAGGTCTTTTTTAAGATAGGTAGGAAGATGGATTTTTCTGAAGTTTTTAATATTAAAAAAACTGATATAATATCAATAATAGGCTCAGGTGGAAAGACTAGCCTAATGAATAAATTAGCTAAAGATTTAAGAAAAAAGGGTAGGGTTCTTATAACCACTTCAACCAAAATAAAAAGGCCCAAAGACTATGAGGCTGATTTCATATATGATTCTTTTGAAGATTTTAGGATAGGAAATAAAAAAAACTTTATTATAGCCCTTGGCAAATTAATAAAAGAAGTAGGTAAATTTTCTGCCGTAAAAGAAGAGGACCTATTAAAGATAAAAAATAACTTTGACTACCTACTTATAGAAGCAGACGGGGCAAGGAATTTGCCTATGAAAATGTGGAAAGATACAGAACCTGTAATCTATGGCAGCACAAGTAAGGTCATTTTGGTTTTTTCAGCGAAACTTATTGGTGAAAAGATCTCTAAAGATTTTATCTATAACTACAAGGCCTTTAGGGAAGAGATCAAAGAAGAACTTGTAAATGAAAAAGTCTACTTAAAATTAATCAAAAAACTTGTTTTAGAAGAATATGGGGTGGATAAGTTTGTCTACTTTAACCAAGCTGAAGGAAGAGAAGAAGAGACAAAAAAAATAATAACCTACCTAAAAGCCCATACCCAGGGTATAAAATATGTGCAAGGATCAGTTTTAAAGGAGGAGATTTATGAAAATTAGTGCAATAATTATGGCAAGCGGCCTATCAGAGAGGATGGGGACAAATAAATTATTGATGAAAGTTTTTGACAAAAAACTTTACCAACAAACCCTAGACCTTGTTGAAAAGGTAGGCTTTGATCAAGTTATCCTAGTAAGTTCCTACAAAGAAATCTTAGAGGATGGAGAAAACAGGGGATTTATTAGCCTTTACAATGAAAATAATATAGTAGGCAAATCTGAATCTATAAAACTTGGAGTTAATAATACCAAAGAGGATTCGGCCATGATGTTTTTTGTAGCCGACCAACCCCTACTAAGCCTTGAAACTGTAAAAGTTCTTATAGAAGAATTTAGGAAAAATCCTATGATTACCTACCCTAGGAGTACAAAACGCAGGGGAGCTCCTGTTATTTTCCCAAGCCAATATAGGGATGACCTCCTTAATTTAACCTATGACCAAGGTGGAATGGTCCTAGTAAAAGATGATAATAAAAATGAAGTTTTGATAGAAGATGTAAGAGAATTATGGGATGTAGATACTTATGAAAACCTCATGGAGATAAGAGACTTATATGAATGATTTAGTAATCTTTAGGGGTGGGGGAGATATAGCTACAGGGTCTATCCAAAAAATCTATAGGGCTGGTTTTAGGGTTTTGGTTTTAGAAAAAGACAAGCCCCTGTGTATAAGAAGGTATGTATCCTGTGCCCAGGCCATGTTTGATGGATATAGGGAGATTGAAGACCTTAAGGTTAGAAAAGTAAGTGATGAAAAAGGAATTTTCCTCGCCTTTGACCAGGGTGAAATACCAATAATTAATGATCAAGATGGTCAATATATAAAAAAACTAAAGCCTCTAGCAGTAATTGATGGGATCCTTGCTAAAAAAAATCTAGGAACGACTAGAGATATGGCTCCAATAACCATCGGCCTTGGACCAGGTTTTTATGCAGGAGTAGATGTGGATGTAGTTATTGAAACAAAAAGGGGCCATGACCTAGCAAGACTTATTTTTGAAGGCCCTGCCAGTCCAAACACAGGGATTCCAGGAAATATTATGGGCTATACCAGCCAAAGAATCCTTAGGGCTCCAGCTGATGGGCCAATAAGGGTAATTAAGGATATAGGAGATGAGGTAGAAGAAGGTGAGGTCCTTGCTGAAGTCTCTGGCAAGCCTGTCTTAGCAGGTCTTAGTGGCATGGTAAGAGGTATGATCGGCCAGGGAACATTTGTAAGCAAGAGACTTAAGATAGGGGATGTAGACCCTAGGATAATAAAGGAAAACGCAATAACCATATCAGATAAGGCCAGGGCTATAGGCGGGGGAAGTCTTGAAGCCCTCCTTATATTAAAAAGGAGACTTGATTATGCAGGTAGAAATTCTTAAGAAGATTACAAGTAGGGTAGAAAATGGACAAAGGGCAGCCCTGGTTTTTATTACTGAATCCAAGGGATCGACACCAGGTGCCAAGGATTCCATGATGGCAGTCTTTGCTGATGGAACAAGCTTTGGGACCATAGGTGGTGGACCTGTCGAATATGAAGTAATTAACCAAGCACTTGTGGCTATCAAGGAGGGTAAGGATATGACCTTTGACCACCAGCTTAATGAAACTTCTAACCTAGATATGATCTGTGGAGGTAATAATAAGGGCTACATAAAAGTCTTTACACCCAAAAAACAATTAATTATCTATGGGGCAGGCCATGTTGGAAGTAAGTTAGCCAGGATTGCCATAAGGACTAACTTTGATGTAACAATAGTTGACCCTAGGGATGACTTTAGGCAAAAGGAAGACTTTGAGGGAATCAAAAATTTTTATAGCGAGGACCTTAAAGCAACTAGCAAGAAGATAGACTTTTCTAAGGATGATACTTATATAGTTGTCTGCACCCCTTCATCAGATAGAGAAGTCTTAGAAGAGGTTTTGAATAAGGACTATAAGTACCTGGGCATGATTGGGTCAAGGTCAAAGATTAAGATAGTCTTTAATAAGATGATTGAAAAAGGCTTTGATAAGGACCTTCTATCTAAGATTTATACACCAGTAGGTCTTGATATAGATAATGGAAGTGTAGAAGAGATTGCAATCTCTATTATGGCAGAGATTTTGGCCATCAAAAATGATAAGTATGAGAGGTTAGCCAATGATTAAAAAGATAAGAGTAGAAGAGGCCCTAGGAAAACCCCTCCTCCATGACCTTACAGGAATAAGAAAAGATGGTTTTAAGGGAGTTGTCTTTAAGAGAGGCCATATTATAAAAGAAGAAGACTTAGAAGTCCTCAAAGATATAGGCAAGGAAAATGTCTATGTAGGAGAACTAGATCCTGGCTTTGTCCATGAAGAAGACGCCATAAAACTTGTAGCAGGCGACTTGGCAGGATTAAATGTGGGTCTATCAGGAGTAAGCGAGGGGAAAATTTCCTTTATTAGTAAAAAAGAAGGCTTATTTACTATAAATAGAGACCAATTAAAGGCCCTAAATTCTGGCAATGTCTACACCTTTGCCACTATCCCTTCCTATAGGAGGGTAAGGGAGGGAGACCTTTTAGTAGGAGCAAGGATTATCCCTCTTTTTACAAAGGATGAAGAGGTAGAAAAAATCAAGGCCATAAGTGATAAATACGGACCTTGTTTTAATGTCCATCCTTTCAAAAAACTAAAGGTTTCAGTTATTATAACAGGTAGTGAAGTCTACTATGGCAGGATCAAAGATATGTTTGAACCTGTCATAAGAAAGAAACTAAGAGATTTTGACCATGACATAATCGGTATAAAAAAGTGTCCAGATGATATGACTTTGATAGAAGAAGCTGCTAGAGACTACCTGGATAAGGGAAGTGACCTTCTTGTCTTTTCTGGGGGAATGTCAGTAGATCCAGATGATTTGACCCCATCTGTTATAAGAAAACTCTCAGATCAATTTATAAGCCAGGGACTTCCTGTCCAACCTGGAAATATGCTTACTATAGGAAAAGCAAGGGGAGCCTACCTGGTGGGAGTTCCTGGAGCTTCCATGCATGCAGACTTTACAAGCTTTGATATATTTCTTCCTAGGATTTTTGCAGGTCTTGATATAAAGAAAGAAGACTTTGTAGAATTAGGGGAAGGGGGACTTCTAAATCATTAGTCTAGAATACTAGGGGATTTTAAAGTATAGTAAAGGCTTGGAGTGATAAAATGATTTATTTAGACTATGCTGCAAGTAGCATAAAAAGAAAAGAAATTTTACAAGAAATATTAGACAATATGGAAGACTTTGATGGAAATCCTGCCTCAACCCATGCTAGTGGAAGAAGGGCCAAAGAGATTCTAGAAGGGGCAAGGGAAAAACTTGCAAGATCCATTGGAGCAGACAAGGATGAGATAGTCTTTACCTCAGGTGCTTCCGAATCAAATAATACGATTATAGAAAACTTTAAGGGAAAAAAGATCCTTACTTCAAATATAGGCCATGATTCTATCCTAAACCCAGTAAATGGTGCTAATACAATTTACCTAAAGGCTGACCAAGAAGGAATGATCAGTATAGATGACCTTAAGAAAAACCTGGATGGGGTAAGTCTACTTGCCCTTACTTATGTAAATAATGAGCTAGGATCTATACAAAGGGTGGAAGAAATAGGTGAGATTTTAGCCAAAAGAAAAGTCCACTTTCACCTAGATGCAGTCCAAGCCTATGGACACTTGGACATAGATGTCAAAAAAATCAAGTGTGACTCCCTATCTCTTTCAGGCCACAAAATAGGAGGACTAAATGGCTTTGGTCTTCTTTACCTAAAAGGACAAGTTAAGCCTTTGATAAAGGGAGGGGACCAGGAGAAGGATAGGAGGGCTGGAACTTCCTATACCATGGGGGCTTTTTCTATGGCTAAAGCCTTTGATAAAGCTATCCTAGAAAGAGATCATATAAGAGAAATTAAGAAATATTTTTTAGAGAAACTACAAGGAAGATCAATAGAATTTGAAGTCAATGGGTCATTGGATAAGTCATCTGACCACATAGTAAACCTTTATTTTCCAAAACTTAAGTCGGATTTTCTTCTAACCTATTTGGATATGAATGGGATCTTGGCATCAGCAGGATCTGCTTGTAGGGCAGGAAGCCTTAAGCCAAGCAAGACCATAGCAAATGTCTATGGGGAAGAAAGGGCAAGTCATTCTATAAGATTTTCCTTTGGCTTTACCAATACCAAGGAAGATATTGATAAGGTTGTTGAAGTTCTTGGAAAGGTAGGATAAATGAAAGCAAAAAAAGATACAAAAGTAGTAGTTGGAATATCTGGAGGAGTCGACTCATCTGTAGCAGCCCTCTTACTTAAAAAGCAAGGCTATGATGTAGTTGGTATCTTTATGAAAAATTGGGATGATACTGATGAAAATGGAGTATGTACAGCTGAAGTAGACTATGAAGATGCTGTAGCTGTTGCTAACCAAATAGGAATTCCCTACTATTCTATAAATTTTGAAAAAGAATACTATGATAGGGTCTTTACTTATTTCTTAGATGAATATAAGAAGGGGAGGACCCCAAATCCTGATATCATGTGCAATAAAGAAATAAAATTTAGGGCCTTCTTAGACTTTGCCAAGTCCTTAGGGGCAGACTTTCTAGCAACAGGCCATTATGCAAGAGTTGATAGGAGTGGGGAAGATGTGAAAATGCTTAGGGGACTTGATGGTAATAAGGACCAAACCTACTTTTTAAGTGGCCTAAGCCAAGAGCAAATCAAGGATGTCTTATTTCCAGTTGGTGAGCTTACAAAAAAACAAGTAAGAGACCTTGCACGAGAATATGGACTTGCAACTGCCGATAAGAAGGATTCTACAGGTATCTGCTTTATAGGAGAAAGAGACTTCAATGAATTTTTAGCAAACTACCTACCTGCAAAGCCTGGAAATATGGTAGACCCTGATGGAAATATCCTAGGCAAACACGATGGCCTGATGTTTCATACCATAGGCCAAAGAAGGGGCCTTGGTATAGGGGGAGAAGGTGAAGCCTGGTTTGTCTATGGCAAAGATTTAGATAAAAATCAGCTTTTGGTTTGCCAAGGAAAAAATAACCCCCTATTATTTTCAAATAAGCTATACGGGTCAAACTTAAGTCACTTTTCAAGCGACAACCTGCCTTTAGAATTTGATTGCACTGCCAAATTTAGGTATAGGCAAAAGGATATAAGAGCCCATGTCAAACAACTAGGTGATGGTAGGGTTGAAGTAACCTATGATGCTACCAAGGCTGTTACCCCAGGTCAAGCAGCAGTATTTTACCAAGGGGATCTTTGTCTTGGGTCAGCCATTATAGATACAGTCTATAGGGATGATGAGAAATTGAGAGTTTAGGAGAAGATATGAAAAAGAAACTTATATACTCAGTTATGGTTCTATTCTTTAGTCTAGGAATTTTTAGCTCAAAGGCAGCTAGTGAAAACCCAGCTGAAGAGAGGATTGAAGAAGACTTTAAGGTCGTAGACTTTGAGGAAGATAGGGTAATTGTAGAGGGTATAGAAGAAAAAGTTACCTATGTGGTAGATAAGGAATATTTTCCAGAAGATGTCAAAAAGGAAGATGTCTTTACTATAGTTCATAATGGTATAGTCTTGATGTCCTATCCTGGCCAATTTGGCAAAATCTATGAAGTTGTTCCCAAAGATGGGACAAAAACTAATGGACCCATCCTTATAGGAATACTAGTTGTAGCAGGTCTAGGATTATTCTTAGGAAATAAATATAGAAAAAATAAAGGGAAGCAAGCTTAGCTCCTTAGGTTGGTTAAATCTAAGGAGGGCTTGGTCCCTTTTTATATATCGATAGTTAGCATAATAGGAGTATGGTCTTGTCTTTGACCAGAATCTATAATTGTAGAATCAATTACCTTTGATTGAATCCTATCTGAAACTAGAAAATAGTCAATCCTCCAGCCAGAATTATTTATCTTACTTGTCTTAACCCTTTGGGCCCACCAAGTATAGGCTCCAGTAAGGTCTTTGTTTAGGAACCTAAAGGTATCAGTAAAGCCTTTAGCCAAAAGTTCGCCAAAACCCCTTCTTTCTTCATCAGTAAAACCTGCAGACATGTGGTTATTGTCAGGGTGGGCTAGGTCTATTTCTTCATGGGCCACATTATAATCACCACAAGCTATAACAGGCTTATCCTTATCCAAGTATGCTAGGTAGTCAGCATAGACCTTATCCCACTTCTCCCTTAGGGCAAGTCTATTAAGCTTGCTACCGGCATTTGGTGTATAGACTTGGCTAAAGTAAAAATCATCAAGCTCTAGGGTAATAATTCTTCCTTCAAGGTCCATGGTATCAGGAGCACCAATTTGTGGGAAAGATTCTTTGACAGAAAGGTCTTTTTTATAAAGGGTCATTGTCCCTGCATAGGACTTTCTAGCTCCCTCCTTAGATGAATTCCAAACGAAATCATAGGTTGGGAAAAATTCTTTTAATTTTTCTAAATGTTTCTTACTAGGCCCTGTTGCAGGAAGCTTTGTCTCCTGTAAGGCAATTAGGTCAGGGTCCTCATTTTTAATTTTCTCTAAAACAGCCCTGCTCATAATAGCCCTATTTGAATCACTAGTTAGGGCTGCATTTAAAGAATCTATATTCCATGAAATAAATTTCATTTTTTCTCCTTTATCTTTTTATTTCTACAAGTATTATAAGAGACTTAAGCCCGTTTTTCAAATCATCCTTATCTCTTATGATATAATTAATATATGATAATGATAGCAGATGAAATAATAAGAATTGATAAGTTCATATCTGATGACCTAGAAGAAATTCCTAGGGAAAAGATCAAGGACTTTATCAAAGATGGAAAAATAAAAGTAAATAATAAAAAAATAAAGCCTTCCTATAAGCTTTCTGTAGGAGATGAGATCTATATAGATGATGAGCTTTTTGAAAGGATAGAAATAAAGCCAGGCCCAATGGATATAAAAGTGGTCTATGAAAATGAATCCTATGCCATAATAGATAAGGATGCTGACCTGATTGTCCATCCTGCAGGAAAAATTGTTACAGGTACTTTGGTAAATGGACTTTTGTATAAGTATGGCTATGAGGGCTTATCCCATATTGGAGGAGAAGATAGGCCAGGAATTGTTCACAGGCTTGATAAGGATACCACAGGCCTTATGCTCATTACTAAAACTAACGACTCCTATAAGTACCTTAAGAAACTTTTTGAAACAAGGTCAGTTGACAAGGTCTACTATGCCATAGTCTTTGGCAATTTTTCAAAGAAAAAAGGAACAATAAGGACCTTTATGGGAAGAGATATCCATAATAGGAGGAAGATGGCCGTAAGACCTAACGGCAGAGAGGCCATAAGCCATTATGAAGTCCTAAGAGAAGTAGAGGGATTTTCCTTAGTAAAAATAAAGATAGAAACAGGAAGGACCCACCAAATTAGAGTCCATATGACCCATATTAACCACCCTCTTTTAGGAGATCCAGTTTATGGAAATGTTGGTCATAAGTTTAACCTAGACCACCAACTTCTTCATTGTGGAAGGCTTGGTTTTAGGGATAGGGACGGGACCTATAGGTCCTTTGAAGTAGAAGTCCATGAAGAATTTTTAAAGTACCAAAAGGTGCTTGGATTAGGGGATGAAGATGTATTCAAAAACTAACACCACAAGCCTAATTGGCCTTGATGGCAAACTTGTAGAAGTAGAAAGTGATATAACAAGTGGCCTACCTTCTTTTTCAATAGTAGGCCTACCAGACTCATCAATCAAAGAAAGTAAGGATAGGGTAAGGGTAGCCCTAATTAATTCCGGCTATAAGTTTCCTCCTGGACGAATAACCATCAATTTATCGCCAGCAGACCTTAAAAAAGAGGGAACCCAACTAGACCTACCCATCCTTGTAAGCCTACTTGCCTCAATGGGAGTAATAAAATATGACTATAAGGACTACATATTCTTAGGAGAATTATCCTTAGATGGGAGGATTTTGCCAGTAAGAGGAGCTTTAGCCATGGTCATATCCATGAGAGAACTAGGCTTTGATAAATTTATAATAGCAGATGGCAACAAGGATGAGTGCGCCATTATAAAAGATGTGGATATCTACCCCTTTTATACAGTAAATGACCTAGTAGCCCACATCAATAAAGAAAAGGAAGAAAAACCCTATAGGATAGACTTATCTAAGCTTACTAGAAACATTGACTTTGACTATGACTTTGAAGACCTAAAGGGCCAAGAAAACCTAAAAAGAGCCCTCCAAATTGCTGCAGCAGGAGGCCACAACCTCTTGATGATTGGACCACCAGGATCTGGCAAGACCTTCTCAGCCAAGCACCTACCAAGTATCTTGCCAGACCTAAGCTTTGATGAAAAAGTAGAAGTTACAAAGATCTATTCAATCATGGGCGAGCTTGAAAGCGGCAAACTAATTGACCAAAGACCCTTTAGGGCACCCCACCACACATCAAGCCAGGTTGCCCTAATTGGAGGAGGAGCTGGAGTACCAAGGGCTGGCGAAATCTCCCTAGCCCATAAGGGGGTCTTATTCCTAGATGAATTTCCAGAATATAAGAAAAATGTTATAGAAGCCCTTAGAGAGCCACTTGAAAATAAGGAGATTAATATAGCAAGAGCCCAGGCTTCAGTCAAATATCCAGCAGACTTTATCCTCCTTGCAGCCATGAACCCTTGCCCATGTGGTAATTATGGCAACCCTCTAAAGGAATGCACCTGTTCCATAAATGAGATAAGAAGGTACCTAGGTAAAATATCAAGCCCTATCCTAGATAGGATAGATATTCATATAGAAATAAAACCTGTAAAATACGAGGACCTAAAGGATACATCCAAGTCAAAAAGCTCAAAGGATTTAAAAAAGGAAGTCCTTATGGCAAGAGATATCCAAAGGGAAAGATACAAAAAAGAGAAAATCACAACCAATGGAGAGTTAACTACAAAGCTTATGAAAAAATATATAAGCCTATCAGAAAGTGTAGAAAAAATTGGGAAAATGGCCTTTGACAAATATAAATTTTCGGTAAGAAGTTATAATAAAATCATAAAAATGGCAAGAACCATAGCAGACCTTGAAGCAAGCAAGGACATAGAAGACAGGCATATCCTAGAAGCCATAAGGTATAGGTCCCTTGATGGTAAATATTGGGCAAATATATAATCCATAAGGAGTCATATGATGGATTTAGATTTTAATGCTTATCCTATAAAAGGCAATCTAAAGAGGCTTTTAGAAGATAAGTCATCAAAAAGGAAAAGAGAGTAACATTGAGGATATCATAGTATGAATTGGCAGAAAAAATAGGGGGCTTCAAGGCAATTTATTTATTAAAAACTCAGGAGGTTTTTTATGAAAAAGTTAGAAAAAATTTATCCATTTTTTGAATTTGATAAAAATGGTGCACTAGCACTAAAAGTTGAAGTATCTGAGCTTCAAAAAATGTATAATCTTGATGATGAATTTGTAACTCGATTAAACAAAATATTAGAGTCTGATATTGCTGCTTTAGCAGGCCTTGGAACTGCAATTGCTGGTCCAGTTGGAACTACAATTGGTACAATAGTAGGTTATTTGAGTGGAGCTGATTTCATGTACTTAGTTCTAAGATCAGCAGTATTAAAAAAAGGAATTTATATTGGACTTGATTGGGACGGTCCATTCCCAGTTCCTAGACAAGGCACATGGTAAAATGAACATCATTGTTAATCAAAAAGTATTCCAACCAATCACAATATTTACTGTTTCAGTTGTATGCCTTAACACACTTAAAGAATCAAAAATATTTACCGCTATAGTTTTATTGTTGGCATTTATATCTGCCATTTTAATGGCTAAGAATATTTTTAAATATAGAGAGAGAAGAAAAATCAATTTTGTAATAGAATTAGTCTATGTATTAATTATATACTCTACTATTATATATATGCCGACATATGTTAGAATATTTTATAGCGTTACAATTGTCGTCATTGAATACTCTCTTTATGTATTGTGGATTAATCCTGTCATAATGAACAGGAAACTAGTATTTAAGGTCGAATAATATATTTACGATTGCGTAAGGTTAAATTGCACAAACTGGTTTTGCTAGGGGTGCTTTGCTCCTAATGCTAAAAGGTTTTATTTGCTAGTATACTTTAGCATAAAAATGCTAGTTAGGTTTACTATGAAAAGTTAGAAATTAAAGGCGTGGTAGTTTTAGACTGCTACGCCTTTTTATGCAAATAAGAGTGCAAGTATCCACTATATAATATTCATATATAATATTTTTTTAATTTTTTTATTATCATAACTTAAAAGTACAATCCATAGTATTTTAGGAAATATTCTTGATCAAATAGCGGTTATATAATCATAAAAATTTGGTAAATAAGAAAGCTAGATATGAATTCACCTGTAAAAATAGTGGAATAAAGTTTAGTTCATATGGAAATTCTAACAGAAAATATTGTAGTCATTGCTGTTATATCAAAGATAGGTTTGTGATGGCTATGAGTAAAGAATAGACACGAGAGAAGCAACTTATCAACTTGCTATAAGTTTTGTAAAAAATATGCTTAAAAAAGACCTCATTTCCTAAGAAGGGTATTCAGCGTTTGAGGAGAAATTAAATGAAAAATATAAACCAGTAATTGGCCCTATTTATAGCGATATAGACTTGTTATAGTGCTAAAGTTACGGGAATATTTAGGAGGAAAGTAGGCCGTTTTATGCCTAGGATTATTAGGCTTTAGAGATGATTTTTATATCAATGACCATAATTTAAGAGAAGTTGATTCGCTAAAGTATATTAAGGAAGATAAACTCGAAGAAAAACTTGATGAATTATATGGCTAAAGTTATCAACAAGGTCGATTTTATTATAAGCTAATACTAAATAAAGACTAATTCCAGAACTAGTAATCAAACTAGTTCTGGAATTTTTCTAAGAATATATTAGCCCCAATATAAGCACATATTATTAGATGAAAATTTAGTAAATTTTTGGTAATTGAGTGTAACTATTCCTTTGTCCCAAATTTAATACAATATTTGGAATAAATGAGTTTTGTAATGATTTCATATGGATACAGAATAACAGATAAAATAAAATTGACCCAAGAAGGTATTTTTTACCAATGATCATTTTGATATTGCGTCTTATGGTACTTCTAAAAATATCTTAAATAAAAAGGTATGTTAAGATAAAATTAAAAGGATAATTAATGGATTTTATTACAATTCAAGTTCCAAGGAATAGTATTTAAATCAACAAAAAGATAAATACTAAGATGCAAATAATAAATTTAACGTTAAAGAAAACTTGACAGAATATAAAAATAATGTTATAGTATTAATAACAAAATAGAGAAAGAGGTGATTGCTTTGAAGGAAGTTCATATATTAAATACTTTAGAAGAAAT
>JAUNLG010000004.1 GCA_030532385.1 Anaerococcus sp. | reverse complement strand
ATATTTTTTTGGATTTTTTTCTTATTTTAAAAACCTGGCTTGGTTGCCAGGTTTTATTAGGATTCTTCTTCTGGATTGTAGTTTACTATTGCTACCATCTTTCCATCTTTATTTTTTATTCTTCTTATTTTTTTATCAAATTCTAATCTCTTCATCCATATGTTCTTCTCGCAACCTAGGCACTTTAGTTTTATGTCTGCTCCTAGCCTTTGGATTTGCCAGAGGTTTTCTCCACATGGATGACCTTTTTTTAAGCTAACTATATCATTAATCTTGTATTTCTTCATAGGATCTCTCCAAGAGGGCGCTTTTTATTCCCTTTTTTTCCATTTCTACTTTGATAGCTTCCTTAAAGGCTCTTGCTACTAGCCATTGGCTACCATGTTCTACCTTGGCCATTACCTTCACCCTATAAGAGAAGTCTTTAAATTCGCTTATTTCAAAAAAGTAGAAATTTTCTTTGAAGTAGGTTTTTGTTTCTTCAGCTTCCGCTACCTTTTTTGATACATCTTCGATCATTTTTTTTACTTCATCAAGTTTTGTTTCATAGGATACATTAAAGTAAACTTCTGCATATTGATAACCCCTATCAAAGTTTTGGACACTTTTTATTTGGGAGTTTGGAACTATGTGTAAGGATCCATTAAAATCTCTTATTTTGGTTGCCCTAAATTCTACTGATTCTACTTCCCCTTCTATTCCTGCAACCTTAACCCATTCTCCTACCCTGATCCTGTCATCTAGGATTATAAAGACTCCCATTATAAAATCTTCTATTATGGTCTGGGTTCCTAGGGCTAGGGCTATACCACCTACTCCGGCTGTTGCTATGATGGTTGATGTATTTATACCAAACATATCTAGGATTAGGGTTATTATTATGAAAAATACTACTACTCTTACTAGGGAATAGACTGCCTTTGATACTGTTTCTAGCTTGTTTACATTTACTGATGATTGGGCTAATTCTTTTCTTTTAAGTACTTTTCTTATTACTTTTTTTAGTAAGGAAAGAACCACTAGGCCTATTATTATGATTATTCCTATGGATATTATTTGAGCCAAGAGCCTATTTTTTACTAGGCCTTGAAGGTATTCTGGATTTTCAAGTTCTTCTATCATCTACACTCCTTATTATTTTTTCTGCTAATTTTTCGTGAAAATCAGCTGCTAGGTGGATTCCATCTATATATCTTCCCTTTATCAGACTAGCATCTATTAGGTTTACTTGATCTTTTTTATATAGATTTTTGTAGGCCTTTATCTTTTCATTGGTCATTTTATAAAGGTAATAGGTCTCTTCTTCTTCCACAAGGGGAGGAAGTACCACTATTTTTCTCCTAGCTTCTGATATTTTTAATATACTTTTAACATTCTTATATACAAATTCTATGGATTTGCCAGATAAAAAATCATTACTTCCTCCAAATATAAGAAGGATGTCTTCTTTTTCTTTCCTATTTTTAAATCTCTTGTATCTTTCTAACATCTGATCAGTTGTTGATCCATTTACACCAAGGTTTTTAACAGAAAAACCCGCCTTTTCCAAAAAGCGGGTATAATTTCTTCCTTCTACTAGATAACCTTGGGTAAAGGAATCCCCCAGGCAAGTTATTTTCATTTTATCTTCCTTAAAGCTAGACCTGTCCTTGCTGGTATATAGATCTTTATACCATCATAGTCTGTCCCTTGAAGTCTAGTAGACTTATAAATGTAATCGTGGCTTATTCTTCCACTTCCTCCAAATTCTTCTTGGTCAGTATCCATTACAACTTCAAAGTCCCCTTGGTCATGGATCGGTAGCTGAAATGACTCGTAGGAATTTTCAGGGTGGAAGTTAAAGATATAGACTAAGTCCTTGTTTCTAAAAGCTATGATCTTTCTATCATTATCTATCCAAAGCCTAAAAATTTCACTTGATAACTGGTCATTTTCCTTTACGAAGGCTATCATAGCCTTATCGAAGGCATTTAGGTACTTATACTTTAACCTATCATTATCTACCAAAGACCATTGCCTTCTAGCATAGTGAAAGGAGTAGCCATTATCATTTCTTGGAAAGTCTATCCATTCAGGATGACCAAATTCATTGCCCATAAAGTTTAAATAAGCATCAGCTCCCATAGATATGGTAATCCGCCTTATCATCTTATGAAGGGCAAGGGCCCTATCTATTATAAGGTTATTTGACCCTTCTTCCATATTCCAATACATGTCCTGATCAGCTAGCCTAAAGATTACAGTTTTTGATCCAACTAAGGCCTGGTCGTGGCTTTCTACATAAGAGACCCTCTTTTCATTTTCTCTCTTAGTTGATAGTTCATACCACATCCTAGATAAGTCCCAATCTTCATCTCTTTTTTCTAAGGTTTTTTCCCAAAAATCTGGCATACCCATAGCAAGCCTATAGTCAAAGCCTATGCCTCCATCCTTTATTGGTAGACACATACCAGGCATTCCACTCATATCTTCTGCTACGGTAATTGCTTCCTCCTTTACTTCTCTTATTAGTTCATTTGCTAATTGCAGGTAATTTATAGCTTCTATATCTGTATTCATTGAAAAATACTTATTATAAGAGTCAAAGGATACACCCCTACCATGGTTTTTATAGATCATTGATGTCACACCATCAAACCTAAAACCATCAAAGTGATATTCTTCAAGCCAATATTTTATATTAGATAAAAGGAAGTGGCTTACTCCAGGTTTTTTGTAGTCAAATAATTTGGAGTCCCAATCAGGGTGGTTGCCCTCTTCTCCCTCATGGAAAAATTGATAGCTGGTTCCATCAAATTCATTGATCCCTTCTGCGGTATTTTTTACAGCATGGGAGTGAACTAAGTCCATTATTACATTAAGACCCATCTTATGGGCTTGGTTTATCAGAGATTTTAATTCATCATTTTCTCCATACCAAGATGATGGAGCAAAAAAGTTAGCTACTTGATAGCCAAAAGACCCATAGTAAGGATGGCTAGTTATGGCCATAAGTTGGACAGTGTTATAGCCTAAATCCTTTATCCTTGGTAGGATATTTTCTTCAAATTCCTTAAAGCTAGCAACCTTACCCTCTTCTGATGACATGCCTATATGGGCTTCATAGATTAAAAGATCTTCTTTTTTTATCTTAAAGTCTTCATCTTCCCAGATAAATTTCTTCCTTGGATTTTGGATTATTCCTGCAAAATCAAGCTTACTATCCCTATCTACCCTCCTGGCGTATAGGGGAATCCTATCTTTTATAGACCCATTCGCATCTACTAGGACCTTAACTCTTGACCCATGAGGAAGGCTTCTTATGCCCTTTATCTTAATCTCCCAGTCTTCATCGTTGATCTTTGTCAATGGATGGGAATGCCTATCCCATCCATTAAAATCACCAATAAGGTAGAGACCATCTGCGTTTGGTGCCCATTCCCTATAAATCCAGCCTGTCTTAGTCTTGTGGAAGCCATAATAATTATGTGCATTAGCAAATTCCTTTAGACTTTTGCCATCTGGTAGAAGTCTTTCCTTTTGTTTTTTTAAGCCCTCCATCCTTAAGTTTATATCATCTTCATAATCCTTAAGCCATGGATCGATATTTAAGATTTCCCATTTTGCCATTGCACCCTCCTTATTCTTTTCAAGCTTTTTAATTATTACTTTTTGCTTATTTACTTTTCTAATACTTTTTCAGTAATTTCTTTTGGAACTTCTTCATATCTTACAAAGTCCATTGAGAAAGATCCACGAGCAGATGTTTGACTTCTAAGGTCAATAGCATAGGTTAGAACTTCTGATAATGGAGCTTCTGCAAGGATAACTTGACTACCATCTTTTTGTGGGTCCATACCGAGAATTTTGCCACGTCTCTTGTTCATATCTCCCATTACATCTCCAAGGTTGGCATCAGGAACCTTTATCTCAAGTTTCATAACAGGTTCAAGTAGGATTGGTTGAGCTTCTTCCACGCCTTTTTTGAAGGCGATTTTTGCAGCAGTCTTGAAGGCTTGTTCGTTTGAATCTACTGGGTGGTAGGATCCATCGTATAAGGTTGCCTTGATACCTGTTACCTTAAAGCCACCTAGTGGTCCTTCTGCTAGGGATTCTTGAAGACCCTTTTCTACTGCTGGGAAGTAATTTTTAGGAACTGCCCCACCAAATACTTCTTCTTCAAATACAAAGTCTTCATCACTTGGTTCAAACCTTATAAAGACATCTCCATATTGACCTGCTCCACCAGATTGCTTCTTATGCTTACCTTGGACATCTGATTTTGCCTTGATTGTTTCCCTATAAGGAATCTTATAGTCTACTAGTTGAGTGTTTACTGAGTAATTATCTTTTAATTTATCCATTAAAACTTCAAGTTGGACATTGCCCAAACCTGATAAGATTGATTGGCTAGTCTCTTGGTTTCTCTCTTGGCCAAAGGTTGGGTCCTCTTCGCTTAGCTTATGAAGGGCCTCAGAAATCTTATCCTCATCATTTTTACTTAGGGCTGCTATAGCATAGAATAAAACTGGTTTTGGATAAGTAATCTTCTTATATTCAATAGGCTTATCCTTACTTGCAAAGGTATCTGATGTTGAAGCAGAATCTACCTTAGAAAAGGCTCCTATATCCCCTGCAACAACCTTGTCGGTCTTAATTTGTTCTTTACCTCTTAGGTAGAAAAGATTTGCAACTTTCTCTTCTACACCCTTGCTTACATTATAGATCTTATCATCCTTATGGATTGCCCCTGATAGGACTTTAAATATTGAGATCTTACCAACAAAAGGATCTGCTATAGTCTTAAAGATAACTGCAGAAAATGGTGCACTTTCATCAGGTTCAAATCCTTCATACTCATCCTTAACCCTAAATCCAATATTTGCATCCTCATCATCCATTGATGGCATGTACTTGGTTATTGTATCTAGGAGGGCTGTAAGACCAATTTGCCTTTCGCTTGACCCTGCTATAAGTGGAATAACTTGACCTTGTAGGATGGCCTTAGAAAGTCCCTTCATAAATTCTTCTTCTGAAAACTCTTCTCCCTCAAAGAATTTTTCCATAAGACTATCATCTGACTCCGCAACAGCCTCGATAACCTGGTTATAGACTTCATCTACTTCAGCAAGCCTTATTTCAGGAATCTCAACTTCCTTTTTTTCATTATCTTCATAAGTGTAGGCTTTTTTATCTATTACATCTATGATCCCCTTAAAATCTTCTCCTTGACCTAGGGTTAGGGTTAGGGGAATTATTTTTTTACCAAATTGGATATGAAGGTCTGATACTACCTTATTAAAATTCGCATTTTCCTTATCTAATTTATTTACAAAAAATATTGATGGAAGGTTGATCTCTTGGGTATACTTCCAGTATTTTTCAGTTCCAACTTCTATACCATTTTCACCGTCTACTACAAATAGGGCAGACTCGGCAGCTCTTAGGGCTTGAAGGACCTCTCCTTCAAAGTCAAAAAATCCAGGAGAATCTATAAAATTAAGCTTAAAATCATTATATTCTATTGGAATAATTGAAGTTTGTAGGGAAATATTTCTCTTTTTCTCTTGACCTTCATAGTCAGAAACTGTATTTCCATTTTCAACTCTTCCCTTTTTATCGATCACGCCAGTTTTAAATAGGAGTGATTCTGTCAAAGATGTCTTACCTGCTTTCGAATGACCGACTAAGGCTAGATTTTTGATTTTACTTGTGTCATAATTTTTCATATTAACTCCTTTGTGAAAACATTTATTCTAAATTTTAAGTAAATGTCTTTTTTGTTATTATACAATAATATTATATAGCAAAATCGAAAAATATTCTACTTCTTAGAAAATGTTTTCATATCCTCTAAAAGAAAAATCCCCTAGAAGGGGAATTTTTCAACATTTGTTCTAGGCTTCTAGAAATTTTTTTAACAAATAATTTTATTACAATTCTTCATTCTAAGACTAAATTATAGCTTGCTTGCTTTCTTTATCAAAAAATTTGGCCTTATCCATATTAAAATACACCCTAGTCTTATCAGACTTAGAATAATCTTCTTTATTTGATTTTACAATAAACTGGGTTTGCCCTATATTTATATAAAACATGGATTCAGAACCTAAAAGTTCAGATAACTCAATATCAGCCTCTAAAGGAGGGGTCATATTTTTTCTATCACCTAGCCTAGTCATAATATCTTCAGGTCTTATACCAAAGATTAAATCCTTGCCCTCATAGCCCTTAGCCCTTAGCCTATCATAAGTTTTGGTATCCAGACTTAACTCTAGCCCATCTTTTTTAATAAAACCCTTTTCTAAATTGACTTCTACAAGGTTCATAGCAGGTGTGCCCATAAAGCTTGCAACAAAGGTATTGGCTGGGTTTTCATAGACTTCTTCAGGACTTCCTATTTGCTGAATTATACCCTTATTCATTATTACTATCCTATCTGCCATAGTCATAGCTTCTGTTTGGTCATGGGTTACATAGATGGTTGTAGTTTCTAATTTGTTATGCAATTTAGAAATCTCAGCTCTCATCTGCATCCTAAGTTTTGCATCTAGGTTGCTTAGGGGCTCATCCATCAAAAATACCTTGGCATCTCTTACTATAGCCCTTCCTAGGGCAACTCTTTGCCTTTGACCACCTGATAGGTCTTTAGGTTTTCTTTTTAAGTAAGGGTCTAGACCTAAGATCTGGCTAGCCTCTCTTACTCTTTTATCTATCTCGTCTTTTTTGACTTTACTAAGCTTAAGTCCAAAGGCCATATTATCATAGACATTCATGTGAGGATAAAGGGCATAGGATTGAAAGACCATGGCGATATTTCTTTCTTTAGCAGCTAGGTTGTTTACTAGTTTATTGTCTATATAAAGACTACCATCGCTTATCTTTTCTAACCCTGCTATCATCCTTAGGGTAGTAGATTTTCCACATCCTGATGGTCCAACAAAGACAATAAATTCTTTATCCTTTATATCTAGGTTGAAATTTTCTACTGCAAAGTGATCAGTCTTATCATATTTTTTATAAATATTTTCTAATTTTATATCAGCCATCCTCTATTCTCCTATTGATTCTTTGGCTAGCTTGAGACAGCCTAATATAGCAGATTGTCCATCATATTTAGGTTTTATTATAAATTCATCTAGGGGAGCAAAGTCCATATAGGACTTGTTTAATCTTTCAAAATTTTCTCTAATTTTTTCTATAAGCCCCTCTTTAGCCATAACTCCACCACCAAAGATGATACAATCTGGGTTAAACATGTAGCTTGTATTTAGGGCTGCCTGACCTAGGTAGTTAGCTTCTATATCCCAAAATTTATCATCCTTATCAAGGTCTTCTCCTAATTTATTTAACCTTTGACTTATAGCAGGTCCTGAACCAAGCCCTTCAAGGCATGGTCCATGGTAGGGACAAGACCCCTTAAATCCATCGTCTTGATGTTTATTAATTATCATATGTCCCATCTCTGGATGAGACCTTCCTCCAATAAGAAGACCATCTTGGATATAGGCCGCCCCTATGCCTGTTCCTACTGTAAAATAAACCAGGGATTTTTTATCTTCACTAAGGCCAAAGGCATATTCTCCATAGGCTGATGCATTTACATCACTTGTTATTGTAATCTTAATGTCAAAGTCCTTGTTTAGCTGGTTATAAATATTGAAATTTGACCATCCTTTCTTAGGTGTATTTAAGATTTGTCCATAGGTCCTAGATTTTTCATCTATATCTATAGGGCCAAAAGACCCTACTCCTATAGCCTTAAGCTTATCCTTATAAGCCATTAAAAAATCTCTTATTAGGCCAAAACTTTCTGAAGGACTTGTTGTTGGGATTTTTATCTTATCGATTATATTAAATTCTTCATCTGCTATGGCAGATATTATCTTTGTTCCTCCAGCTTCTATTGCTGCAAACATTTAATCCTCCTTTAGCTTATATGTGCTTATCCTATCAAGCCTACCATCTCCTAGTAAAGATATTTCTAAGTCTGCTAGGGGATTTTCGCTATAATAGGTGTTTGAAATAGAATAGGTGTCATTTATATAAATTTGAATGGATGACTTATCAAATATGATTTCAAGCTTATTTTCATCTTCAAAGTCTAGGTTGAATTCTTTTTTCTTAAAATTATCTTTTTCATAAAGGTCCATGTATTTGATCTTTGACCTATCAAGATAGCCTGTATTTTCTTCGATATTAAAGTCAAAGGAGAAATTTTCTGCAGGATTTTTAAAATTCAACCTAAGGGCCTTGGCCCCCCTTTTGGCAAATTGTATTTTAATATAAGAATTTGTTTTTATACTTATAGACCCTATATCTTCTATAGATTCAACTAGGTTTTTATTAGCTAAGACCTTAGGATGGATTGATCTTTTGATCCTTCCCTCTTTTAAGAAAATCTTTTGTAATATGGTCATCTGGCCCATCCACTTGTGGCCCAAAATTCCTGGAATTAGGGCTTCTCCCCAATTTTGCTGCCAGCTAATTGCTGCAAATCCTCCATCTTCTTTGACACTTTGTGGGGCATAATAATCAAATCCTAGGTCCATTTCCCTTTTTTCTAAGGGAGTAAATGTAAATTTATCAAAATCCATTTGACCATAAACCATTAAAGTCTTATGAGGATAAGTATAAGAACCGTCAAAATAGTCCATGGCTGATACTAATAAAAGGGCTTTTTGGCCAAAGATTAGAAGGTCTGGACATTCTGCCATCTTGCCAAGGTAGCTTGTATCACTTAAGAGTATGCTCTTATAGGTCCAATTTTCTAGGTCATCAGACTCATAGACTAGGACTGTTCCAACTTCATCATCCGTTTTTGTTCCAATAACTGCATAATACCTACCTTTATAGCTTATTATCTTAGGGTCTCTAAAGTGCTCCCTGCTTATGTTTGAAGGAAGGTCAGCTTCATCTAAAACTGGGTTTTTGTGAATTTTTTCAAAGTTTACCAAGTCCTTAGACCAGGCTATGTTTTGATTTTGTCTAAATTTATCCCCAACTAGGTTTCCTGTATACATAAGGTATAGGTTGTCATCCTTGCTTATGGCTGACCCTGAAAATACCCCATCCTTATCATAATCCTTATCTGGAGCCAGGGCTATTGGCAAATCCTGCCAGTTTAGCCCATCCTTACTTTTGGCATGGCCCCAGTGCATGGGACCATGGTCAGGTGAATATGGGTGGTATTGGTAGAAAAGATGGTAGTCATCTCCAACCAGGCTTAGACCATTAGGGTCATTTATCCATCCTATTGGACCTGCAAAATTTATATCCGGGTAAAATTTCTTTACCACTTTTCCTTTTTCTGCTTCTACAAACTTATTAGCCTTATCTAACTTATTTTCCATTATTATTCCTCTTCTAATCTTACTTATTCTTATACTTATCGAAATTTCTTTGTCTTATCTCTTCCCATTCTTTAAGGTTAAGCCTTTCTAACTCTTGCTTATAGGAAGTCCATGCCTCATCGCTTATACCATTTTGGATAAATTCTGCCCTAGATCTTTTTACATAAGGAAAAAGGTCTGCTTCAATCTTTGCAATCCTATCAAGGTCTTCTACACTTATAAATAAGTTAGGATAGAAGTCATCCTTATCTACATAGGGTGCAAATTCATTTTTTACTATATCTAATCTCCATTTTGCATCATCTGGCATGGTGGTGTAGGTTCCGTAATATTCGTTTACAATAGCCAAAGGCCCTGCTACTTCTGTTTTTTGCCTTAATTCTCCTGGTGCAGTTCCTTCTAATGGAAGGTGTCTAAGCATAGGGTCTCCGTTTTCATTTTCTGATAATTCAAAGATATTTTGTTGGCTATCATCCCCATAAGTTCCCCAGTTATTTTGGACAGATTGGATAGGCTCATACATTTGATCAATCCACCTTGCTGTAAGCTCTAGGTTTTTATTGGCACTAGTTATTACTAGCCTATCTCTTGAAAATCCTAGATTATTGGTTCTTGTCACCCTTCTTACTCCATCAGGTCCTTGCATTACTGGTAGGACATCATAAGAATCATTCATCCCACTTATATTAGCCTTATCCCAGGTAAAGTATAGGCCATACATATGGTCCTTGCCCTTGGATATATAAGAGTTCCAATCTTGTTCAAAAGCTTCAGGATCTATAAGGTCATTTTGGTAAAGCTCATGCATATACTCAAGACCCTTCCTATACCCATCATCATCTGCTGTAAAGTTTATTTTCCCATCATTTCCAACTACCAGGTGGTTATCATTATCTCCATCTCCTCCAAAGGCTGCCATGATTAATTTAAAATCCTCATTACCATCTTGGTCTATAAAAGATATTGGAATCTCATCAGCTTGGCCATTACCATTAGGATCCTTTTCCTTAAAGGCTATTAAAACTTCTTTTAGTTCTTCTGGATTGGTTGGCATGGATAAATTTAATTTATCTAACCAATCCTTATTAATCCATGCTATATCATTTACCGTATGGATTGACTCCTTACCCTCTCCTAGTTCTTCTATCCATGGGAAGGAATACATATGACCGTCAGGGGAAACTACCATGTCCTTATAGTGGGGATATTTTTCATAGATAGCCTTAAGATTTGGCATATACTTATCAACCAGGTCATCTACTGGTAGGATTACTCCATTTTTAGACCAATTGACAAGGTCTGCATCGCTTGCTCCTGCATTCCAAATGAAATCTGGTAGGTCACCTGCAGCAATATCTAGGTTTCTTTTTTCTGCAAAATCACTATCATAATTTTTCCAATCTATGTGGACATTTGACTTCTCTTCTAGCCTTTGAAAAATTAACTTTTCGTTTGGATCTTCTGGAGCAAGGGGTGAGCTTGCTATCATCCCCTTAAGCTCAACCTTCTCTTCTAAGGGTAGGCTTATGTCCTTAAGAGCATAATCCTTGCTTGATGAAGATTCACCCTTACCACAAGCAGCAAGGCCTAGGGCAAGGACCATAATTGACATAATTTTAAATTTTTTTAACATAATTTTCTCCTTTAAAACTTAACCTTTAACAGCACCGACAGAAATTCCCTTTTCAAAATATTTTTGGAAGAATGGATACATAACTATAAGGGGCAGACTTGATACAACTATAGTTGAGTATTTAACAAGCTCTGCAATCCTTTTTAACTCAGCCATTGCAGTTTGGGCTCCAATCATATTCATATTAGGTTCATTTTGTACCAAGATCTTTCTTAAAACCAGTTGGAGGGGTTCTAATTCTGGTGATTTAATATAGATCATTGCATCAAAATATGAATTCCACATTCCTACAAAAGAATATAGAAAAATTACAAACATTATAGACTTAGATAGGGGAGCTATGATCCTAAAAAATATTTGAAACTCATTAGCCCCATCAACCTTGGCCGCCTCTATCATTTCCTTAGGTAGGGTCTTGATATAAACTTGGGCAAGAAATAAGTTAAATACAGACAAGGCTCCTGGAAGGATTAGGGCCCAGACTGTATCTAGCATACCCAGACTTTTTATAAGAAGGTAGGTTGGTACCAGGCCTCCTCCAAAAAACATGGTAATAGCAAAGAATATATAAATTCCCTTCTTAAAAACTAGGTCATCCTTGCTAAGAGGATAGGCTGCCATCATAGTCACAAGGACATTTAAGATGGCAAAACTTAGAGAATATAGAAAAGAATTTATAAAGCCTCTAATAATAGACATATCACTAAAGACCCTCTTATATCCTTCTAAGGACCAATCCTTAGGGTCTAGGGAAATTCCCTTAGACAAGAGCACATCTGGGTTCATAAAGCTTGCAAAAAGTATATAGACCATGGGCACAAGTATTATCAAGACCAAAAGGATCAAGCCTATAATATTAACAAATTTTAATCTTTTATCTAACTTAGTAAGAGAAATATCATTCATCTACTTATCCTTTCTATTAATCCTGTTGACTACAAAGTAGGCTATAAAGAGTAAGATCAAATTTATAACCGAGTTAAACAAACCAACAGCTGTTGAGTAAGAATAATTTCCCTGCTGAAGACCAATCTTATATACATAGGTTGAAATAATCTCTGAAGCTGGCAAATTTAGAGAAGTCTGCATTAGATAAGCCTTTTCATAGCCTATGCCCATGATTCCTCCTATCGACAAAACTAAATTTACCATCATAATAGGCTTAAGGGCTGGTAGCTCTATATAAAATATCTTTTGCAAGAGATTTGCTCCATCAATATCTGCCGCCTCATAAAGGTCTGGGGAAATATTAACTAAGGCTGAGGTATAAAGTATTGATGCCCAGCCCATTCCCTGCCATATTCCTGAGAAAATATAAAGAGGTCGAAACGTTTCAGGATCGGTCAAAAAATTTGGTGGATTAATACCTATAGCCTCTAAAATACTTACAACAGGTCCTGTTGCCGAAAAAAACAGAAAGACCATACCTACAATAATTACTGTAGATATAAAATTAGGCATATATAGGACAGTTTGTATATATTTTTTTGCCCTAAAGGATAGAACTTGGTTTAGCATAATAGCAATTATAACCGGTGGGAAAAACCCAAGGATTAAGCCATATATTGAAAGTTTTAGGGTATTAGCCAAAAGTATATTAAAGTTTGGCGATGATAAAAAATCAATAAAATGCTTAAAACCAATCCATTCAGATCCGATTATTCCCTTAAGCGGGTTATAATCTACAAAGGCAATCATGATCCCATACATAGGGATATACTTAAATACAAAGGTTACCAACAAGGCCGGAAGCAAGAGCAGAAATAGCTGATGCTGGTCCTTGAAAGTCTTCCATTTAGAAACTTTTACTTCATTAATGTTTTTACTTTTCATAGATCCTCCTTCTAATATTTCTACCAAGTTGTCCCCCCATCCTTAAAGTCAACTGGTAGATAAGCGTTTTCTTTGTGGTTTTCATCTTCTATATTTTTTAATAAAATTTCTACACTTTTTCTGGCTATACCACTTATAGGCTGGGCTATAGTTGATATGACATAGTCTCTTTCAAAAGATAATTTTATACCATCAAACCCTATTATTTGATAGTCCCTTATTGGGTACCTATCTATTTCTTCTAAAATCTTTATGATATCAAGGCCCAAAAAATCATTGAGGGCAAAAATTCCATCGATTTTAGGGTTTTTGGCAAAGGCTTTCTTTATTTCTAAATCAAGTCCCTGGTAGGGTTCTAATAAGTCTATGACTTCATAGTTTATATTATTCTCTTTACAAAAGCTTACAAAGCCCTTCCTTCTATCCATGGTCGCATTTACAAACTTATTATGAGATCCTATGAAAATAAGATTCTTAGATCCTTTATCAACAAGGGTCTTACCAGCAAGCCTTCCTCCCTCGTAGTTTTTACTAGCAACAAAATTTACGTTGGTAGAAAAAATCCTATCGATTGAAACAAAGGGTAGTTTGCTGTTGATATACATTTCTATATCAGAATAAGTTATAGCAATTATCCCATCTATCATGTTTTGGCGTAGGAGCTGAATGTATTGCAACTCACTTCCTGCATTGCCGTTGCTGTTGCATAGGAGAAGCTTATAGCCATCTTCTAGTAGGTATTTTTCTACATAAAAGGCGATTTGCGAAAAAAACGGATGCCAGACTGTTGGTATAATAAGGCCTATAGTTTTTGTCCTATTAGTCTTAAAACCTGAAGCCAGGTCATTTTTCTCATAATTTAACTTCTCTATCGCAGCCTCAACCTTTCTTTTGGTCTCAGGCCTGACAGGTTTGTTGTTGATTACATTGCTTACGCTACCTAAAGAAACCTTAGCCTCCTTGGCCACTTCTTTCATTGTTGTCATTTTTTACTCCTTATGTAACGTTTCAAGTTAATTATATAGAAACATTTTCTTTATGTCAAGAGCTAAAAGGATTTTTTTACTAAATTTTAAAATATTTTTTTATAAAGTATAAGTTTGAGATAGTAACCAGCTTTTTACTAGGCCTTTATAATTGTTATAAATAAAAGACCTTCCCATTGCCATAAAATAGCTAGGAAAGGTCAATACTATTTTTATTCTTCTTCTCTTGCAGCTTCTTGGTCAACCTGATTATCTCTATTTTTACAAAAATCCTTATATATTATCTCTATGCCATCTTTATCCATCTGGTAGCTAACAGAGTTTTTGCAAATTTCATAAGTGTAATCCATAAATTCTCTTACTTCTGATTTTACACTCTCTTCTGCTAGCATATATACTAGATATAGTCCATTTAGAATTGCTCTTGCAACCATAGGATCTTCTTTGCCATAATGAATGATTTGGGCAAAGGAATTATAAAGCTCTTCTTTTACTGTATAGGACTTATAGATTATCTTAGAATTATCATTTTCATTTAAAAGGACATAGGAATTTTTACTTGAAAACAAATCTCCTAAAAGGGAAGAGATCTTTCTTATAGCCTCAATTGCAGTATTTGGGTCATTGACTCCTGGTGATAGGGCCATCATTGATATTTCAACTAAGTTTGTCAGCTCGTGGTGGTAGTCTTCAAAATCATTTTTGCTAACATTTATTAAAAGTGATGCTGATAATTTCTCCAAAAACTCTTCCTTATCTTCACCCTCAAAATCCATTTTGTCATAGACATATAATTTGGCTATATACATTCCCCTTGCCACATATTCTCCAATCTTTTTTTCTATAACCAGCTGACTTTTTATATCTGATAGGCTATCTATAAGATTTTTATGGTCTATATCATATAGGAAACCTGTAGCATTGGCATAGATTTTGATCTCATCCTCATAGGACTTAAGGTCAAACCTACTAGACTCTCTCCTCCTATCGGCTTCTTTAAGAACTAGGCCGTGGGCATTATCATAAACACTTTCTATGACATTAGAAAATTTTATATCTCTTAGGACTCTTCTTACAAAAAGTATAAAGGATACCATGGCTCCTAGGGCATAAAAAACAGCCAGGGTCCCTGCAAGAAGGGGGATTTTTGAATCAATATTTTGGACCATAAAAAGGGCAAGAACTGTATAGAAGAAACCACCTATATAAACTCCAAAAAGACTTAGGACATTGGGCTTATCTATAAAATCTTGGACAATCCTAGGAGTTAGCGATCCTGAATACTTATTTAAAACTGTAAGAATAGTTGTAAAGGTAAAGGTTGCTACTGTAAGAAAGGTACCTGATAGGTTGGATAAAAAAGATGAGGTTACATCAGCAGATAAGAGAAAAATATCAGGAATACCTCTCTTTAAGCTAGGATACCTATAATCTATTAGCCAAGTTATTATCAAAAATGCAAAAGATATAAGGATATACCTTACAATTCTTATAAAATTTCTATTGTTAGCATAGGCTAACCTTAAATTATTAACCATAATTCCACCTTAAACTTTTTAATAAGATTATACTTATAAGCTTAAATATTCCAATCTGAAACTTAGACTAGTAAGCATAAGTATGGGTTTTATAAAAATATCAAATAATTAATTTGTCAAATCTTTATATTATTTCTTTCCTAAAATTCATAATAAAAGCCCCCTTTAGGGAGCTCTTATTTTTTCTTAAATGATTTTTTAATATAATCCATTACTCCCAAAGACTTCCTTAACTTTTCATCAGGAAGGTACTTATTGACAGCCCTCAGGGTCTTTTTGTTATCCCTAGTTGAGAAGATAAAATTCCTGTTGGACTTAGTATGGATGGCAAATCTTACTATTTTTTTGCCAAATAAAACTTCAGCTGTAATATAGTCAATTTCACCATAGGGGATTTGGATAAAGTCGGCCTTATTTTTATCATTGTAGTATTCAAAGGCCTTATTACCAACCATGACCTGGCCATTACTGGTCAGGCCATTTAGGTTGGTAGCTTTGATGGCAAGGTCTACCGATTTGTTTTGTGATCTTACCATTACATTATATTAAAGTACCTTGCTATAATTCCTATGATAAATAGGGCAACAATTATAGTTATAGGTGATACATCTTTCTTTAATAGTTTTGATATTCCAAGGGTTAGTAGGAGTGGAACCAGGCCTGGAATTAGGGAGTTTAGGTTATCTTGGAGGGTTGTTACCTTAACTTGGTTTAGGGCTGATGGTCCTATAGCTGCAAATTGGCTTAGGGCTTGTTTGATCCCCTCAGCTCCTGCTGGTAGGTTTGCCCAATCTATATAGGCTCCCTCTTGTTGGGTAATCTCTGAGATTGTAGCTGTAAAGTTGATTGATACCCACCTTTGTACTAGGGCTCCAACTATAAACATACCTAAGATTGATGCCATTAGGGTTACTCTTCCAAGTAATCCACCTGATAGGTCCTTGGTTATTTCGTTTCCTGCCTTATAACCTAACTCTTGGCTCTTCCACTCAAAGATATATCTTATAAGGTTCCATACTAGGAAAAATAGGATTGGTCCAATGATATTACCAGAGATGGCAAAACTTGCACCTAAGGCTCCAAGGATTGGTCTTAGGGTAAACCAGAATACCGGATCACCTACACCTGCCAAAGGTCCCATCATACCAACCTTTACACCGTTTATTGCGGCATCATCTATTGGTGTACCATTAGCCCTTTCTTCTTCCATAGCAAGGGTTACACCCATAACTGGGCTTGATACATAAGGGTGGGTATTATAAAATTCTAAGTGTCTTTTTAGGGCAGCAACTTGGTCTTCCTTTTTTGTATAAAGAGCTTTGATAGCTGGTATCATTGAGAAAGCCCAACCACCATTTTGCATCCTTTCATAGTTCCAAGAACTTTGAAGGAATTGGTGACGGTTACATACCTTCTTACGGACAGACCTACTTAGAACAATTCTTTCTTCATTTGAATTTTCATTTTGCTTCATAGCTTTACTTTCAGTCATATCTGCTCCTTTAATAATCGTTAATTATATCGCCAAGTGGGTCTCCTGAAGAAGGTCCTCCTTGGTTATTCATTGCCATATCCTTTAGGGTCATATAGATAATAGCTAGTACTACTCCTATTACACCAAGACCTATTAGGGTTATTTCGCTAATGGTTGCAAATACGAAACCTAGGGCAAAGAATGGCCATGTTTCTTTGGTACTCATCATGTTAATTACCATAGCATAACCTACAGCAGCAACCATGCCACCACCTACTTCCATACCGCCTGTTAGCCAAGCTGGCATTGAGTTTAGGGCATCTGTTACAGCCTTTGATGGGATAAAGCAAAGGATAACTGCTGGTATTGCAATCCTTAAGCCTTGCATAATTATTGCTAGATAAGATAGGGTATCTATCTTTCTAAAGTTTGCAGTCTCTGCTGCCCCGTCCATACCGTGAACTATTGGAATTGCTAAAGTTCTTGCAATCATTGTCAAGAATAATCCTGCTACTGATAGTGGGATAGCTAGGGCGATTGATGTATTTATAGCATCACTTACATTTTGGCTTCCACCCTCTAGGGCTAAAACCATGATTATTGCTGAAGCTACTGAGGCTAAAGCTGCATCTGGTGCAACTGCCGCTCCAACGTTAGCCCAACCTAGGGCTATCATTTGTAGGGAACCTCCCAGGATAATACCTTCCTTTAGGTGACCTGTAACAAGCCCTATTAGGGTACAAGCCACTATTGGTTGGTGGAATTGGAATTGATCCAAAATTCCCTCACAACCTGCAAGAAAAGCTACTAGGGCGATTAATATAATATTCAGTATATTCATAATTTCTCCTATTAATTGATATTTAGTTCGCTTTTAGCTTTTTTCATCATATTAGCAAAGTTCTCGCTCTTATCAGCTGGAACCTTTCTAACATCTATTTCTACTCCATATTCAAGGATCTTATCAAAACATTTTACATCTTCTGCATTCATAGATACAGCATTAGTTAGGTTGATATCGCCTTTTTTGTAGGCCATAGATCCAAGATTTACCTTATCTAATGAGCCACCTATTTCCAAAAATTCTAATACATCTTGTGGTTTTTCAAATAAAAGCATGGCTCTTGTTGCTCCAAAACGTGGATCATCCATGATCTCTTTCATCTTCCATATAGGAATAACGTGAGCCTTAACTCCTGGAGGAGCTGCCTCCATTACCATTTGCTTTCTTAAAGCATCTTCTGATACATTATCACTTACTACTATTATCCTATCTGGATTGATAGACTTAGTCCAACTTGTAGCTACTTGACCATGTAAGAGTCTTGTATCAATTCTTGCAAGGCCTATGTCAATCTTGCCATCACCTAGGACTGTACCTTCTGGTATAGCGCCTTGAGGAATATTATTACTTGCTTCCTCTTTCTTTTCTTCTTCTAAAGGATTTAGATCTTCTGGCTTAATCTTAATTCCCTCTTTGGCAGATCCTATTATAGCCTTGGCAATATCATGGGAAGCTTCACTTGAGAATCTTTCAGATAAGGCTTCAATTACCATAGGAAGGTTAAGGCCTGCGACAATTGCCCACTTTTCTTCATGACCTGCTAAAAGGTTAGAAGTTTGGTTAAAGGGTGTACCACCCCATAGGTCAACCAAGAATAAAATCTCATCAGAATCTACTCTTTTGATAGCAGCCTCTAGATTTGCCCTAAAATCATCAGGTCCCATGGATGGTTCAAGGATAACAGACTCAAACTTCTCTTGCTGTCCAAAAATCATCTGTGCGGACTCTTTGATCCCGTTAGCAAAGCCACCATGGCTTGCTAAGATAATTCCTACCATATAAACTCCTTTCTATACTCTTCATAATGTATTCATATTATATCACTAAAAGGTCTTTTAGAAAACACCCATTTTAGTCACAAGTGAATCTAAGGTCAATAGACTTACGTGCTTTTGTCAAAAGTTCCATAGTAAGGAGAGTGTTTTCCTTAAGCTCTTTTGCCCTTGAAAAATCTCTATCTCTTATGATTCTTTCAAATTCCTTGAATTCATAAAAGAGTCTATTTACATTAAGGTTTTCATTAAATGTTTTTATTTCTCTATCCCCAACTTTTTTTATGCTAAAAGATTCAAGGGTTGATGATGGCCCTTCTATATATAAGCTTGCCTGATCTGCCTGGATAATATTGTAAGATTTAACCTCACTATCCTTAGCCCCAATGGCAGTAAGTTTAAAATCACCATAATCCATCATAAGAACTCCTGATGTATCAATATCCTTATTTATATTGGCAAAATATTCTATTTTATTAGGCTTGCCAAATAAATTTACAGCCAAGGCTATATTGTAATAGTTGATATCCATAAGAGCTCCCCCATAAGCTTTTCTAGAAAAAGCCGGTCTTATTATCCCTTTTTTAAAATCATCATACCTAGATGAGTATTGGGAATAATTAAAACTTACAAGTCTTATTTGACCAAGGTCTTTAATCTTTTCCTTAATTAACTTAAAATTATTTATAAAAGGAATCGATATGGCCTCCATAACTAAGAGATTTTTGCTAAAAGCCTTATTAAATATTGCTTCTGCCTCTCTAAGGTTACCGGCAAAAGGCTTTTCACAAATTACATCTTTGCCAAAGTCTAGGGCATAATCCATTACTTCATAGTGAAGGTTGTTTGGAAGGGCTACATAACATACTTCTACATTAGGATCCTTAATAAGGTCCTTATAATCTGTATAGTAAGCAGAAATATTATATTTTTCTGATAAGTCTTCTAGCTTATCACGACTGCGAGCTGTTGCAGCAATTGCTACAAGGTCGATCCCATCAATATCACCAATAAAGGTTAAAAGCTCATGGACGATCTTTCCTGCTCCAATAATTCCTAGTTTCATAATTCCTCCTTTATTATAGCCTTATCATATCACACAATAAGTCTTTACCCTAAAAGATTATAGGCTCATTAGTAGTATAGTGGTATAAATGGAGGAAATATGACATACACGTTAATTAAGAAAGAAAATTTTGATAAACTTGGCCTTGAAGTTTCTCTTTTTGAACATGAGAAAACCAAGGCTCAGATAATATATATTGATAATGATGATACTAACAAGACTTTTGGAATTGGCTTTAAGAGCCCTCCAACAGATTCTAAGGGCAAGGCCCATATTATGGAGCATTCTGTCCTAAATGGATCAAAAAAGTATAGGTCCAAGGATCCTTTTATGGATATGGCTGCCTCTTCCCTACAGACCTTCCTTAATGCTATGACCTATCCTGACAAGACTCTTTTTCCTGTAGCTAGCGAAAATGATAGGGATTTTAAAAATCTAGTAGATGTCTACCTAGATGCCGTTTTTAATCCCCTAGTCTTAGAAAAAAAGGAGATTCTAGATCAAGAAGCCTGGCACTATGACCTTAAAGATGGTCAAGTAAATGGAATTAGTGGGGTGGTTTACAATGAGATGAAGGGAGCCTTGTCTGATCCTGAAAGTCTTATTTCAAATCAAATAGATGCCCTCTTATTTAAGGATTCTCCCTACCAATATGTTTCAGGTGGAGACCCAACCTATATAAAAGACCTTTCCTATGATGAATTTATAGAATTTTATAAGGATACCTACCATCCTTCCAATGCCATGATTTATTTTTATGGAAAGCTAGATATTGATTCCTACCTAGAATATTTGGATGAGGAATATCTTTCCAATTATTCCTACAGAAAAATAGATAAGGATATTGTTGTTAAGGAAAATTCTTATCCTGAACTTATCGAGTCTACCTATCCATCAAGTAAGTTAGAAGAAGATTCCGCCTACTTAACCTATGGATTTTTAGCAACAAGTTCCCTAGACCTTAAGGATTATCTGACCTTAAATATCCTTGTAAATACCCTATTTAATAGCGATTCATCAAAGATTAGGACAAGGATTGCCAAAGAAATTAATCCAGAATTATTCTATGCCAGGGTTGGCTATGGCAATAGGTCTTCTGTTATTATCCAAGCCCAAAAGGCAGATCCTAAAAAAATAGATGACTTTGTTGAGATTATAGAAGAAGGAATGAGGGAGTTTTCTTTAAATTTATCTGAAGAAAGTCTAAAGTCTGCCTTTTCAATCTTTGATTATGGACAAAGAGAAAGCCTTAATTCAGTCAATAGGGGGATTAGCTACCTTACTATGATAAACCCTTATGGGGACTTATTTGATGTCTTTAGGATGGTTGATGTACTTGATGATCTAAGGAAGCTTATTGGAAGTGGTTATTATGAACAATTTATTAAGGATCATTTCCTAGATAATAAAACAAGGCTAATCCATATAGCCAAAGCTAACCTTTCATATGCAGAAGAGAAAAATAAGGCCTTTGAAAAATACCTTAAAGAAAAAAATGATAGTCTAAAGAGTAAAGATTTAGAAAGTATCAAAGATGATCTTGATAAATTAAAAGCCTACCAAGATAGGGAGAATACCAAAGAAGAAAAAGCAAGTATACCAAGACTAAATATAGAAGATGTGCCAGTAAAGATTAAGGATATACCAAGAGAAGTAGAAGATGATAGCTTTGAATTCATCTACCATGACTTAAAAACTAGCGGGCTAATCTATGTAAGCTTATACTTTGCTCTAGATCATATGAATCTAGAAGAGCTTCAATACCTAAGCTTGGTAAATGAACTTTTGGGAGCAGTTGATACAGAAAATATAGCCTATACACAAATAGATGATATACTCTGGCAACATCTTTCAGGCCTAAACTTTAGTCTAGTAAGTCTAAGAGTTTCAAAGGAAGAAAGCGAAAACAAACTAAAAGTCTCCTTCAAAACTACTAGAGAAAGTCTAGATAAGGCCCTAGACTTAGTAAAAGACTTTATGCTTAAGTCTAAATTTAAACAAAAAGATAGGATCTTTGAGCTTTTAAAGATGAAAAAATCAATCTTTGAAGCCTCCATGTATGATAGGGGCCATATGATAGCCCTTGCTAGGGCTGACTCCCATATAGATAAACAGGCCTATATAAAGGAAAAACTTTCTGGTCTAGATTCTTACTTTTTCTTAAAAGAAGCTATAAATATGGCTAAAGATAACTTTGATTTGTTCAAAGAGAAACTTTCAAAGGCCTATAAAAAGAGTCTAAGTAGAAACCTTAGTGTAAATATAACTTCATCAAGAAAAGATTATAAGCTAGCTAAAAAAGCTATCAAAGAAAACTTTGACTTTCTAGAAGAAGAGGATAGGAAAATCTCTATAGATTTTAAAGCCACCCCTCTAAAAGAGGCCATCCTAAGTGATGGAAATGTAAATTATGTGGCAGAAAGCCTTGACCTTAAAGATCAAGGTTTAAGCTATAAGGGCTACTTGACCTTAGCAGGATCAATCCTATCAAACCCTTACCTTTATGAGTTAATAAGAGCTAAGGGAGGAGCTTATGGAGCAGGAATGGCTATAGATAAAAACTTAATCCTAAAAGCCTTCTCCTACAGGGATCCAAATATAGGAAAAACCCTAGATAATTACAAAAAGATTGGATCAATCACAAAAAATCTTGACCTTGACCAAAGAGACTTTGAAAACCAACAAATCTCAACCATGGGTTCAATCCTAAGACCCCAAACCCCTAACCAATATGGGCAAATTGACTATATAAATTACAAAAATAAGGACTTTAAAGACCCAGAAGAGATCCTAAAAGAAATAAAAGAAGCTGATCTTAAAGAAATAAAAGATCTAGGGGAAGTCTTTGATAAGGCCTTTGAAGTCGATAATGTAGCCGTATTTGGCAATAGGGAAAGCATCCTAAAAGAAAAAGATTATTTTGATAGAATAATTGATATAAATGATTAATATATTGATCATATCTTCATAAGAGTATGATATAATTAAGAAAAAAGAAAGAAGTAACTTATGTCAGATCAAAAAAAAGATAAATACAAAAAATCTTTTAGCGATTTTGGAGAAGACTTAGCCCAAAAGGCTGAGTCTATACCCTTTGAAGAAATTGGCGAGAAGATTAAAATATCAATAAATAACACAATCAAAAAATTTAATAATTCCCTAAATATCAAGGACCTACCACCTGCTAAAAATCCCAAAGTAGCAAGCCAGAAGCCACCAGAAATATATAAGGATGCCTTTTATAAGGTTATTTCACTCCTTCTTCTTCTAATCTTTGGAAGTCTAGCTACAGTCTTCTTTGATGGCTTTATGTTTGGCTATGGCCTATTTAACTTTTTGGGATTGATAATAACATCCATCCTAACCATAGCTTTTCCAATAATCTTATGGAAAAGATCAAATTTTTATAAGGCTATCTCAAACCGCTACGCTAGATACCTAAGAGAACTTGGTGTAAACACTGTAATTTCTGTAAGAGATTTAGCAGGAGCAGTCAACCAAAGCGAAGAAGAAACCCTCAATGATTTAATATATATGATGAAAAAGGGATATTTTAAGCAAGCAAGGTTGGTTGAAGATGGAAGCATCTTTATCCTAGATATACCAACCTATAAGATCTATAAGGAAAAACTTGAAAAAATTCCATCCTACCAAAGAAAAGTAATTGATCAAGGATCTGAAGAAGACCTATCAGCAGATGAGTTTAACCTAGAAAGAGCAAGGGAAATTATAAAGGATTCAAGCATCCACCTAGACAAACTAAAAATCCTAAGAGAAAATATAAAGAACCTAAGCTTTAGAGAGAATATAAATAAGCTTATAAAAAACGCTAGTGATATTCTTAAAATTATAGATAAGTATCCAGATAAAGCCTATGGCCTAGGTAAGTTTTCAACCTACTACCTACCAACTTCTATAAAATTGGTAGATTCTTATAAGGATTTTGAAATGCTTTCTTCAAATGATAGTAATTTTATAAAATCTATGGATGAAATAAACCAATCAATAAAAACCATAGGTGATGCCTTTGCCAATATGAAAAATGACCTATTGGGAGATAAGGCCATGGATGTTAAGACAGAAATAGATACTATAAATCTTCTACTAAACCAAGAAGGTTATATCGGAGATGATTGGAGTGAGGAAAATGAGTGATATAAAATTAACCCTAGATGGATCAGACAATGAGGATGATAAACTAAAAGAACTTGATAAGAGCGAAGACTTAGACCTTGTAGAAAATAAAATCAAATTTTCTGACGAAGAAGAGAAAATGATAGATGAATTTTCCAAAAAAATCGACTTAGAAGACACAAATATAATTCTCCAATATGGATCTGGAGCCCAAAAAAAGATATCAAATTTCTCAGAAAAGACCCTAGATACCGTAAGAAATAAGGACCTTGGAGAAATAGGAGGACTTCTAGATAAGCTTGTAGTAGACATAAAGTCTATGGATGAAGAAGAGACAAGTGGTCCACTTGGCTTTTTCAAAAAAAGTGTAAATAAACTGGAAGCCCTAAAAAGTAAATATCAATCAGCAGAAAAAAACATAGCAGATATATCAAAAATCCTAGAAAACCATCAAATCACATTGATGAAAGATATATCAATGCTTGATCAAATGTATGAGCTAAATGAGGACTATTATAAAGAAATTTCTATGTATATAGAAGCTGGTAATAGAAAGCTAATCCAAACCTACAATGAAGACCTACCAGCCCTAGAGGCAAAGGCCAATTCTTCAAACCTTCCCCTAGATGCACAAAAAGTCAACGACTTAAAAAACCAGGCCAATCGTTTTGAGAAAAAACTCCATGACCTTGACCTAACAAGGATGGTATCAATCCAAATGGCCCCACAAATAAGAATGGTCCAAGCGTCAAATTCAATTATGGCAGAAAAAATCCAAACAACCATAGTAAATACCATTCCACTTTGGAAAAACCAAATGGTCCTAGCCCTAGGCATGAACCATACTAACCAAGCCATAAAGACCCAACAAAGGGTAACCGACCTTACCAATGACCTTCTAAGAAAAAATGCTGATACCCTAAAGCAAAACACCATAGAAACTGCCAAGGCTACAGAAAGAGGAATAATAGACCTAGATACAATAAAACATACCAATCAAGCCTTGATAGAAACTATAGAAGAAGTTAGAAATATCCAAATAGAAGGAAAGAAAAATAGAGACCTTGCTAAGGCTGAAATTAAGTCTTTAGAAGAAGAATTAAAGAGAAATCTAAATAGATAGGAGAAAGAATGACTGATAAATTAGAATTTAAATTTGACTGCCAAATGCTAATAGCAGGAGAAGATTTGGATGAAGATGAGATCTTTGATTATATAACAGCAAATTTAGAAGGCGATAGCCTCCTAGCTGTAGGAGATGAAGAGCTAATCAAAATCCACTTTCATTCCAACAAGCCATGGGAAGTTCTTGAATACGCAGCAAGTCTTGGAGAAATCCATGATGTAGTAATAGAGAATATGCAAAGACAAGCAGAAGGCCTACAGGGCTAAGAAAAAGGAGCTTTTGTAAAATAAATTTATTTTACAAAGGCTCCTTTATTTATAATCATTTAAGTTTATGACCTTATCAAACCTATCATAATCATCGCTATTTATAGTATGCTCAATTACTATAAGACTCTTATCAATCCCTAGGATAAAGTTCAAAACAGATTTAACCGTCCCCTTATCTAGGTTGCCGAAGGGTTCATCCAGTATCAGCAGGTCAGATCTCTTTTAAAAGGTTCTAGCTAATAAAATTTTTTGCTTTTGACCCTTGGATAAGTTTGTCTGATTTTCACTAACCACCCTATCTTCGTCCATGTCTTTCATATTTAAGATGGATCTTATCTTTCCATAGCCTTCTTCATTAAAATCATAGTCTAATATAATATTATCTCTTACACTATCATTAAAGATCGCAATCCCTTGGTCTAGATAGGAAATAGACCTATAATAACTATCATAATCTATATCTCTTAGCTTATCCTTGCCATTTAGAATAATCTCTCCCTTAGAAATTTCTTTTCTAAACCATAGATCTGTATTAGACCTTGTATGTAATCATCTGTTACTGTCCTAATATCTTGAGTTAAGGAATTAACAAGCTTAGACCTATTCTCATGCCAGTAGCCATAGTCCCCAAATATTGATTTCCTTATAAACTTCCTATTAAGCGCATCCCTAGACCTAGTCATAAAGGCATCGAGGTGTTTTTCAGACATGTAGTTTGTTAAAAAGTAATAAAAAAGATATGTAAAATTGATCAAAAACAGAAGCAAAAGATTATAATCTATGTTTCCTTTTGCCATATCCATATCAAATATCAAGAGCCTAGAAAGGATGGACCTATCTAAGGAAAAAAGTGCAAGAAAAATAAGTCCTAAAAAGGCTGACTTCTTATTCTCTCTTATCAAAAATTTAAGCATAATTTATCCTATAACAATTTCTATCACAAATAGCTTCAAATTTACAAATGATTTTAAATTCTTCTCCTGAATAAAGTGAGAGTAAATCATACAACCTCCAATCTCAAAATCTATTTTTTATGGACTAGACTAAAATCCTCATATTAAAAATAGACTTAGCAATATTAACCAGTAGTTTATGGCCTTTAGGTTCAATATAATTTTAGTATGAATATTAATAGAGATAAAACTTACTATAGGTAATTCTCTATAGAAATAATCCCCTATATCTTAGACCTTTTAAACTTTTATAGAATGGATATAGGGGATCTTTGATAGGAGAGTTTTTCAAAGATCTGATTATTAAGGCTTTTGAGGAAATAAAAAGGTATTAGGGATCTTTTGTGATCACCTAACACCTTTTTATTCTACTAATTCTTTTAGCCTACCTACGAGCTTATAATCTACTTTTTTTAATTCTTCTATATTTTTTACCCCCAAAAGACACATGATAATTTTAAACTTATGGTTTAGGTCCTTTAGGTACTCTTCTGCTGCATGATAGCCACCATGAAGTAGGTAACGGAGGACTTCTCCGCTTATAGCAACCATATCTGCTCCAAGGGCTAGGGCCTTGGCTATATCAAGAGCTGTTCTAATCCCCCCACTTGCTATTATAAATGCCTCATCTGAGATTTTTCTTATATCGATAATAGCCTTGGCTGTCGGTATGCCCCAGTCATAAAAGTCTGAAAAATCCTTGTCCACATCTCTTAGGTCTTCTATTTCTATGAAGTTGGTTCCACCCTTTCCTGATATATCTATATACTTAACCCCCATAGCTAAAAGGTCCTTGGCTACCCTGGCTGATATGCCACAACCTGTTTCTTTGACCATGATTGGAAGATCTAGGTTTTCTACAAGGCTTTTAATATTTGACCTCCAAGACCTAAAGTCCTTATCACCCTCACCCATTACTAGCTCTTGGGCCATATTTAGGTGAACTTGCATCATATGGGCATCTATCAAGTCTTTGGCAAAGATATAATCCTCTAGGCTTTTTTCTGCTCCAAGGTTTCCTATTCTTACTAGGTCCTTATCTTTCATAAGACTAAAAGATTCCCTACTAGATTCATCATCTATGGCTATAGCTTCTGACCCTACAGCCATAGCAAGGCCTAACTCTTGGCATATTGATGATAAGTCTTCATTGATATCCCATCCTACTTCTCCCCCACCTGTCATGGCATTTATCAAAAGGGGCATGGAAAGTTTCTTTCCTAAAAAGTCCATGGATGTATCTATCTGGTTTATGGATATATCTGCTAAGGCCACATGCTCTAGGTAGACATCTTTAAATAGGGTATCTGTTAGGATTTCACTTTTTAGATAGTTTTCTATATGTTCATCTTTTCTTTGATTTCTCATATCTGTCATAAAATCTACTCATCTTCCTCATCTTCGCTTGTATCAGGACTTTCTTCACTTTCTACACTTTCTTCTGTCTCTTCAACTGGTTCACTAGGTTCTTCTTCTAAAGGCTCTTCTTCTATGACTTCTTCTTCCACTGGCTCTTGGTCATCAGAATCTTCTTCATAATAATAGTCATCCTTATAATAGTAAGAGTCTTCATAATAATAAGAATCATCGTAAGTTCCATCATAAACTGGTTCATAGTAGTACTCTTCGTAGTAAGACTCTTCTTCTATGACTTCTTCTGGTTGGCTTACTGGTTTAACTTCCTCTTTTTCGTTAAAACCTGCCTTCTCTTTTGTCCAATTTTCAAGTTTGAAGTCTGCAAAATGCTCATCTACCAAGTCCCAAGTTTTTTCAAAGTCTGGTAGGTAGTAGGAAGTGCCCCCTAGGGTAGCCTCTTCTCCTACAACTGTATGGGTACTTACATTTTCTGAAGAAAATTTATCAATATTTTGAGCCAAATCTACCATTATAGGGACAGGTAGGTTGGTCTTTACATATCTTAAGAAGTTGACTCCTATGGTGACAAGGTCTAATTGGTCAGATTTTTTTACCATCTGATCGACCATAGCTTTCATAAAACCTTGTTGGGCATTTACCCTTCCTATATCCCCATTTTCATAGATTTTTCTAGTCCTAAGATACCATAAGACATCTTGGCCATTAAAATGGTTAAGACCCTCTCTTATCTTTACTGCTCCTACATCTATAGAAACTCCCTTAGGAACTTCAAAATCAACCCCACCTAGGGCTGTTATAAGATTTTCTACCGCCTTATAGTTTACTTGGACATAATAATCTATATCAAGGCCCAGGAAGTTTCTTAAAGTCTGGAGGGTAAGTTCTATCCCTCCAAAGGCATGGGCGTGGTTTACCTTATCAAACTCTTCTCTAATTTTAACCCTAGAATCCCTAGGAATCGACAATATATCCATCTTTCCAGTCTGGGTATTGGCCCTAACTAGCATTATGGTATCAGTTCTTGTAAAATCCTGGTCATCACTTTCACCATTCTTATCTACTCCTACAAGAAGGATTAAATGGTCATTTTCATCTACATTGATAGCATTATCATCAAAAGAATAGCTATCCCCATAAGTTTTTTTTAATTCATCAGCCTGCAGTTTATTTAAGATGGCATTTGATCCAAAATAGGAAAGCAAGCCTACAAGAAGAATTATAAAAAATCTTTTTATCTTCATTTATACTTCCTTACTAATTATTTTTCTATCCATTAGTATTATATGCTATTTTCTCTTAAAATCTCCCCCTATATTCCAAAGCCTGGCTAATCTTTTCTATAGCCTTCATAAATGAGGCCTTTCTAAGGTTCACCTTGGTTTTTTCAGCCATGTCGAAGACTTCTTTTAGGGCTTTTACCATGTCATCTTCTTGTTTTTTCTTTATTTGCTCATAAGAGAAATAATAGCCTATTTGATTTTGTATCCACTCATAATGGCTTACCAAAACTCCTCCAGAATTTGCTAGGATATCAGGAATTATCAAAACTCCCTTCTCTTCTAGGTAAAAAGCTGCCTTAGGGCTTGTAGGGCCATTGGCCCCCTCAGCTATTAACTTAGCCTTAATAGTCCTTGCTATATCTTCTGTTATGGCATTTTCTAGGGCAGCTGGCACTAGGATATCTACATTAAGGGCAAAAAATTCTTCGTTAGAAATTCTCTTCACTCCCTCTTTTTCTATACTAAGGACTGAGCCTTTTTCTTTTCTAATATTTTTTAATTCTTCAACATCAAAGCCTTGGTCTAGAAAGATTGCAGATGACCCATTTTTATCCCTAGGGTCTGAGACATTCACTCCTATAAGTTTTGCCCCAAAATCACTTAGGTACTTGGCAGCAAAATATCCTACATTACCAAAACCTTGGATGGCAAAGGTCTTATCCTTAAGGTCTAGGTCCTTTCTTTGGTAGGCATATTTAATAGCTAGGGCCACTCCAAAGCCTGTAGCTTGGTCTCTTGCCAAAGACCCTCCTAGGGCTAGGGGTTTTCCTGTAAAGGTCCCAAGCTCCTGTCTTGACCCATTTAAATTAATATATTCATCTATAAAATACCCCATAATCTTTGCATTGGTGTTTACATCAGGAGCTGGTATGTCGATCTTTTCTCCTAAATACTCATTCATAGCCCTTACATAACCACGAGATAAGCTTTCAAGCTCTCTAGGGCTTAGTTTCTTTGGATCAACCCTTACTCCTCCCTTGCCCCCTCCTAGGGGAAGGTTAAGGAGGGCTACCTTTATACTCATCATCATAGATAAGGCCTTGACCTCATCAGCACTTACATTTCTATCAAACCTAATACCCCCCTTGGATGGTCCTAAGGCTAGGCTGTGGGCAGACCTATAGCCCTTAAAGACCTTAGTAGACCCATCATCCATCTTCACCGGTATAGAAACTTCTATAATCCTTTCTACATCCTTTAATATTTCATAAACTGCCGGATCTAGGTTAAGAGATTCGCAAGCTTGTTTATACTCATTCCTTACAGCTTCTAATATATCTAATTTTTCACTCATAAGATCTCCTTAAATCTAGTTTTTATCATTATATCACTTTCCTTGGCTAAAGGAAATGTTTTTAATAATTCAGAAAGCTAAAAAGCAGGCCCTAGGGTCTGCTTTAATTTTCTCCAAACCTATCTAAGAATAAGTGGTAGGCCCCATATAGGCCTGACTTATTGCCTAGGTTGGTTGATCTAATATGGGTTGACTTATAGATATTTTCTGGAACATATGATTTTATTTTCTCTCTTAAAGGTTTTATAAATAAGTCTTCTTGCTGGCTTATACCTCCACCTATAAGGATGGCCTCAGGATTTGCTATTAGCATAATGTGGGATATGCCAAGGGCTAGGGTCTTTATAGTTTGGTCTAATAAATCCTTGGCATCTTGGTCTCCTTCTTTTATGGCCTCAAAGATTTCTTTGCCGTTATTATAAGGCCTATTTGGATATTTCTCCCCTGCTCTTTTTACCAAGGCTGTGGTTGAGGCAAGTTTTTCAAACTCTCCTGACTCAAAGGCCATATATCCAATTTCTCCTGCATTACCGCTTGCTCCCCTATAGACTTTTCCATCAAGGATTAAGGCTCCCCCTATTCCTGTGCCGACTGTTAGGGTAAAGGTTGATGAATAATCCTTGCCAGCCCCCCTCATATATTCTCCAAGGGCTGCAGATTTTACATCATTTTCTACGACAGCCTTAAGGGAGAATTCCTTATCTATTTCCTTAGGCCAAGATAAGCCCATATAGTTTTTGAAATTATCGTTAGTATAGGTTATAAGACCTGCTAAGCTATCTACCATACCAGCTGTTGATATGGCTATCCCATCGATCTTGTAGGTTTTTTGGACTTCTCTTATCTTTTCAAATATGTCTTCTACTACAAGTTTTCCATCTATGCTAGCCCTTGATGGGAAATTATCAAGAAAGACTTCCCCATCTTCTTGACCTACCATGGCCTTTATTTCTGTTCCACCTATATCAAAACAAAGTATATTCATCTTTCCTCCTAGTCATAAATATGGCAGGCTACCTTATGGCCTCCGCCAAGATCTTTAAATTCTGGGACCTTCTCCTTACAAATATCTCCTAAGTATTGTGGGCACCTATTGTGGAAAGGACATCCACTTGGCTTATGGATTGGACTTGGCACATCTCCTTCTAAGACTATCCTTTTTGATTCTCTTCCTACAACAGGGATTGGAACTGCTGATAGGAGGGCCTTGGTGTAAGGGTGGGCAGGATTTTTATTTAGCACTTCACTATCTGCATACTCTACTATGTGCCCTAGGTACATCACCATTATCCTATCTGATATATATTCAACTACCGATAGGTCATGGGCTATAAAGATATAGGTTAGGTCAAGCTCTTTTTGTATGGCTTGAAGAAGGTTTATTACCTGAGCCTGGATTGACACATCTAAGGCAGATACTGGCTCATCTAGGATTACCACATCTGGTGATACTGCTAGGGCACGGGCTATACATAGCCTTTGCCTTTGGCCACCTGAAAACTCATGAGGGTACCTATAGATAAATTCTGGTCTTAGGTTTACCCTCCTAAGCCTATCTTCCATAACCATTAGCAAGTCTTCCTTAGTCTCTATCCCGTGGGCTTTTAGGGGTTCTGCAAAAGAATCATAGATTTTTCTCATAGGGTTTAGGGCAGAATAAGGATCTTGAAAGACCATTTGAACTTCTTTTCTAAAGTCAAAGATCTCTTTTTCATCAAATTTCCTTATATCTCTCATCTTTCCATTGAGGTTATAGAGAACTTCTCCCCCAGTAGGTTCTGTAAGTCTCATTATAGACCTTCCTAGAGTTGTCTTTCCGCAACCTGACTCACCAACAACTCCTATGGTTTCTCCCCTTCTTACGTTAAAGGATACATTATCTACAGCCTTTACATCATTTACTTTCTTTTTCTTAAAGGTTCCCTCATAGATTGGAAAATAGGTCTTTAGACCTCTTACATCAAAAACCAGGTCCTTGTCATAAGGGATTTTTTTATCTTCATTTCTCATCAACAAGCTCCTTTTCTCCCTCAAGCCTTATGCACCTAGCAAGGTGGTTGGCTTCTACCCTATATAAAGGAATGTCCCTTTTTCCACATTCTTCTGTTGCATATTTGCACCTACTTTTAAATTCGCACCCTTTTACATAGGATTGAGGATCTGGTGTCTCTCCAGGTATGGTAGCCAATTTTTCATTCCTATCCATACCAGGAATTGGGACAGACTTAAGTAGGGCCCTAGTATAAGGATGAGAAGGGTTTTTAAAGATATCTTCTACTTCACCATATTCTACAATTCTTCCCATATACATAACAGCAACCTGGTCAGCTACTTCTGCTACAAGTCCCATATTGTGGGTGATTAGGATAACTGACTTAGCTTCCTTATCTCTCATTTCCTTCATAAGATCCATAATTTGGGCCTGGATTGTAACATCAAGGGCTGTTGTAGGCTCATCTGCTATCAAAAGATCTGGGTTATTTACCATGGCTATGGCAATCATAGCCCTCTGCTTCATACCACCTGAAAATTGGTGGGGATAATTGTCAAACCTTGATTCAGGTTCTGGTATACCTAGCTTTCTTAGCATTTCTATGCCAATTTTTCTTGCCTCATCCTTTGATATCTTCCTATGCTCCCTTATATTTTCTATTATCTGATATCCTACAGTATAGACTGGGTTAAGTGATTGCATGGGATCTTGAAAGATCATTCCTATCTCAAGACCCCTTAATTTTCTCATAGTTTTCCCATAAGGCTTTTGGTCAAGGATATTTATATCATTTAGGCTCTTAGATTTAAAGATTGATTTTCCAGAACTTATCCTTCCATTTTTAGGTAAGAGGTTTACCATGGAATTTACAGTAACTGACTTACCTGACCCACTTTCTCCAACTATGGATAGGATTTGTCCCTTCTTTACATCTAAGGATACATTTTTAACTATTCTTATAGTATTTTTACCTACCTTAAATTCAGTAGATAAGTTTCTTAATTCAATTATATTTTCCATACTAACTCCTAATTTCTAGGGTCTAGAGCATCCCTTAGACCATCACCTAAGAAGTTGATACTCATTACAAACAAGGATATTACAAGACCTGGTATCATCCATTGCCACTTATACATTTGTATAACAGTAATTGATTTTGCTGAATTAATTATAGTTCCCCAGGTAGGTACATTGGTTGGTACCCCAAGACCTAGGAAGGAAAGACCTGTTTCTTGTAAGATAAAGTAGGCTATATTAATAGTTGTTGCAACTATAATTGGACTTAGGGTATTTGGCAAAATATCCTTAAACATAATAGCAAAGTCTGATATACCAAAGGCCCTATTTACATCTACATAGGTTTCTTCCCTTAACCTTAAAACTTCATTTCTAACTATCCTAAAAACTGTCATCCAACCTACAAAGGTAAAAACCCAGATCATATTTGATACTGATGGACCTATTATAGTTACAAGGACCATAACTAGGATTATTAGAGGAAAGGATTGGAGGATTTCTGATATCCTAATAAGGATTGTATCAAGTAGGCCCCCAAAGTATCCTGCCATAAGACCTAGAACTGTCCCTATAATTGAAGTTGTAAGGGCTGAGACAACCCCTATCATTATTGAAATCCTACCCCCATAAAGTAACCTTGAATAAAGGTCACGGCCTGTAGAGTCAGTCCCAAATAAGTGGCCATTGCCAGGTGCCTGGTTTAGGCTGGTCATGTCTATTTGGTTGGGATCATGACTTGCAAATAAGGGTGCAAAAATTGATAAAACTATCATAACTAAGGCTATCACAAGGCCTATTATAGCAAGCTTATTTGAAAAGAACTTTTGTATAGATCTTTTTGCAAGTGATGATTTTTCTTTATTCTTAATATTTTTCTTATTTTCACTCATAATAACCTCCTATAACCTAATCCTTGGATCTAAGAGGGCAGATATTACATCTACCAAAAAGGATATTACTAACATTACTGTAGCTATAAGGAGGGTTGTTACCATAATAATTGGATAATCACCACTAGTTACAGCTCCCATAAGGGTTGACCCTATGCCTGGCCAGTTAAAAACTGACTCTATTACAACGGATCCACCTATAAGACCAGGGATTCTTAGCATAATTGTAACAAGGATTGGTCCCATGGAATTTCTAAAGGCATGGTTTAGGTAGACCTTCCATTCACTAATTCCCTTACTCCTAGCAGTCTTAATATACTCTTGGTTCATAACTCCAAGCATAGAGTTTCTAGTATACCTTAAGACTGTAGCAATCATAGCCAAGGAAAGGGCTCCTGCAGGAAGGATTAGACTTTTAATCCTATCAGCAAAAGTTGTCATACCATAGATATTACGTCCTCCAACCGGTAGCCATCCTAAAGATAGGGCAAAGATTGATATAAGGATAATACCAAACAAGAATTCCGGTATAGATTGGCCAACAACACCAATGACCCTTGCTATATAATCAATAGGACCATTTTGATTTACTGCAGATAAGATACCTAAAAGAATACCTAAGACAGTAGAAATCAAAAGAGAAGCAACAGCAAGCTCCAGGGTTGCTGGAAGCTTAAGGGCAAGGATTTCACTAATAGCTTGACCATTTATAATTGAATAACCAAAATCTCCCCTAACAACTTGACCAATCCACCTAAGATATTGGACTAAGATAGGATCATTTAGCCCATACCTATCCCTAAGAGCCTCGATCATAGCAGGATCTCTAGCAGTTCCTGGCGGAAGTAGGTAGTTGATAGGATCAATAGGCATAGCCTGTAAGGCTATAAAAATCAAAAAAGAAATTATAATAAGCATTGGGATCATTTGCAATAATTTCTTCAATATGTACTTAAAAATATTGTTATTATTCATCTTTTCCTTCTTTCAAATAGTTAAGGAGTTGCCAAAGTAAGACTTTAAACAACTCCTTAATTACAAACTAGACTATTTTAGTTCCCAATTTTCAAATCCTATATCAGCTGCAAACCATGGGTTGGTAAATGTTGCACCATTTGTTTCAACATTATCAGTGTTTACAAAGATATCATTTTTTAGCATAAAGATTACTTCTTTAGATAGGTCACCTGATTCAATTTCTTGTAGGTCTTTTAGGATCTCAGCCCTCTTAGCCTCATCTGTTTCTTGTAATAAGTCTTGGTATAATGGATCATATTTTGCTCCAACATCCTCGCCAAATACTCTAACTAGGTTGTTATTTTGTGGAACATATTCTCCATACCATTCCTCATAACCAAATGCTGATAGACCCTTTAGGGCAAAATCATAGTTTCTAAGTTCCATTAACTCTTGGGTAGCATCACCTGCAAATTTTTGAACATTCACAGCAATTCCTACATCTTGTAGGTTTTGAGCAATAGAGTTATATAGGTCAACTGAAGCTTGGTCTGCCATGTAGTATCTAAATTCTAATGGTTGGTCTTGGGTATAACCAATCTCTTCTAAGATAGCCTTTGCTTTTTCAGGATCATAAGCATAAGGATCTAGGTCAGTATTCTTATTAGCATCATCCTTAGCAGGTACACCATAAGTACTTGTTTCAGCAAGCTCTGGGAAAAGATTAGCTGATAGGCTATCCCTATCGATTGCATAATAGATTGCTTGTCTAAACTTAGGATTTTTAATCCATTCATTGGCAGGCCTTTGGTCATTGCCTGTTTGGTTAAATACCAAATAGTAGTAGAAGAGAGTATCTACAGTTTGACCCTCCCAATTTTCCTTATCATTTACTGCTTGAACTTCAGTTGGAGCCTTAGTATTAAATACGTCAGCTTGGTCACCTAAAACTGAATTTAATTTAGCATCTGATGGAACAATATTTACTACAACAGATTCAATCTTTGGAGCTTCTTTTTCATAATTTTCATTTGGCTCTAAAGCTATATAAGAATCTGTAGCAACTTCCTTAACCTTATACATACCATTAGTAATTGGGTTCTTCCAGAAGTCTGCTGTGTGGTATTCTGTCATATCAACACCCTCAAAGCCGTGAGCTGGAAGGATGGCAAATTGTGAAAGGATTGGAATCATGTTACCAACAGATTTCTCCATATCTAATGTAACCTTATTTCCATCAACACTAATTCCCTCAACACTATCAGCTGAACCATCTCTATAAGCATCAGCTCCCTTGATTGATGAGAAAGCTCCTGTATAAATTGAGTTAACCTTAGCTCCCTTTAAAGCTCCCTCGATTGAGAATTTGACATCTTCACCAGTTAGGTCTTGACCATCTGACCACTTTAGGTCATCTTTTAGGTTAAGCTCATAAGTCAAACCATCATCAGCCATTGTATAATCAGCCAATAGGTCAGGTTCAAATTCTGTCAATTCTGGGTTTGCTTGAAAGAGTGATCTAAAAGTAATAACCTTATAAATATCTCCCCTATTCCACCAAGGAGTATCAAAGTTAGTACCCTCACCTTGCTTATCAAAAAGTAACCTTAAAGACTTGCCTTCTTGGCTAGGAGCTTCAGCAGTTTCTGTAGCCTCTCCTGTATTAGCTTCTTCATCTACCTTACTTTCATTGGCATTGCCACCACAAGCTGTCAAAAGCATCATAGCAGATAGGGCCAAAGATAAAAATTTCTTGTTCATATTCCCTCCAATAAATATTTTTTACAATTTAATGTATCAAAGAAAATCGCCTAAGATATTTTAAACTGTAAACATTTTCCTACTGACTTTATTATAGTATTTTTTGAATCTAATTTCAAGTCAGAAAAAAAACTGAAAGTACTTTTACAAATATTAAGGAATTTAGAGATTTTCTAATATTTTTCTGAATCTATTTTCTTCAAAATATTGTTAGTATAAATATCATTAAATGCATGCTTATTTTTGAATATATATTTTACATATGATTTTTTATATATAATTATAAGCATTATTTCTCTCATTGTAATCTTTTATAAGCAAAATACTTTCATTTTTTAATTATATGTAGTATAATAATTTCATTCATTAGCTTAGCATGTTAAATTTATAAATGAATAAATGAAAATCAAATACGTTGAGGAGGTACTATGACATATATTGATTTAAAACTACCAGCTGATATAGAATTACCACTATGTACTAACCAATCACATGCATGTGGAGCTGGACATTCCCCTTCATAAATAAATAGTGTAAAGAAATCAAAAGTTTCAATTAAGTGTTAATGCAGTGCATGCTAAGCTATATGAAATATATAATAACTAAGGAGGTAAAAATGTGTCATAATTATTTGGTTGAAAAGAACATAAAGGATAAGAAATATCTATTCGATTTAAAAAATATGTTATTATTTGACATAACTATAGGATTTGATGAACAATTATATAAAGATATCTTATCCAAAACAAAAAATTCTAACAAACTAAATTCAGATACACTACCAAAAATAGTTTTAAACATTTCTAATACTTGTAATTATAACTGCTTGTACTGCTATGCAAGTCATGGAAATTATGGCAGAAATGATTCTCTGATGAGCTTAGATACTTTAAATAATATTATGTCAGAATTAAAATCTCATGGTATCAAAAAAATAGGAGTTGTTGAGCTATTTGGAGGTGAGCCAACCTTAAATCCAAATCTTATTGAGATGGTTGAAAAGTTGAGCAATTCATTTTATATCGGAGAATTCATTATAACAAGCAATGGTAGTGGTAACAAAGAAGTGGTTCAAGCTCTTTCAAAATACCCTATTAAATATTACATTAGTTTAGATGGCCCTAAGGAGATTAACGATAAACTAAGAGGTGAAGGTAGCTTTGATACAGCTATGAATTTTATAATGTTTTTAAAAAAATCAAACTCTAATTTTACTGTTGCAACAACTTATACTAAATTACATGAGGATCTGGGAATTGAATATGAAGACCTATATGAATTCGCACAAGAATATGATCTAGCATTAAGAATCAGTACGGTTATAAGCGACAATAAGTTGATTAAAAGTAATAGACTCATTAGTAGCAAAATGTTATCAGAGGAATTAGATAGAACTATAGATAATATATATACAGGTGAAAAAGAAATTAATCTCGATCCATTTATAATGAGAATTCTAAAATCATTGTTCTTATCAACCCAATCAGGGTATTTTTGTGATGACTTGGATACAAAAGTTTCAATTCATTTTGATTATGATGGTAGTGTTTACAATTGCTTTAAATTATGGAAAGATAATAGGTTTAAACTTAATAATATAGAATCTAGAAATGAAATTTTAGATACATTCAACAATAAAGATAATTTTAAACTATGTAAAAATTGCTGGGCAAAGTATATATGTGAAATGTGTATTGCAGACACTTTCTTGGGTAAAGAAGAATTTCCTTTTCTAGGAAACAAATGTTTTAAGAAAAATAGATACGACCTAGCACTAGAAAAAGTATTAGAAACCGTAGCTGATGGTAGAATTAAAAAAATTAGAGATAATTTTACCAAGTACTTATAGGAGTTTATATGCAATATATCAAAAAACTTGTAAAAAGCTATAGGAATATATCGATTTTTATCGTAATTATGGTGACTATTTGTAATTTGCTCGCTCTTTTATATAATTATAGCTTTAAATTTGTAATTGATGCTATAGAGGTTAAAAATATAAGTCTTGCCTTTAAGTATTTTATAATGGTGATATTTTTCCAGATTTTGGTAACTGTTTTAACTATGCTTGTGTATGACTATTACTTACAAGTTTTCCAAAAAAAGGTAGAGCGAGATGTAAGAAGAGACATAATGAAAGAAATTTTGTCCTGGCCTTACTCTAATTCAAGAAATATAGGTCCTGGCAACTTATCTACTCTTATGACTAGTGATAGTGAGCAAATCGGCCAATATGTTTCTCTTTATGATTTTATGATCCTTAGTAATACCATTCGTTTTATTATTACATATATTCTTTTGTTTACCTTAGATAAACTTGTAGGTCTTATAGTCCTAATTTCTGTTCCTTTTTATTATATTTCAACATATTTCACCCTAAAGCCTATGAGAAAATTTATTAAAGAAGGCTATGAGAAAAGAGATCAATTAAATGACAATTTTCTTGATTTGCTTAAAAACCTCATCAATATCAAGTCCTTTCATATAGAAGATATAACCTCTAATAATATTGAAACAAAGACAAACGACCTTTATACTAAAGAGAAGAGCCTACAAAAATGGCAGGCTATTTTCTACTTTATTAGAAACTTCATTACAAGTTTCATGCCTGTAGTTATACTTGGTATTTCAATAATTAGAATTATAAACAATCAAATGACTATAGGTAGTCTTGTTGCCATATATGGCTTTTTGGGTGCGGTTTATCTTCCTATAGGGGAAATATTCCAATTTAAGGCTATGAAAAATAATTTAGAGCCTGTAATCGATAGAATTAATCCAATAGTTAATTCAAAATTTGATAAAAGTGATAAAAGAATTTTAAATACTGGCAAGACTTCAATAGATATCAAAAATTTAACCTATGCTTACGGACAAAATAAAGTTTTAGATGATTTAAGTATTACTTTTGAAGATAAAGGCTTATTTAGAATTCGTGGAGAAAATGGAGTCGGAAAATCTACGCTTTTTAATATAATAGCAGGCCTTTATAACGACTTTTTGGGTAGGGTAGATATCCACCTTGATCAAGACCATCCTAATATTTCTTATATGAACCAAAAAGATATACTTTTTGAGACCAATATTTTTGATAATATATCCTTGTTTGGTAAAAATAACTTAAATAAGTTTTCTAAGTCCTTGGTAGATAAATTTAAGTTAAGAGATGAGAGTATGGATAGTTTCTCAGGTGGTGAAAGACGTCTATTTTTATTTCTTCGTACTATAAATACTGATGCAGCGATTTATCTATTTGATGAGCCTTTTGAAGGACTTGACTTAGGGATGAAAGAAAGGGTAAAAGAAATTATCAATGACTTATCTAAAGATAGGCTTGTCTTAATAATATCTCATAGGGATTCTGATTTTGATGGCTTATCTTATGAAGAAATCTTCTTATAACCATAAAAAACTAGCAGGCTTAAGCTTTTTTGGATCTAAGGCCTGCTAGTTTTACTTTCCATTAATTTTTCTATTGTCATAATAGAGTCCCTATAAGAATTACTTTCTATGTCAGGACTTGTTGGGTCTTCGTAGTTTATCTTTCCCAAAGGATCATAGCCTAGGGTGTTGGTATAGGTGAAAACTAGGCCTGAATTTGGCATAACTGCATTTATTACACCTAGTGTTATCCCATCTCCCCCACTTTCTTCTCCTATAAGGGTTGCTGAATTTGTGTGCTTCATAAAATTGGCGAAGCCTTCTGCTGCAGAGTAAACTCCTCCATCTACTAAAAGATAAATAGACCCCTCATAGCCATAAAGGCTATCTGAACTATCAGGGCTTACTGATATGGTATCTTTCATATAAAGGTCGAAGTTTTTTAAATCTTCCCTGTGGTCTAGCTTTAGGGAGGATATATCTACATTTGAAATCTCTTCTACATTTAGCCTATCATCTGCAAAGATCATCTTAGCCTTGTTTGATTTCTTAAAGAAGAGGTTATTCCTTACTTTCTTTGGTCTTGTTAGAAGCTTAGGTAGGAGGAAGTCTTTCCAATATTCAGTATTTCCTCCAGAGTTGCCCCTTATGTCAATTACTAAGGCCTTATATAGGTGCTTATCTTTTAGAAAATCCCTAAGAACTTTTAGGTCTTCAGTATATTTTTCACTGCCGGCCATCTTTTTTATCCTAAGAAGCCCTATATCTTCCTTTACCTTCTCAAATTCTAGGTTTGGATTTTCAATTTTTTCAAATATAGCCCTTCTTCTATCTAGAGGGAAGGTATCTCTTTGAGACTGGATCCCACTTAGCCCATACCTATTTCTTACTACCTGCCTATTTAGGTTCAAAAATTCATAATAGATAGATGGGGATGTAAAATTTTTGGAAAAATACTCAAGGGTAGCCTCGACATAATCCCTATCCTTAAGGCCTGTATGGTCGTTGTTTAAGTCTTCTAAGATAAGTGAGATCGTTTTTATAAAGTCCTCATCATTTTCACTTTTCTTAACCATGGATAAGTACTTATCATAATTTCCCAAAAAATCTATCTTCCTATCTCGCTTTAGGACTTCAAAAAAAGGGAAGTTTTCTTTTAATTGATTAAATAGGTAATTGAAGTCTTCTACCATCTCTTCTTTAGTCAAAGCCTTTGGTTTTTGGGCCTTACTTAGCTGAAGTTTTGGAGCTTGTCCTAGGCTTTCATACCATTTCAGGTAGGTGTCTACATCAAATTCTGTGATTTTGTCAGGATAGAAGGACCCATCCTGAAGGATTAACCCCTCTTTGTCAAAGTCTTCTCTGGCTTTTTTCATCTTTAGCTTATCCAGCCTTCTTGGCACACAAGATGAAAGAAGGATGGCTAATAGCAAAAAGATTCCTAGACTTTTAAATTTAATCTTCATCTAATAAGCCTCCATTTAATACCCTATCTCTCTTATATAAATCAAAGAGTAGGGGGATGTTTCCTATAGGATTTACCAAAGAATAAATTCCAATAAAAACCATTATAAAGGTAAGTTTATTTTCCTCAACCCTTCTAATGGTAGTAGTGGAATAGGACTTTCTCCTAATAATTGATATGGCATTTATTAGGGCAAAGGCCCCAAAGACTAGTTCAAATATTTCTATAAAATAAATGCCAAAGGCAAGGACACCTAGGCCAGATACAAACCAGATTATGGCACTGGTCTTCTCTAGCTTGTGGTAGCTTCTTATAAGATTTCTGCTAGTTCTCTTGTTTTTCTTCCTTGCCATATCACAGTTCCAAGTTAGGGTAGACTTTCATAAACTTATCGTCACTTTCCCCATTCTTATAGTTTAGGTAACCTGCTAGGGCTACCATGGCTGCATTGTCTGTACATAATTTTATGTCAGGATAATAAAGCCTTAGTCCCCTCTTATCAAGTTCTTCCTTTAATCTTTCTCTAAGTTTTGAGTTTGCTGCAACTCCCCCACTTAGGGCAAGCTTATCATAGCCTGTTTCTTCCAATAGTCTAATAGATTTTCTAACAAGAACATCTACTACAGCCTCTTGAAAGCTTGCAGCTAGGTCTTCTTTATTTACTTCTTCTCCCTTTTGGACTAAGTTGTGGTGGTAGTTTAATACAGCTGTCTTAAGCCCTGAAAATGAAAAATCATAAGAATTTTTATCAAGCATTACCCTTGGAAAATCAATAGCATCAGCCCTACCTTTTTTGGCTAGCTTATCTATCTTTGGACCTCCAGGATAGCCAAGACCTATCTTTCTTGCAACCTTATCAAAGGATTCACCTACTGCATCATCCAGGGTCCTTCCCACAACCTCATAGTCAGTAAAGGATTCTACCTTGGCAAGGTAGGTATGGCCTCCAGATACTACCAAGGATATAAAGGGTGGTTTAAGATCTTCATTTGCAAGGTAGTTGGCACAAATATGCCCTTGCATGTGGTTGGCGCCAATCATTGGCTTATCTAGGGCAAGGGATAGGCCCTTGGCAGCTGAAATGCCAACCAAGAGCGATCCCATTAGCCCTGGTCCCTTGGTTACAGAAATCAAATCAATATCCTTATAATCTAGCTTACCTTCCTTAAGAGCAAGGTCTATTAGAGGGTTTATAGCTTCCATATGCTTTCTACTAGCAATCTCTGGAACTACCCCTCCAAAAAGTGTATGGATATCTATTTGTGATGATATTAGATTTACTAAAACTTCTCTATCATTTTTAAGAATTGCAACAGAGCTATCATCACAGCTAGTTTCAATTCCTAAAGTATAAAAATCACTCATACTAACGTCCTTTTCATATTGTAGGCATCTTCACCGATCTTGTGGTAGTAGTTTTTTCTAATGCCCATCTTCTCAAATTTATATTTCTCATAAAGGCCTATGGCCTTATAATTTTTGGTTGATACTTCAAGCCAAATTTCTTTAGCTCCTCTTTTTTTACTCCTAAAAATCAAGTCTTCTAAAAGTAAACTTCCAATACCCTCTTGCCTAAACTTTTCATCAACTGCTATGGTAAAGATCTCTACCATATCTAAGACAAGACTTGCTATATAAAAGCCCTTTACTATAGAATCTTCTTCATATACATAGTGGTGGAGGAAGGAATTGCCCGTGAGGTCTTTGATAAGTTTTTTCTTACTCCAAGGTTCAAAAAAAGATTTATTTTCTATATCATAAACCTTATTTGCATCACTTATTTCCATCTTTCTTATCATGAAACTCCCTTTCAGCTTGGCTAGCCCTTAGATAATTTGGCTTTATTTGGTAAAGGTCCTCATTTTCTATCTTTCCCTCTAGGGCTATCTTTATCAAGGACCTACCTATAGAGTTATTAAAATTAAGGCTTAGGCTAATTGGCCTATCAAACCTATCCTTATACTTTTCATTCAAGGTTCCAATAAGCTCAACTTCTTGGTCAAATTCATTAACTAAGGCTGAAAATTCATCTATAGTATATAAATCTTCTTTAACCAACTCATTAAAGTCCTTATCATAAAGGGCTCCATAGACCCTATTTCCCCTAGCATCTATCATTGGCGCCTTTAGCCTTGATGAAGATGAATTGTTGGCAAGGGCTAGGAGGGTACTTACCGGTATTAGGTCTTTCTTATTAACTTGAGCAAGGGTTTTTGCAATAGTCATCCCAATCCTAAGCCCTGTAAAAGATCCTGGGCCCTTGGCTATAACAAATTTATCAATGTCTGAAATTTCCATGCCTAATAGGCTTAGGAGGGTTTCAATCATTGGAACCAAGGATTCACTATGGGTTTTTTGTTGGTTGACATTGAAATCTCCTATAATCTCCTTGCCATCAGAAATGCTGACGCTTGAAATCATAGTAGAAGTATCAATTGCTAAAATATTCATTAATCTCTCTTCCTCTTTTAGAATCACTTCTTATGGTAAGTTTTCTCTTATTTTCATCAATCTTTTCAAATTCTATATTGATCATACCATCAGGCAAATACTCTTGTGTACGCTCTGCCCATTCTATAAAGGTAAGGGCATCTTCTGGATAAAAGTATTCTTCAAAGTCTATATCAAGTATATCATCTGGGCTATCAAACCTATAAAGGTCTAGGTGGTATATCTTCTCATCCCCCTCATAGACATTTACTATAGAAAAGGTAGGAGATGAAGAATCACTTATACCAAAGGCTTTGGCAATAAAGTTTACAAGGGTAGTCTTACCTGCTCCCATACCACCAATTAGGTTTATAACATCGCCTTTTTTTAAAAGTTTTTTTAAGCTAAGGGCAAAGCTTTTAAGCCCTTCTAAGTCTTTTATAATCATAATCTCTCTCCTTAGCCTATTATACTCCAAATATAGGGGAATAAAAAAACCCAAGCTAGGGACTTGGGCTTAAGTTAAATTTATCTTTTTAAAATAGGTGATACCCTCTTATAAATCAGGTCTGTTACAAAGGCTGCAAAGAATCCCTTAACTATATTAAAGGGTACTATTGATAAGATCATTAGGGTAAAGTATGAATCTACTAATCCATTAGTCATCGCAGTCATCTTTACAAATTCATTTAGGTCAATTCCCATTACCTTAGCATAGGTTGGAAATACAACAAAGGCATTTGATAGGGTTGCTATGATTGTCATTGCAATAACCCCTAAAAATAGGGCCAACCACGCATTTTTCTTAGTCTTCTTATTCTTATAGATACTTGCTGATACAAATACAAAGCTTGCACCTATTATAAAGTTTGATAACTCACCAACACCTGATGTTGTTGTCTTTGTTAGGTTTAGGACATTTTTGATAAGTTGGATTAAGACTCCAACCCAAGGTCCTGCCACAAAGCCTCCTATAAGAGCTGGCACATCGGCTAGGTCAATTTTCATAAAGGGTGGAGCTATTGGTATTGGAAATTGGATAAACATCAATACATAAGCTATGGCTGATAGGATACCTATCTTGACAATTGAATTTAAACTAAATGTTTTACTTCTATTCATAATTCCTCCTTTTAGGGCAATAAAAAATGCCCAATATCAGGGCAATAAAAAGCAGATTCCTATAATCTTCTTTCATCCAGACTATACTGTCGGTATTGGAATTACACCAATTCAGTCAAAAGACTCGCGGACTTTACCGCCGGTTAAGGAATTTCACCTCACCCTGAAGATGATCGCTTATCGATCAAAATTTAGTTTATATTTTTATTTACTTATATCATACCCCTTATTTATACTTAGGCAAGAATTTTATACATCGTTTTCACATTTCTCCAAAACCCACATGTATCCCTTCTTGCTTACAGTTTTTATAGGATTGATATTAGCCTTCTTAAACTGGGCTCTGATCTTTCTGATGTATTCTCTTACAGATCTTTCTGTTGTAGGCATCTGCCTTTTTTCCATCTCATAAACTATCTCTTCTTTTGATAAAATTTGACCCATATGATTTATTAAAATAGAACAAATCCCAATCTCACTTTTAGTAAGGTCTAAAATATCATTTCCTATTCTAAAGATCCCATTATCTTCTTCTAATGAGCATATACCTAAGTTGATCACATTAGCAGACCTTAATTCTTCTACCTTTAGGAAGACTTCTTTAACAAACTCTTCTCTAGTATAAGAATGGATTATAAATTCCTTATCATCTATTACTTCTTCATAAGGGTTTACCCTATATCTTTCAGTAAGGTAGATTACTGGAATTCTCGTTTTTTGCTTGATAAATGAAATAACTTGCAAGCACTTATTATGGCTCATATCTACCAGGATCAAATCATATACTGATAGGTCAGAAAACAAAAGATCATCTATCGACTCTATTTTATCAACAAGGACCTCGCTTTTATCAAAACGAGAGTTAATTAGAGAGGATACACCATTTTCATTTTCCACAGATGCAATCCTCATGTCTCCCCCATATCTAATTATAAAATATAATAGCTATACTCTGGCACACTTTTCTAGATTCATTTTACCACTTTAAAAGGGACCTGTAAAGAGGCCCCTTTTGATCTTATAGGTAGTATTTTTTTAGGACTTTTAGATTATCATCTAGCTCATAAACTAGAGGTTGTCCTGTTGGAATCTCAAGATCCATTATATCTTCATCAGAAATACCTTCTAGGTGTTTTGCAAGTGCCCTTAGACTATTTCCATGGGCTGCTACTAGGACAGTTTCTCCTCTTAAAAGCTCAGGAGCTATTTGGTCAAAGTAGTAAGGAAGTACCCTATCTAAGGTTACCTTTAGGTTTTCTGCCCTTGGTATTACATCTATTGGGAGATTTTTAAAAATATCTAGGTCATTTTGAGCCTTAAGGCCTTCATCATCTAGGAGTGGAGGAAGGGTATCATAAGATCTTCTCCAAATATGAACTTGTTCATCTCCATATTTTTCAGCAGTTTCTTTCTTGTTTAGTCCTTGAAGGGCACCGTAGTGTCTTTCATTTAGCCTATAGGTTTTTTCTACTGGAACATACATTTGGTCTGAATACTCTAGGGCATAGTTACAAGTTTTTATTGCACGTTTTAGGATAGAGGTATGGGCATGGTCAAATTTGATCTTTGCTTCTTTTATTTTTCTACCTGCTTCTTTTGCTTCCTCTTCTCCTTTTTCTGATAGGTCTACATCTACCCAGCCTGTAAATTTGTTGGCTAGGTTCCATTCGCTTTGTCCATGTCTTACTAGAACTAATTTTTTCATCTTATCTTCTCCTTAATTTTTCATCCATTTCCAATTCTCTTTGCTTATCCTTTATGGCATCATTTCTCTCTTCATCCAAAGAGTCCATCCAATTTAGGGCCTTGGCTGTACCTAGGATAACACATCTACTAGGATTTTCCGCATGAGATACTTCAATTTGAAGTTTGTCACTTAGCCTTTCTTTTAGGCCTAGGGTTAAGGATCCTCCCCCTGTTAATATTATTGTCCTATCATAGATGTCTGATGCAAGTTCTGGGGGTGTAACTTCTAAAACTTCTTTTACTCCTCCTACTATCCTATCTAGGTCAGGCTTTATACTATCATAGACTTCTCCTACAGGTAGGTAGATTTTTTGAGGAAGGCCATTTCTTATTGACCTGCCTGTTACTTCTAGGGATTTCTCATACCCTAATTGTCCTGCCTTTATCTTTATTTCTTCAGCCTTTTGGTCTCCTATTAGGATGCCATATCTTTTTCTTACAAAGTCTTTTATATCCTTATCAAAGTCAAGGCCTGCTAGGTCTAAGGACTTGCTTGTTATAACTAATCCCTTAGCAATTACTGCAATATCAGTGGTTCCCCCGCCTACATCTATCACAAGGCTTCCACCAGGATCGCTTATATCTACTCCTGCCCCTAGGGCTGCTGCCAAGGGTTCTTCTATAAGGTAAGTCCTATGACCTCCAGCATTATCGCTTGCTTGAAGGACTGCTCTTTTTTCAACTTGACTAGACCTTGATGGTACACAAATTAGAAGGTCAGGTTTTAGGAGGGACTTGTTGGTTGCCTTTTCTAGAAAGTATTTTAGCATCATCTCTGTTGCCTTAAAATCTGCTATGACTCCCCCTTGCATTGGCATGGTGGTCTTTACATTACCAGGAGCCCTACCTATTAACTTTTTTGCATCACTTCCTACAGAAAGGATCTCTCCTGTAAGGACATCTGTTGCTATTACTGATGGTTCTTCTAGTACTACTCCTTTGTTATTAACATAAACTAGAACTGATGCTGTTCCAAGATCTATGGCTATAGCTCTTCTTAATCTTGCCATTTTTTCTCCTAATATTTTTTCAAATCTTCTACTTTATCTAGCATCTCCCATGTAAAGAATTCATCATCCCTACCAAAGTGGCCAAAGGCTGCAGTTTTTTTATAGATTGGTCTTTTAAGGTCTAACTTATCTATTATAGCCAAAGGCCTAAAGTCAAAGTTTTCCTTTACTATTTCAAGAAGTCTTTCATCTTCATACTTACCTGTCCCAAAAGAATCTACATATACTGATAGGGGTTTGGCTACTCCTATTGCATAGGATAAGCCTATTTCTAGCTTATCTGCAAGTCCTGCTGCCACCATATTTTTAGCCGCATATCTTGCCATGTAGGCTGCTGACCTATCTACCTTGGTTGGATCTTTTCCAGAAAATGCTCCTCCTCCAGATTTTGAATATCCTCCATAGGTATCTACTATGATCTTTCTTCCTGTAAGTCCACTGTCTCCCTTAGGTCCACCTACTACAAATTTTCCTGTTGGGTTTATATAAATCTTAGTGTTTTCATCTATCAATGACTTATCTATTACCTTATCTATCACTTCTTTTATTATATCTTTTCTTATTTGTCTAAGGCTTACTTCTTCTGAATGTTGGGCAGATATTACTATGGAATCTATCCTTATAAGTTTTCCATCATCATATTCTACACTTACTTGACTTTTTCCATCTGGCCTTAGGTAAGGTAGGATTTTTTCTCTTCTTACATAAGATAGTCTTTGGGATAATCTTTGGGCATAGACTACTGATAAAGGTAGGTAGGATTCTGATTCATTATCAGCATAGCCAAAGACCATTCCCTGGTCTCCTGCCCCAACCTTATCATATAAATCCTTATTATCATCATAATCTAAAGCCTTATCTACCCCTTGAGCTATATCAGGTGATTGCTCAATTAGAGAGGTTAGGACGGCTACATTTGAATAGTCAAATCCAAGCTTTGGATCATCATATCCTATTTCTCTTATAGTATCTCTTACAATTTTTTCTATTGGTGCATAGGCCTTGGTCGAAATCTCACCTACTACAAGGACTAGGCCTGTTGTTGTTACTGTTTCACAGGCTACTCTCGCATCCTTATCTTGCCTTAGGCACTCATCTAAGATGGCATCTGATATTTGATCACACACCTTATCAGGATGGCCTTCGGTTACTGACTCACTTGTTATTAGTTTTTTCATCATCTATCTCCTCTAATAAAACTACAGCTCTAGCTTCTATCCCCTCACTTCTTCCAGTAAAGCCTAACTTCTCACTAGTTGATGCCTTGATACTTACATTTCCTATATCAGTTTTAAGGTGGTTTGCTATAAGCTTTCTTATCTGCTCTCTTTTGGGTGAAATTTTAGGATATTCACAAATTATTACACAATCTAGGTTGCCTATCTTATAGGATTTTTCTTCCATAAGACCAACTACCCTATCCAAAAGGTCAATAGAGTATATATCCTTATAGGCCATATCTGTATCTGGAAATAAGTTTCCAATATCAGCTAAGGCTAGGGCTCCTAAGATAGCATCCATGATAGCATGGGTTAGGACATCTGCATCAGAATGACCTAATAAACCTAAGTCATGGTCAAATTTTACCCCACCTAGGTAAAGGTCTCTTCCCTCAACTAACTTATGAACATCATATCCTATTCCAACTCTCATATCATTCTCCCTTAATAAAGGCCTTGGCAAAGATTATATCTTCTTTAGTGGTAAGCTTTATATTAGAATACTCTCCTTGTATAAGCTTAACTTTGCTGGCCGTCTTATAAAACTCAAAAAGTCCAGAATCATCCGTTACCTTAAATTCACTTTCCATATATTTTTCATATAAAGAATAAAGCATGTCCTTATCAAAGCCTTGGGGAGTCTGGATATTATAAACATAGTCCCTATTTGGGGTAAAGTCAATATACATGTTTTCATCTACAATCTTTACAGTATCCTTACTCTTTACACCAGTTATTACAGCCTTGTTATCTCTTAGGCTATCTATGAGCCTATAAAAAAGTTCTTTGCTTGCAAAAGGCCTAACCCCATCATGGGTTAGGACAAACTTACATCTTTTATCAAGGGCCTTAAGGCCTTCAAAGGTAGACTTTTCTCTGGTATCTTTTCCTTCAACTAACTTAATTTTTTTCTTATACTTAGGAAGAATTTCCCTAAGGTACTTATCATCTAGGGATCTTCTAACAAGGATTATCTCATCAATTTCTTCAATGCTACTTATAGTATCAAGGCTAAACTCAATAATAGGCTTAGACCCAAGCCTTATGTATGGTTTATTTACTCTTGATTTCATCCTTGTTCCTGAACCTGCAGCTGTTAGTATCAAAGATATAAATTTACCATCAATCATTCTTATGCCTTACAAATATCATCCTACCAGCTGAAGTTTGTAGGACTGAGGTTACAACTGCATCGATTGCTTGGTCTATATACTTAACTCCATCTTCAACTACAACCATTGTTCCATCTTCTAAATAGCCTACCCCCTGGTTTTTACCCTTACCTTCCTTGATTACATCAATCTTCATTAGCTCTCCTGGAATAACTATTGGCTTTAGGGCATTGGCAAGGTCGTTTATATTTAAGATTGGAATACCTTGGACATCTGCTACCTTATTTAGGTTATAATCATTGGTAAAGACCTTACCATTTAGGTCTATGGCAAGTTTTAGAAGTTTTGAATCAACTTCCTTTATATCCTTATAATCCTTATCTACAACCTTTAGGTTAATCTTTTTATCATCTTGGATCTTTTTTATTATATCAAGACCCCTCCTACCTCTTTCTCTTTTAAGGTCATCTGGGCTATCTGCTATATGTTGGAGCTCTTCTAGGACAAATTCACTTACTATAAGGTCTCCTTCTATAAAGTCAGTTTCTATTATATCAAGGATCCTTCCATCAATTATTACTGAAGTATCAAGGATCTTAGGCAAGGCCTTGGCCTTTTCAAATTTAAATGACTTAGCCTCCTTGTTTTCCTTTCTTTGGAAAATACTTAAGATATCATCAGCATTATTTGAAGCAACCCTCCATCCAAGATACCCTAAGCCTATATATAATAAAATAGATAATAGCACAAAAATTAAATTTCCCACATAAGGTAGGTAAAGTTGGGTTAGGGGTCTTGTAACTAAGGCTGCAATCAAAAATCCAAGAATGGCACCTACTATTCCAACGATCAAGGCCTTTGCTGGCATATTTTTCAAATTTTCTTCATAGACACTAAAGCTTAAATTAACTTTTTGGCTAAAAGTATCCGTTAGTACATAAAAAAGTAATGCTCCCAAAAGGGCTGCAAAAACATTGGCTACTATAAACCATATGCCGGCTGATGGCAAAAAATCAAGGCCGGCATTTATCAGTCTAAGTAGTACGATGCCTAGAACAGCTCCGATTATTGAAAGCACTAATCGAATTATTCTCTTCATCCACTTCTCCTTAAAGTCCTATAGACTCATCTATCATCGCTTCTGCTTCTTCTTTCTTTAGAGAACCTGCCATAATAAGCTCGCTTGCAAGAATTCTCCTTGCTCTATTTAAAAGCTTCTTTTCAGTAGTTGACAAACCCTTATCCTTATCAAGAATGGCTAAATTTCTAACCATCTTTGCAATCTCATAGATATCTCCTTCTTTTAGGATCTCTTGGTTTTGCCTATATCTAGTGGTCCAATTGTTACTCATCTTACTTGGTTTTTCATCTAAGATTTTTAAAACCTTATCAGCTTCTTCCTTACTTATAACATCCCTTATGTTCATCTCATCGATTTTTGTTGTAGGTATAGATATATCCATATCACCAATAGGCATTTTTAGGATAAAATATTCCTTCTCTTCTCCCAAAAATTCCTTTTTTTCAATGGCATCTATTGTACCTGCCCCATGCATAGGGTATACGATTTTATCGCCGATTTTAAACATTTATACCTCCTAGGTTCTCTCTTATATTATAACCTATTTGGCTCTTTTAGTAAATGTTAGCTTAAAAGTATATCATAAATCCCTAATGATTTCAATCACTTAGGCCATTTATTATCTTGATTCTCTTTTTGATAATCTCTATACTAGACTCCTGACTTTCTCCCCCATATTCTCCATCTAAGGACCAGGATATTGGCTTCTGGCTTTTTACCTTAAAGTTTTTGCCCTGTCTTAGGATAACCATATCATTTTCACTCCTAGTAGAAAGGGCAGAAACTATTTTATTAATATCTGACAGATTCTTAGGTTTTTTGACCATGGTTAGCTCAAAAATCCCATCATCAAGGCCCACATCAGCCCCCATAAGGTTTTTAAAGCCTCCTACTGAATGAGAGTTTGTTACCATAAAATGAACTAGGTCTGCAGAAATTACCTCTCCGTCTACCTCAATCTCACACTCATAAGAGTCAAGATTTTGTAGGGGAAGGGCCTTTCTTAATCCTTCAAAGACATAGGCCGCCCTGCCAAAGACATTCTTAACTTCTTGGTCAGTATTAAAGGAGATATCAGAAATAGATCCAAAGGCTGCTACATAGACAAAATACTTATCGTCAATCTTTCCTACATCAAGGGACCTAAAGGAACCTTCTTGGGCAAGTTTTGTAGCCTCCTTAATATCTTCTGAAATCTTTATAGAACTTGCAAAATCATTGGTTGACCCTGTTGGTATATAGGCAAAGACCTTATCCATATCAGCCTTTAGGGCTCCTGATATGACTTCATCTAAGGTTCCATCTCCTCCAGAAACTATGATTTTTTCATAATCCTCGCCAATTTTTCCAACAATATCCCTACCATCACCACTTTCTTGGGTAGCATAAACTGTAACAAGGTTGCCCTTAGAAGAAAGATAGTCTATTATCCAAGAAATATAATCTGATATTTTTTGCTGGCCGCTATTGGGATTATAGATAAATAAAAGCTTGTTCATAATATCCTCCTAGTAAATTATCTTATACTAACCTTACTTTCTTTTTGCCTAAATTTAAACTAAAGGCCCAACATAGGAGGAATTTAGAAATAAAAAACGCGAAGCTTATTAAGATAAAATATCTCTTGTGACTTAACTTTATTAATTAAGCCTATCTTAAAGCCAAATATTGATAAAATGGTTAGGGAAATTCATAAAAATAAAGACCTTACAAATACTATGAAGACATAATAAAACGGTGGTATGAGAAAGCTTATAAAAAATCTATTACTTGGCGATTTTACAACTTATCTTATAAAATTTATTATATCTATGTTGATTTTCTTTATTTTTAATTCCTATTTAAAAATGGAGTAGATATGGGTACCTATAACTTTAACCTATTGGTTTTTAACTAGGTTGATTGAATTGATTTTTATAAAAATGAAGTTATGAAAGCAGAACATTTAAACAAAGTAGACTTTAGAAAACAAATTTTAACAAATATCCTATTGCTTATCATAACAATGGTAATTTTTTATATCCTTATAAATTTTATTATGTAAATATAATAGTCCATAAGATACCTAAGGATAACTTAACTTGGTCTTAGGTTTTATAGTTGATCCAAGGATGGCAAAATGAGCATCCTTTTTTAAAGGATCATTTTTTGCCATTAAAAGTTTTACCTACTTAAGCTGGTTTTTAGTCAAACTTTAGGAGTCGGTCCACCTTAAAGAGGATTTTATTTTCCTAGCCAGGACCTTCCTTCCTATAATTAGCTTAAATTCCTAGTATAAATCAAAATGCTTCTCCCAATATTCTTCTAGGAGCTTAAAGACCTTATCTTTCTCTAAATTTAAAGATAGGCATGAGCTTACAAATTCATCTGCTATCAGGTCAAAAGACTTATTAGTTAAACTTTCTATCAATTCTTTATCGCTTGTTACATATCTTCCAGCAGTTCTTTTACTTACTGTAAGCCCATCTCTTTCAAGTTCTTGGAGGGCCCTTTGGATGGTATTGGGGTTTACCCCATAGGCTTTTGCAAGGTCTCTAACCGAACCAATCTTTGATCCACTCTCCCGCTTTCCTGTAGAAATTTTGGCCTTAAAGTCTTCAAGCAACTGTAAATAAATTGGTCTTTGACTATCAAATTGCATACATGCTCCTTCTTTGTATTATTGTATTATTATTTTAGAACAACAATACCACCCATCCATCCATAAAGCAAGAGGCTATAAATATATTTTTTCCCAACAAAGTCTTATGTTACAATTGATAAAAGGAGATCTTATGAAATTAATTTTAAAAAATATAGAAAAATCTTTTGGAAAAAACCTAGTTATAGAAGATGGTACTTTTACCTTCGACCAAGGCTATGTCTATGCTCTTTTGGGAAGAAATGGGGCTGGAAAAACCACTCTTTTTAAGATAATAAATAAGTCTTTGGAGAAAGATAAGGGTGAGGTTTTGCTTGATGATGGAGAACATGTCCGCCCTTTAGAATTTGAAGATTGTTTCTTTATGGTAAGCGAACCCCAACTACCTAAGTTTCTTACAGGTAGGGAGTTTTTAAATTTTTTTGCTAGTGCAAATAAGGAAAGGATCAAAGATCCTGTTGACATAGATGAGCTTTTATCCCTAGTGGACTTTGACCTTGATGATTCTAATAGGCTAATCCAGGATTATTCCACTGGTATGAAAAATAAGTTACAGATGATTATGTTTATGCTCCTTAGACCCAAGCTTATTCTTATGGATGAACCTTTGACAAGCCTTGATGTCATAGTCCAAATCCAAATCAAAAACCTAATTAGAAAAATCCATAAGGACCATATAATAATTTTTTCAACCCACATCCTAGGCCTTGCCAAGGATATTTGTGATAAAATAGTCCTCCTCCATGGCAGGAAACTTCAGGGAGTGGATGAGCTTATTAAGGATGACCCTGATTTTGAAGAAACTGTAATAAAGCTTTTAACCTACAATCCAGAAAATGATTACTACAAATTAGCTTCAAAAGACCTTATAGATAAAAAGGAAGATTAGAATGAAAGATAGTTTTAAAACTTTTGTTGTTATAGAAAAAACCAGCCTAAGTAAGATGATAAATTCCATAGCCTTTATTTTTAGAAAAACTCCTCTTTTGGGAAAGCACTTGGGAGAATCCTATAGGTTTTTTGAGCTAAAGGAGATAGTGTATTTTTTCTATCCTATTTTCTCAATCCTAAAGCATATCCTAGGATCAGCCATGACCTTACTTCTAGTAGGAGCCTTTAATTTTTTTATCTTTTCTCTTCTTAGAAATTTTGGTCCTATTACCAATCTTTTTCCAAAAGACTTAGATTCAAATTGGCTTCTTTTAGAATACTTATCATCCCTTATGATTTTTCCTCTTACATATTTTAGTACAGCCTTATTTAAAAACTTTATAATTGAATATGGCCAGCCGATAAATGAATATTTTACTATTTATTATATGAAACCAGAGTATCTTTTCGATAACTTCTTATACCATAAGCCCCTTATAAGGTTTATATCTAGAACTATAGTTTTTATGATAGCTTTTAAGATAGTCGGAGATCTTAGTCCCCTAAGGTCCTTAGGCCTATCATTGGCCATCCTTTTTGTGGAAATATCTGCCTCAGTTTTTTGGCTAGCTAGGTCCTTAAAGAAAAAACCAGGGGAGAAAAAGTCAATAATAGATAAGTCTTTCTTCCAGTTTTTATTAATAATCGCCATAGACCTTCTATTAAGCTTTTTAGTCTTAAAATTTAGACCGAAATTTATAGACCTTTTTATCCTGGGGATTGCTACCGTTTTTCTAATAAGGGCTCTTAGCTATATGAGAAGTTTCACCGGCCACGCTAAGGTCGTTGAGATGACTAATAGGGAATTTGAACTTGTTTTGTCAAAAATAGAAAAGGCAAATGATCATTCCTTAAAACTAACAAATGAGGATATAAATAATAAAAGCGTCAAGGGAGAGGGCTTTGCCTACCTAAATAAGCTGTTTTTTCAAAGACATAAGAGGTTGATCATAAAGCCTATAGTTATAAAATCTATAATTATCCTAATCCTAGGTATCCTAGCCTTTATCTTATCTCTTATGAGGGTTTTAAAAGACTTAGACCAAAAAGACCTATTTACTTCCCTTATTATAATTTTAACTTTGGCCATGTACATAGCTTGCACTCAAAAAAACATCCTAAGGGCTATGTACTTAAATTGCGACCAAGGTCTTATGCCCTATGGTTTTTATAGGACCTCTTCCAATATCCTTACCATGTTTAAAGAAAGGCTCGGGTCTTTACTAAAGATAATGGCCATCCCTAGCCTTTCTAATTTGATAACTTATCTTCTTCTTACCTATAATTTAGGAGAAATAAGCATAGGCTATAGACTTATGGGGGTCTTATATATAATCCTTGTGGGTTTGTTTTTTACAAGCCTACCCCTAGCCCAATATTATATCTTCCAACCCTTTGACCAGGAAGGAAAGGTTGTTGGTAAGGCTTCATCGATCTTAGACTTTTTTGTCTATTTTCTTATATTTTATGTATTTCCAAGCCTATCTATTAAACTTGGAGCTTTCTACTTTATGGTCTTAGTAGGGGCTATAGGCTTAGTATTTTTCTTTTTAAGTCAAGTTTTAACCTATAAGTTAGGCTCTAAGACTTTTAGAATTAGAAGTTAAGTAATAAAAAAGATGGTGGTAGAGAACAAATTACTCATTCTAAACCACCATCTTTTTAAATCTAGATTTTAGTTAACCTATTTGCCAAGACGTTTCTTAGTAGGTAGATTATAATAGCTGTTATCAAAAATTCAACTAATAGGAAAGATCCATTATATATAGCTGAATAGATCCACACATTTTGCTCTCCAGCATAGGATGCAAAAAATATAACCCCTGTTAGGACATGGCAGACAAACCTTACTAAAACTCCTATAAAGGTTCCTACAAAGACAGGTTTAATAGAACCTGATTTCATAAATTCTCTAGAAAATATTCCAGCAAGGCCAAGGGCTGCAAAGGCTAGTGGGTAGTCTAGGAGACCTTGGGCTGGGTGGATTACATAGCCACCTATCATCATATCAACAAGGCCGTAGACTGCTCCTAACAAAAGTCCCTTTACTAGTCCATACCTTAGGGCAAAGATAACTAGAGGGATCATTTGACCTGCAGTTATTGATCCTCCTTGGGGCATGGTGAAAATCTTAATATTTCCTAAAACAAAGGCAAGGGCTATAGCAAGTCCTGCTTCTACTACCATCTTGACTGTCCAATTTTTATTCATAAAAAATACCTCCTTCACACTTACTGAAGAAGGTTTGTCACTTACCTCCGCCAGCATTACCTGGATCAGGTTAAGGGTTTGATCTCAGCCATAAGGCACCCCTAGTGTTCACTTATTATTATATAACATTATCATTTATTGGCAAACTTTAAGGCTAAATTTCCTCAAGCTTATCAAGGTCAACATACCCCCTTAGGCCCTCAAAACTTATATAGGCTAGCCCACCATAAGGCTCCATAAGAACTCTTACAACCATCCCCTCTTCTAAGGTCTCAAAGGCTGTATTCCTATTATCATCTTCATAAAGAATAGCATCTTCTTTTAGCCTATAGTCGGTGTTTATAAAAATTTCATCAGAAATTTTGCCTAGGGTCTCATCACTTATTTCTATATCCTTTTTTTGATAGACCACATCATTCTTACAGCCTGTAAAAAAGATTAGGCAAACTAGCAAGAAAATCTTCTTATTGATAATAAACCACCCCTAGGACTTTTGACCCTAAGTCTTCGATTTGCCTTGCTTTTTTTATAAGGTCATTTTTCTTAAGGTCCTTATTTGCTAAAATTATCTTATAATCTTCATACTTAAGACCAATGCTTGCTAGGCAATCTCCTATATAACCTTCATCTATTAGGATATAGTTGTATGAGGTTTTTAGGTCAAAGATTTTATCTTCAAATTGGTAGGAATCTAGGAAGTCTTCCTCACTAGCCTTTGGCTTAATTAGGTCAATTCCCCTATACCTTAAGATTTTTATATCTTCCTTACTACTTTCATATTTTCCATCAATCTTAGACCCACCCCTAGGGTCTACTAGGAAAACTCCAAGGGACTTTGCCATTAAAAGGGCTAAGTCTTGACTAAAGGCAAAGGTGTCTTCTTTTGCCATAGAAGTAATTCCTATTATGGAATTATCAGTAAGGTTATTAATGGCAACCTTAACCTTAATTAATCCTTCATCCTTATAGTCAAAGACCCTAAAGCCTAAATCTTCTATATCTTTGGCTGACCTTATCTTATCTGATAAGATTTCTTTTAGGATGGTTAGGATAAGTCCTATGATAAGTCCTACAAAAAAGGCCAAGATTGAAAAAATATAGGCCTTAAGCTTAGAAGATTCATCGACCTTGACCTCTTGGAGGTAGGAAAGATTATCAACCTTCAAAAATTCTCTTACATAGGCCCTAAATTCTTCACTTATAAGACTAAGGGCATCATAAGCACGGTTATAATCTTCATCTTGGTAGCTTAAGGTAAAGACGCCTGCTTGAGGATTCATCTGGTAGGCAAAGGATGATTTTATATCTTCCCCATCAAGAGAACTTCTAAGCTTATCTGCCACCTTGTCATAAAGATCCTTAGACTCTAAAAATTGCCCATAAATATTGGCTAATTTTTCATTTAAGATAATTTTATTATAAGAGATCTCACCCTCATCGACAGCCTCTACCATAAGTATGGAAGTGGCCTCAAAGGATGGCCCCTTAAGGACGCTTTGGCCAAAAACTAGGGCGAAAAGTAAGATTGCCGGCAAAAGTATAAGGGCTAGGTTTCTTTTACCAGCCTTAAATAATTGATCAATTGTTAATTTTCTCATAAGTTCCTCTTTTAATTAGTTAGTGAAAATATCGCATTAGCATTAGTAAAGAAAAAGTCATAGGCAGGGGCCTTATTCATCAAAAATAAGGCATAGGGTAGGATAAAAAATATTATAGATAAAATTATAATAAAAAGTCCTAGCTTATCAATCCTTCTAGCCTTATCAATAATCAAGGGTATAAACAAGACCTGGTAGATGGTAAAAAAGTTACCAAACCTAAAGGCAATGGCCGTTGATGCCCTAAAAATTAGAAAGACTATAAGTCCATACCACATGGCCTTAGAAGATGCCTCATTCATTGAGTCTTTGGCAAAAGAATCCTTAGTGTAATACATGATAGAAAATGCAAAAACCATTAGGCCAAAGATAATCCTTGGATCATATATCCTCATTGGGAAGGCAAACATTCCAGAAAATACATAGGAATCAATCTTCCTACTTATAACAGAAAGGCCAACAGCCCCCACAAGCCTAGATATAAGTCTAAATAAAGACATGGAAAATATAGATACACCAAAGGCTATAAGAACTGTAATAAGCTTAAAGCCATTTCCTATCCTAAAATTAAGCAAAATTATAAAGGGTAGGATTATGAAGGCAGACTTATGGAAGCTTACTGAAAAGATAAAGAAAAGTATAGATAGAAGATACTTGTTCTTAACCATCATATAAGCACTCATAAAACCAAGGCCTATGGCTGTGGCAGTCCTTGAAGTTTGCATATCAAATTGGATAAAGATTGGTAAAAATATAATAGCCGATAGGAAGGGATTCTTAGATTCCTTTATAACCACATAGGCTATGGGTAGGATTGATAAAAGATTCATTATAACTATAACCCACTGCCTGGAAATACCAAAAAAGTTTACAAGGATTGCAAAAAACCTAAAGGCAAATTCCACAGGATAGGTAAAGTCAAAAAGCTTTGTCACATCAGATCCTATATCCTTAACAAACCACAGATAATTATAGTAGTCAGCATCTCCGCTGCCCCTAAGACCTGCAAAGGCAAACATTATAACAAACATAAGACTTGCCAAAATATTAACTTGTTTTTTATCTTTAAAATCAACCATAGACCCAAGTGCAAAAAGCAAAAGTTCTAGGCTAGTAAATAAAAAAAATCCCATATTATTCTCTCTTCTTAGATTATAGCATAAGAGTAGAAAGTATAAAAATTATATGTAAAAAGAGCTAGCCTATATGGCTAGCCCTTGGGGGTTACCTTAAAGAGATCTTACCAAAACCTGACTTAATCTTTATTAATAAGTCTGTTTTTTCAGTATCTGTACTTATTTCATATCTCTTACCATCTTGGATTTTGTTTACAAATTTTTCTGTTATATTTATAGACTTACTATAGACATTGGCTCTGATATGGCCTTCATAGTCTGTAGTGTCTACTACCATATTCCCAAAACCAGATTCAAGGTCTATATTTTCTGTATTTTTTATCTTAAAGACCCTAATTACTCCGGCATTGGACTTTGCCTTTAGGGTTTTTGAACCTAGACCATCTACCCTGATATTGCCATTTACATTTTCTATTTGGGCAAAATCACCACTGATATTGGTCATATAAATTGATCCATTGACATTTTCAACCCTCAAAGACCCATCTATATCTTTTAGGTCAATCCTACCATTGGTATTTTTGATATTTGTATTTGACCTAGTGTTTATTAGGGTGATTTTCCCATTTACAGTATCTATATCAAGGTCTTCAAAGTTGACATCTGAAACTTCAACTTTTCCATTTACTTGCTTGATTTCTAGGCTTTCATAAAGGTCCTTACCAAGGCTTAACCTTATATCACTTCTTACATCGCTAGTCTCATAGGCCTCATTTACCTTAATCCTTAGCTTATTTTCTTCTACTTCTATATCTAAAAAGTCCTCAAGGTCCTTATGTTTAGCCCATATCTCTTCTTTGATTGTAATAGCCTTATCATCTGCCCTATCAACTTCAATTGATCCATTTGTTATATCTATAAATATTTGGTCAATCTCATCGTCTATCCTAAGGTCTTTTTCGCTTAAAACCTCACCTTTTACATTAAATTGACTAAGGTCTAGGCTATTTTCTAGGTCAAGACCTTGGATTGTATCAGTTGCCTTTTTGATTATAGAATCTACTGCCCCTGCGATCTTTCCTGATAAGTTATCTGCCTTATTTTTATTATCTCCAATAGCTTCTAGAAGGTCACTTGCCTCTTTGACATTGATCTTACCTTCCTTAAGCATTTGAAGGATCATTTGTTTTTCTTCATTCATCCTTTAATTCCTCCAATAAAACTCTTGCCTTCTCTGGACTTATCTCTCCATTATCCAGCATATTTAATATGTCAATTCTTCCTGCCTTCTTATCGACCTTTCCTCCAAGTTTTTTGACTATCCTATCTATCCTATTTCTAACTGTAGGGTAGGAAATTCCTATCTCTTCTCCTACATCCTTGATTGATCCTCTTTTTTGTAAAAATAACTCAATAAATTCTTTATCTTCATCATCTAATCTTTGGAACTTATCTATCTCGAATTCTCCGCTGACTTCTGTATAGCAATTGTTGCACCTATAAGAGGTGATTACCATTTCATCACCACAATTTGGACATTTGTTAATCATAGCCCCTCCTTTTGATTAAATTATACTATGGTTTTTAAATTTTGTAAAGTTAACTTTGATTATTTTAATATTATCTTTATTATTGTTTAATATATGGATTTATATTCTTATAGTTTTTGATTTAACAAAAAACCTCCTGGTTTCCCAGAAGGTTATAAAAACTTCCTATCCCAATAGGAGGTTACACTCCTTATTATCCAGATTATTCCATTTACCATAAAGGATAATAGAAGGATTATTTGAAGGGCATAAATTAAGAAGGCAAGACTTAGGTCAGGATTAAAAGTAGATTTGATTAGGCTAAAAAATATGGCTATTACAAAGAAAAGCCCAACCCACTTTAGGGTCATCCTCAAATTTGTCCCAAGGTCTGGATAAATCCTTGTCCTATTCTTATATTTTTTGTTGAAATTATCTCTTTTTACCTTAAATTCTTCTCTCTTTTCCCCACTTGAATTTGATATATATGAAGAATAATAATGCTTCATATCTTCGGTTGAATTGGTGTATTTTCTTAGGTTTTCTGCCTCTTCTTTAGAAAATTCTTTTAGCAATATAGCCTTTGAGGCCATGGCCTTAGACTTATAGCTTATCCTCTCATCCCTTATTTTTCTAAGCTCACTTATATCCTTTGCTTGTTTTATCATCTTGTAGGTGGTTTTTTCATAATTTCTAATTAGGTCAAAGGCCTTGGTAAAGGCTATTACCATAAGGACCATTATCAAAAATTGACCTATTATTAAGGCAATTTGATTTTTAGTAAAATAGCTTACTAGTCCCATAACAAGGGTAGGAACTAGGATTGCAAGCAAAATAAAGGATAGAAGTTTAACTACCGATCTCATTATTGACTACCTTTCTATAGATATTTATAAGTTCTTTTCCTATTTTTTCTATTGATTTATCTTGGGCTTTTTTGTAGGCTACTTGACCTAGGCTTTTTAAATCCTTTTTTAAGATTTTTTGGATTTTTTCTTCAAATTCATCTAAGTTTGAACCCTTATAGATATTGACCCCATCCTTAAAGTCTTTTTCAAATATTTCTATATCCCTAATTAGGATATCAGCTTTTAGGGCTAGGGCTTCAAGAAGGACTATGCCTTCTGTTTCCTCATGGGTTAGGAAAAGATAAAGGTCGCTGCCGCTGTAGGCAAGCCTTAGGTCCTTTGATAAGACATAGCCTGGAAATATTACATTAGATGGCGCCTCTTCTATCATTTTTGCTATATGAGGGCTCATAAGTTTCCTATCAAGTTTGCCAAACCAGATAAAATAATACTCTTTTAACCTTTCGGCAAGCCTTAAAAAATCATCTATTCCCTTTCTTTTTATGGGAAGACCTACTGATATAATAGACTTTCTATTTTTATCAAGACCATATTTTTCATAAAATTTATCCCTATCCCCTTCTTTTTTTTGCCAAAAGTCAAGGTCGATACCATTGGATACTACTTCAATAGGCCTATTAAGCCCATAGGTTTCTAAGATTTTCTTAGAATAATTACTGGGAGTTAGGATAAGGTCTGATTGCCTGTAGCAATATATAAGCCATCTTTTAAAGATTGGAGCTAGGAGGTTGCTAAAGATAAAGGAGTTTTTAAAATCTTCCATGGTTGAATGGCCATGAAAGATTACTTTCTTCCCTCTTTTTTTTGCCTTTCTTGCAAAAGATACAGACTTTGGAAATACCGTATTAATATGAACTAGGTCAAAGTCCTTGGTATCATCTGTTAGGTAGGGGAAGTTATTTTTGTCTAAGGCTCTTTTTTGATGGTCAATAGCCTTGCCTACCCCACTTTCCTTTACCAGGTCATAGTCCTTGCTATAGATCAAAATTTTCATACTTATACTCTCTTATAGTTTCTTCATATAGGTCTTCACATTTCTTGCCGAAGGATTTGACTGAGAAATTTCCCAAAGCATAATCCCTTGCATTTTTCCCTAAAAATTGCTTTAGGGAGTCATTATCCATAACTTTTCCTAGACTTTTCTCAAAATCCTCATAGTTTTCATACATAAAGCCATTAAAACCATCAAATATTACCCCCTCCAAGGCCTTATCCTTCCTACAAAGGGCAGGAAGCCCATTGGCTAGGGCTTCAAAGTAGGTAAGTCCCTGGGTCTCTGATGTAGATGCTGATACAAAGACATCTGCCATTTGGTAGTACTTGTTTACATCAGAAGGATCTACCATGCCCAGAAAATTTATATCCTTGCTAAAGCCTTGGGCAAAGTCTTTGAGCCTTTGAAGGTGGGGACCTCCTCCTACTATATAAAGTTTTATCCTAGGATCTTTAAGTTTTTGGTAAAATTCTATGACTTCTTCTATATTTTTCTCTGTTCCAATCCTACCTAGGTAAAGTATTATCTTATCATCCTTGTCTATACCTAGGATTTCTCTTGGGTTTTTCTTATATATAAGAGGCATATGGATGCCTGTAGGAACTACCTTGATTTTTCTCTCATCTATTCCATAATCCTTTAATATGTCCCTGGTCTTTTGTGATGGGGCTACGATTTTATCACAAAGGTTGGCAAATCTCTTGCTGGCCATAGCCACTATCTTTTTACCTGTAGACTTTGATGGGATAAAATAATGGGTGTAGTCTTCATAGACTGTATGGTAGGTATGGACTAGGGGGATTTTAAGGTCATGGGCTAGGATTTTTGCCATAATAAAGGTAGAAAACTCACATTGGGAATGGATAAGGTCAGGCTTCCACCTTTTTATCTCCTTTAGGTAGGTCTTTGATAGGATATTAGTTATCCTTGCTTGAGGGTAGATCCTTTTTGCAGATAAGGACCCTACATAGTAGACCTCTTTTTCCCTGTAAGATTTTACTGTATTTGATAGGGTTAAGATCCTAACGTCATGGCCATTTTCTTCTAAATATTCTTTTAGGTTTAATACTGATCTTACTACCCCATTTACTACAGGATAGTACCAGTCGCTTGTTATTAATATTTTCATAAATACCTCATTAATAGGATAACACAAAAAAAGCTTTTAAAAAAGTTAAAAGCTTAGTTAATTTTTTTAAAATATTTGTGGTATAGTTATCTTAAGCGAGGTGAAATATGGGTCCTTTAATAGTAGCCGATATTACCCTACTTGCCTTTTGTATCTATATAGGCATATTTTTAAGAAACTTCCACTCTTCCTACCCTGAAATGGAAGTGGGCTTTCATGTTTGGGAAGTTTGTTATTCAAAAGAAACTTGGGAGTATGGCAATAAATTAGCAGGAAGGCTTTCAATAATACTAGGTCTTATCCTTTTTGGAATAATCTATCCTATATTATTGTATTTTTTTGACAATAGGAACTACTTATCCATAATGATAAGCATCTTTGTCTTATTATTTATCATCCTTTTATTTGGAATAGTTAAGCTTTGGATAAGAAAAAAATTTAAGCTAAAGTGATGGTTTCCATCACTTTTTTTAGTTTAAAAGTGAATGTAATTCCATTCTTTGAGAATATGGGCTAAGCCTTACATAAAGGTTACAACCCTCATCCATAAATTCCTTAAAAATCCTAAGGTCATCAGAATCTACCGCAACCTCTTCTGTAAGGGCCTTTTTGCCAATAGACATATGGATTATCCCTATATTAATCTCTTTTATCCTTATGCCTTGGTTTCTTAGGTCCTCTAGGTCCTTGGCATTTTCTACTATCAAAAATACATCTTCCTTGTGACTAGCTAGAAAGTCCCTTACCATATCTATCTTTAGGTAAAAAGCCCTTATATCATCTGGTATAGTAAGATCCATTAGGTCCTTTCTAAATTCATCTTGGTAAAGGTCATCATTTGCAATTATAACTGTATCTATATCTAATTTCTTGGAAAAACTTTCTACCATTTTCCCATGAGAAAGTCTAGAATCTATCCTTGCAAGCTTAATTTCACTCATTAAATCCTCCTTATAGAATTAATCTGATCAACCCTATCTATAATAAGATCAGGTTTCTCCTTTTCTAAAATATCCCTATCTCTAAATCCCCAAGAGCAGGCAATAGTAAAAACAGAAGCATTTTTCCCACACCTTATATCAACCTCACTATCTCCAAAATAAAGGATCCTTGAAAAATCCTCAGCAAATTTTTCTTGTATAATATAAATCCCTTCAGCAGATGGCTTTCTCTTATAGGACTTATCATAGCCTAGGATAAAATCAAAATATCCCTTGCCAAAAACATCTTCTATAACCTTAACTGCTGTAGAATGTGGCTTATTTGAAAAACAAACAAGCTTCTCTCCCCTAGACTTAAGCTCATCTAGGCTTTCTCTTATTCCCTCATAAGGCCTAGTAAGGTAGCTAGGATTATTATCATAAGATAAATTGTAGGCATTAAGGATCTCTTCTCTTAAGTTATCATCCTTACTTGCCCTTACCCTATCCAAGCTTTTATTCATCAAAACCCTAGGTCCATTGCCTACAAAGTCCCTTACCTTATCTTTTTCTACTTCTCCTAGGCCATAGGCCTTTAAAGTTTTATTTATATGAAAACTAATTGCATCTATCGTGTATAACAAGGTACCATCTATATCAAATATATACATAAAACCCTCCTTATCTTTATTACTATTACCCTAAAAGCTAATAAAATCAAAGCTTAAGAAGAAAAAATGGGTATAATTTTTAGTATATTAGAAGATGAGAGGAGATTATGAAAGAATTTAGAAACTTGACCATGCTAAGCGACTTTTATGAGTTTACCATGGCAAATGCTTATTTTAACATGGGGATGGGCGAAAAGATTGCAGTATTTGACGCCTATTACAGGAAAAACCCTGACGGAGGAGGTTTTTCAATATTTGCAGGCCTTAATGATATCATCGACTATATCAAAAACTTATCATTTTCAGATGAAGATATAGACTACTTTAGAGAAAACACAAACTTTAGCGAGGGTTTTCTAGACTACTTAAGGGACTTTAAGTTTAGCGGTGATGTGTGGGCCTTTCCTGAAGGATCTGTTATGTTTCCAAACGAACCTATTATAACAGTAAGGGCTCCTATAATCGAAGCTTCGATTATAGAGACCTACCTACTTTTATCTATGAACTTTAACTCTCTTGTGGCAACAAAAACCAGTAGGATAGTAAGGGCAGCAGGAGAAAGACTTGTTATGGAATTTGGAGCAAGACGCGCCCAAGGAGCTGATGCATCTATTACAGGAGCAAGGGCTGCCTACATAGGAGGAGCTCCTATAACAAGCAATACCTATTCAGCCAAAAAATATGGATTTAAGGCTAGCGGAACCATGGCCCATTCTTGGGTCCAAGCCTTCCCTAGTGAATATGAGGCCTTTAAGGCCTATGCTAAGGCCTATCCTGATAATTGTATCCTTTTGATAGATACCTATGATACCCTTAAATCAGGTCTTGTTAATGCCATGAGAGTCTTTAAAGAAGAACTTGATCCAAAGGGCCTAGTTGGAGGAGTAAGGATAGATTCAGGCGACTTAGCCTACCTATCAAAGGAAGTAAGAAAAGTCCTTGATGAAAATGGCTATAAGGATACAAAAATTGTTGCAAGCAACTCCCTAGATGAATTTAAGATAGAATCCCTCCTATCCCAAGGAGCAAGGATTGATTCTTTTGGTATAGGAGAAAGGCTAATCACAGCTAAGTCTGACCCTGTTTTTGGAGGGGTCTATAAGCTAGTTGGTATAGAAGAAGATGGCAAGCTTACACCAAGAATCAAAGTATCAGAAAATGTAGAAAAAATTACAACCCCAGGCCATAAAAAAGTCTATAGGCTTTATGATAGGGAAACTGGCAAGGCTGAGGCTGATTATATAGCCCTTAATAATGAAATCGTGGATGATAGTAAGCCAATAGTAATCTTTGACCCCCTTTATACTTGGAAAATGAAAAGACTAGAAAATTTTATAGCAAGACAAATGCAAGTTAAGATTTTCGAAAAAGGTAAGCTAATCTATGAAAATCCAAGCCTTGACCAAATCCACCTTTATGCCAAAAAGGAAGTAGAAGACCAATGGGATGAGGTCAAAAGATTCGACCAACCCCATAACTACTACGTAGACTTATCCCAGGACTTATGGAATCTAAAACAAAATTTAATTCTAGAAGCTAAGAGAAGATAAGAAGGGTCTGTAAATAATTTGTTGTATCAACCTAAGTAATGTTACTCCATAAAGTTGGACCTAATACCGGGACTAGTACTCATACTAGTTCTGGTATTTTTTATTGCCTTTTACCCCTAGGGGTGGAATTTTTATGATCAATATTTTTCTCTATATTCCACTAAAGATAAATATCCTAACTTTACTTTTATTCTTTCTTCCTTGTAATATTTTATATATTCTTCTAAGGCTTTTGCCAATTCACTAAATACTATGTTCCCTTAAAGATATTCTTTTACGACTCTCATTTTACATTCTGTACTCTATTTTGCCATTAAAAACTGACCTCCTTAAGTTAGTTTTTAAGTCCGTCCCATAGGAGGGCAGTACAGAAAGTCTTTTGTTAATACTTTATATACTGATTTTACATCCCTAATTATTCTTTATGTCCTTACATGATGTGTTTATAGTCAAGTTTCTTATTTACTGATTTATACATTTTGTATTCTGCTTTTATTACTTTCTTAAAATATTATAACTTATCTGTTGAAAGAATTAATATACCTTCTAGCCATCTTTCTTCTAGTTGAGTTACTACTAAAATCTAATACTTATCTTATTAATTTTTCCAACCTACCTGATAAGTATCCCTTCACGCCTTTTTGGTTATTTACAAGAGTAATAAAAGCTGCTTTTTTGAATACTATATTATTCTATCTTACATGATAATCTAGAAATACCTTAAGGTAGACTTTTGACTTCGTGGATTATATTACTCAACTAGGATAATAGTTATCTTTTTTGATTATTTCATTTTTTTCTTTCGATAAAAATTTCTCCCGATTAGTTTTAGTTTAACCTAATCAGGAGATTTCTATACACAAAATATTACCAAGTCACTATAGGTAGGATTTTTAATTCCTACTTTTCACATAGTAATATAAATACTATTAATTTTTTATAAGTAACATTATTTTATATTTTACACTATGGACAAAATTTAGAATATTTATATTTAGCAGACCATAGGAAACTAATTGCAAAATAATAATATACTAGTTAGAAGTTAAATAGGATAATATAATACCAAAACCAATATAGCTACCAGTTCTGATATCAATACCATCTTTATTGTTTCGCTTGGCCCTGGCAAAACTCTTTTTTTCTATTAGAATTATAAAAAAAGTAGATTAAAAATCCTTAATTATAATTTAAAGAGAAGTCTTATCTATGGCTCTTTTTGCCAAGATATAGCCTCCCACAAGACCTGCTTCATTGCCTAGCTTAGGAAAGACTATATAATCTTTACTCCTAGGTAAGGAAACATAGCCTGTATTTATCTTATCAAAATTATCTCTAATCTTTTCGATCATTCCCTCTTTGTTTACAACTCCTCCACCTATAATGATAATGTCAGGTCTTAGGATTAAACTGTAGGTCATAAGAGCCTTGGCTATGTACCTAGCCAAAAGATCAAAAACTTCATGATCCTTATCAAGGTCTTCCCCGCTTATGCCAGTCCTTTCTAATATGGATGGTCCTGCACAAAGACCCTCAAAGCATGAGTCATGGAAGTCACAAAGAGATTTTACCTTATCATCCTCTTCTCTAGCTATTTCTATATGGCCCATTTCAGGGTGAAAACTTGTTTGTAGGATTCTTCCATCATTTATAAAAGATCCCCCGATCCCTGTCCCTATTGTTAAGTAAAGAGAAGATCCCTTGCCCCTTGCTGCTCCAAGCTCATATTCTCCTATCCCACTTGCTCCAACATCAGTGGAAAGGCCTATAGGAAGGTTGAGTTCTTTTTTTATATTTTCCAAAAGGTCAAAGTTTCTCCAAAGTTTTTTTGGTGTTTGAAGGATTCTTCCATAAGTAGCAGAATCCTCATCCACATCTATTGGTCCAAAAGCACCTACTCCCAAGGATTTTATATCTTTATCCTTAAAAAATCCTACCACTTCTTTGATATCATCCTTAGGATCACTTGTCTTTATCCTAATTTCATCAAGCATTTTTCCATTGTCACCAAAAATCCCGCACCTTATTTTTGTTCCGCCTAATTCTATAGATCCAAACATAACTTCTCCTTAATCATCAAATCCTTTATTCTCTGCCAGGTCCTTAAAGAAGTAACCTGACTTCTTTATTCTTCTTTGACCACTTTTAAGGTCATATTCTACAAGACCATACCTATTTTTATAGGCATTTAGCCAAGACCAATTGTCTATAAAGGTCCAAACCTGATAGCCCTTACAATTAGCCCCCTCATCCATGGCCTTGCTTAAATACCTTAGGTGGTCTTTCATAAAGTCTATCCTATAATCGTCTTCTATTCTACCATTTTTCCTAAACCTATCCTCATCTTCTACCCCCATACCATTTTCACTTACTAGCCAAGGAATATTATTGTAATTATCCCTTAAGTTTATGGCTATGTCATAAAGGGCCTTTGGATATATCTCCCAGCCCCTATAAGGGTTTATCTTCTTGCCTGGCATATCGTAGTCTAGATAGTACTTATTTGGCGAAAATATGGCATCATCCTTATAGACATAGGGATTTTCTTTAACCCTTAGGGGTTGGTAGTAGTTTACTCCTAGAAAATCAACCCTATTTTCTCTTATTATAGCCAAATCTTCTTTGGAAAAATCTGGCATAAGACCTTCTTTTTTGATTATCTTAACCAAGTCTTTAGGATAGGCTCCTAAAACTGATGGGTCTAGGAAGGATTTTTGGAAAAAAAGATCAGCAATTTTTCCAGCCCTAAGGTCATTTTCATTATCACTTCTTGGATAAGCCGGGGTAAGGTTTAGGATTATTCCTATTTTTTTGCTAAGACCCTTCTCTTTTAGGGCCTTTATAGCTGATGATGATGCAAGTTGGGTATTAAAGGCTACTTGGACAGCCTTCTTAGGGTCTACCTCCATTGGGTAATGGTATTGGGATAAATATCCACACTCCACATGGACTATAGGCTCATTGAAGGTGAAATAATAGTCTATATACTCATCAAAAAGCTCAAAAGATTTTACACAAAAGTCCACATACCTAGCTACAACTTCCCTATTGGCCCAACCACCTATCTCTTGCAGGTAAAGGGGCATGTCAAAATGGAAGAAATTTATAAATAATTTTATTCCCTTATCCTTAATACTTTTAAAATAATCTCTATAAAATTTGACAGCTGCCTTGTTAACCTTGCCATCAAGTCTTGGTATAAGTCTTGACCAGGATATGGATGTCCTAAAGGAATTATGGCCTGTTTTAGCCAAAAATTCTGCATTTTCTTTATAGTCAAAGTAAAAATTGCTAGTATCTCTTGGACCTATCTTTTCATGAAATTTGTAAGGCTCAATTTCATACCAGTAATCCCAAATATTAGGACTTTTTCCAAAAATATCCCCCGCTCCTTCTGACTGAGTAGCTGATGTAGCTGACCCAAAGAAAAAGTCTTGTGGAAATTTAATCATCTTTAGCTCCTTGCTTTATTTTTTCTAATAAATTTACATAAGCGCCATAAAGGTTATTATCATTAAAAAACGATACAGGTCTAAGCTTAATATGGGCCATAGCAAATCTTTCATCCTCTAACTTTTCTTTTAATTTTTCTATAAATACCTTATCTTCTGATATAGCTCCACCAAGGTAAATAAGATCTGGATTTATAATATAGGCTATATTATAAATTCCTACAGCAAGGTTAGTAAACATCCTATCTACCCTGGAATAATAAGGCTCTTCTTTTTCTAAGTACTTGGCAAAAATATAGTAGGTGTCCTTATCTATGCCTAAGTCTTTCTTTAAATCTCTTGCTACATTGGATAAAGTTCCTAGCTGGGAGAGGTTTTTGCCTGAATTATCAATTAGCATATAGCCAAATTCTCCTGATTCAAAACTTGCCCCCTCTAGGATTTTGCCATTTTTTATGATAGCTCCCCCTATGCCTGATCCTATAATCAAAAAGGCAAGTAGACCCTTATCCAAATTCTTATAATATACTTCACCTAGGGCTGCACAATTGGCATCATTTTCTATAGCCGTAGGAAGGTTAAACTTATCAGAAAGCTTTTTGGCAAAGTTTTCATAAGATAAGTAGCCTAGGGCAGATTGGCCTGTAACCTCCATGCTGGTCTTATTTACACTTCCTGGTGAGGCGAAGCCTAGGCCTTTTATCTCATAGGCCTTGGTAGTTGAGCTTATAATCTTCTCTAGGGCTTTTAAAAATTCATCCATGGTTGGAGGAGATTTTATGGATGATTTTTTTATAAGCCTATCATTTTCTATTAGCCCATACTTGATAGCTGAGCCACCTATGTCAAATACTAAATACATTCTTATCTCCTTATGTTATAATCTTGGTAAGGAGTTTAACATGACAAATCATACCTATAACTTTATCATGGATATAGTTTCATCAAAAAACTTATCCCTATCAAAATCTGAAAATATAATTGTTAATAAATTAAAAACTTTAAATATAGACCTTGAAGCTAGTAATATCAGCTCTTTTTCTAAAAGTCTTGATGTTTCAAACTCTACTGTCACGAGATTTGCCCAAAAATTGGGCTTTGATGGTTTTTCTGAACTTAAATTTAAGTACTCCCAAAGGCCAAGGGCAAAGATTTCTAAGACCCAGGAAATTTATAAGCTTATCCTAGATTCCCTAAAAGATCTTGATGAAGATATGGTAAACTTCATCAAGTCCTTTTCTTCCTTTGAGAAAATTGCTGTAATTGGTATAGGTTCAAGTGGCCTTGCTGCCAATGAATTCGTCTATAAATTCGGGGAAGTTGGCCTTCACAATACAGACTATGCCAAAGAGCCCTACAGTATAGACTTGCTTACTAAATCCCTTGACTCAAAGGACCTACTTATAGCAATATCCCTTACCGGAGAAAACTTAAACCTTCTTGAAGGAGTTCACTTTGCCAAAGAAAGAAAGGCAAGCATTCTTGCTATAAGTAAAGAAGAGGGATCTAGCCTTGATAGGCTAGCTGATAAGGCAATACTTATTCCTCCCTATCCTTCTTACTCCTATACCATCTCTAAGCTTTTTCCAGTAACTCTAGTACTTGATTTAATCTGTGAGGTCTACCTTTCTTAGGATATCTTTACCTAAGTACCTTAGGATAGCCTCAGCAAAGATCGAGTTAGACCAAGAAAACCAGTCCCTGGTATATTCCTTAGGATCATCCTTATGAAAGCCCTCATGGGTTAGGTAGGTTCCCCCGTGGGTTTTTTCAAATAAGGATAGGATATATTCTATCTCTTTTTCATCCCTACTTGTCATCATCTGCATGGATAAGGCCAGGTGCCAAATATAATCCTTGGGAGTATGGTCGCTGCCAATCCCTTTTGCCACAAGCCCTTCAAAATAATTTTTATTTTTCTTAGATAAGATAAAATTTCTACTCCTAAGGTATCTTTCATCATCAACTTTTCCATAGCCTAGGTAGGGAAGGGATAGGATACTTGGAATATTGGCATCATCCATAAGGTTAAAATTGCCAAGACCATCTGTCTCATAGGCATAAATTTCACCAAAATCTTCATCTTCAACAAGGCCATATTTTTTTATCCCCTCATCAATCCTTGCTGCAAGGGAAGCCATCTTTGCTGCTAGGTCTTCTCTTATAGATAAAGTTTCCATAATTTTTGAAAGTTTTCTTAAAACTACAACCGCAAAGGCATTTGATGGTATAAGATACTGGTAGAGGCAAGAATCATCAGATGGTCTAAAGCCTGACCAAGACATGCCTGTGTAGGCTACAGGGGTTCCTCTTTTGCTTTCCCTTAAAGAATCTGATTGGGCCCAAGGATCTGGCCTTTGAAATTCATAGGGTGAATTTTCATGATTTTGCTCAAGCTCTATTAAATCTACTAGCTTTTCTAAGACGTCTAGGAAATTTTCATCAAAAAGTCCCCTATCACCAGTTTTCTCATAATAAAGATAGGCTGTTTGTAGGACATAGCATATAGAGTCTAGCTCATACTTTCTCTCCCACACCCAAGGAGATGAGAAATCACTTATATCCTTAGATGACCAGGCCCTGCCATTAGGAATCTCATTAAAGGCATTGGCATAAGGATCCTTACTTAGACAGAAGATTTGCCTATCCAAAACTTTTTTTATCAACCTATCAGCCTTTGGAGAGTCTATATAAAAAATCGGTCTAATCTGGCCTGCAGAATCCCTAAGCCACATGGCGTCTATATCACCAGTTATTACAAAAACATCCTTCCTTGAAGTCTCCCTCATAGTTGTGGTAAAGGTATTGGCTAGGGCCTTTTCAAAAATCTTTTTTATTTGTGGTGAAATCTTATCACTTTCATTAACTTCTTTAATTAATCCATCTATTATTTCTTTCATCATATCTCCAATTTAAAAGTTCTAATATCAAAGGCAGATATTTTATCCTTAGCTAGGTCTTTTTCGCATGGGTGGTCTCCCAAAATATCATAGTCTATAGCCTTTTCAATTCTTAGATAAGAAGCCTTTGGATCAGGATTATAAATCCTTATAAAAGCATTCTTATCCCTATCCCTAAAGAGGGTTGAAAATTGGTTGTCAAAAAGCTCTAGGTCAGGCTTTTCTACCATAAACTCTCTCTGATTTTCCCTATCAAGTTCTAGGGCAAAGAATTCAACCCTTCCACCAAGAACCCTTTGTCTACTTGACCTAAAGTCTTTGCTAAAACTATCAAAGAAAAGGTCAAATTCCATACGACCTAGACCATCTTTATCTAGTTGGGCATCTTCTGTAGGAAAATCTCCCCAGTCTCCTAGCTCTCCAATAGACCTAAAGAGGGTTAGAAATAAGCCCTTATCCTTGACATTTTCATATTCTGCAAGGCCCAGGCTTGAGACTGTAAAGCCCCTATCCTTATCATCCATAACTTGGATATACCTATTAAAATTTTGTGAAAAATCTGGGTTTTCCCAGGTTTTTGGAGGGTAAGCCCTTCTTTTTACACATTCAAAGATAGACTCAGCATAGACAGAATCCATGTCTAGGTCATGGCCAAATAAGACCCTCATCCTATGGTCCTTGGCCTTATTATCAAGCCTTATCTTAATATCAAGTCCAGGTCTTTTATCATAGGCTTTTATTTCTTTATAAATTTTTATACTAACTAGGTCCTCTTCCCTTTTAGCCTTCCTTTTTGTAATATCTATAAGCCTAATCTGGGCATCTCTTAGGTCCCTATTGGCTTTTTTAGGAATTTTCATCTCTTCTGTAAGTTTAATTATCTTAAGGCCTGGCCTTCTTATAATCTCCTTATTAACTAAACTTCCTCCAAGAATTCTCTCCTCCCCATCTATGCCCCTGTAGATATATTCATTGCCAATATCTGCCCCATCTTCTATGGTTAGGACATTTTTATAGGTAATTTGGCTTTTTTTATCATAAATATCAAGGCTGGCATCTGGATTTATTTTTATCTTTAGGTAAGGATTTTCAACTACTTCAAGACTTTCTTCTTTTTCTTCTTTTTCTTAAGACTGTCTTAGGTAGAGAATTTTCTTCTCAAATCCAGCTAAATTAAGAGTAAATCTTAGTCTAAAATTGTTGGCATAGTAAGGTTTTCTAAAGGAATTGCTAGGTAGGTCATAGGCAAATCTTGTGCCCAAAAATTCTACATCTAGGTCAATCTTTCTACCATCTTCATCATATAAAGCCAAGTTCTTGTATTCTTTCTTGCTTAATTTTTCATAGACTTCTTCAAAGTCTCCCCTAAAGTAGGTCTTATCAAGTCTAACGACCATATCTACCTCCCTGGTTCTTTCATAAGGTAGGGTATTTATTAGGCAGATTGGATGGCCCTTAGCTTTAACCTTGGTATTTTCTCTAATTTTTTCTCTAGCATAGTCCTTTAGATAATCAATTCCATCACTAACATCCTTAAACCTTCTATGGTTTTGCTCGTGGACAGGATCAATTGAGCACCCACAGATTGAATCGTGGGGATGGTTTTGGATCAAAAGTTCATATAGGTAGTCGATTTTTTCGCTTGGGTAAAGGTCTTTTTCTACAAAAAGGGTAAAGAGGGGGTTTATTACTTCTTCTAAGTCCTTTTCTAAGACCTTGTTGGATCTTTTAAGATAGTACCTAGAAGATGAGGTTGATTGGAGGGTCCACCAGCCATCAGTAGTTTGACTTCTAAGCTCTCCTTTTACCTTATCAAGGTCACCTGATTCAGCCTTGACACACTCATAATAATAATCCAGGTTAGAGTGGATAAAGTCATAGTCCTGATAGAGGTCATTGGCTTTTTTTATTATCTTGCCTATATTCTTTTGGACCGGAGAATGGTCACAGCCATTCATCAACAAAAGATGAGAAGTCGATCCATACTTTTCCATATCATGAATCTTCTTATCCATATATTCCTTAAGGGCCAAGGTCTCTTCTGGTATATCCACTCCATTGCAATACCAATTAGCAAAAAGAATTCCCATGACCTCATCCCCGTTTGGACTTTGCCAGATTAGCTCAGAGTTTTTGGATGTATAATCATCAATTACTACATTATCAAAACCTGTAGCCTTAACCCCCCTACCAAAATAAGCAACTCCTATACCAGCCTTTTTTAGGATTTGTGGGGCTTGGCCAATATTTCCAAAGGTGTCAGGAAAATACCCTATCATAGAAGGCTTACCAAAGGCCCTGGATTTTTCTATACCAAGTTTTAAGTTTTTGATATTGGATTCTCCACTAGTTAAAAAGGCATCTTGAAGTATATACCAAGGTCCTATCCTAAGCTTGCCAGAACTTATCAAATCGCTTAGAATTTCCCTATTGTAAGGCTTTACCCTTAGATAATCTTCTATGGGTAGGTAATGGCCATCTAGCTGGAAGTATTTAAAATCAGGGTCCTCAAAGGCCTCGATTATCCCATCTATTAGGTCAACTAGTCTCATATTATGGTTTTGGTGGGGCATATACCATTCCCTATCCCAGTGGGTATGGCTTATGACATGGATTGTTTTTTTCATAAAGTCTTTCCTTCTAGGTTCTTATAAATCTCCTCTAGGCTTTCTGATACCTTAACCTTCCTTAATTCGATTTGATCGTTTGAATCTTCCTTATAAACTTTCACCTTAAAGTCTTCCCTTTTTTTATAATAACTTCTAGCCTTAAGGTCATTGCCATCTAGCCTTTCTCTTATTGCCAAAAGTAGGTAGGATAGGGAGAGTAGGAACTGTCTTATCTCATCATGAAGGTTCTTATTTGTATAGTTATCAAAGTAGGAATCAATAGCAGCAAGCTTTTTTTCTATAGCTTCTTTCATAAGGAACTTATCCTTAAGCTCATAGGCTCTTTTTATATCTTTTTCTGCCACAAATTTTTTATTTTCAGTTCTTTTATAAACTCCTGACCCAAAAAATGAATCTGCCAGGATAAAAAGTTCACCTGCTACACTCTCATCTACATAGGCTAGGGCTTTTTTAAAGACTTTTTCTGGATCATAGCCATGAGGGTCTTTTAGAAATTCTCCTAGTTGGTAGATTGATATTTTTGATAACTCAGCCTGATTCATTGGATTTGAGAAAAGTGACCTATAATTTATATTGGAAGAATCATAAAACTCAAAGACTTCCATAAAGATCTCATCTCTCTTATAATCATTGACAGGCCAATTAAACCAAATCTCAGGCTCAGCCTTTGCTAGGTCTATAAATTTCTCATTGGCATCCTTACTTATTGGGACAACTACATCAGCCCCTGTCCACATAATCCTAAGCCTACCTAGGTCATTAAACTTATCAAAATATCCCCTAGCCTTCTGATCAATCCAAGCTTCGTTATACCAAGGATGGACAAAGAAAAGCTCATTATTATCAAAGTCCTTTATAAAATCTAGGATATCTTCTACAAGTCTTAGGTGATAATCCCTTTGTTCATAAGCCTTATCCCTATCTACATCGTCCATACAAAGAGCAAAGGACCTTATTCCCTTATCATAAAGGCTCTTGTATTTTCCCAATAGTAGGGGCAATTCTTCTTCATACTTATTAAAGTCTATCAAATTTTGCCCAGGATGGATGGCCCAGATAAAGTCTACCTTCTTATCTTTGGCAAAGTTTGAAAGACCAGCTAGCTTTTCTAATTCTTCTTTTGGGTAAGGCTCCCTCCAGCTTATATTGTGGTAGGGATCATCTTTTGGGGCATAAATATAGGCATTCATCCCTATATGACTTAGGAAGTCTATCAAATCATACCTTTGGTCAAAGCTATAAGGAATCCCATAAAACCCCTCTATTACTCCTATCTTATCCATAATTAACTCCTTGGCTTGAATATATTTTCTTAATTGTGATAAAAATAATATATAATGAAATTCTTTTCATTATTTCTTGCAAAATTAAAGACTTATACCAGATTTAACCCGATATAAGTCTTTGTTACTTAATTAAGCTTCAGGATCCCAATTGTCTAATTGGCTTTGAACTTCATCAACTACCTTTTGGATTCCTGCTGTATCTAATTTATCTAGGAATTCTTGGTAATAAGACTCATCAAAGGCACCTGTCTTTAAGTTGGTTGTGTATTGTTCTTGGGTTTGTTGGATATTTGCAATTTCTGTTTCAACATTTGTTTCATCAATTGTAAATCCTAGTACTGGTGAAGCAACAAGGCTTTCTTCAAACTCTTTTGCTTCTTGGTCAAATTCTTCATCGCCTATGCCAGGAGCTCCTGCTAGTGGGGTCCTATTGAAAGCTGATAGGAAAGTGAAGGAAGGAACGTCATATTCATTTGCTGCTCCATCTTCTTCTTGGTTAAACTTTCTTACTTTTCCATCTACTAGTTCGTAGTGCTTGCCTTCTATACCATAAGATAGCATATCTTGAAGTTTTTGGTCTGTAAACATCCTATTGATAAAGTCCATAGCAAGGTCTGCCTTATCTGTTTGTGAGTTAAGGGAGATCATCTTACCTGTTGCCTTATCATTTGAGATCATAATTTCATCTCCTACTAGGCTTGATACAACTTCGCCACGGATATCATTTGACCAGATGGCATTAGATCCTGGTTCTCCCTCACCTTCAGTTACTAAAACTTCATTTTCAGGAAATACTGTTCCAGCTTCTGTTTGTGGAGCTGATGGAGATACTAGACCTTCATCCATATATTTTTTCATAACCCCTATTTGTTCTTTGTATAGGTCATCTGCATAAAGGTTATAGGCAATAAGTTTGCCATCTTCTTCTTTTACTGCAACACCTTCTGTTACCTTATAAACAGGCTCAGGCATAGCAAATAGGAAGTCTTTTGATACTCCAAATGGATATTGCATGCCCTCTTCTTCCTTAATTTTCTTAAGGATTGGCTCAAGATCTTTAGCATCCTTTATACTTTCATAGTCTATATCATACTTATCTACAAAGGACTTAGTCCATACAAATTGGTTGGCAGCTACAGCGCCAGGGTAGGCTGCAGGTATTCCATATACCTTGCCATCTACACTTACACCCTTGATCATGTCAGGGTTGATTAAGTCAACAAATTCTTTACCTTCCATTAGATCTGTTAGGTCCATCAAGGCATTTTGGTTAACTAGGGTTTTATATGGTCCAGCCCAGTTTGCTGTAAAGGCCATATCCCAGTCTTCTCCTGTTGATGAAGCAAGTTGAAGTTTTTGCTCATAATCTCCCCAGTCATAGAAGGTTAAATCTAAGTGGTAGCCTGCATCTTGGCTATCTAGGTAGTCATTTATAGCAGCAACTACCTCATCATTGCCTTGTGGTGGTGTACCTATATTTAGGTAAACAAGAGTAGGGATTTCACCATCATCACTTGTAGCTTGATCAGTTTCTTCCTCGCTAGTTTCATCAGTTGTTGGATTTTCTTCTGTTTGACCTTCATTCTCCTCGTTATTACCGCAAGCTGATAGGCCTAGGGCTAATAACAAAGCCATTGATGAATAAGTAACTTTTTTAAATAAATTCATTTTCTCCTCCTTATATATAATGAATTATTCTTTTACCGCTCCTAAAGTTAGACCACTTATAAAGTATCTTTGGAAGAATGGATAAGTTATTGCAATTGGTGCTGTAGTTATTACTACTATAGCCATTCTCAAAGTCTCTTGTGGCAAAGTCTTCATTGCTTGTGACGCTACACCTCCTATTTGACCACCCCTAGATGCTAGGAAGGCCGTTGAATTTTGTATCCTAATCAAGAGATATTGGACAGGGATCTTATCTAAATCATCTATATATAACATGGCATTGTACCAGTCATTCCAATATCCCAAAGTTAAGAATAAACCTATGGTTGCAAGGACTGGCAAGGATAGGGGTAAGACTATCTTAAAGAATATTTGAAATTCATTGGCCCCATCTATTGTTGCCGCCTCTATTAGGGCTTTGGGTATACTTGTTTGAAAGTAAGTTCTCATTATTATTATATTAAAGGTTCCTAGCAAAAGTGGTAGGATAAGGGCCCAAAGGGAGTTTTTTAATCCCAAAAACTGGGTCATAACCAAGTATCCTGCTACAAGACCTCCAGAAAATAACATTGGTATGGTTGAAACCTTGGTAAAAAATCCTCTAAACTCAAAGTCTTGCCTGGATAGGGCATAGGCATAAAGAGTTGTAAGAATTAGGGCAAGGATAACACCTGTCACAGTTATAAAAAGTGAAACCCTGTAGGCCTTAAGGATTGATGATCCTGATGCAAAGACTAGTCTATAGGCATCAAAGCTGATCTCTTCTGGAAATAGGGAATAGCCATTTAAGGCAAGGGTCCTCTCATCTGTAATAGAAATTATAAATACAAATAAGAAGGGTAGGATGGCTGAAATTGTCAAAAATATCAGGTAGATATTTAGGCCAAAGTTAGCCGCCTTTGAAACCTTTAGGGGATCGTAGTTGTTTTTGTTTTTCTTAAGTTTTCTAGAATCATTCATATTTTTCTCCTAGAATAGGGACCTTTCAGGGTCATATCTTTTTACAATCTTATTGGCTCCTATAATTAATATAGCTCCAACAGCTGATTGTAAGAGGGAAACTGCAGAAGATAGACCTATATCTCCATTTTTCATCAAGGCCCTAAATACATAAGTATCAATAACATTGGTTACTGAATATAGGGGACCTGAGTCTCTTGGCACTTGGTAGAATAAACCAAAGTCTGCCCTAAATATATTAGCAAGGCTCATTATAAATAAAACTGTCACAACAGGCTTAAGCATTGGGATAGTAATATATTTAATTTGCTCCCACTTACTAGCCCCATCCATCACAGCTGCCTCATAATAGGTCTTATCAATTCCTGAAAGAGCTGATAGGTAGACTACAGTATTATAACCTAGGCCCTTCCAAGCATTTATTATTACCAAAAATATAGGCCACCAGGACTTATTGGTATACCAATTTATCCCATGTCCCCCAAATTTTTCAATAATTTGGTTAAGAAGTCCCTTATCTGGTGATAAGAAGGCAAATACTGCATAGGATATTACAACCCATGATAGGAAATAAGGTAAGAATAGGGAAGTTTGATAAAACTTCGCCGCCTTCCTATTTAATAGCTCATGGAGGGCTATGGCTGTAAACATGGCAAGGACTATATTTACAACAATAAAGGTTGCATTGTATAAGAGGGTATTTCTTATGATAATCCAAGCGTCATTGCTTTCAAAGAAAAACCTAAAATTCTTTAGCCCAACCCAATCGCTTTGAAAGAGGTTGTAGAAAAAGTTTTTTGAAAAAACCTTATAATCCTTAAAAGGAATTATAACCCCAAACATAGGTAGGTAGCTCATTATAGCAAACCAGATAAAACCTGGTAGGCAAAAGAGCATTAAGGGTAGGTTCTTTTTAAACCTTTTGCCAAAGGGCTTCTTATTTTTTTTCTTTAATTTTTTTAAATTCTTTTCTTTTTCTTGCATTTCCACTTCCTTATAAGTTCTTTATAGAATACTCATTAATCAAAACACCAAAAAGGCCCATTATTATGACAAAAGGATAGGTCCATAAAATATTTTTTACCATAAGGTATTCAAGGATCCCCCAGATTGCAAAAACCATTATTGAATAAAAAAGGTTTTTGTAGGTTAAGATAAGGGAATTTTTGACCCCTATCAAAAAATCAACCCTAGACCTAAAGGCATTTTGTAAGATCATATAAAAAATTATATTTCTTAGACTAAAGGCTAAGACTATCCTAACTACACCAAAGATAACCATATCTTTTTCAAGTATCCTAAGGGCATCAGCTGAATAAAAATAAAGGCTAAAAACCAAGGTGTAGGCCAAGTACTTACTAAGGCTATCTTTAGTAAAAACTTTCCTAAAATAAGGCTTTGCATAGGGCCTATAGTTAACATAAGCCTCTCTAATACTAATAAATTCTCTCTCTAGACTAAAACCAACAAGTCCTATAAGGGGGATAAATAAAAGTAGGTACTTTATTAAAACTTCCTTAAGGAGAAGGTTTATAAGGATTATTGGCAAAAGGATTATAGATGTATAAATAATTGATAGAAATACAAATATAATAAATTCACCAATCCTTGTCAAAGACTTTGAAAGAATGCCCATTAGACTATTCTCATTTGGCTTTCTTTATCAAATAAATGGACCTCATCAAGGTTTACATCTAGGTAAATCTTATCGTTTTTATTAAGGCCCTTAAACTTGCCTTGGACTTTTACAGCTATTTGACTAGCAGCTTCCTTGGCATCAGCATAAAGGATAGATTCATCCCCTAGCATTTCTATATTTTCAATAACTGCCTCAATAGAAGTATCTAGCTTCTCTCCCCTATTTACTGTAAAGGATTCTGGCCTTATGCCAACTATAATATCCTTACCCTCATAGGCTCTCATAAGATCTTTATCCTCATCTCTAACAGGAATAGTATCAGAACCAAAGCTAATAATAGAGTCTTTAAGCTTACCATTAAAGAAATTCATTGGAGGTGATCCGATAAAGTTTGCCACAAAGACATTAGCTGGCCTATCATAAATTTCTTCAGGACTTCCTACCTGTTGGATATAGCCATCTTTCATAACAACAATCCTAGTAGCCATAGACATAGCCTCTGTCTGATCGTGGGTTACATAGATGGTAGTTGTGTCTAATTGGTCGTGGATCTTTGATATTTCAGTTCTCATAGCCACCCTAAGCTTAGCATCAAGGTTACTTAAAGGCTCATCCATAAGGAAGATATCAGCTTCCCTGACTATAGCCCTACCTAGGGCTACCCTTTGCCTTTGACCACCTGATAGGGCAGCTGGCTTTCTATCAAGAAGCTTTTCCAGCTGGAGCATTTGGGCTGCTCTTTGAACCTTTTTCTCAATCTCTTTTTTATCAACCTTAGAAAGCTTAAGGCCAAAAGCCATATTATCAAAGACTGTCATGTGAGGATAAAGGGCATAGTTTTGGAAAACCATGGCTATATTCCTATCCTTAGGACTAACCTCATTCATTAATTCTCCATCTATGTAAAGACTTCCATCAGAAATCTCCTCAAGACCTGCAATCATCCTAAGGGTTGTAGACTTACCACAACCTGAAGGACCAACAAAAACTATAAATTCCTTATCCTTTATATCTAAATTAAAGTCAAATACTGCTTGAACACCATTAGGATAAATTTTATCTATGTGTTCTAATTTCAAATTTGCCATATTATCTCCTACAAAGTCCTTTTGAAAAGGATTTTCTAAACAATTCTAAGTATCTCGCTACAATTATTCTATAATAAAACAAAATAAAAAGCAAGCTAAATGTTGAAATAAACGCATTTTCACCCAGGCGTTTTTCAGCTTGCTATTTATGAAAATATTTTCATTTTTTATTTTTGAAAACGTCTAGCTGTTTTTACCTATAGCCTCCACTAAAGTCAAACTACCTTCTATAGTATAATTTTTGCATAAGTTTGTCAAAATAAAGAAATCTCCTTTACCTATTTTGTAGGAATTTTGGCCAAGACCTATCTGACCTTCTCCATCAATACAAGCAAAAAGACTATAAGGATTTTCTTTAGTAAAATTATAGGTCCCTGTAAGTTTTTTCTCTAAAACCTTAAAATATTCATTATCAGTTAAAATCCTTAAGTTAAGGTCACCATCAGTAAGGGTCCTGATCTCTTCTTTATTATCTAAAATCTTTATAGCTTCCTTTGACTTTTCTATATGAAGGTCCCTAAGCTTGCCATCCTTACCCTTCCTATCGTAGTCATAAAGCCTATAGGTTATATCACTTGCCTGTTGGATTTCAAGGATTAAGGATCCCTTTTTTATAGCATGGACTGTCCCTGCCCTTACGAAAAAGAAATCTCCCTTTTTTGTAGGAACATCCCTTAGTAAGTCATCCCAACGTTTTTGATCAATTAGGTCTACAGCTTCTTTCTTATCATCAACCTTAAGGCCATAGATAATAGAGCTTGGCTTATCATTTAGTATATACCAGCATTCAGTTTTTCCCCTAGAACCCTCTAGCTTACTTGCCATCTTATCATCAGGGTGGACTTGGATAGATAGATCATCGCTTGCATCTATAATCTTTACTAAAAGAGGAAAAGACTTGCCAGTTGGATTTCCAAAAAGCTCCTTATCCTTCCTATAGACCTCTCTTAGGCTTAATCCCTTATAGTCTCCATTAATAATCGTTGAGCTCATCTTATCCATATCAGATATAGCCCAATACTCCCCAATCTTTTCATTTGGAATAGGGTAGGCGAACTCATCTTTAAGCCTTGATCCTCCCCAGATCTTCTCCTGAAATTTTCCTTTTAAAAATAAAATATCTTTCATCAAATCTCCTTTATAAAAAATCCTCTCTTCTATCTTATTATAAAAGATAGGAAATGTGAAATTTAGCCACAAAAAAACTACCAGGAAATTCCTGGTAGCCTCTAATTTTTCTTATATTATTGAGCGTTTGCTATAGCCTCATCTACTGCAGCCTTTAAAGCTTCACTTGTTACAGTAGCTCCAGATACATTGTCAACGCCTTCTGTTCCATTATTTGCAATGATTGCATCAACTAATTCTGGTACAGCTTCTCCTCCAACATCTTCAGTTTCTTCATGGTCAACCTTGATGTCTTTGATTGTTTCTCCATCCATTGTTACAGTAACTTTCATTTCTCCACCGTAACCTTGGCCTGTTGCTTCTCCTACTTTTTCACCTTCAACAGCTTCAGTTGTTTCTTCTTCTGTTTCTTCAGTAGTAGTTTCTGTTGCTGTATCTTCTGTATTAGCATCGTCAGCATTATTTCCACATGCTGAAAGAGTAAATGCTAGGGCAGCTATTGCTGCAAATGATTTTAAATTTTTCATATATCTCTCCTTTTCTTTTGCTCTTTAATTATACTACATCTACTAAATTATGCAAATATTTACACTATTAATGAATTTCTTAGGCATTTTGTTAATTTTATGAAGACTTTTTAAATTTCTTTTCATTTTGCCAAAGCCTTATCTTTGTCCAAGAACTTCTCTTATGACCTGGTCTATATTTGAAAGTTGAAAGACTTTAAGGCCCTTAAAGTCCTTAGCATCAACTGACCCTTTGGCTACAAAGGCCCTCTCATAGCCCAATCTTTCTAGCTCTTTTAGCCTTTGATTTATAGATGGAACCTTCTTAAGCTCCCCTGTAAGACCGACTTCTGCTATAAAAACAGTCTTTGGAGAAATAGGAACCTTAAGTAAGGATGAGGCAATAGAGATCATTATAGCAAGGTTTACACTAGGCTTGCTAAGTTTAAGGCCACCTGTCGTCTTTATAATCACATTTAGGTCATAAAGGTTAAGGCCTGCCCTTTGCTCAAGGATAGATATAAGGGTATTTAAATCATCCCTCCTTAGGGAATCTCCTATCCTTTGTGGATAAGGGGTAAAGGACTTAGAAACCAAGGACTCAATCTCCACTTCAAGCAGCCTACTTCCCTCCTTACTTACAGCTATGGCTGATCCTTCTATTGGCTCATCTCTTTTGGTAATAAAATATAGGCTAGGATCTTTTATTTCAACAAGACCATCTTCTCTCATAGAAAATAAACCGATCTCTCCAGTTCTACCAAACCTATTTTTGCTAGTAGTCAAAACCCTAAGGTCTTCATCACTCTCTCCATCCAATATAAGGACTGTATCTACCAAGTGCTCCAGGGTCCTAAGCCCTGCCATCTCACCCTTTTTGGTCATGTGGCCTATCATAATAAGGGCCCTTTTCTTAGGGCCATCCTTAGCTAGTTCAACAGCCTTGTTGGCAACTTCTATAGTCTGGGTTGGACTTCCTGGTTTATTGTCAAATTCCATTAGGCTAAAGGTCTGGATAGAATCAAGAAAGATAATATCAGCATCAAGTGCCTCAATCTCCTTTATGGCAAGGTCCATAGAATTAGTAGAAAGAATCCAGATGTTATCAGCTACCTTATCCATAATCCTATCAGCCCTTGACTTAATCTGACTTTCACTTTCTTCTCCAGAAATATAGATAACCTTAAGGCCTAGGTCTGCATAAGACTTGGATAATTGAAGCAAGAGGGTGGACTTACCTGCCCCAGGCCTTGCTGTAAGGATTGAAACAGAATCTCTAACAAGTCCTCCACCTAATACCCTATCAAACTCCCCGTAAGAAGACTTTATCCTTAAGGAAGTATCCTTGGCTATAGAATTAAGCCTTTTGGCATTCTTATCAGAAACAAGAGTTTCTATCTTTTTCTTTTCTTCTTTGACAGTAATCTCCCTAAGAGATCCCCACTTCTTGCAATTAGGACATTGGCCTGCCCAAAGGGCCTGCCTGTGGCCACATTCACTACACTCGTAAACTTTTTTAACTTTTGCCAAAAAATCCTCCAAACATCTTTTACTTTCAAAAAACTACCTTTACTATACACTTTTAACGCTATTACTCATATAATAAGACTATGATGAATGCCTTTTATGAAACTTATCTTGGAATTATAAAAATAACATATGATAGAAAAATCAAAAAGATTCAACTAGTAGATGAAATATTAGAAGAAAACTTAAAAAGTCAGATGACAGATAATGTCTTTTTGGAAATTGAACAATATTTGGAAGGAAGACGCATGCAATTTACATGCTTTAATCATTTAGAAGAAATACATGAAGGATTTAAAAAAGATGTACTTGATTCTCTTTTAAAAATCCCTTATGGAAAAACTTCTACTTACAAAGATATAGCAAAGTCTATAGGAAGAGATAAATCATATAGAGCTGTTGGAAATGCTTTAAACTCAAATCCCTACCCGATCATCTATCCCTGTCATAGAGTTCTTGGATCTGATCATAAACTTAAGGGGTTCGCCTATGGACTTGATACAAAAAAGAAACTTTTAGATTTAGAAAACGCTAAATACAGAGAATAAATGTATAAAATCTTAAGATTTAATTACTACATTTTTTGATTCATTATGTGAAATTTTACTTGCAAATGAGATAATATAAATACACCGTATTTAAAGAAATTACATGAGATCTATTTAAGCAATGTCGCAAGAACAAAAATTAGAAGTAAAACTACTAAGGTTCCTATACTTTCATATATTTCCAAATCTACTTCTTTTTTGCTAAGATTTTCCTTTTCCATAATCTCTTCTTGTATCAGAACAAGCGGACACAGTCTAAGACAAATCCAAATAGAAAATGTAAATGGCAGAAATATATAATATATCCCTAAATATATACGAAAGACAAAAAGCACAATTAGAGATAATAAAACTCTAATCGTATACTTTTTAAACTCACTCAGATAATAAAATCTCCTGCATAGTTTTTTTAATGAACTTATCATTTTTTTATTTCTTCATAATATTTATAAGGTTCTGTCATAGTTTCATCGCTATATGTTTGTATAGCAAGTTTAGCCCTCCTACCAGAAACGTATGTAGTTGTCTTATAATAAATTCCCTCTATATGGTCATTTAACATCGATAAAGCTGTACTTGTGCTTATTGATAGTACCTTACTTGGGATCCTCCCAGTAGCTATAGAAAATGTAATGCCTGTAGCAATATCTCTAGTATTATTAAAATCAACAACTTTTCCTGTTGTGCTACCTATCTTCTTATAAGGACCATTCATCTGACCGAAAGATCCTTCTAAGTACTCCTCCGATCCATCACCATTTCCACCAAGCCTTCCAGCCCACGAATCTAAGCTCACAATACTTTTGTTACTTACCTTGGTTTGACCATTTGCAAAAACAGGATTTGCGAACATTGTAAATATAGTAACAGATGATAAAATTGATAGAAACATCTTCATTTTTGATTTCATATACTCTCCTTTATACAATATCTTCTTCTCTATTATTATATTTATACCCAGTAAATTTTAGTTTCATCATATATGTTTTATATATAATATAAGTACAACTTTTAAAATATACCAAAGTAGTATTTTTTTATAAGAAAAAACACCAGCTTATGGCTAACCTTTGATTTAAAAGGTGCTTTTTAAAATAAACTTAAATAACAAAAGATGGCATTACAGAACAAAGTACTCATTCTGCAAAACCATCAAACTTTATTATTCTCTAAATTGAATATGCAAAAAACAATGCAAATGCAATAGTTATTATATTTTTTGATTTTCTATTAGATTCATATTGTTTTAAATTTCCTCTTAAAAGAAAAAATAATATTTCCACAATTAAAAACATAAGTATTGTAAATAATAAAATTTTCACAAGGTTAAACATTATATAGACCCCATTGTTTTACAATATTTTCTAAAAATAGAATTCGTATCACTATATTTTTGACAAGGTGGTCGCACACCAAAGTTCAAAATTTCATTAACTAACCAAGCAAAACCTAGGCTTATAAGCAATTCTATTAATGCTGCTAATGTTATAGCAAACCTTTGTTTTAAAAAGGATCTTAAATTTCTTGCATTAGCCTCGCTCATATTTTCAATAGTCTCTTTAACCTTATCATTTCCAGCATCATTATAAAAAGTTAAATTTTCTTTAAGATAAGGTCTTCCAAATTCATTAAATTTAATCTTTGAAACAACTTCCAATAGTTCTCTTTCAATAGAATCTTTAAGACTATCTGGTATTATATCTACAAAGTATTCAATTTCTTCTGTAGTAACTGTCTCATTTTCCATTTTTTCGAAAAATTCTTCAATTTCAACTCGATCTTCTACAATTTTACTTGCATATGAAGTTTTAAACACAACAGGCAGTAAAAAAAGCAAAAACTAGCGCCAACATAAGCGATTTCTTAAGAAGGTTAATCAACTTTCTCATATTTGCTCCTTGATTAATTATTTAAATATGATATACACTTATAGTACTATTATATATTATATTAAATATCAATAAATGTTGTTACAGAACAAATTACTCATCCTGCAAGGCTATTTTTCTAATTTATTCTCTCCCTAGTCTCTCCGTCAAAAAAGTGGAGGGCTTCTGGGTCTAAAGTGAAGTTATGGTCTTCTCCCTTAGCGTATTCAAAGTAACCTGGTTGGCTTATGGTTAGCTCTGTTCCATCCTTTAATCTTGTGTATAATAGTTGTTCTTTTCCTAGCATTTCTATTACTTCTATGTTAGCATTTACTAGGTTGTAGTCTCTTTTTTCAGCTATAAATCTTTCTGACCTTATGCCTAGGTAGACATTTTTGCCCTCATAGCTTTTTATTAGGTCCTTATCCTTATCACTTGGCCTTATTTTTACTAGACCTGATTCATTGACAAAGATGCCGCCCTCTATTTTCCCCTTAATGATATTCATAGTTGGAGATCCTATAAAGCCTGCTACAAAGAGGTTATTTGGTCTTTGATAAAACTCATTTGGAGGGCCTACTTGTTGGATTACCCCCTTATCTAAAAGGACTATCTTTGTAGCCATGGTCATTGCCTCTGTCTGGTCATGGGTCACGTAGATACTTGTTGTATCTAGTTGGTTGTGGATTCTTACTATCTCTACTCTCATATGCTCACGAAGTTTGGCATCTAGGTTAGATAGGGGCTCATCCATCAAGAATACTTCAGGATTTCTTGCAATAGCTCGTCCTAGGGCAACTCTTTGCCTTTGGCCACCTGATATGTCTGATGGTCTTGAGTAAAGGTAGTCTTCTAGCTGAAGGATCTTTGCTACATCTTGGATCCTCTTATCTATTACTTCTTTTCTCTCTTTTTTCATATTTAGGGAAAAGGCCATGTTATCATAGACTGTCATATGAGGATAGAGGGCATAGGATTGAAAGACCATGGCAATGTCTCTATCCTTTGGCTCTACCTTATTCATTATTTTGTCATTAAACTTTAGGGTTCCTTCTGTAATCGAATTAAGACCTGCTATCATCCTTAGGAGGGTAGATTTTCCGCACCCTGACGGTCCTAAGATTACACAAAAATCATTGTCGTCTATTTCTAAGTTTATATTTCTGATCGTAAAGTTTTCACGACCCTCATATTTTTTTCCTACATTATCTAATATTACTTTCATTGTTACTCCTATCCCTTAACTGCACCTGAGGAAAGTCCACTTACTAGCTCATCTTGTAAGACTAAGAATAATAGCATTACAGGGATGGCTGATAAGAATCCTCCAGCTGCAAAGGCTGGCTGGTTCATATTTCTTACATCACTTATTAGGGTAAATAGTCCTGTTGCTAGGGTATAATCGCTTGGATTTGTCAAAAGAATTTTTGGCATCATATAATCCAAGAAAGGCCCTATAAAACATTGGAGGGCTATTATTGCAAGCATAGGACGGGCAAGAGGCATGATTATTAGCCTGTAGACCTCTATGTTTGAGCACCCATCTATCTTTGCTGCTTCATCTAGCTCTTTTGATATAGAATCCAGGTAGCCTTTTAGTATAAAGGTATTTGTTGCTATTGCTCCACCCGAATAGATTAAGATTAGCATGGCTGATCTTGAAAAGACTGGAATTATTCCAGATACTATGGAGTGAATTGCATAATAGGCTGTGATTCCTGCAAAGGCTGGAATGATTTGAACCAGCATTATTGTTATCAGACTTGCCTTTTTGCCCTTAAACCTAAATCTTGAGTAGGCATAGCCTGTAAAGGATACAAAGATTAGGGTAAGGATTGTTGTTGCTGTTGCAATCTTTAGGGTGTTTAGGACCCATTTTAAAAATTCTGTCTCTTCAAATAAATACTTGAAGTTTTTTAGGGAGAAGATAAATTCTCCATTCATTGATATATACTGACCTTGGTTACCATTAAAGGATGATATTACCATTATGGCTAGGGGTAGGAGAATTACTGCTGCCCAAACAAATAAGATTAGATAGCTTATCCCTAAGACTAGCTTACCTGCAGCTGATAGGGGCTGAAGGTCTGATAGGTAGAGGTCTTTGCTTTTATTTTTCTTAAACATACTAGTACTCCTTAAATGCTGAAGAGTTTTTATATCCAAAATATGATATTATTATCAAGATTATTGATATAAATACTGTGATTGCAGCACCTATTGCCTGATATTGACTCTCCATAGTTAGCTTATAGATATAGGAGATTAAAATATCTGAACTTCCTGCAAGGTTACCATAGATTTCAGGGTTAAAAGGTCCACCCTGGTTATATAGGTAAATTATTGAGAAGTTGTTGAAGTTAAAGGTGTATTGGTTTATTAGCATAGGGGCTATTTGAAAGAGGACCAAAGGAATTGTTATCTTAAAGGTCCTTTGGATACCAGTAGCTCCATCAATACTTGCTGCCTCATAAAGGTCTTTTGGTATAGCTTGTAGGACTCCTGTAGTCAATAAGAAGATATAGGAGTGGCCAAGCCAACCTTGTAGAAGAATTAGGGCAGTCCTAGTTTGAACAGTATTATTTTTTATATCCAAGGATACATTAAAGATTGATCCTATAGTATCTGCTATGATTCCCCCACGACTTGTCATGATCGAAAAGAACATGATTGTTATAAAGGCAGGTATTGCCCAAGGTAAGAGATAGACTGTTCTAAAGAACTTCTTTCCCCTAATCCTCTCGTTATTTACTATAAGAGCAAAGACAAAACCTAGGATTATGGCAAGACTTGAAGCTCCTATAGTCCACATTATAGTCCAGCCAAAGATATGCCAGAAGGCTTGTCCTGCTATTCCTTGGCCCTTGGCTATGGTTAGGTAGTTTTCTAAGCCAATCCAGGTAAATTTATTCTGGTTTTGTGGGTCCATATTGGTAAAAGAGATCAAGATAGCTGTTAGTATAGGAACTATAACTATAAAGATTATTACCACAAGGGCAGGAGCTGTGATTAGGAAAGGAAAACCATCCGATCCTATAAATTTTTTTGTTTCAAAAAAATTGTTAGGTCTTATGCCTAGGATTTCTTTTTTCTCTATCTTTCTTACATCTTTAAAGGAAGCTATAAGGATAAAGGCTGCTAGACTTACAAATACTAGGGCAAGGATTCCTTCTATCATAAAGAGTATTGACCTATCTAGTCTTGCCCCTCCTTGGGCTAGGCTAACTAGGCCTGCTATTCCCTCACCTTGGTAGTTGCCAAAGCCTAGGGCATAGGGTATGGCAATTAGGTAGATAAATAAAGTGCCTAGGAAAAATATAAGACCCTTTTGCCACTGGCCATTTAGGATTTGGCCAAGACCTGGAAGGGGTGCTGATAGTAGGGACCTATAGGCGCTAGTTTTTTCTACTTCAACAGGAGTCCTCCTCCTTGCTTCAGCCAAGTCACCTTCTAAGATCTTTACCTCTCTTTTATAATCCTTTTCAATCTTATACTTGATTGATTCTATCTCTTCTTTTAAGGAAAGCTCAGGATTTCTATACTCTATCCTCTTATTTTGATCCTTAAATTTTTGCTTTAATTGGTCCTTTTCACTCTTAAAGGCTTTTTTGGAGATCTTTCCTTCCTTAAAGGATTCTTCTAAGGATTTTAAGTCTGCTTTATACCTTTCCTCAAGGACCTTCTTATCTTCTTCTATTAGCTTTTTGCTATCTGTTATTTCTTTATCACTTAATTTTTGGATCCTATTACTAGCAGATTCTAGCTTAGCTTTAAGGTCTAAGTCATTTTCTATTATCTTAGGGATCCCTTCGCTTTCAAGCTTGGCTAATTTATAATCAAGGAGGCTATCATAAGATAGGTCCTTGTTTTGATAGTAAAAGTCAACCATGGCATCTGCCATAAATTTCCTATAGTAAAGTTTACTTAGGTATTTCTTGTCAAGTTTGCTATTAGGATCAGCTTCATAGGCAATTTTAGCCTTTGCTAAAAGGTCCTTTTTCTTATTCTCATAGGCTTTAAGCTTATCTTTGTAAGGGTGACTTTTGGCATCAGGCTTACTTTCTCCACTTTCTTCTGCCTTAATTAGGTCAATGATATACTGGTTTTTCCTAGGATGCTTTTCTCCTAATTCATCATAAAGGTATTTATTATACTTCATACCTAGATCCTTTCTTGCCTTGCAATAACGAATAATAAAAGTAAATTTAGAAGGATTTCTATATAATAAAACACAGACCCTAGTCTAAATTGAAAAATTATATTGATAAGTTCAATTAAGGTCATTCCTGAAAAAAATACCTTGTAGGAAAAATTTATCCCACTCTTATGGACCATAAAAAATGTATAAAGGGAAATAGCTAGGGGGCTTATAAGTCTTATAAAAAAATTGCCTATAAGGGAATTTATATAATCATTATAGCTTATAGACTCATCAAGCCTTGCTAGTTGCCTAAAGACATCCGGGTCTTTAGCCATCATCATAGCCTCTAGGCTGTAGGCTAAAACTAAGATGGCACAGATGATAAGGACCCTTAATTTGAACTTTTCTCTTTCTTCTTTCTTAAAATTATTCTTCATAATAGTTAAAGAAAGGCCAGCAAGTGGCCTTTTCTTATTTATCAACCTATCTTAGTTTTCAAAGTTTGCCATCATAGCATCAAATGATGCCTTTAGTTGGTCATAAGCTTCTTCTTCACTGGCAGGTTTTACTGAGTTCCATGATAAGATAGCATTCTTATAAGTATCCCAAACATCTCCCCATTCTCTAAATAGAGGTCTTGTTGGTGCTAGCTCATAAGATTTGATTGTCGCATCTATTATATTTTTATCAATTTCTGGAAGGTCTGAATCTTGGTAGCTTTCATTGCTTACATTTTCTAAGATCTTTCCAGTAGCCTTATATAGGTCAACTGCATACTCAGGATTTACAATCTCTTTTATCATCTCTTGGGCTAGGGCAAGCTTATTCTCATCTTCTTCAATCCTTGCATTTATAGCAAGTCCCCAGCCTCCTTGCCAGTGGGCAAGTGGTTTTTCAGCTATTGTTAGGTGGTCTATTGGGAAGATCTCTAGGTTTCCCTCTCCAGCTTGCTCAGATATAGCTGCTGCATCCCAAGGTCCGCCAAGTCTAGCAACTCCGCCAGCTCCTGTTGTAAATTCTCTATCTATATATCCCCAACCTGCATCTGGGTCAAATAGTTCAGTGTTTGCTTCATTATGCATCTTCCAATAATCATACATGGCCTTAATTGTTGCCTTCTTTTCATCTTCAAGGTCAGCCCATTCTTTGGTAAAGTCAGAAAATAGACTGCCATCTTCATTTTTACCAAGAAGTTCTATGCCTGATGAGTTAGTAGCAGCTACTCCATACCAAGCATCAAAGATTGGGAATAAAACTGTAGACTCATCACCTGCATTTGATATTTCTATAGGCTCATCCTTATTTACCCCCTTAGCTTCAGCATTTGCTGTATTTACATAGGTAATAAGGGTTTCTATGTTGTATGGGAAGGCAAAGTATTCGCCATCTATATTAAAGTTGCCGCCAATACCGCTATCAAAGTCATCCCATCCACCAAGATCTTCTGCCATAGCCTTAGAATCAAGGGCACCAAGGATGTCATTGCCTACTAGGCCATAAAGTCTATCGGCAGGAATTGCAAATAAGTCTGCCACATCTTCATTTCCTGCATCAGTAGCATCGATTATATCTAGGTGGTCAAAAGAACTTACTGTCTTTAGTTCAATTTCTGCATCCGGATATTTTTCCTTAACCCTTTCAGCTGCCGCTTCATAATGGTCTAGCCAACCTTCTTCTACTTGAACAGAAATGCTTCCGCTAGCCTCAGCAGTTTCAGTTGAACCTGGTTGTTCATCATTACTATTACCGCCACAGGCAGTTAGAATTGCCGCTAATGATAGAGCCATTAGGGCTTTTACTTTGTTTTTCATAAACTCCTCCATATTTTTATACAAGTGAAAACGTTGTATATTTTTATATATCTTATTATATACCATCTTGTAGATAAAAGAAAGGCATTTTTAAATTTTTCACATAAAAATGTTACTTTGCCAACATAAAAATTTTTTTGATAAATTTTTACCATAAAATAAGGGTAACAGTTTAAGATTTTATAGCTTGTATATTTTAATAATTTATTATGATATTTTAATAGAGAATTTTTCAAAGATATGATATACTCTATTAAAGTCAAGCCTTTTGACAAAATAAATTTTAGGAGTAGTTATGAAAATTTTTAAGAAAAAATCAAGTAAAGTAATTTTGACTCTGGCAATCTTTATTTTTACCCTTGCCCTTGGCAAAACGATTCCCTAGCAAGCCCTATCCTTGAAACAGGAGTAGATGTATCAGCCTTTGATAGTTTCCAAAGAGACCTTTATATAGACCAGGGATCTACCAACAAGGACCAAGCCCTTGCTAATTTAAAAAATATAAGGGCTAAGATGTGGGATGAGAATGTAATCTATACTACAGATACTTCAAATAAAGAAGGAAAAAGACTAAGAGAGACCCTAGAAGAATATAATATCACTTCAAAAGAAGCCTATCTTAATTTAATTTCTTGGTCTAAGGGTCTTGAAAATATAGCCCTTCAAAGAGCCTTTGAGCAAATTCCAACAGGCCTAAGCCATACCAGGCCAAATGGCAGTGATTGGTATAGTGCAAAATCTTTTAATGTAGAAACTTATGCAGAAATTCTTGCAGGTCATTCTGCAAATATGAGCCCAGACCTTGCCTTTAGCCTATGGTTTAGCGAGTATGAAGACCTTAAGGCTAATGCTGGAGTTTCAAATGCTGCTAATGGTCATCTCCACACCATCCTAAATCCAGAGTTTAGGTCCTTTGCCTTTGCTAAGGTCAACGGCCAAGATAAATTTAACTATGGGGTTGGTGAATTCTCTTATGATCCTTCAGAAAACCAAAATTCCCTAGGTCATGTTGGTACCTACACCATGTACTTAGGATCCTATAAGCCTTCAACAGGTTCCTCATCAAACTCATCTGATGATGAAAAGATTAAGCTTTATTTAGAAAAATTAGAAAAGGCCCTAGAAGATAGTAGGATGACTGTAGATGCTGTAAATATGCTTAAGAAAAACTATCCAAATACTATAAAAAATATAGTAGATGACCTAGATAAGCTTGTCGCTAAAGCAATAAAACTTCAAGAAGAAGGCCAAAAAATCCTGGATTCTTATAAATAAGAGCTATAGGGATTATAATAAAGAAAAAATCTCCCAAGTTTTGGGAGATTTTTCTATGAGTAGAAGTATGAGGATTAGTCATCGGCCTTTAGGGCCAACTTTTTTTCTTCACGTCTCTTTTTTTCTTTGCTTATATTTCTAAAGACAAGGCCTTTGGATCTTTCTGATATTCTAATGGTTTCATCCTTGTTTAACTTATTGTCTAGGATATCTTCAGCCAACCTATCATCTATCATTTTTGTAATATGACGTTCTAGTGGTCTTGCCCCATATTCTGGGTCAAAACCTTCTTCTGCTAGAAGTTTTACTACCTTTTCATCATAGATTATATCAAGGTTGATTTCATTTAGCCTTTGCTTGGTCTTTTCAAGCATAAGGGCTGATATTTTTTCTATATCCTTTGTATCAAGAGGCCTAAACATTATTACTTCATCTAGCCTATTTAAAAACTCAGGTGCAAAGCTGTCCTTTATGGCCTTACCTATGATCTCTTCAGTTCTCTTTTCATCAAGGTCTTTTTTATCGCCAGTTTCAAAGCCTATAGACTTTGTTTCTTTTAGGCTTCTTACTCCTATATTTGATGTCATTATTATTATGGTATTTTTAAAGTCCACAGTCCTTCCTTGGCCATCTGTTAGCCTTCCATCATCTAGGATTTGTAAAAGAAGGTTAAAGACATCAGGATGAGCTTTTTCTATCTCGTCAAAAAGGATTACTGAATAAGGATTTGACCTGACAGCTTCTGTTAATTGACCTCCTTCTTCATATCCAACATAGCCTGGAGGAGATCCTACTAGTCTTGATACGGCGAATTTTTCCATGTATTCACTCATATCCATCCTTATTAGCTTATCTTCTGACCCAAAGAGGGACTTGGCCAAGGATTTGGCTAGATATGTCTTTCCAACTCCTGTTGGTCCTACAAAGATAAAGGACCCTATTGGCTTTTTAGGATCTTTTAGGCCAACCCTTGCTCTTTTGATAGACCTTGCTACTGATCCTATGGCCTCATCTTGGCCAATTACACTTATAGCTAGGTCCTTATCAAGCTTAGCATACTTTTCCTTCTCATCTTCAGTTAATCTTTCAACCGGTACATTAGACCAAGATGCTACTATAGATGCTATATCATCATATCCTATGGATAATTTATTTTCATCCTTATTTTTCTCTTTTTCTTTCTCAAGGTCAAATTCTGCCTTATTGATCTTATCTCTAAGTTCTGCTGCCTTTTCAAAGTCTTGGTCTTTTACTGCCTGGTCTTTTTCTTCTCTTAGGTTTTTTAGCTTATCTTCTAGGGATAGGTCCTCTGAATTTTCTTGAAAGGCCTTAATCCTCAGTTTCGAGCTTGCCTCATCTATTAGGTCTATGGCCTTATCAGGTAGGTACCTATCACTTATATACCTATCAGATAGGCTTACTGCTGCATCAAGGGCATTTTCTGTTATTTCTACCCCATGGTGGTCTTCATACTTATACTTGATGCCTCTTATAATTTCTTTGGCTTCTTCTATGCTTGGTTCCTTGACTTGGATTGGCTGCATACGACGGCTTAGGGCTGGGTCTTTTTCTACATGTTTCCTATATTCTTCTATAGTTGTAGCTCCCATTATTTGGATTTCACCCTTGGCAAGAATTGGCTTTAGGATATTTGCTGCATCCATGCTTCCCTCAGCTGCTCCTGCTCCAAGGACCATATGGAATTCATCTATAAATAAGATTACATCATCCCTCTTGGCTAGGTCCTTAAATAAGTTCTTTAGCCTATCTTCAAAGTCACCACGGTACTTGGTTCCTGCTATCATGCTAGCTAAGTCTAGGCTTACTATTTTCTTTTTGCCTATGATTTTTGGGACAGTTTTCTCAACTATCCTTGAAGCAAGGCCTTCTGCTATGGCAGTCTTACCTACTCCAGGTTCTCCTATAAGAATAGGGTTATTCTTTGTCCTTCTCATAAGGATTTGGATAACTCTTTCTATCTCCTTATCCCTACCTATGACAGGGTCGATCTTGCCTTTTTCAGCTAAATCATTTAGGTTTTTGGAAAACTTCTTTATATTATCGCTTAGGTCTTTGCTAGAAGATCCTCCCTTATAGACTTGTTTTATCATAGCTTCAAGGTTTTTGCCTACCACATCCTTTTGGACTCCTGATAGTAAAAACATAAGGTTGGTAAATGAATCATCATCTGCAAGGATAGCACTTAATATATCTTCCTCACTTAGGATAGGACTTCTTCTTTGGCCGGCAATTTTTCTAGCAAGGTCAAATATATTTCTAACAGACCTACTAAATTCAGTAGCCGGATTTTGGGAATTACCCTTGCCTATATTATTTATGACAATTGATCTAAAAAGATCATAGTTTGCACCACTTGCTTCTAGGGCCTTGTTGGCCAAAGACCCTGTTTTCATAAGGGCTAAAAGCAAGTGCTCTGTTCCAATATAATCATGGTTTAGGGAATAGCTTTCTCTTCTAGCCTGAGAGGTTAGTCTATTTAGCCTATTATTTTCCATTATCTTCCCTCCATATATTCTTTAAGAAACTTATATCGTCTCTCATTCCTATTACCCTTATACTTAGTCTTACTTAAGTTAAAGATTAAATAGTCTATCTCATTTGGACTAAGTCTAGTGTCAAAATCAAGGGCCCTATATTTTTTTAACTCATAAAGATTCTTGACAATTTGGTCTAGACTTTTGAGTAATCCTTGGTCTAGGTTGTTAAGTATAAGGTTAATTTTATCTTCTATTTCTTCATCTTCTATCTTATTTAAAAGTTTATAATCTCTTCTAAACCTTCTTTCATTCCTAACTATCACATCTAGGTTTTCTTCAATTTTAGCCAGGTATGAATCCATATCCTTCCTGTAGTTTCCTACATTTTTTAATATATAAATATCATCACTATAAGGTCTATCCCTATAAGGCCTATACTTATTTATAAAGATCCCATCAGCCATCAAGGCTTGCTTTAAGCCAAAATAGGCTTCATTTGAATCTATTAGACCAAAAAGGAAGGTCTTTAGGAAAATCTCAAGGCCACTGCCTGTATTTCTAGCAGAACTGGTTAAAAAACCAAGCTTTGCAGAAAAGGCAAAGTCCATGACCTTATCAAGCTTACCTTCTACTTCCATAGCCTTTTTGTAAGCATTTTTTATATCCATATTAAAGTCTATGATATTTATGGCTAGGTGGTCTTTGTCATTTATAGTTAGGATATAATCATCCTCAAATACTAGACCTATCTGCCTAGAACCCTTATCAAAGTTCTTGCTTAGGGCAAAGGAAGCAAGGAGCTTATTAAGAGATGTCTCATCCAAGTCCTCTAACAAGATGAGCTTGTCCCCATAGATTTTTCTAAAAATATCAATTACCTTAAGGCTATCATCTAGGGTCATAGTCTTTGGAAAGTCAAAACCCTTTATATTCCTTCTTAGACTAAGGTTAGAATTTAAGATTATATCCTTGCTGTAATCAATCAATGTTTCACCTTCATATTTAACTTATCAAGCTTATCCTTAATCTTTGCAGCTCTCTCATAATCTTCAGTATCAACAGATTGGTTAAGCTTTTCTTGGTAATCTTTTATTTGGCTGGCTATATCCTTAAATTGCCTAAAGGCCTTAGGGTACTTACCCTCATAGATAGAGTAGTTGTTAAAAGTCTTTAATAGCCTTTCTGTAAGCCTTTCATCAAGCTTATAGCAGGCATCGCAGCCAAAATTTCCCTCTCTTATATTAGAAATAGGGTTTCCACATTTTGGACAAGTATTTTCTGATAGCTTCTCTAGGAGGTCAAACTTATAGGTCCCCTCCCTGTGCCTATAATCATAATATGAGTCTATTAGATCATCTAGGCTTGGTAAAAACTTATCCATTAGCCTATGAAAATTTTCTTTTTTTTCTTTTTTTATATTTCCATTCTCATCAAAGGAATCTATACTTAAGTCCTTGGCACACTCGCTACATAGGTAGTAGGAATGCTCCTTGCCATTTACAATAGTTTTTACATTAACATTGGCTTCCTTGCCACATTTATCACATTTCATAACTAACTCCTTGCCATAAGGCTTAGTAAAATACTTCTTATAATATCTGAACGAAGTATTTTCTTTTCCTTATTATCATAAATACTAGAAAGAGCCTTATCACTTGTCGCATACTTTGCCATCAAATACTCGTTTTTTGTAAAATATTCTCTCCTATATAAGTCCTTAAACAAGCTTTCGGCAGAAGACTGGCTCATCTCTTCCTTAAGATTTTTAATCAAATATGATATATAAGAATCCTCATCAACTATAGTGATGATCTTGATAAAGCCATTGCCTCCCCTCTTAGACTCTATAATGTAGCCATTTAAGGGGGTAAATCTTGTGGAAAGAACATAGTTTATCTGGCTTGGGGCACAATCAAAGCGAAGGGCCAGGTCATTTCTTCCAATCTCAACCATCCCATCACTTGTCGCATCCAACATGGCCTTTAAGAAATTTTCTATTTCTGATGTCAAAGCCATATAATCACCTATCTTTCTTATTTATATAAAAGTCAATTTCTTGACTATCTCTGACCTTCTTTGTAAAAATAAAGAATCAAAAATGATTCCTAGTAAAATTGTACTATATAAGATGACTTTTTCAAGCCATCAGTCCCTATTATTCCTATTGCCAAAAAGAAGGAATAGCCTTAGAAATTGTAGGGCTGTAGATAAGGTTGCTGCCAGATAAGTATAGGCTGCAGCCCTTAGCATCTTTCTTGCATGACCTATTTCTTCACCTACTAGCATACCGCTAGCTTCCATAACCCTTAGGGCCCTCCTTGAAGCATCAAATTCTACAGGAAGGGTTATTAGTTGAAAGATTAGGATAAGGGAGAAAAGTATTAGGCCGATGTTTATAAAGGTTTGGTTGGCCATTAGGACACCTAAAAGAATTATAGGAAAAGATAGTCTTGAACCAAAATTTACAGCTGGAACTATCCATGACTTAATCCTAAGAGGCGTATAGCCCTCCTTATATTGGATAACATGGCCACACTCATGGCAGGCGACAGCAATTGATGCTATAGATGTATCTTTAAAGGATGAATCTGATAGGGCAATCTCCTTGCTTGCTGGGTTGAAATAATCAGACAAGGACCCTCTTACCCTTTTTATAGAAATATCATCATAGGAATTTGTATCTAGGATATATTTTGCAGCAGCAAAGCCTGTTATAGACTTTTTGCTTTTGATTTTAGAATACTTGCCAAAGGCTTTTTGGATATTAGCTTGGGCAATCATTGTAATAATTATTCCTGCTAGAACTAATAGGTAGGTTTTATCAAAGTAAAAGCCCCTAAACATATATGGATTAAACATAATAACCTCTTTTCTTTTTATTTACTATACCCCTTTAGGCTAGAGTATAAAAAGTAAGAGGCCACTAGGGTCTCCTAGCGGCCTCTTCATAGAAAAGAATAAGTTAGTCCTAGTTTTCTAAGGGAAAACTATAAGGAATTAATAATGAAAAACCTAGCTATTTAATAGCTGGTTTTATTATAACACAAAAAACGCTTTGTGCAAACTTTTTCTTAAAATTTTTATTTATTTTTTGCAAGGCTTGATTTTACTTGCCTATCCCCACTTACACCAGGTCATCTTCTATAGCTTTAGCGTTTTCATTTGCCCCAATCATCACAAGGACGTCTCCCTCTTTTATTTGTTCGTTAGGGTTTAGGCTCATTTGCATTTTCCTATCTCTTTCAAAGGCTACAACTGTCATTTTATACTTATTTCTAAAGTCAAGGTCAGATAGGCTTTTTCCTATCCAATCTTTGTGGGCCTTTATTTCTATTAGGGAGAAGTCATTTGAAAATTGAACTAATTCCAAAAGATTTGACCCAGCCAAGGCCCTTGCAAGTCTTGCCCCTGTATCAGCTTCAGGAAATACTATTTGATCTGCCCCAATTTTTTTTAGGATCCTTGCGTGAGATTGGCTAGTAGCCTTGGCTATAACTTTTTTTACTCCGCTATCCTTACAAATTAGGGTGGATTCTATAGAAGCTTCTACATCACTTCCTGTTGCAACAATTGCCACATCATAATTGTTGATTCCCAAAGACTTAAGGGCAAGCTCTTCTGTAATGTCTGCTTGGACCGCGTTTGATACAAAAGATGCTATCCTCTCTATCTTCTTATAATTACTATCAACCACTGTTACATAGATTCCTTTTTCAAAAAGCTTGGTAGCAACTGCACGACCAAACCTTCCTAGGCCTAAAACAATTACATTTTTTTCCATAATTTCTCCTAACCTATACTTATAAAACTTTCAGGATACCTGATTAATTTCTCTTCATTTTCTAAACCAAAGGCAAAGGCCATAGTCATAGGCCCTACCCTGCCCATATACATACACACCCCTATCAAAATCTTACCTAGGGGAGAAAGACTTGAGGTAATCCCCCTACTGGCCCCAACTGTAGCCAGGGCTGAGACTGTCTCATAAAGGATATCTATTAGGTTAAAGCCATCTGTTATAGTAAGGATAAAGCTTACCATAAATACTATAGATAGGGAGATTATAAAGATAGATAGGGCTTTCTTTATACTTTCTACCCCAATGTGCCTTCTAAAGACTACTGGCTCTTTTTGTTTTTTTATAACTGATAGGGTAGCAAGGACTAGGACAGCAAAGGTTGTTGTCTTGATACCTCCTGCAGTAGATCCAGGAGATCCACCTATAAACATAAGACCCATTAGCATAAGAGAAGTTGAATCCTTGATCTTTGTAAGGTCTACAGAATAAAATCCTGCAGTTCTTGCAACAACTGACTGGAAGAAGGATTGGTGGATTGACCCAACAAGACCTTCTTTTTCTAAGACTCCTCCAAAGCTTTCTATTATAAAAAATAAGAAGGCTCCCAGGAGAATAAGGATCAGGTTTACCAATAAAACCAGCTTGGTATTGGTTGAAACATTCCTAAAATTTCTCTTATAATAAAGCTCACTAGTTACCATAAAGCCAAGGCCTCCTACTATGACAAGGGCCATTATGGCAATATTTACAAGGCCATCATTTCTAAGAGGATACATTGAATCTCCCAAGATATCAAAACCTGCATTACAAAAGGCAGATATGGAATGAAAGATTGAAAACCAAAGGCCCTTACCTAGGCCAAAGCTTGGAATAAACCTAAGGCTTAGAAAAAAAGCTCCTAGAAGCTCACAGCCTATAGTAAAAAATAAGACATACCTAAAGAGCCTAATTACTCCTCCCATACTTTCCACATTAAGTTGTTCTCTTAGGACTATCCTTGATTTGATCCCTATTTTTTTTCTAAGGATAAGAGGAATAATAGATGCAAGGGTCATTATCCCAAGACCACCTATTTGAATTAGGACTAGGATGATACCATGACCTAGGCTATTCCAATGGCTTGCAGTATTAACAGGGGAAAGACCTGTAACACAAGAAGCACTTGCTGCCACAAAAAAGGCATCCAAAAACCTAGTCCTTCTTCCACTAGCTGTAACAAAGGGAGTCGAAAGTAGGATTCCTCCTATACTTATTAATATTAAAAAACCTAGGGCCAAGATAAAGGCTGGATTGGACTTGGCCCTTTCTATTTTTTTTATGAATTTGTTTTTTTCCATTATATTTCCTTCCTAGAAGCTAAAGGCCTATGCTAGGCTTATAAAGTCTAATAACTTACTCAAATTTTACATCCTAGAAATTTTTTTGTCAAAATTTTAATAAAGGTATAAGCTGGGTATCATCTTATTAAGAGGAAAAATATAAAGGATTTACTATGGAAAAATATTATTTTAAGGAAAAATTTTTAAAAATCACAGACCACTACCCCATCAAAAACCAGAAAGGGGATGAAGTCTACTTTGTCGACCAAGACTTTAAATTTGTAGGTTTTACTGTAAGCCTATTAGATAGGAATAAAAACCCTCTATTTATAATCAACAGAAAGATCTTATCCCTCTTGCCAACTTACTTTATAGACTTTGCCAATGGTGATAAGATGACAATTAAGGCTAACTTTAAGCTTTTTAAAAAATCAATAGATGCTATAATGAAAGATGGAGACCTTAACCTTAGGGGAAATTTCTTTGACTATGAATTTAAAATATACCATAAGAATACCCTGGTAGGGGAAGTATCCAAAAAGATCTTGGCCCTTAGAGATACCTATGTCCTAAGCGTCCATAATACAAATTATAGGCTAGAGCTTATAGCCCTTTGCCTATGTCTAAATAACATCCATGATTTAGAAGAAGCTAGTAGAAATAATTAAGGAGATAAGATGGAAATTTCAACAATAACAAAATATATAGAAAACTTGGTTAATAAGCCAAGCCCAACAGGCTTTAGTAAAAAATGTGAAGCCTACCTAATAGAAGAATTTGAAAAACTTGGCTACAAACCCTACCAAAATGTAAAGGGCAATGTCATAGTTCCTATAGTAGAAGGAGAAGAAAATGGCCTTTTGCTATCAGCCCATGTCGATACCCTAGGCCTTATGGTAAGAAGTATCAAGGCCAATGGTAGGCTTATGATAACAAGCCTAGGGGGCTTTCCCCTAGCCTATGCTGAAGGAGAAAACCTAAAGATCCACACCAGGTCTGGCAAGGAATTTACCGGGGTTTTAAGGTTAAATGAGCCTGCTGTCCATGGGTCAAAAGATCCTTATGAGGCTAAAAGAGATGACTCTAGCATGGAAGTTGTAATCGATTCTTTGACTAAAAGTAAAGAAGAGACCGAAAATTTAGGAATAAGGCCAGGAGACTTTATATCCTTTGACCCAAGGTTTAGGATTGACAACGGCTTTGTAAAATCAAGGCATTTAGATGATAAGGCATCTGCAGGAGTTCTTCTTGCCCTGGCTAAAGATATTAAAGATAAGGATATTAAGGTCAATAGACCCTTATATATGACCTTTACTATCTATGAAGAAGTTGGCCATGGAGCAGCTTCAGGCCATCCTAAAGGAATTAAGGATATGGTTGCAGTTGATATGGGTGTAGTCTATGATGATTTAGAAAGTGATGAGACTATGGTATCAATTTGCGCTAAGGATTCTTCAGGCCCTTATAATTATGACTTAACCAACCAACTTGTTAATATAGCCAAGGAAAATAACCTTGATTATGGGCTAGATGTCTATCCTTATTATGGGTCAGATGCTTCAGCTGCTATTTCATCAGCCAATGACTTCCGTCATGCCCTAGTTGGAGCAGGGGTTGCCGCAAGTCATGGTTACGAAAGAACCCATGAAAAAGGTCTAATGAATTTATACAAATTGTTATTTGAATTTGTTCAAAAATAATGTTGATAATACTCATTCTTTGCTATATAATGGAAGTAGCAAAAGGGAGTAGCCGAATTATTTAATCGTCAAAACGGATTTGTCCCGGTTAAATAAACCACTCAGGTGGCAAGACTTTTGGCTTTATGCCAAAAGTTTTTTTTATATCTTTTTTTGCAAAAATTTTATGGAGGATTTATGGACTATAAAGGAAGTTTAAATGAAGTAATCAAAAAGCATGACAGCGACCCTAACCGTGGTCTTACTTCAAATGAAGCAAGCACAAGACTTGAAAAATATGGCCCAAATAGGATTGAATCATCCAACAAGAAATCTATGATCAAAAAAATCATAGAGCAGTTGGTTGACCCTATGGTAATTCTTCTTGTAATAGCTGCTATTGTATCAGCCTTTACAGGAGATCTTGTAGAAAGTGTTATCATAATAGCTATAGTTATAATCAATGCGATTATGTCTATAGTCCAAGAAGGAAGAGCAGAAGATTCAGTTGCGGCCCTACAAAAAATGAGCTCGCCTGAGGCGACAGTAATCCGTGATGGATCTAAGAAGATACTTAAAGCAGAAGAGCTTGTACCAGGAGATGTAGTTATTATAGAAACTGGTGATATAATCCCAGCTGATATGAGGCTAATAGAATCATCCAACCTACAAATTGATGAGTCATCCCTAACAGGAGAATCTGTGGCTGTAGAAAAAGATTATAAGGCAGAATTTGATTCAGATGTAGGAATTGGTGATAGGGAAAACTACGCCTTTTCTTCATCCATAGTAACCTATGGCCATGGAAAGGGACTAGTAACTGCTACAGGAGAAGATTCTGAGATAGGTAAGATTGCAACAAGCCTTGAAAGTGTTGAAGATAAGGATACTCCTTTACAAAACCAACTAAAAAGACTTTCAAAACTACTTGCAATCCTAGTAGTAATAGTATGTATCCTAGTCTTTGTAGTAGGCTACTTTAGAAGTGAAATGGACCTATTAGATAACTTTATGGTTGCAGTATCCCTTGCAGTAGCCGCTATACCAGAAGGACTTACTGCAGTTGTAACTATAGTATTATCTATAGGAATGAATAGGATGGCTGAAAGAAAGGCTATAGTTAAAAACCTCCTTTCTGTTGAAACCCTTGGTTCAACAACAGCAATCTGTTCAGATAAGACTGGAACCCTTACTCAAAATGAGATGACCATTAGAAAAGTCTATACTGATGGAAAAGAATACGAAGTAGAAGGTTCAGGTTATGAACCTAAGGGAGATATAAGAAGTAAGGATGGGGATGTTGTAAGTGGTGATGATCAAATTAAGCTACTAATGAATATAGCTTCCCTTTGTAACGATGCCAACCTTATTAGAGAAGAAGGCCAATATAAGATAACTGGTGACCCAACAGAAGGGGCTATGTTGACCTTTGCTGAAAAATGGAATATCAACCAAGAAGACCTTAATGAAAAATATCCAAGGCTTGAGGAAATTCCATTTGATTCAACAAGAAAGATGATGACAACCTTCCACCAAGTAGATGGAAGTTACTATGCCTACACTAAGGGCGCACCTGATGTTGTTATATCAAGGTCATCAAAGATCTTAGTCGATGGAAATATAGAAGAATTTACAGATGACCTTAAGAAAAAGGTCCTAGAAGAAAATACAAACCTAGCCAGCCAAGCCCTCCGTGTTATCTCTTTTGCCTTTAAGCCAATGGAAAATCTAGATACTGAGATAACAAGCGAAAATATAGAAAATGATATGGTCTTTGTAGGTCTAACAGGAATGATAGATCCACCAAGGCCAGAAGCTAAGGAAGCTGTAGCAGAATGTCATAGGTCTGGAATTGATGTAATAATGATCACAGGTGACTATTTTGAAACAGCCCTTGCCATAGCAAAAGACTTGGGTATAGCCCAATCTCGTGACCAAGCCATGCAAGGAAGCGACCTTGATAATAAGAGCGAGGAAGAAATCCGTGAGATTGTAAAAACAAAGAGAATCTTCGCTAGAGTTTCACCTGAAAATAAGGTCCAACTTGTAAAGGCCCTCCAACAAAATGGCGAAGTAGTAGCCATGACAGGAGATGGAGTAAATGATGCTCCAGCCATAAAAAATGCAGACATTGGTATATCAATGGGAATAACAGGAACAGATGTTGCAAAAGATACTGCAGATATGATCCTAGTAGATGATAACTTTGCTACTATAGTAAATGCAGTAGAAGAAGGAAGAGTAATCTTTGCAAATATCAAGAAGTTTGTATCCTTCCTCCTATCATGTAACATAGCTGAAGTTTTGATAGTCTTCTTATCAATCCTCTTTGGCCTACCAAGCCCACTAACCCCAATCCAACTTCTATGGTTAAACCTAGTAACAGACGCCTTCCCAGCCCTTGCCCTAGGTGTAGAACCTGCAGAGCCTGGCATAATGGAAGAAGAACCAAGAGACCCAAGCGAATCTATCATATCAGGTCCAACAAAGGTTAGCCTAATAAGCCAATCAATCTTTATAACCATATCAGTATTACTAGCCTATGTAATAGGACTAAAGTATATCTTCCCTGACTCAATAGAAGGGGCCCACACTATGGTATTTGCAACCTTGATAACAAGTGAATTGCTAAGGTCCTTCTCAGTTAGGTCAACCAAGTACACCCTAAGTGAGCTAGGATTTGGATCAAATCCTTCCCTAATAAAGGCCCTAGGCCTATCCTTTGCTCTCTTACTAATAGTAATGTATGTACCATTCTTAAGGGACTTATTTGAAATAGTAGCCCTAAGTTGGGAATGGCTACCAGTATTAGGCCTTGCCCTAATCCCACTTGCCCTAGGTGAGCTATCAAAAGTTGTAAGAAGAAATAAATAAGAAACAAAAAATATGCCCCGCCTACTAAGGCTAGGGCATATTTTTTATTTAATCAAAGGCTAAAGATAACCCCTACCAATCCTCCACTTATAATTATAAAAATAGGATTTACCTTCTTAAACTTAAATAAGATAAAAAGAAAGAGGGCAAAAAATCCTAGAGGGATAAGCCTAAATAAGTCCACAATATTTCCTGTAAGCCTAAAAGCTTCTAGGTCAAAAAGACTTAGGACCAAGACCTCAGCCATGGCTCCAAGGATAAGTCCTGCAGTAGCTGGCCTTAAGGTTACAAAGGCATCCTTAACTAACTTTGAGCTTTTAAATTTATCCATCATTTTTGCAATAAGTAAGATTATAATAATAGGACCTGTAATAAGGGATAGGGTAGCCAAGAGACCTCCCCAAAACCCATAGGCCCTAATCCCTGCAAAGGTAGACATATTAATTCCTATAGCTCCTGGAGTAGATTCTGAAACTGCAAGCATATCCAAAAGTTCATTTGATGAAAAATACCCATATCTTTCACCAAGGTCATATAGAAAGGGAATAGTCGCCATTCCTCCCCCAACAGCAAAAAGACCCACCTTAAAAAATTCCCACATCAACCTAAGCATAAGTTCTCCTTCCTAAAAGAATACCAAAAACCCCAACTACCAGCACAATCAAGATGGGAGAAATAGACAAAAATCCAACTGCTAGAAAGGTTAGGACAAAGATCATGATCTTAAGATAGGTATTGGCATTTTTCTTTACCATCTTTGCTACAGAATAGACAACCAAGGCACTTACCCCTATTCTTATACCTGCAAAGGCATGTTGGATTATGGCTAAATGAGAGAAGGCTTGTAAGAATTTTGCTATAAGACTTATAATTAGGATAGATGGACTAATAAAACCTAAAGAAGCAATGATTCCTCCAATATTACCTCCTAGCTTATGGCCACAAAAGGTGGCAGTATTGATAGCTATAATACCAGGGGTTGATTGGCCAATAGCATAATAATCTAAGATCTCTTCGCTACTTGCCCACCCCTTCTTATCTACAACTTCTCTTTCTAACAAAGGAAGCATGGCATAGCCTCCACCAAAGGTGAAAAATCCGAGCTTAACAAAAGTTAAATAAAGTTCTAATAATTTATTCATAAGACCTCCTTAGGCTAATTATATACCAAAACCTACATTCCTAAAAATCCTAAAAGGGGTATGGTATGATAAAAGAGTAAAAAAGTAAAAGGAGTAACAATGAAGAAAAGAAAAATAGCCTTGGTCCTAAGCCTTTTGATTTTTCCCCTCTTAGGAACTAGCCTTGCCCAAAAAGAAGATCAAACAGATGATTATTCCCTAGATATAGTATATTATGATGATTCAAACCTAGATGACCTGCTTAAGCCTAAGCCTGATAAAGATAATGAAGATCCTAAGCCTAAAGAAGATAAGGACCAAGTAGAAAAGGAAAATCTTAGCAAAAATAATGAAGATACCTCCTCCAAAGAGGATAAAGACCAAGCAGGAAACAAGGATTCTACTAGCAAAAACCAAGAAAGTAATCCTAAATTCAAATTCCCTGAAGGGTCATTAGAAAAAACAGGCCAAAAATCCCACATAGTCAAAAAACTAGGAAATACCTACGAGGCTGACGCCACAGATGGAGTAATTAAAGGAAATAGGATGACAGGAAAATACCACCTGGCCTCATCACCTGACTATAAAAAAATATCTATTCAAAATGTAACTTACTTTGCTTCAATAAAGGAAGCAGAAGACTTAGGCTATACTAGAGCCTACCCAAATAGGAATTAATATGAAAGCAATATTATTTGATGTAGATGGAACTTTACTTGCTTCCATGCACATATGGGCCCAAACAACAAAGTCAATATTTTCTAAGTATAATTTTTCTATGAATGACTTTAGCCATGAAGAAAAAGGTCATCTTGAAGCCCTTCCCTTTGAAGAAATGTGCTATTTTATAGCTGATAGGGTGGCCAAAGATATGACAGGAGAAGAAGTCTATAACCATTATAAAAAAACTATAGAAAACGCCTATTTTTATGAGCTAGAAAGTAAAAAAGGAGTCAAAGACTTCCTAAAGAAAGTCAAAGATAAGGGCATAGCCATGTCCATAGCCTCCTCAACAGACTATAAGTACCTAGAAGCTGCCCTAAAAAGGCTGGGTATCTATGATTACTTCGACTTTTTTGCCACACCAGATATTGTTAACCACAAGAAAGATTCCAAAGAGTTTTGGCAATATAGCATAAAAAAACACGGCCTTGATCCAAAAGAAATAACGCTTTTTGATGATGCCCTTTATGCAATAAAAGCTGCCAAAAATGAGGGAATAAGGACTGTTGGTATAAAGGATTTTCCTTATAACCAAAGAGAGTGGGAAGAGATTAAAAAAATCGCTGACCTAAGTCTTGAAAATATAGGAGATTATAGGCTAGATTAAACAAAAAACTAGCAAAATCTTAAGCTAATCCCATAAAGTTAGACCTAACATCAGGACTAGTACTTATACTAGTTCTGGTGTTTTTTATTGCCTTTTACCCCTAGGGATAAAATTTTTATGATATATATTTTTCTCTATATTCCACTAAAGATAAATATCCTAGCTTTTTTTATTCTTTCTTAATTGTAATATTTTATATATTCTTCTAAGGCTTTTGCTAATTTACTAAACACTATATTCCCTTAAAGATATTCTTCTCTTAAAAATGTATAATATACTTGTGTTCCTCTCAAAATATGTCTAATAAATAAATCCTCATACTTTTCAGACCCTAGTATATCTAAAAATTCTTTTTTGTTAGAGTATATAGCATGCATGCCATCTTTAAATCCAGATACTAGATATTCTTTTACTATGTTAGGATTAACAAGTTTATTATTTACGTAAACTCCGTTATAACCAATATCCATTTTCACCGCTTTCTTTTCGTAACTAAATCCGTTATCATCATCTTGATTTAGCTCATAGTAATAGATAGATTTAGAAATATCTTCTTTTGGAAATAGCCCACATACATTTATATCATAAAGGTTATCCTTTATTGGTAGCAAAGCTGTCGATAATACACTAAGGGATAAATCTTTCCCATTATCTATTTTAATATTTTCTATCTTAGTAGGAGATATTATTGTTTCTGTATCTATGACTGTAGGATAACCATTTGATACAATAATATTTTCATAGTGTATGTCAGTTCCTCTAAGACAAGTAATAATTGATAGAATAATTCCTGATCGATAGTAATATTCCATTGCCTCATTAATCGATAAATATTGACTACATTTAATTACCTCTTTCCATGCGTAGTTATTTTTAATTAAAGAGTTTACTTTTTTGAATTGTGAAACATTGTGATTTTCCATAAATTCCAAATATTCATTAAACAATTGGTCCGTAAGCAATTTTTTTGGTTTATAGAAAAGCTCTCCAGTGATAAACTTAACTTTAGCTACACTTTTATTATTATGCCTATCTCCAACTCCGAGCTGAATATCGGTTATGGACCCAAAGTTTTGATTGAATATACTGTTTAATTCGCATTTATCAGCTTGGTAGTTTGTATAAATTTCGTTAATCAAATTAATAATATCTTGTATTGTTATGGAGAAAATATTTTCTAAAACAGGGTAATTTCTAAATAAGAGATTTATATATCTCTCGTTCTCTATAATCATAATAAAAGATAACAAATTTTCCCTAAATTTAAAATTATTATTATCTTGGTCATACATGGAGTTAAATTGATCTACGAGTATAGGCTCTAATATTTCGTAAATATTATAAAATATATTTTTATAAATAATACTCTCATATATACCCTTTGATATTATTAATTCATTTATACTAACATCAAGTTTAAAATAATTAATAAGCCTTTGTATTAAATTTGTCGAATATATAATTTCTGATATTTTTTCATTTTTCATTTTATGTCCTATATTTTTATCTCCTATAATAAACAAAATTCAAATTATAGTATTTTTTAAAATCACTTCCAATAATTCTTGTATAATCTATGTGATATAGGTAAAGATATTAATATATATAGTATGGTTACAATAACATTATATGCATCCACACTTTTCTGTGAAAAGAGATTTGTTTTATCATTAAATGTAATTAATACTTGAAACATTGGTATTGCAAAAGCAAAAATTTTAAACATTTTTTTCTTAATTAATGAGTTTATTAATATCGATATATTTAGATTTATTGAAAACAACATTATTATCTTTATATTGGTGATTTGTTCGTTAAAGTTAAGATTAACATCCAAATACTTTAAGATTAGTAAATAAAGTAAGGATAACAAAAATCCTATCAACGAATAAAGAATTATTACTAAATACTGAGTTGTAATTATATTTCTAATATTGACAGGGATCAATCTTTCGAATATAATTTTTTTGTTTTTTTGATCATTACTATACGCAAGTAATATAGTAGGTAAAAATCCTAAATACAATAACACCAACTCATGAGCAGATTCAAACATACTAATCAAAATTACTATTATTAGTAAAGACATAAATAAGAGAAATTTTCTCTTTGAAAGCTTAATGTAATACGAAAACAATCCCCTCATATACCCTCCTTAATTTAATATTCTTTTTTTAAAAAAATTAGTATAGACGCTAAATATGATATTAGATAAAATACTATAGCAAAAGAGATAAAAGCGAATATCATATTGGTGTAGCTATAAAAATCAAAAACATTGGTTAAACCGAGAGATTTTTTTACTATTTCCATAAACACCCTTACAGGAATTAAGGTAAATATGAAAGCTGCAATCCCTATTTCCTTAATATGATTTTGCCCAATTGCAAACATCATACACAGTACCAATCCGCCATATATGAGAGTCATTCCAATACCCGTTGCTAATAAATTTATTTGATGATCTCTAAATTGCATTTTATCAAATACCTGTTTTACATACACCATTACATATATTAATGTAATGCACATTAAAGATATAATAAAATATTCTAGAAATCTAGCGGTTACTATTGTTCTTTTTTTTTATAGGAAAAAGAATTTCAGTTTTGTAATCATCATTTTCCATATAATTCGATATGCTTAAAAAGACAATAATAGGAGCAAATAACATAAAGCCATAAGAAATAAGCGGAATATATTCTCTTGTGATTTCAAGAAAGAACAGAGCTGTAATAAGTATTAAAAATACTAACATGTGCTTTAATTTAAATCCAGATACCATTAAATCTTTTTTTATTAATCCCATCATAATATAGTACCTTTAGAATATATATTCATAATTTCTTCAAGTGTCGGATTTTCTATTATAATATTATCAATAGATTTATCTAAGTCATCTCTTGATTTCAACAAAACAATTACTTGGTTATTTTTTTGTAAATAAGCTATTGTATTTGATTTATTTAGTTTATTAAAACTTTCAGATGTACATCTAACAATGCAATTTTCGTACAAGAGCTCAATTGTCGGACTCGTGAATATTAAATTTCCCTTGTTTATAAAAACTACATAGTCACAAATATGCTCTATGCCGGTAGTAATATGACTAGAAAAAACTATTGAACGATCTCCATTTTCGATAAATTCTTGAAACTTTCCTAAAACTTCACTTCTTTTTACAGGGTCTAGTGAACTTGTGGGTTCATCTAAGATTAGTAAATCAGGTGCATGAGACATGGCTATTACTATGGATAACATTTTTTGCATCCCTTTTGAATAATCCCCAATCTTTTTTACCTTATCAATTCCAAAATTATTTAAACTACTAAAAAAATATTTTTCATCCCAACCTTGGTATATATTTTTGTATATTTTTGAAATTTCTTTAGCATTTAGATTGGTCGGTAGGTAAATCTCATCAAAAGATACACCGATCTTTTCTTTTATATCTATATCATCTATATTAAATTCTCTACCAAATATTTCAACAGCTCCACCATCTTTGGATTTCAATCCTAAAATTAAATTCAAAGTAGTAGTTTTACCAGATCCGTTTTCCCCTATAATTCCTACTATAGAACCTTTAGCTACATTGAAATTTATTTTATTTAATTTAAATCCGTTATTTGGATATGATTTTTCTAAATTTTTAACTTCTAATATCTTATCCATTATTTCTCCTTTCTCATATCATCAAAAGACTTAATTTGATGATTTACTAAGTCTAGAAATTCATCCGAACTAAAACCATTAATATATGCAAATTTTATTGTTTCATCAATTTTCGTAATGAGATTTTCTCTTTGATTAATTTTTAAATCATGAATCTCAGGCATTTCTACAAATGTACCTTTTCCTACGACCGTGTTTAAAAAGCCTTCATCACGTAATATTTCATATGCTTTTTGAACAGTTATGACACTGACATTTAAATCTTTAGCTAAAGTTCTCATTGCTGGAATACTATTACCAGGTTTTAATCTTCCGTCTAATACAAGTTTTTTAATTTGTGATACTATTTGAATATATATAGGGTCTTTAGACTGATAACTTATAAGTATTTCCAACGCCTACCTCCATATAAATAAAAGAATAAAGATGCTCGTTCTTTTAGCTAAGTTTAATGATTATATAAGTAAATGTCTATTTGCAGCCCCAACTGCAAGATTTATTACATGAGAAAAATGTAGTTACAGCAGAAAGTGCTGGTAAACACACTTTTACAGTAGCACTTACTATTGCGCTTACAGACTGTGGTTCGCTTTGATTTTTATCATCATATCCTCCATATGCAGCAAGTCTTTTTAATTCTTCAAAATCAACTTCTTTATTTTTTTTCATGTGCAGTTACCTTCCTTATTTTTTATTGTGTTCAAATAATAGCATGTTGGAACGAGTACCTTATCAATGTACTTAATGTACAAGTACATTTTACACTGTTATACATAATAAATCAATACCCGAATTAAATATTTACTTAATATGTATTAAAGTTAAAATAATAAAGGCAGTCCGAAGACTGCCGATATTTATCTCTCTGTTCCTTTGCTATGGTCTTTTTATCCTTGTCTTGACTCTTTACTTGTTCTTTTGCTTTTAATAGCTTAGAAGACAAAATACGAACATTATTATGTTCCTTTCCGTTATAATCAATGTTTGTTTTTACTTGTCCGAAGATTTTAACAAAATCTCCTTGTTTTAGATTCTCTAAATCTTTTGTCTTATCTCCATAGGATGAACAATTGGTATAAACTTTATTCCCATTATCATCTTTTGAAACAAGAGAAAAGTTACTTACTTTGAACTTTTCTCCATTAGCATTTTCTCTTTCAAGATTTTCTACTTTCCCAGCTATATTGCCAACTAAATTTATTAAGTCATCCTATTCTTCAATATTATTAGTATTTTCAACAATCTTTCCTTGTTCTTTCATCTCATCAATCATATAGTCAAAGTCATCACTTAGTGGACCTGTTGTGTCATTGTTCATATATAAAACATACACTTCTTCAAGTGCCTTTTCATCATTAATGCCTTTTTCTATGCTCACAAGTGCTTTTATAAAATCCTTGTAGTTATCATTCATCATTTCTTCTAAGTTTTCTCTAATATTGCACTATTTACTCATGGCAATTATTATGAACATGCACTATAATTATAAATATAACAAGCCTGATCAACTTGCTATAATAAAATTAAAAGGAGAACTACAATGAACAAAGACGAAAATAACTCAATCGAAACTCTATCTTATGAGATAGAAAACCAAGAATTAGAGGGAAAATCAGGTAGTGGCTGGTCAACAGCTATCCAACTTACTTTAGCTGGCAAGTGTGGAAAATGGTTTACTGGATCTTATGAATGCACAACTAATAATGTTTCTTGCTAATGAATTCAGAAGCTATTAAAGGAACTTTAGAGTTTTATGCTCCTGTTATCATAATTATTACAATAGTCATTATAGCAGTTGTGATATACAAAAAAATGAAAAACAGAAAAAATAAACGATAATTTTTTTTATTAAAATTTGAAACACTCTATATCCGTATCAAAGACATAGAGTGTTTTCTTTGCGTATTAATATAGGAGGAAAAATGAAAATACTATTGATTGATGATGAAATGTTATTTTCTTTAGGACTAAAAACATTGTTGGAGCAACATGATGAATTTAGTGACATAACCATTTACAAAGATGTTGATAATATTAAAAGTTTTTTAGAAAATAATTTCTATGATTTAATTTTAATTAAGATCGATCTTAAAAATATATCCGAAAAATCTGGTTTTTCTGTTGCTATTGATATCAAATCAATTTGTCCTAAGCAAAAGATAGTTCTTCTAACTTACTATAATAGACCTATCTACGAATTTCGAGCTATTGAACTTGGAGCATCTGGTTATATTGAAAAAAATATTTCAAAAGAATCTCTTATCTATACACTAATAGATATCGCTTCAGGGACAGATCATTTTAATGAAATAGTTATAAATAAAGATGGACATATATTAAAACTTCGAGAATACGATGAAGTCATTAGTATTCTTACTCCAAGAGAAATGGAACTATTAAAGTTAATTAGAGCTGGATCAGAGATAAAAGAAATTTCCAAAAACCTAGAAATCTCTCAAAGAACTATATCTAATCATCTAAATCATATATATGCTAAACTAGGAGTATGTAACAGATATGAGGCTGTTTTGAAGGCTGTTGAATTAGGTTATTTTGACCAAATGAGTAAATAGATATTAGAATTTTTCCTATAATCGAATAGGGGCTAATATCTAGCCTCTTTCACACCACCCATACGTGCCGTTCGGCATACGGCGGTTCAATCTTCCTTGTGTTATATTATTTATTTCTGATGAAACTATTTAACTTTATTCTTTTTTTATCCGAACCTTGAAGAATGAATACGTCATTCCTTGTATTCCATCAAGTCATAGTCCATCCTTTTCAAATATTACAATGAATATTGTTCCTCCCTTCGCTCCATTTCCATTACAGAAACTTCCTCGCTACTATGGATTCTGCTGACTTCTCACTATTCGTTGTTACTACTGATTCGCTAGTGAGACCTCACGGGATAAGCCCTAAAACTTTCATCGTTTACTTGCAGAATTTACGCCTTGGGTTTACGGTTACCTTTTGGGTTTTTGCTATCTCTAGCTAGCTTGCCCACCTGTTACGCCTTATATTATGTTCCTGTTCGTCAAGCCACGATTTTGCTACCCGTTCTTCTCTCCTAAATGTCGCAATCTAAAACTTCGGGGTCGCTATTAGATTCACCGGTAACTACGCTCTGAAGGGGATTTCACCCCAGCATTAGGACATACCCGTCATACTAAAAATCGAATTCTTAAATTATAAATCAATTTTTTATTTCCTATTTGCTTAGTCTTTTATAATTTTTTTGCTAATACTATAGGTCATAAAAATATAAAGTGAAAATAACGCTATTTGTATAATTAAAACCACTGGGTTGACTTGAATTGTAAAATTAAGAAAAGTTTCAAAGAAACTAATAATTTTTTTCCCAACTAATATTCCTCCTGGTATTGCTAAAATACAAGGAATCGAAAAATAAATAAGTATTTCTTTGAGCAATAACTTTGATATTTTTTCATATTTCAATCCTAATGAATTAAGTATTTTGGAATCTTTTTTAAAACTAATTGCAGTTGTTGTAGTTTGAATTGAAAGTATACATAATGAAATCAATGTAAATATTACACCTGTAAACATCGTTAAGAATACTATTGCACCCATAGAACCACTAAACATATCTCTAAGTCTGTCTCTTGTTTGATATTTATAATCAAATTGTAATCCAGAATCATTTGTCCATGAATGATCCATTATATATTCATTAATCATTCGTGTTAACTTACGCTCATCAACACCTTTTTTATAGATAGCATTTAATATATTATCATCTTTTTCTAAACTATCAGTTATACTATCATCTACAATTAAAGTCCCTCTATCATTATTCCCTACACTAGTCATAATTATTGTATTGTCTGTTGGACTTTGAAATTTAGGTTGTAATTCTGAATTTCCTATGTTTAAGGATCTTCCTTGTTCTAAAAATTTATTTATATAAGATAGAGTTCCTTTATAGTTGCAATTTATGATATATTGATTTTTATCTAAATTTATTTTTTCTTTGCCTTGCATTTCCAAAGTTTTATTAAAATCTGATATATTTATTACTGAAACTGATTGATTTTCTAGACCATTATCTATCTGCCATAAATTTTTATCCTCAATCCCTAAATCTCTATACTTTATTGTTGATTTATAAGTGTAAAAATCTACGGAATTAGAAAATAAGGCATTGGTATCTATACCCCTATCATTCAATTCTTTTAAAAATTGCCCCTTATTTAAAGGCTTATTAGCTATAATTGTTAAGTTATATGGACTTGAATTGCTAATTTCTTTGTTCATTGAAATATATGAGCTTCCTCCAATTAATACTATTGAAAAAGATAGTGTTAAAAATATGGACATCACTGCAATAGTAATGGAGTTTTTATTTGACTCAGTAGATAACTCTCTAAATAAAACTGTGTTAGTTGATTTATAATATAATTTTGGAATTCGTTTAATCATCCGAATCAACATATTCCCAAATGTATGGTAAAAAATCAAAATGCCAATAACAGAAACTATTAATATAATGTAGCCTAAATTTTTTAACGATGATATATCCTGCAAACTGTTAATTAAATAGATTGATACTGATAAGCAAATAATAGATATACCCATACCAATAATCTGGGATATGCTATTCAATTTTATTTCATTACCATTTGCATCTTCTTCCTTTAAAAGCGAAATAATGCTAACTCTATTAATTTTTATTTTATTAAAAATAGATGAAATTATCACAATTATAAAAAAGCATATTACCGTTATAAATATTGCCTTAGAACTTACATAAAAATAGTTAACCTTACTACTCAATGCAAATATACTAATAAGAATTTTTGTTAAAAATAAGGAAATAATCCACCCAATAATAAAACCTAAAATAAGTGAGCCTGAATTTACTATTATACTTTCAAAAAATAAAATTTTTCCTATTTTTTTATTTTTCATACCTAGAGATGAGTATAAACCAAATTCCTTACTTCTTCTTTTAAGAACAAATTGAGTAGAGTATAACACTAAAAATATAAACGCTACTGCTGCAAATACTGATAACACTCCCATAAACTGTTCCATAAATCTTGATAATATTTGTTTTGTATCTCCAGCCTCATTTAAGACTGGATTACTAACCACAGTATTAAACGAATATAATAAACTATAAATTATCGTTAGCGTTGCAAAATATATAGAATAGGTTTGAAGATTTCTTTTTACATTTCTAAAAACTAATTTAGCTAACATTTACCTCACCTCTTTATCTATATATTTTTGTTTCTCTATTATTTTTTCTAAAAACTTTGGATCATCATCTTCATCTTGTCTTATTAGTTGATCTATTATCCTACCATCTGATAGAAATATGACCTTTGATGAATATTTTGCCGCTAAAGGATCATGTGTAACCATTAAGATTGATAATTTTATCTCTTTATTTAATTCACGTAACAAGTGCATTAACTTATCTGAATTTGATGAATCTAAAGCACCAGTAGGCTCATCTGCAATTAAAATATTCGTTGAATTAATGATTGCTCTAGCTGTTGCAACTCTTTGTTGCTGTCCACCTGATAATTGATTTGGAAATTTAGACTTTAATTCTTTTATTGATAGTCTACTCATTATGTCATCAATTCTTTTTTGATTATATTTTATATTTTTTTTTGATATTTGTAATGGTAAAATTATATTCTCATATACAGTTAAGTTTGTTATTAAATTATAACTTTGAAATATGAATGATATATTTTTTGCTCTGTATTCTGCTAATTGGTCTGAATCCAAATTTATCAAGCTTTTCCCATTAATTAGAATATCTCCTGAAGTAGGTTTATCAATACTTGATATACAGTTAAGAAGAGTAGTTTTTCCTGAGCCACTACTTCCCATAACAGATACAAACTCTCCTTCGTTGAACTGTAAAGATATTCTATCTAATGCTTTTACTTTATTTTCATGTTCTCCATAAACCTTTGTAACATCTTTAATTTCTAATAACATTTTTTTCTCCTTTAATAGATTCATACATTTTTTTGTAAATTCCACCATCTCTGTTCATTAATTGGTCATGTTTTCCAAATTCTCGAACTTCTCCTTCATCAAATACATAAATACAATCTGAATCTATAATTGTTGATAATCTATGTGCAATTACAATTATTGTAATCTTATTTTTTTTAAATTCGTCCATAATTTTTTTCTCATTAATATTGTCCAAATAACTAGTAGCTTCATCAAGTAAAATCACTTTTGGTTTTTTCAATAACGCTCTTGCCAAAACAATTCTTTGCCTCTGTCCACCCGATAAATTCATTCCCATCTCAGAAACTAGAGTATTATACTTCATTGGCATATTCATTATTTCATCATGTATATTAGTTAATTTACAAGCTTCTATTACATCTTCCATAGTAAACTGTAGTCCGTTAACAATATTTTCTTTGATTGTCTTGTTGAATAATGTCATATCTTGTGGAACAATTCCTATCTGTTTTCTAATATACTGAAGATTTATATCATTCTCTGATATTCCATCATACATGATTTTTCCTGTAGATGGCTGATATAATCCAACTAATAATTTTGAAATAGTTGATTTTCCAGCACCTGATGTTCCCACTATTGCAATTTTTTTGCCTGCTTCTACTTCCATATTTATATTTTTTAAAATTTCCTGTCCATTTTTCACATATGAAAAAGATACATTTGACAAAGTTATATTCCCAGTTAAATCGTGATTAACATAACCAATTTTTTCATCTTCTTCATCTAATATATCATTAATTCTTGAAATAAAAACTTTGCTATTAATTATGCTAATGATAGTATTAAAAACACTATCAGTCTTGCTGAAAAATATTCCACTAAATGAGTAAATTGCAATAACCATTCCAATTGTCATTTTACCTTCACTGAACTTAACAATTGTAGCAACCAACACAATAAACGGAGATATAAATGTTATTGTCTGTAATAATGAATTAATATAATTTGAAAATTTTTCAGACTTTATATACCTATATATATATTTATTAAACTGATCTTCCCATTGTTTATAAATATCATCTTCAAACCCTTCCATTTTAATGCCCATCATTGAGTATATGGTTTCCATTTGCTTATTTTGAACTAAATTTTGTTGGATTGAAACCATAATATTGTTCTGTTCTAACTTTTGCTTCGAAATAAATAAAACAAATAAATTTAATGTAAATAGTATAAGTGAAACAAGAAATATTGATATATCATAATAAATTAAATATCCAGATATACACAATAACATTCCTATATCTAAAAATCCCATAATTACTTTATTAGCAAATAATTCACGTATCCTTGGTAAACCATTTAAAGAATAAATGATATCGCCTTTACTTCTATTTGAATAAAACTTATATGGTAATTTAAATAACTTTGATATGGTTGATACATTCAAATGATTATCTATTGATGCTCTAAGTCTTATTGCACTATTATTTTGAAGAATTAATATTAAATAATATGATATTGCTAATATAAGCACAATACTAACTAATTCTTTTAAATTATATATTTCTCTCTTATCTTGTAGTGTATTTATAATATCTTTTATTGCAATCGGTAAAATAAATGTTACAAGATACATCAGTGAAGTAAAAAACAACAATAACAAAAAGTGTTTCTTATGAGAATATAAAATATTTTTCATAAATGAATAATCAATTTTAACTCTTCTCTTCTCAACTTGCTCCGTACTCCTCACAGAAATTAAATATCCAGAAAATCCCCCCATAAATTCATCGTAAGTATAACTTATTCTACCTATCTCAGGATCAACAACTAAAATATTTTTTTTATTTATGCTCTCTATTACAATGAAATGTTTACTTTCCCATAGTGCTATACTTTTTGGTTTAATAAATTTTACATTTTCTGTTTTATTAGGTATCTTATATGCTTTTACATTGAATTTCATTCCCTCTAAAAGCTCTATTAGTTGTATAAAACTACTTCCATCTCTTCCTGTTTCAATTTCTCTTCTTAATTCTCTAACTGTGACTTCATGCTTGTAATAACTTGCTAACATTGCCACACAGCACAAACCACATTCGGTTTTTTGATGTTGTTCTATAAATGGTATTTTATATTTTGTTTTCATCATTTACGCTCAGCTTTTCTAAACATAATATTCTATTTATAATTTCAATTCCATTACTCATATAGTAGGTAAGTATTGCTAATTCTCCAGTCATAAGACCCCAATCATCATAATTATACTTATCTTTTATAGAAAATAGTTTTTTTACAGCATTGTTTATTATTTTATTATCATCTACTTCAATATTAGAAATATTTTTTAATATCGCTAAATTGCCTATATCTCCATGACAAATTGAATAATCTTCTCCAAACCCATTTACTAAAATGTCTTTTTCAATTTCTATTGGAATATGATATTCTGGATCTAAATATGCATTCTTTAAAAGAATTCCAAAAATACCATTACACCAAGAATAATATTTTGCATTTTCTCTTATTTCATATTTATTATTTACAACTTTTTCCAACTCTTGCATGTCTCTAATTATGTTATTAATTTCAATTTTATCATCCTCATTAACATTAAAGTGTTTTATATACCTATAAAGCTGAACTATTATCCCTGCATTTCCATGTGCATAACCTATGTCTGTATTATTAATATCTTTAATTTTTAAATTATTAATGACTTTAATTGCTAAAATATGTGATATAGACTCTATTTCTTTATTATCTTTAAAAATATCATTTATTGTAATCAATACTCCTAAAATTCCAGCATATCCCGATATTATATCATTATTCAAATTTTTTAATCTATCTTGATCATTAATGTCATGTAACTCTCTTTTTATAATCTCAACAATTTTATCTTCAAGTCCAAGTTTCATATCATAAATATTAGCTAACGAATATAATATTCCAAAAATTCCATCAAATGCTCCCATTTTTTTAGAATTTAAAAATTTATAGTTGGATAAAGTATAATTAATTATCTTATCTATATCTGAAATCTGAGTTTTATTACTTAATGCTAAAATTAATGCAACTCCAATGCTTCCCTGATATAATGAAAAATCTATAGGTATTATATTGTAAAGCCCTTGCCCCATACCTACCAACGCTTGCCATCCTAATTCATTCTTATATTTTATTGCATTATCCATTAAACGATTTGTAATAAGTTTTTCTATATTTATAGAATTGAAATCAAATGATGTTTCTTTCATCCCCATAGTCATTCCACTGCCAATAAATGACATGTTTATAATTTTAAGTTGATTATTAAGATCTTCTTGATCTAATTTTTCAATTTTTTCTAACAAGGTATTAATCAAAGAGCTATTGATATCCCTTCCAACAACATTATCATTTTCAGCATAAATCAATCCATTATTACAACCTAAATAAAATATTGGAATATCGTTGTTTAAAAGTGCTGATAACTCATATTTAGCCAAAGTTAATTCTTCTTTGTCTGATAAATTAATTGTTGTATATAATCGTAAAAAGTAAATGTATCTATCTACCTCATTTTTCAATAAATCAGGATGTCTACTTGTTTCTAAAAGTTGAGAGTATGTGTTCGTATTTCTATAAATATATCTTGCTTTTTCTTTGTTAAATAATTCTTTAATTTTACCCTCAAATTCTTTCCTTATGTTTAGGATAAATTTATAAAATTCAGTAAATCCGTCTATTACATCACCTAAATATTCTTCACATGAAATATGAATATTTTTTAACATTGGTGAACTTGGAACGCTTGTTATATCTTTGAATTTACTTATTATTTTTATTTTATCCGATTTTTTATTTATTATCTCTTGTGTTTTAAAAGGTGATTTTCTTTCTTTACCAGAGTTCAAAGTCCCAACTTCCATAGATAAATTATTTTTAGATGAATACATAGAAAAAGGTAATATTCCTGTTCCATAAACTGACTTATATATATTAGAATATATATATTCCGTACAATTTTCATACTCCATTTTTGTGTCTATTTGATGTAAAATCGTTTCATTATCAATTAAGTAAGGCTTTTCTCTTGATGTAATTATATTTTCTCCATGAAAATCTTTAGACTGAAGTATATATAACAACGCTAATAAATAACCAATGTTTTTAAAATAACCCTTTATTTCTGAATCTTCTTCACAAGATTCTTCACAAATAAAACTGGCATAGCCATGATCTTTTTTATCTATTGTTTTTGGAGTATATATGTTTATGCTATAATTACTTTTTTCAGAAATAAAATTGCCCAACTCCTCAAGTCTACAATCAATTCCCATATTTCTCGGTTTATAAATTACTTTCTTATTATTATCAAAATTCAATACACAAACAAATTTTCCGTTATTATGAGTATCTCCAAGACTAAAATTAATGTTTTTCAATTCTAAATTTTCTATGTCAAAGAATGTATTTGAGAGTTCTTCATTTTCATTATTAACGTTATAACATATTTCTATTATAAAGTCTGTTACTTGTTTCATTCTTAAATTTATTAATTCAAATAATTGAGGATATTTATTAAAGAATGTTTTTACATAATTTTTATCATTACACATACTATTGCAAAAATAAAAATATCTATCTTCACTTGTTTCTCCTACCAATTCTTTTTTCTGTCTAAGGATATTTATTTCTTGAACAACACACCTATAAGATAAATTTAATGATTCCTGAATACAGTATTTATCAACTTCGTGAATTAAGTTTTCAAATGCAATAAATTTAAGATTTCCTATATTTTCAATAAGATTGCGTCTAAATTTTAAGTAAATTGGAGTATACAAATTATACCAATCACATATTTCGTTTAATTCTAAAATTTCTTCATTCTCATAATTAAAATCAACTACCTTATTCTGTAATCCATCTCTTTTATTCAAATAATAGTCTAAACTATAACCAGTTGTTTGACTTAAAAATTTATCTAATTCGTCCTTATTTTGAACTGTTCCAATTATATTAATCCATTCATTGACTACTTCATTCATATATATCCTCCTAGAATTACCTATCTTTATTTTAATCTTTTATTGCTCTATAAACAATGAGTAATAAAAGCATAAAAACTACCTTAAATAATAAACTGACCCCCAAAAGTCGTATTAACAAATCAACTTAAGGAGGTCAGTTTTTTCTATTTATCATAATTTACAAGCTTTACTTTTTCTCCTTTTATGTCCACTTTAGCAATATAATATCCAGCATTGTAAATAGCATTTCCCATGGGTCTGTTATCACTTGCATACCAATAACCAGGATATTTTCTTGCTGATTTACAAAGTTTTCTGCCTATAAGTTCTTCCATCTTTGAAAAATCAAGCTCTATTTCTTTATCTTGACCTTTAAGATATTCTGTTATTGGTAAAAATCTACTGTTTTTATGAATATACTTTTTATCTTCTTCCTCTACATAAGTATCTTCCTCTATTTCATCATCTTTTCCTATTTCAAACCTACCGATAAAATTAAAGTATATATCTATTCTTTGGGTGAACTTATATCTTTTAAGTTTTTGCTTTTGATAGATTACTATTTTATCTATCAGTTGATTTATCATTGAGGTTGTAAGTATGGAAAAATCAGTAAAATTCTTAATGCTTTTAATAAACTGTTCTGTATTATCACTAGCATTTTGTACATTCTTCATTACTTCCTCGAGTGCAACTATTTCATCTTTTAAGGTGTTTTGTTCCTCTGTATACTGAATTGCTATCTTATTAAAGGTTTCATCATTGATTCTGCCACTTGCATTATCCTCATAAAGTTTTACAAACAACCTATCTATTACAGCAAGTCTATTTTTGTCCACCTTTAATTTTTTTATATATTCCTTTTGACTTTTCTCTCTTTCTTCAAGCCTAGTAGATATAACGATGTTTTTAAACTCTTCCTCATGATCCTCAATATATTTACTTATATCTTTTAAGGATTCTAAAATAAGCTCCCTGACTACTTTTGTTCTTATATAGTGTGCAGAGCATTCATTTCTATGCTTCTGATAGGTTGAGCATATATAATTATCATACTTGACATCTTCTTTGTAATGTCCTGTTCCTTTTTGATTTGTTCCTCTTGAATTATATAACTTTTCTCCACAATCTACACAGAACAACTTCCCTGTATGTGGATTTACTGTTCCATCTCTTGACGGTCTTCTTACGGTGTTTAATAGAGAGTTCGCAATTTCCCATGTTTCTTTGTCAATAATCGCTTCATGAGTATTTTCAAAAATAGCCCAATTTTCTTTTTTATTGATGTAGCTTCTCTTATCCTTAAAGCTTGGTTTTATGGTCTTAAAGTTTACGGTATGTCCCAAATATTCTTATCTTCTAACGATGTATTGCACCGTTGTTCCCCACCAACGATAAGGATTGTCAAATTCCTTATTAATACGATTTCCATAGCCATTCATAGCCATATAATAAGAGGGTGAATATACCTGTTCTTTATATAATAAATCTGCTATCTGATAAGGCCAAGTCCGCTTACTACTAAAGAGTAAATTTTTTTCACTACCTTTGCAGCTTCTTCATCAATAATCCATTTGTCTTTATCCTCAGGATCTTTTTTATATCCGTAAATGGCATGACTTCCTGTATGCTTTCCATCAAGTCCCTTTTCCTTATACACTGCCTTTATTTTTCTACTGGTGTCTACTGCATAAATTTCATTAATAATATTTTTGATTGGAATACTTATATCTGTTTCCATATCGTCTGTTTCATCTATGATTAGTGCTAACTCTTTTATAAAATCACTTTCTACTCCGTCATAATAGAGTTTGCCCTCATCTTTTAGGCTTAGTAGTAGAAGTTTTAGGTATCTCCTCCCGATATTCTTCTTAATCTTTTTATCCTTTTGTCTGTGAAAAATTCTTCTTTTAATTTTATCCAATAATATCTTTTG
>JAUNLG010000003.1:112694-143898 GCA_030532385.1 Anaerococcus sp. | reverse complement strand
GTGTAGATGAAAGTAACAGGTCTTGGTGTACATCATCTTCATGGTGTGATAATAGGGCAATAACCATAGAAGTAGCTAATTCAAGAAATGGAGGTAATTGGCCGGTAAGTGATAGAGTTCTTGATACTCTAATAGATTTAGTTACTGACATTTGCAAAAGAAATGGAATAAAAAACTGCACTTATACTGGCGGAAAAGATGGGGTGCTACAAAAACATGAGTGGTATGCGAATACAAACTGTCCTGGACCATATCTTGGCAGTAAGTTTCCATATATTGCAAGCGAAGTTAATCAAAGACTTAGAGTAAATAACACTGCAAGCAAACCATCAACGGACTTATATAGAGTGAGAAAATCCTGGAGTGATACTAGAAGTCAGAAAGGTGCTTTTATAAATTTAGATAATGCCAAAAGATGTGCAGATCGTTTTGGACTAAAAGTCTTTGATACAAATGGCAAGATAATTTATCCAGTCGTAAAGTCTATCGACCAATTAGCCAGAGAAGTTATAAGAGGTGAATGGGGAAATGGAAAGGAAAGAAAAAAAGGCTTACTCAAGATGGATATGATTACTATACAGTTCAGAAAAGAGTAAATCAATTAATTATCAAACGGTCATGAAAAATCAAATTTTAAAAATATAGTTTTCCTGAAAGGAGAATTATGTAATGAAGAAAATTTTGAAGAAATCTGTTACAATGCTGTTAACGACAATTTTATTATTTAACGTATTCAGTTCTAAGGCATCAGCTAGTTCAAGCCAGTGGGTATATAATAAAGGTGAGTGGAAGGTTCGTTTAGACTCACCAGATGGGGCAAAATCATATCATCATTTACATTTTTATAAAAGTGGGAAACATATATATTGTTTGAGATTGGACAATATGCAACCATGTGATGGTACTAGGAATAATAAAGATAAAGTTTACAAATCAGTTATGAAAGCGGTGATGTCACATCCTAAAGTTAAAAATGCTGTATCCTATTATACGCCAGCTATAAATAGTGCTTGGGTTCGAAATATTGTGAAACCTTAACTTGTGGCGGGGGCAGGAGTATTGGTTGTGGTTTCTGCAGTTAGTATTTTTACTGGTCCTATAGATGATATAGCAGCTTGGGCCGCCTTGTCAGCTGCTTTGGGAATGTAGAAAGGAGCGAGGAAATTGAAATACTCAGATGAAACAATACTTACTAATGAAGATTTAGTAGCATGTTATCCTAGAAGAATAGAAAAAAATAGTAGCTATGAAATATGGCAATTTCCATATGTTTATAATGAAGTGCTATATGGTGAAGATGATATAGTGGGCATTAGTTTTGGAGACAGAATTAATAAAATATACTTGATATCTAAGTTTAAAAATCGACTAGAAGATTTAGATTTTATTAATCGTGTGATTTCTCTAATACATGATATTTCAGATGAATTTGAAGTTGAGAAACGATTAGTTAAAAGTGACCTTTCATTAAAAGAAGTATTGAAAATAATGAATAAATAAATTAAATTTAATATCATTTATTGTACGTAGTAGACGAATTTACTAATACGGGTAAATTCGTCTTTTTATTTCTTTTATACCTTTTAACGCTTAAAATAATGGGGTGTGCAATTTGAGAAAATAGCCATTTTGAAAAATCAAGAATTAAATTGTATACAAAAGTACATAGACATGGACCAATCATGGAGGACTGGATCAATATCTAACAATTCAATACACATGTTTAGACCTATTGGTATTTCGAAGATGAATTACTAATAGGCCTTTTTTGTGTTCGATATTTTATTTTATGTTTAAGAAAATTCCTTACTCAAAATAACTCCCAATGTCCTAAGGAATATAGAGGTGAGAAATTTAAGGCAAGGTTAAAATTTGTCCTGATTTCTTTGCCTGTGATATAGGAGGTGGATGATGAAAGTTGAAAAGGTAAGAAATAGAAAGGAAATTCAAGTTAAAGGTTATGATGAGGAAGATATAAATGGAGAACTTAGTTTCTATTTAGCCGATAAACTTATTCAGGATCTTTTTCTTTTAGATGAAATTAGTCTCGAAGAGTATAAAAATATTCGCAGAGAAAACATCAAAAAATTCAGACCTATTCTTGCAGAATTAATGCTATAAGACTTGATAAATACTCAGTTGTACGGGAATATAGCACTACAAGAAAGGAAGGTGAGACAATGAAAAAGATTACAAAAATAGAAGCAGATAAAAAAGCAGAAGCTAAATTAAGAGTAGCGGCATATGCAAGGGTATCGACAGATGAAGATGCTCAGCTAGTGAGTCTTAAAACTCAGAAAGCCCACTATGAAAAAGTAATATCTGAAAATGATAATTATGTTTTTGTCGGCCTATATTATGATGAAGGAATATCTGGGACAAAAAAGGATGGAAGAGATGGACTTTTAGAAATGCTAAGAGACTGTGAAGAAGGGAAAATAGATTTTATTCTAACCAAATCTATTTCAAGACTTGCAAGAAATACAGTTGATTGCTTAGAAGTCGTAAGAAGACTCCTTGATTTAAATATTGGTATCTATTTTGAAAAAGAAAATATTGATACAAGGTCTATGGAAAGTGAACTGATGCTATCAATTCTTTCATCTCTGGCAGAAAGCGAGTCGAGGTCTATCTCAGAAAACAATAAGTGGGCTATAAAAAAGAGATTTCAAAATGGGACTTTTGTTATATCTTCTCCACCATATGGATATGAAAACATTGATGGGAAAATGGTCGTAAATAGAGAAGAAGCTAAGATTGTAAAAGAGATTTACAAATCCTATCTTGCTGGGAATGGAACACACAAGATAGCGGAAGAACTTAATGAAAGAAATATAAAGTGGCAAAGAGGAGCAAGATGGCATGGTTCTACTATTAATGGAATACTCAAAAATGAAAAGTATGTTGGAGATGTTCTTTACCAAAAGACTTACACTGATTATGCCTATAACAGACATACTAATAATGGAGAAAAAGACCAGTATATGATTTTAAATAATCATGAGGCTATTATAAGCAGGGAAGACTTTAAAAAAGCACAGAATTTACTGAAACTTAGGGCTATAGAAAAAGGTAATGGGCAAAATACAGGTAAGTACAAGAATCGTTATGCACTGTCAGGAAAAATCAAATGTGGAGAATGCTATTCTACTTTTAAAAGAAGACACCATTATCAACCTAATGATAAATATATAGCCTGGACTTGTACAAAGCACTTAGAGGATATCCATGAATGTTCTATGAAATATGTAAGAGATGAAGATATAAAACTAGCTTTTGCGACCCTAGTCAATAAATTAATCTTTGGAAAAGAGTTCATCTTGTTACCACTTTTAGAATCTTTAAAAAAGATAGATAGCAAAGAAGAAGCAAAAAAATTAAGTGCATCAGAAGATGAGTTAGAAAAGTTAGCAGATAGAAAAGAAGTATTAAACAAACTCATGACATCTGGAATTCTAGAAGCAAGTGTCTACACTGAGGAGACTATAAAAATTAAGGAACAGGAAAAGATGCTAATAAAAGAGAGGGAAAGAGGTAAGACTGCAATCCTTGGAAATGATGAAGAAATAAGGGAATTAGAAAAACTAATAAAGCTGTTATCAAAAATGGATATGCTCAAGAGTTTTGATGATGACCTATTTACAGAAGTCATTGACTATATTCTAGTCGTTGATCGAAATATTTTTGATTTTTATCTAAAGTGTGGACTTACTCTCAGAGAGGAGGTAGAAGTGAGTGGCTAGATTATGTTATGGATATATGATTAAAGATGGGAAACTAGTAATAAACGAAAAAGAAGCTGAAAACATAAGAGGAATATTTAAAAATTATTTAGAAGGAAATTCGCTTATTAAGTCGGCAGAAATGATTGGTCTTAGAAAAAATAATTCTAGTGTAAAAAGAATTCTCACCAATAAAAAATACTTGGGGAATGAGAACTACCCTAAGATAATAGACAAAAAAAGCTTTGATATGGCAGGTCAAATGCTTAAAGATAGGGCTACTGCACTGGGAAGAATTTGGGAAAAGGAAGAAATGACGATACCAGTTCCAAGAAAATTTATCTATGGAAAAGAAGAAAGATTTCCCATAGACCCATTTGAAAGGGCGAGATACCAGTATAGTAGAATTAAGGTGATTGTTGATGAATAGCAATGTTATTGTCATCCCAGCAAAAAAGAAAAAAGGGAATTCTATTAAGGAATCAGAAAAGAAAAAACTAAGAGTAGCAGCCTATGCCAGGGTCTCAACAGATAGCGAGGAACAAGCAACATCCTATGAGACACAAGTTGGTCACTACACAGAGTTTATAAAAAGAAATCCTGACTGGGAATTTGTAGGAGTATTTTCGGACGAAGGAGTCAGTGGAACATACACAAAGAAAAGAGACGGATTTAATAAGATGATTGAAGAGGCTATGGAGGGAAACATAGACTACATCATTACAAAATCCATCAGCCGTTTTGCTAGAAACACTTTAGATTGCCTGAAATACATTCGAAAGCTTAAAGAAAATAACATACCTGTCTATTTTGAAAAAGAAAATATAAATACCATGGATGCCAAAGGGGAAGTCTTGCTGACTATTATGGCATCTCTTGCTCAACAAGAAAGTCAGTCTTTATCCCAAAATGTAAAGCTTGGATTTCAATACAGATTTCAACAAGGACAAATTCAAATCAACCATAACAGGTTCTTAGGTTATACAAAAGATGAAGAAGGAAAACTCATTATAGTTCCTGAAGAAGCGAAGGTGATAAAAAGAATCTACAGGGAATATCTAGAGGGTAGTAGCCTTAGAGATATAAAAGAAGGACTGGAAAAAGATGGCATAGCTAACGGAGCAGGAAATAAGAAATGGCATGTATCAAACCTAAATCAAATATTAACCAATGAGAAATATATGGGAGATGCCCTCTTACAAAAGACTTATACAGTGGATTTTCTAAATAAGAAAAGAGTAAAAAATGATGGAATTGCTCCTCAATACTATGTAGAAAATAGCCACGAAGCCATCATACCTAAAGAAATATTTATGAGAGTTCAAGAAGAGATGTACAGACGAGCCAATATGGTAAGTGGCAAAGGGAAAAAAAGAATTTATTCCAGCAAATATGCCCTTTCAAGTATCGTTTACTGTTCTAAATGCGGAGATATTTATAGGAGAATTGCTTGGAACAACAGAGGGAAGAAATATACCGTGTGGAGATGCTGTACAAGAGTAACCCATGGACCAGACGCATGTGAAGCAAGAACCATAAAAGAAGAAGACCTAAAAGAAGCAGTTGTGGAAGCCATCAATCAACTTATTTCTGAAAGCAGTGAATTGAAAGAAATAATAAAAGAGAATATTGAAAAAGCCATCACAGGTGATGGAAGTGGCAGGATTGAAGAAATAGACAAAGAAATGCTAAAAGCTCAAGAAGAACTTTTAAAAGTAGCTAATGCCAAGAAAGACTATACAGACCTTGCAGACAGGGTGGAGGAATTAAGAAATGAAAAAGAAAAGATACTACTAGATATGGCAGAAGAGAAGAATGAACAAAGTAGACTAAAGGAACTAGAAGAATTTTTAAATAATCAAGAAATAGAGATAGAAAGCTATGATGAAGAATTGGTAAGGAAACTTATAGAGAAGATAGTTGTTTATGAAGAAAGGATGAAAGTTATATTTAAATCTGGACTTGGGGTTGAAATAGAGAATTGACAAGGATAAAAAGTAAATATAGAATAATATTAACAGTACCCGACACGCCTCTTAGTATAATGCGGACCAAGTCGGGCCTTTTGATAATGACACATATAGAAAATGTATGTGTCTAATTATTATATTCAAAAACATAAATTTTCTTTTTTTAAAGCAATATATTTTTTCTTCAAAATGTGGTATAGTTTAGATAAGAGGAGGTATGTAAAATGGATGCTAAGAAAATTGCAAAATGGTTTTTAAGTAAGGAATCAATGTCTCCTAAGAAGATACAAAAATTAGTGTATTATGCGTATTCATGGTATCTTACTCTAATGAACGATAGCGTTGAATATTTAAATAATAAATTATTTGATGAAGAAATCAAAGCATGGGTTCATGGTCCTGTTATAAATTCAATTTATCAAGAATATAGAGACTATAAATTTAATGAAGTTCCAAAGCAAGAAATTGATGAAAACGAATTTGATGAGGACACTCTTGATGTACTCAATCAAGTATGGGATGTATATGGTCAATATAATGCAAATGAGCTTGAAAGCATTACCCATCAAGAAGAACCTTGGATAAGTGCAAGAGGAGATTTGAGTCCACTTGAGAATGGTTACGATTCTATTGATGATAGAATTATTTTTGAATACTATTTAGGCCAAATGGAAGAGGACTAAATTGAGTAAAAAAAGCAAAAGAATTAGGAATAATACAAGGCCTAAAAATAATGTTAAAAAGGTAAAAACGCCTTTAAAGAAAGAAGAATTAGTTATTTCTATGTCTTACAAAAATTGGATAAAAGGATATAGAGGAAAAGATATAACAACTTATACAGAAACAGAAGAGGAATTTGTAAGCAATTTAATGTATATAATATATACGTTAATACCTTATGTTTATAAAAACTGGGGTCAGAGAATGCCGCATTGTCATTCTATAAATGAAAAAAATGGTAAAGAAGCTCAGGGTAAATATATTGAAGTTATCAAAAATATTCATCCTGAGCTGTTAAATTTATCAGAAATTAATTCTGAAGCAGATAAGTTTAAAAATGATTTAGATAGAATAGAATATGAAACTGGACAACTCGAAGATTTAGAGTTATATCAATTAGGATTAAATGGTTCAGTAAGAGTTATATGTGGGAAAGTAGGTAATACACTTTATCCATTATTGATAAATCACCATCACTTAGGCTATGACAGTCAAAAATATAATCAGCGTGATACAAATAATTTTGGTTATTGCCCTATTAGTTGTGGATTAACTAAATAAATTATTAGCCATGTAGTCTGTTTTAATAGGCTACTTTTTTTATATAGTTATTAACATATTCCAACATACGAGGCTTTTAAGAAAACTCAAATGTTATCCATACCGTCCACCCAAGCCACGTTGAAGCCCTAACACTGCTTACTAGGAAGTTGTAAGCAGATGTAGGTCTCATGCCAAGACTTCCCAAGAGAGGGACGTAAGGCCATCGATTGGATAGAAGTTGACGGCAGAGACGGTAGTATTGATGTCAAGAAGATAAGATAATAGACTGTAAAAGTGTTGAAATGGGTGGCTTTTAGGATTTAAAAAGAAATCTTAAAAGCCATTTTTCTATTTGGGAAATACCTTGTGGGAACAGTTCAAGTATAGATTATTGTAGGGTGTGTAGACACTATAGATATATGAGGTTGAGAAGACATTATGAATGTTTAAAAATAAGGTTTAAAAAACTAAATGATCACTAATACTAAAATCTATTATTTTCTATAATCATTAGCTAGTTTGTGGAAATATTAACAGGTAAAAGAGTAGCTGGTGCTTCTATTAACTTTATCTAAATTATTGTTTCACCAAGTTTGTCTATACTTAGGAGAACTTTTTACTCTCATCAATCTCACAGCCACAGTTAATGCAGATAAGTTTTTCTTTTCAAATGTTCCAGTCGGTCCATTTCGTTTACAAAAACTTTTCACTGTATTAATGGATATTCTTAGTGCATCAGATATTTCTTTGTAGCTATATCCTTCTTATCTTAATTTCTCCATCATAAAAATCTCCTCCTATGAAGGACAGGACATCTTAGATGTATTCGAGTAAGAAACTTAAAATTAAATATTAATGCATATATCTCCAAAGAAAAAGCTTATAGAACTGCTAAACATAGCGTTTTTTAAGAATAAAGTAATTACTTTATGGTATAACATCTGAGATTCTATAATTATAAGGAGGCAGAACAATTGAGTAGGAAAAAAAAGGCTCCAATTAAAGATAAAACCCTGTATAACATTGGTTTATTTAATAAAAGTCAAGCCTCAAAAATTATAAGAAAAGTATAGGAAGAAGATGAAACAGCATTAATCTTAAAAAACGGTGATCCACTGGCCGTATTAATATCCCAAGATAAGCATAAAAGGCTTATGGAACAAGGGATAGATCTAAATGAAATTTAGTAAAGGGGGGATTATTATGAGTAGTAATATTTCAGATAAATCTAATTTTATATGGAAAATAGCAGATATTTTAAGGGGAGACTACAAGCAACATGAATATGAAGATGTAATTTTGCCATTTACCGTCCTTAAGCGTTTAGATAGGGTATTGATAGATACACATGATGAAGTTGTTAAGTTAAATAAAGAACTTACTTATAAAAATAAAGCGCCTTTTTATGCCAAGTAAGTGGCTATAAATTTTATAATACTAGTGAATTTACATTTGAAAAGTTAAAAGATGACCCAAACAATCTTGATGAAAACATTGTGGATTATATCAAAGGATTTTCAGATAATGCTAGGGAGGTTTTAGAAGCTTTTAATATCTATTCTTAAATTGAAAGATTAGAAAAAGAAGGTCTTTTATATCTTATTGTAAGCAAATTTGCTGATGAAATTGACTTGTACCCAGATAGGGTTACCAATACAGAAATGGGATATATTTTCGAAGAATTAATTAGAAAATTTTCAGAAATGTCTAATGAAACGACAGGGGAACATTTTACACCTAGAGAAGTAATTAGACTTATGGTTGCTATATTATTTGATCCGGATATGGATAAAATTACTGACCCATCTTTTATGGCAAAGTTGTATGAAATGTAAGTTATTATAATGATACAAATTAACATAGGAGAATATAGCTGTTTCAAGCCTTTATAAGATATTTGATTAGTATGGACCATAAAGATTAGGTCTTTTTTTATTACTTATTTTACTAAAATTTAGTTTATGCACACCCCTTGAGAATTAAATGCCTATACTTTTTAATGTTTATGAAAAATGGGTTTCTTTTGAAGTTGCCAGAATTTTCAAAAATTAATAAATATTTTGGGACATGTTTCACTATTTTGATATCTATATGTAGAGGGTCTTATTTACTAAGATTTATTAGGTGGAATCTATATAGATTATAGATGCTCGATTAATCTTAATAATAAAAACCTAGTATTTAGAATGGGAGGATATTTTTGAAAAATAGTGGAATAGTGAATAACGGATTTAATCCTACATTAATAAAGAATGTGGATTTAGTTGGCAAGTACGATATGCCCTTAATACGTAATGAAGAAATAGATGAATGTAAAAAGTTCATACCTTTTGATAAAAGAAATGTATATAGTAATGGGAATTTTATAGTTCACTTTTATCTTTATGATAGATCATTTAATCAGATAATAAATAAACCAGAAAAATACAAAAATGAGCTTATGAAATTTAAAGCAGTTGTTAGTCCAGATTTTTCTATGTGTTATGATATGCCTTTTACTAGACAAATTTATAGTACATATATGAATAGAGTTTTGGGAGCTTACTATCAGAATCATGGTATAAAAGTAATACCAAATGTAAGATGGGGTGATTCAAGAAGTTATAAATTTTGTTTTGAAGGTTTAGAAAAATATGGAACTTATGCCATTTGATCTTATGGGCAAATTAAAAAGAACGAAAATAGATACTACTTTGAAAAAGGTTTAGAAGAATTTTTTAAAAGACTAAATCCCAAAAAAGTTTATGTATATGGATCAATGCCTGATAATATATTTGGTAAATATAAAAAATATTCTAAACTCATTTTCATAGAACCATATATTTCAACAATCCATAGAGGTATTATATAATGGGAGCAGGCAACAGTGGTTTATATAAAATACAAATGGAGCACTAAAGCCAGAGCATCTAATGGATGAGTTGAGACAAAAAGGGGTAAAATTTTCAGAAGATGATGTTGTTATGGTGGCTAAAACCCAGAATGATGATCTTGCTTGGCTTGAAAAAGGCAATGAAACTGCTGGACTTGAGCATATTATGAATAGACATGGTGATCAATTTCTTCAGAAGGGTATTACAGCAGAAAGTATGCCTAGCTTTCTAAAAACAGCTATAGAAAATGGAAGAATAGTAGGAAATCAAGGAAAGTTTCATAGTCAGCCGAGGGTGGTATATGAAGTTGATTACAATGGAGAGATGGTAAAGGTTGCTATTACTATTAGTGATAATGGTTATATAGTTGGTGCCAACCCTAAATAGAAAGGAAAAATTACATGAAAACAATTAGCATAGGATTGGAATGGGGTTCTTATCCAATTCAAGAATTAGATAGTAATGGATTTATTGTAGATGATATAAGTGCTGAAGAACTTGGAATGGATAGTGAATTTTGTAATAAAATCCAAAAATTACAAAATATGTATGATGATTTATTTGTAAATAACGATAAAGAATTTTCTTACATAGGTAATGAAAAACCAGAAGAAGTAAAAAAGATAAAAGATATATATTCAGGTGTAGTTGATGAATTGTTAGATAAGTTAAACAACAAATTCAATTTTAAAATATTAGAATTAGATATTTAGATAGGAATAGAGCTTGTGGGAATAATCCTTACAAACTCTATTCTTAAATCCCTTTGGAATAAATAAATTCAAAACCTCCATTCGAATTTACCACCATTTTATCCAGCATTAGATTCCAAAGAATAGGATCAAATTTATCCAGAGGAGTAAGAGAATCTAATTTCTCAATAAAGAAGTCATATTTGAGTTTTCTAGACTTTTTATCCTCAATTTGAGTAGAAAGATTTTCATATTTTTCTTTCTCAACATTAAATGTATCAACTAGCTTTTCATATTTTCTAACATATTCTAACTGATCTTGGCTATTTGTAGAATTTTCACCAATGAGTTCTTCAATTTCCTCCTTAGTTGTATTCATCATTTCTATTGATGCATTAAGATGATTATTTAATTCACTCGTGTCAAATATATCATCAAGTTACTTCAAATCTTCAATAATATGTTTTTTGTCAGAAATTAATTCATTAATAGAACTTACAAATGTTTTTTAACATCATCTTCATATAGGTGAGGGGTTTTGCAGGGAGCACCTTTCTTATTGTATTTGTTGTTACATCTCCAAATAGTGCGTTTATATTTACTATTGGAATGCCAAGTCTTAGGACCATAATATGAGCCACATAGTCCACAGACTATTTTTGATGAGAAGATGTCACTTTTATAAGTTGGACAATTTTTTATTAATTATTGTACATAGTCCCAAACTTTAGGTTCTATAATAGGTTCGTGGTTCTTTTCTACATAATATTGAGGTATTCCTCCTTCTGTGAGCATCCTTGCAAATTTGTATGGGGTATTGCCTTTGAGAAAATACCTATAGATTTTCTTAACAATTTTAGCCTCTTCTTTATTTACCATTAGATTTCCATCTGGTCCTTTGAATTTAAAACCTCTTTATTATTAAAAAAATGGGAAATATTTTATTTTGTTTACCTTTATATTGTTCGTTCTCAGAATAAAGTCGAGGATTTTCTTTTAAAGGCATATTGTAAAGTCTAGTGTAGTGAGCACAGATATTTCTAACTTCAACTAGGCATAAAATCCAATTTTTTAAATACTTAGGATCTGTATTGTAATAATTAGAAATTTCTTTCTGATCTTCATCCTTAAGAATACTAAACAAAAAAGATAAATTCCTAAAAGACATGAGTTCAACAGAGACCCATATTGGAAATTCCCCGTCGTATTTTTTAATATGATGTTTAACAAAAGGTTTATTCCTTTGTCTGTGAATTCCTTTTTTTAGGTTCTCATTGATGATGGAATATATTGTTTGACCTTCTTTATTTGTTTTATAAATAAAATTATTATCGCTCATAAGAGCATCAGGCCTGTACTTAATAGACAAGTGGTAAGCAATTTAAGTTCTAAACTCTATTTCAATTTGTTCAATAGTTCAATTGAGGTTATTTTTAAACTGGCTATCAAAGCAGTATAGATTGAAGAATTGTTCTAAAGTAACATGGTTCTTATAATGTTCTTTATTGTTGTATTTTTTAAGACCTATACCATAACCTGAAAGTCTGTAGTAATTTATTTTGCATAGACTTCATCTTTGATTTTTAAGTTATAGTCATCTTGTAATTTATTAATTTGTTCTTCATAGGTTAAAGCAGGTTTTAGTGTCATATAAATTTCTCCTTAACATAAAAAGCCCTCTCCGTAGTCCGCATGTAGAAAGTCTACATTAAGCGTGGCGAGGTTCTGTTAAGTAAATTATATCATAGTAAGAAAAAAATCAAGAGTTTGATGAAATAAAAATAATTTTTGGGAGGTGATATTATCGCAAAAGACTTTAGCATCAGAGCCGAAAGAAGAGTAAGAGCAGGAGGAAAACCACAGCCCGCTGCTGAAAAAATGGAAAAAGGTGAAAAAGTAGAAATACTAATGAATGATATTCTACCTTTAGTCCCGAAGAATTAGATGCAATAGGACTTAATTTTAGAAAAGTCTTTCAAAATGCTGGCTTTTACCTGTCCGGGACTTGTATTTGGAAAAATAAATCCTTGGTTTTAGGGAAAAATCCCTACCAGTGCAGGATGAACCCATTATTTTTGGGTGGAAGAAAAAAGGTAAATACAAGTGATACACAGGAAGAAAAGAATCTACCATTTGGGAATTTGATAAATCAAAGAAAAATGGAGATCATTCAACTATGAAACCAATTCCACTTTTATCTTATCCAATTAAAAACTCTTCTATGACCAATTCTATTGTGCTTGACCCTTTCAGGGGAAGTGGCTCAACTATGATGGCCTGTGAAAAGACTGATAGGATTTAAAATATTATAGGCCTGGATAAGAAATTTGTAGATGTTATTGTAAATGGATATATGGAACTTGCAGGAAGTGACAAGGTCGTAAGCCTGTTAAGAGATCGAAAAGAATATAAATACTTGGATATAGGCAATCAGACTTGATATATATGCTTTTTGACCAATATATGTATGTGAGGTGATTAGATGATTTCAAGGGAAATGATAAAGATGTTAAGTGATGTTTATCCAAAAAGCACGAGGATAAAGCTACTTCAAATGGATGATCAAGGAGCTACTCCTTTAGGAAGGTTAGGAACTGTAAGAGGTGTTGATGATATAGGTTCGATCCTAGTCAAATGGGGCGATGGCTCAAATTTAAATGTAATTTTTGGCGTGGATGAGGTAGAAATTATACCCGATAAAGCTTAAGGAATAGCTATTTTGTAGCTATATAGCGGGAGGTGAGATCTAATGCCAGCGTTTATGGTTAGAATATTTGCAAGAGCAATTAAAACAAGAAGTAAAAATGAAAGATTAAGTTTTGAAGATATCTTAGAAACATATAAAAAATTGACCGTGAGGGCAAGCAAGCCATAAAAGAGGAAGTAAATAAATAATAAGAAAAGTAAAAGAAGTTCTATTTTATTGTAGAACTTCTTTTACTTATTAAGTAATAATTCATTTAAAATGTATAAATAGCTTATTGATAATAATATATATGATCAATCTGCTTGTTACGTTGGGCTTATTTTTTATGACTTTTCATGACTTGTCAAAAAAAAAATAAAAGGCTTGCAATCAAGCCTTTTGACCTTGTATTTATATATTGGTGGAGATGAAGGGATTCGAACCCTTGTCCGCGGAAAATTCTTCAAAAGCATCTACAAGCTTATTAAGTTTTGGAGTTTCGCAAAAAAGATTGAAAACTTACAAAAATTCTTTCTGCTAGCTTCATGATACTAATTGTATGGCAAAGCTTACATACAATAGTTGTCGCCAATTTATGAAACGAATATTAAACTTGCGACTAGTCTAATATTCATTGCAGCCTATTTCTTAGGCAGCTAGTGCGAAGTTTGCTTCGCTATTATTGTTTGCGTTTATATTTAATTGCCAATTTACGTTTTTGCATACGACCTGCAACTTAAGTCTCCTTGACCACGTCGAGACCAAGTCATCCCCGTACATTTAAACTATACTTCTAATAAGAGACTTGTCAAAAACAGGAATATTCGCTAAAATATATATAAGAAAAGGTTTGTACTATTTAAAATTTTAGATATTTTAACCTAAAATATGTGTATATATATAGTAGCTAATTAATTTCTTAAGAAGGAGGAAATATGAGAAATTCAAACAAGATAGCAGCTATGCTTTTAGCTGGTGGACAAGGTTCTAGGCTTAAAGCTTTGACAAGGGACATGGCAAAACCTGTTGTACCTTTTGGTGGGAAGTATAAAATTATTGACTTTGCCCTATCAAATGCAAGCAATTCTGATGTTAAGGATATTGGAGTTTTGATCCAATATAAGCCCCAACTTCTAAATGAACACTTAGGAATAGGTGCTCCTTGGGATTATGATAGAAACTTTGGTGGTCTTAGAATCCTTTCACCTTACTATACAGAAAAAGGTGGTAGGTGGTTTGAGGGAACAGCTTCTGCTATCTTTGAAAATATTAATTACTTAGATATGGTAAATCCTGAATATGTACTTATTCTTTCAGGAGACCATATATACAAGATGGACTACAGGGAACTTTTGGATGTTCATAAAGAAAATGGTGCTGATTGTACAATAGCGGTTATGGAAGTTGATTGGGATGAGGCTTCAAGATTTGGTATTATGAATACTAATGAAGAGGGAAGGATTGTAGAATTTGAAGAAAAACCAGAAAATCCAAAATCTAACCTTGCTTCAATGGGTATTTATATTTTCAACTGGAAAGTTTTAAGAAGGCAATTGGTTGAAGATAGTATGGATGAGAAATCTTCTAATGACTTTGGTAAAGATATCATTCCAAAAATGCTTGATGAAAATTTAAATCTTTATGTTTATAAGTTTGATGGTTACTGGAAAGATGTTGGTACTGTAAGAAGCTATTGGAAGGCCAACCTAGACCTTATAGACCCTGACAATGAGCTTGATATTTATGATGAGGGCTGGAAGATTTATACCAAATCTTTAAACCTACCTCCACATAGGATTGGACGAAAGGGTGATTTGAGCGATTGCTTAGTAAATGAGGCTTGTGTTATAGATGGTAAGGCATCAAACTCAGTGCTATTTTCTAGCGTTGTGATAGAAGAGGGAGCAGAGGTTTATAATTCTGTCTTATTAAATAATGTAAAAATTAAGGAAGGTGTCAAGATCTATAACTGTGTTGTAGCATCTGATATGGAAATAACTGAGGATATAGGAAATAAGGATGACAATCATGTATACCTTGTAAGTGAAGAAGGTATTGAGGAGGAATAAGATGCCAAATATTGTAGCTTTAATATATAGTTCAGAGTTTGATGAAAGAAATTATGGGTCCTTGTGCAAGCATAGGCCTGATTATATGCTACCTTTTGGAGGAAGGTATAGGATTATAGACTTTACCTTATCTAACTTAACCAACCATGATATATCTAGGGTAGTTTTATATTCTGATAGGATGATGAGATCTGCCATAGACCATATAGGCAATGGCAAAAGTTGGGAGCTTAATAGGAGGAGTGGAGGATTGCTGATAAATTCACCTTCCATGTCAAGACTTAGCGAGATAGAAACCTTCTATGACGCTATTGGATATTTTGAAGACCACCCAACTGATTATGTCTATATCAAAAATCCTATGTATATTAACAAGGCTGATATTACTGATGCCTATGAGAAGATACAAAGTGAAGATTTAGATTGTCTAATCTTTTCTACTAAGACTGAAGATGAAGATGGAAACTATCTTAATAGAAAAATAATTTCTACAAATAAAGATGGCAGGCCAGTATCTGTTGGTCTTAACCTTGGTATATCAGATAATATTGATCTATTCTTAGGGTCAATTTTGATTAAAACTGAAGTCTTTCTTAAAATCTTAAGATTGGCTATGCAAAAAGACTCAAAGATGAGTCTGCTTAATGCAATCTTTACCCTAGGGGAAGACTTGAATATAGATTTTTATAGGCATGAAAAAAGTTTTGAAATCATATCTGACATAGATTCTTTCTTTGATGCCAACCTTAAATTATTAGATAAGGATGTTTTTGATCAACTATTTTATGAAGATGGTCTAGTTTATACTAAGTCTAAGGATGAGCCTTCTACTTCCTATACTAAAGATTCTAAGGTCAGAAATTCTCTTATAGCCAATGGATCTGTTATCAAAGGAAGGGTTGAAAATTCTATAATTTTTAGGGGAGTTACTATAGGTAAGGATGCTGTTATCAAAAATTCAGTTATTTTCCAAGATACTGAAATTGGTGATGGGGCAATACTTAACTTTGTCATAACTGATAAAAAAACCAATATTCAAAGAGACACAAAACTTTTTGGTAATAGGTCTCATCCGTTTGTAACTTCAAAAAATGAATTATTGGAGAAAGGAAATTAAGATGAATGTACTTTTTCTAACAGGAGAAGCAGTACCATTTGTAAAAACGGGGGGGCTTGCGGATGTAGCTGGGGCCTTACCCAAAGAATTAGTAAAAAAGGGTGTTGACATAAGGGTTGTTCTTCCACTTTATAAGTCTATCGACCAAAAATATAAGGAAAAAATGGAAAAAATAACTGAATTTTATGTAGACCTTGACTGGAAGCACCAATATGCAGGAGTTTACCAATTAAAGTGGGACAAAGTAATCTTTTACTTTATTGACAATTTAGAATACTTTGATAGGGATGACTCTTATGGATATGACGATGATGCTGAAAGGTTTATTTTCTTCTCTAAGGCAGCAACACTTTTAGGAAAGGAAATCAATTTTAAACCTGACATAATTCATTCCAATGATTGGCATACTGCTATGGTAAATGTCTTTGTAAATGATTTTAGAAAGGGAGATGCCTTCTTTGATGATGTAAGGACTCTTTTTACCATTCACAATCTAAAGTACCAAGGAGTATTTGATTCAGAATACCTAAGGCTTGCAGGACTTTCAGGATCTTACTTTAATGAAAATGACCTTAAGTATTATGAGGCTATAAATTTCATGAAGGGAGGCATAGTTCACGCTTCTTTTGTAAATACTGTTTCGGAAAATTATGCTAGAGAAATTCAATATCCTTTCTATGGAGAGGGCCTAGATGGAGTTATTAGAAAATACTCTGATAAATTGGTTGGAATTGTAAATGGAATAGATTTTGATGTATGGGATCCTGAAACAGATGCCTTGTTAGCAGAAAATTATGGCATGGATTCTCTTGAAAAAAAGAAGGCTAATAAGTTAGCCCTACAGAAAATGTATGGTCTTCCTCAAAGAGAAGATGTCCCACTTATAGGGATTTGCTCAAGGCTAACAGAGATGAAGGGTCTAGACCTTGTTAGATATATTTTGGATGAACTTTTACAAGAAGATATCCAATTTGTAGTCTTAGGTACAGGTGATTATACCTATGAAGAGATGTTTAAGTACTTCGAGTGGAAGTATCCTGATAAACTTGCTGCAAGAATCTATTATTCTGCTGATGAAAGTCATTTAATTTATGCAGGAAGTGATCTTTACTTAATGCCTTCTATATCAGAACCATGTGGTATAAGCCAACTTATAGCTATGAGATATGGGTCTTTGCCAATAGTCAGAGAGGCTGGGGGGCTTAAAAATACAGTTACAGCCTACAATGAATATACTGGAGAGGGAACAGGTTTCTCCTTTGCTAATATAAATGCTCATGAATTACTATTTTGTATAAAAAATGCTATTAACTTATACAATAATGATAAGGAAACTTTTAAAGGCCTTATGAAAAATGCCATGAGTCAAAAGAATGACTGGGAAATGTCTGGAGAAAAATATTTGGAATTATACAATGACATTAAAGCCAAGTAATATAAACCAAAAAGACTTGCTAGAAAGAATACAAAATTATTTGTATTCTTTTTATGCTAAAAGCATAGAAAATGCTAGGGTAAATGAAATATATGACTGTCTATGTAGGGCTTTGATGGAAGATATTGGAAAAAGCTGGGTGGAAAGTAAGTCAAACAACGAGGACTTTGAAGTCTATGTCTTAAGCTTTGAATATCTTCCAGGTAAGCTTATCGATAATTTTATATATAAGCTGGGTATGGAAGATACTATATCTGAGATTTTAGAAAAAATCGGTTTTTCCTATAAAGAAATTATTAACTTTGAAAAAGAAGCCAACATAGGGGCTGGTGATATAGGCATTGGGTCAACTTATATAATTAGAGAGCTTGCTAATAGAAATATAAGGTCTGTAGCCTATGCCCTTCGTTATGAAAATGGGAATTTGAAGCAAAAAATAGTGGATGGCAGGCAGGTTGAATATTCGGAATACTGGTTGGCTGAGGGAAGTAACTGGGAGCATAAAAAGGGATTTTCTTATGATATTTTAATTGATGGTAGGATAAATAAGTCTTTTGTTTATGACGTTCCTGTCTTATCTGATAAGGCAGATTTTATTTCAACCCTTAGATTATTTCAAGCTGAGCCAAGCGAGGCTATTAATTACAGTGACTTTACTAGGGGCGATTTTTTCAAGGCCTATGATGAATATATTAGGGCAAGTTCTATCAACCAATTTCTCTACCTGGACGACTCTTCTTTTGATGGAAAACTTATTAGGCTAAAACAGGAATATTTCTATACAGCTAGTGCAATAAGGGATATTTTTAAAAGATATAAGGCCAGGTATGGGTCTTTAGAAAATATTGAATCTAGGATAAAAATTATTTCAAATGATATCCACCCAACCTTAGCCTTGGTAGAGTTTATAAGGATTCTTACTGATGATTTTAAATTTGAGCTTAAAAAATCAATAGGTATTACCAGGTCCATTTTTGATCATTTAGCCTTTTCTGTAACAGATGATACCCTTGAAACATATGGTATAGATATGATAAAAAGAATTAATCCAGATCTTTTAAGGACTATAATGAATATTCAACAGGAACTTCTCTTAGAAGATAGGAGTTTTAAAATAATCAATAATGGCATAGTATACTTTAAGAATATAAATTTGGCCCTATCTAACCAATATTTTTATTTATCAAAAGGGCTTAAAGAAAGTAAAAATTCCAAAAGACCACTAGATTATGTTTCCTTGGGAACTGACAGGATTCTTTATGTCCAATCAAACAATAGGAGGATGATGGATTTACTTAAAGACTATGGGATTAGGTCAACTTCCTATGAGGAAATCAAGAAAATAAAGGATTTGAGAGAAGATACCAATTTTATGGATGGGCTTGAAGAAGTCAAAAGTCTAAATAAAAAAGACCTAATTAACTTATCGAAAGAGAAAATCAACCCATACTCAATGTTTGATGTTCAATTATCAATTATTCATGAATCTAAAAGACAGATCTTAAATGCCCTAGCTATTGCCTATAAATTCTTTTTATTAAGGGAAAATTCAAACCTAGCCTACACACCTACAACCTATATCTTTGCAGGTAAGGCAAATGAGGGATATTTTATGGCCAAAGAAACCATCAAATTTATCTTAGCTTTAAAGAAACTAATTGATGGAGACAAGATTATAAGAGAGGCTATGAAGATAGTCTTTATAGAGGATATTGATGTTAGAAAATCAAGATATATTTTAAAGGGAGCGGATATATATAATAACCTAACTCTTGCAAGTTTAGATAACGAGGATTTCCATCTGCTTAATTCTAGCCTTAATATGTCAAATATCATCTCTACTAGGGGTGGAATTATTGATAATATAGGAAGAAACCATTCAATTTATCAGCTAGGAGAAAAGATTGATGACCTTCTTGCCTTTGATTATGACGCCCATAATTTCTACTATTCAAATGATATGGTAAAATATACCATAGAAAATCTAATTAAAGAAGACCATAAGTCTTTCCCATACGATTTTAAGATTATTTATGATCAGCTAATGATCTACAATGATTCTTTTAGGGTAGTCAAAGACCTAGAAGATTTGGCAAAAACCAAGGCCAAAACAGAGCTTGACTACTTAGATAAGTATAAGTGGGTAGGTCAAGAAATTGATAATATCTTATGGGCTAATAATTTTAAATTAGATGAGAAAATTTTAAGGAAGAGTAGGAATGATAAAACCAGTAAGTAAGTATGTTGAGAAGATTTTTAACCTAGATTATGATGATATCAAGGATGAGAATCTTGGAGGAATTTATACTAAAGAAAAAACTATTTTTAGGGTCTTTGCTCCCTTTGTAGAAAGTGTTTATCTTTTAATAACAGATGATTTTAGGAAAGCTAGAAAAGACAAACATCCTATGGAAAAAAATGACCTGGGTATATGGGAGGTAACCTTGAAAGGGGACTATGAGGGGTGGTTTTATACCTACCTAGTAGATGAAAAATATGAAGTCACAGACCCCTATTCATTTTCATCATCAATTAACTCTTTGGCATCTGTAGTCATTGATATGGAAAAGACAAATCCTCTAGGCTTTGCAGAATCTGCCTATCCTGACAATAAAGAAGAAAATGCTATTATCTATGAATTGAATGTCAAAGATTATACAGCTGATGAAAAATCAGGTGTCAATTTTAGGGGTAAATTTTTAGGTCTAAGTGAGGAGAATACTTCCTATAAGGGAGTAAGTACTGGGCTTTCCAATATCAAAGACTTGGGTATAAGCCATGTTCAGATTCTTCCTATCTATGATTTTATATCAGTTGATGAAGATGATGAGAAGTTTTTCGATGATGATAATTATAATTGGGGCTATGATCCAGAGCTTTATTTTGCTCCTGAAGGATCTTATAGTATCGATCCAACCAATCCTAAATCAAGGGTTAGAGAATTAAAAGAGATGGTCAATGCCTTTCATAAAAATAATATATCTGTGATTATGGATGTTGTCTATAACCATACCTTTAAATCCTATGATTCTAACCTTAACACTCTAGCAGGGTCTTATTACCATAGGATGAATGAAGATGGGACATTTTCCAATGGGTCTGGGGTTGGCAATGAACTAGCAAGCGAGAGAGCTTTTGTTAGAAAGCTAATAATTGATTCCCTTACTCATTGGGTTAAAGAATATAAGATAGATGGATTTAGGTTTGACCTTATGGCCCTTATAGATATTGACACCATTGAACTTGCCTTAGAAAAATTAAAAAAAATTAACCCTAATCTAATAATTTATGGAGAGCCTTGGATGGCCTTTAACTCACCCTTACCTTTGGAAAAGCAGATCTTAAAGGGATCCCAAAGATCTAAGGGATTTGCGGTTTTTAATGATAATTTCAGGGATGCTATAAAAGGGGATGTCAATGGTTATGGTAAAGGTTATATCCAGGGAATATTTAATAATAAATTGGAAGTAGAACTTGGGATTGCAGGGTCAATAGCCTATGATGAGAAGAGGATTGGCTTTGCTGACCATGCAAGTGAAACTATAAATTATTTTAATTGTCATGATAATTTGATTCTTTATGACAAACTTGCCATATCTCTTAATCAAACAACAAATATAGATGATTATATAAAGATGGCCCTGGCAATATTATTTTTATCCTTTGGTAAGCCTTTTATCTATGAGGGGAATGAATTTAATCATAGTAAAAATAACGATGCAAATTCTTATAGGTCTCCACTTACCAACAATGGGATAAAATGGCAGGATAAGGTAGATAATATTGAAATTTTTAACTACCTTAGGGATTTAATAAAGTTAAGAAAATCAATCAAGCCATTAAGTCTAACAAAAGCAGAAGATATAAGAAAGTCCCTTAGATTTATGGATAAGCTAGACCCATCGCTTATAATCTATGAAATAATTGAAGGCAATAAGTCTTATTTGATTACAATAAATGCCGCCAACAAAAAAGATGCTATTTCAAGTGATTCAATAAGAGGGTTTTTAGGAGAAGGAAGAGAAAAAATCACAAAAATATTCTCAAAGAAGGGTATTAATAAAGAAAGAGTTGATCTATCGCAAGGATTAATTTTAGATAAGAAATCGGTAGAAGTATATAGAATAGGAGAATAGAAATGGATTATAAAGAAACTTATGAAAAATGGCTGGCAGATGATAGGTTTGATGAGCAAACTAAAAAGGATCTAGCTAGCATTAAGGGAAATGAAGAAGAGATAAAAGATAGGTTTCACCAATCCCTTAAATTTGGAACAGCAGGCTTGCGTGGCAAGCTAGGGGCTGGAACAAATAGGATGAATATCTACAATGTAGCCCAAGCAACCCAAGGTTTTGCAGATACAATAGCTGAGGGTGGGGAAGAAGCAAAAAAACGTGGAGTAGCTATAGCTTACGATGTAAGACACATGTCTTATGAATTTGCAAAAGTTGCAGCAGAAGTATTTGCAGCAAATGGAATTAAAGTTTATATCCATAAGGAAGTCCAACCAACTCCAGTTTGTTCATATACAATAAGAAAATTAAACAATATCGCAGGAGTAATGGTTACTGCTAGCCACAATCCTAGAGAATACAACGGCTATAAGGCATATAACCATGAGGGTAGCCAAATACTAGATGAAACTGCAGATAAAATCCTAGGTCATATAGCAGACCATGAAGACTTTTTTGAAATAGAAAGACTTCCATTTGACCAAGGCTTAGAAGAAGGAATAATTGAATATGTAGATGACCAACTTTTAGAAGATTATATCAAAGATATCCTAGCTTGTACAATCAATGATGAGGATATTGATAAAGAGATAAAAGTTGTCTATACTCCTTTAAATGGAGCAGGTAACAAGCTAGTAAGAAGAATCTTAGACGAAAGAGACTTTAAAAATATTTATGTTGTAAAAGAGCAAGAAAATCCTGACCCTGATTTTACAACTGTGGGTTATCCAAATCCTGAAGATCCAAAAGCCTTCAAGTATTCTGAGAAACTAGGTCAAGAAGTTGGGGCAGACCTATTATTAGCCACAGACCCAGATTCTGATAGGTGTGCAGTAGAAGTTAGGGATAAGGATGGATCTTATAAGTTCTTGACAGGAAACCTAATAGGATCATTACTAACAAATTATATATTATCTGCCCTAGCAGAAAATAATGAACTTCCAGAAAATGGAGCCGTAGTAAAATCCTTAGTATCAACAGACCTGGTTAAGCCTATAGCTAATAAGTATGGAGTAAAGGTGTTTGATGTCCTAACAGGATTTAAGAACATTTATGCTGTTGCAAACGAGCTAGAGGAAAAAAACGCTGGCAAATTCATCTTTGGCTTTGAAGAGTCTATTGGTTATAACTACAAGGACTTTGTAAGAGATAAGGATGCTGTAAACTCTGCTATGATGATTACAGAAATGGCTGCCTACTATAAAGAAAAAGGCCTTAGCCTCCTTGATGTAATAGAAGAATTATTCAAAGAGTATGGTTATTATTCAAATGATGTGATATCAATAGTTCTAGAAGGTCTAGATGGCCAAGAAAGAATTGGAAGAATAATGACCTTTGTTAGAGAAAATCCATTAGAAGAAGTAGCTGGTCTTAAAGTTAAAAATATAATTGATTATGCTAATGATGATACAGGCCTACCAAAATCTAATGTATTGAAATATTACCTAGATGATGATTCTTGGTTTGCCCTAAGGCCATCAGGAACAGAACCAAAAATCAAACTTTATATAAATGCAATAGATGATAATAAAAAAGATTCAGAAGAAAAATTAAAGGCTATCAATAAATTCATGCAAGAAATAATTGATTCAGTAGAATAAAGTAAACTTAAAAAAGATTGGCTCTCCTAGAAACCTAACCTTGGACTAGGGGAGCTGATTTTTTTAAAGGGTAAAAAATCTCATTTTCTAATTATCTTTCAATTAAACTTGAACTTTTTCCCTCAATGAAATAATATATATCCAAAGGAGAGAAAATATGGAAAGTTTTTTTAATATAATAGATCAAATATTTTCAATAAATGTATTTGGAAATTTAACATTATATCAATTGATATCAACAATATTTAAGTACATATTTGTTTTTATAGTTTTTTACTTTATATATTCTATAATAAAGATTATATATTATGATGTAAGAACTACCTTAAAAAAGGAATCTAAGTCTGATACCTATTTGAAGTTACTAAATATAGGAGATGGCTTTGATTTTCCTATCCAAGAATTTTATTTTTTGGCATCAGATAATACTATAGGTAGAGATGATAGGAATAGCATTTCCATTAAGGATAAGTTTTTATCAAAATTTCATGCAAGGATTGTAGAAGATGATGGAATATATTTTCTAGAAGATTTGAAAAGTGCTAATGGTACTTTTCTTAATAACGAAAGAATTGTAGATGGGATTGAGCTTAAGACCAATGACCTTATAAGTATCGGCAAGCTTAAGTTCCTCTTTGTTCAAGGAGATAGCGATGAATAGGATTAACCAATTATCATTAGATAAGAGAAGGGCTGAGAATAAGGCAATATTTTTACTTTTTACCTTTGAATTTCTTTCCCTTTCCTTATCTATGATATATAATATAGAGACCCTAACCAACAATGACTTTTTTACCTACCTTGCTATATTGTTTGCAACCCTTATGTCAACCCTACTTATAGGAAAGATTTCAAAATCAGATTCAATCCTACTTATGATTGTAAATATGCTTTTTTCTATAGGAGTGTCTATTATATATAGGTTAGATCCAGCCTTAGGAAAAAGGCAACTGCAATATTACCTGGTAGGTCTTGTAATATTTTTCTTAACCTTTTTTATCCTAAGGTCTTTTAATTTTTGGCATAAGCTTTCTAAGTTTTACGTAGGTATATCTGTATTCTTATTTTTGCTAACCCTAATCTTTGGTTCTTACCTAGGGGGAGCGAAAAACTGGATATTTATAGGTCCAATAAGCATACAGCCATCTGAATTTATTAAGGTCCCTTTGGCCTTTTTGATTGCAAGTTTTTATACCCACTATAATGATTTTGCCCAAAGACCTTTTGGAAAATACTATATGAACCTTATAATCTTTGTTTTTATAGGATTCTTATTTTTACAAAAGGACCTAGGAACTGCCTTAATATTTTTTGGAACTATGATTTTAAGCCAGTTTGTTTATAATAAAGATAGGAAATTAATCCTTATCAACTTATTGTTAATGATTACGGGATCTGTAATTGCTTATTTCCTATTTTCTCACGTGAGAATTAGGGTTGCTACATGGAAGGACCCTTGGTCAGATATTGATGCGACTGGATATCAAATTACCCAAGCGCTTTTTGCCATGGCTTCAGGTGGACTTTTTGGATCAGGAATAGGCTTAGGTAAACCAAATTTTATACCTGTAGCAGAATCTGACTTTATATTTTCTGCAATTTGTGAAGAGATGGGAATTTTTATGGGCATAGGAGTTATTTTATTATTTATGATCCTTGTATATAGGGCTATTAAAATTTCTCTAACTCAAAAAGATAAGTTTTATTCTATCCTAGCTTTTGTTATAGGGATACTTTTTGCCCTCCAAACCTTTATAATCCTTGGAGGGGTCTTAAAATTAATTCCCTTAACTGGTGTAACCTTGCCTTTTATAAGCCAAGGTGGGTCTTCAATGATTGCAGGTTTTATCCTTTTAGGATGCCTACAATACTGTGGAGAAGAAATTAAGTATGGTGATGAAGTAGATGAAGAAAAATGATAATTTAAAGAAAAAAAGAAATAATGGGTCAAGTCTAATTGAAAAAATTAAAAAAATGGAAGAAGAGACTAGGATTAGAGAGAATAATGAGCTTAATGCCTTATCTAAAACTACCTTAAATAAAAGATTGGTTTTTACAATCATCTTCTTTTTGATATTATTTATGGGGCTTGCCCTCTATATGGTTTATTTTCAACTTTTTCAAAGCAAGGATATAAGAAACCACTCCCACAATAGGAGGCTTTGGGTTGATGAGGGAAAGGTCAAGAGGGGAAGTATTTATGATAGGAATGGCAAGATCATAGCTTATAGTGATTATGATGATAATGGCATCCAATATAGGGTCTATAATTATGGCAGGGCATCTTCTTCTATTACAGGATATAGTTCTAAAACCTATGGGAAAACAGGCATAGAAAAAACTTACAATAAGGAACTTCTTGCCCTTCATGAAGATGACTTATCTAATTTTAGAAAGATGGTTATAAGTGAGGATACAGGCTTTGACCTTCATCTTACTATGGATCAAAATATACAAAATATCCTATATTCCTACATGAAAAATGTTAAAGGAGCAGGAGTTATTATGAATCCAAAGACTGGAGAAGTCCTAGCCCTTGTATCAAATCCAGGTTTTGATCCAAATACCCTAGACCAAGATTGGGATCTTTTAATACAAAATACTGATGGACCCTTAGTAAATAGGGCAACATCAGGGGCTTACAGGCCAGGATCTACCTTTAAGATAGTAACTTCAACAGGGATTTTAGAATCAGGCATGGATACTTCATACAATGATACAGGAGTAGAAACTATCCAAGGTTATGAGATTAGAAACTTTGCTGATCAAAGTTTTGGCATGATAAATCTAAGAAGCGCTTTTATAAATTCTGTAAATACTTACTTTGCTAAAAAGACGGATGAGCTAGGAAAGTCCAGGTTTGAGAAATTAGCAGAAGCCAATATGATTAACCAAGATTATCCTTTTGATTTAGAGAAAATTAAATCTACCATTCCCTTTGATGACCTTAACCAAGTAGACCTTGCTATGACAGGCTTTGGCTATGGTAAAAGTCAGATAAGTCCTCTTCATATGGCAATGATCACTTCAACTATTGCAAATGAGGGTAAGATGATGCAACCTAGGCTAGTTTCTAAGGTTGTTGATGAGGATGGAAAGGTAATTAAAGAGAGTAGGGAAAAAGTCCTATCAGAAGTAACAAGTGCTGAAAATGCTAATATAATAAGGGATATGATGGTAGCAGTGGTAAATGAAGGAACAGGTACTAATGCCTATCTTGATAATATCCAGGTAGCTGGTAAGACTGGAACAGCTGATAAGGAAAGTGGACTTTTAGATGCATGGTTTGTAGGATTTGCTCCAGCCTATGACCCTAAACTTGCCATAGCCTTGGTCATTGAAGATAGCCAAGATACAGGAGGAGTAAGTGCAGCTCCCTTAGCAAGAAATATCCTTAGCGACATTTATATGAATGTAAATCTTAATTAACTACATTAACTTATTCTTAATATTAGTCCAATAATGATTTTTATTAAGGATAAGTTTTTTTATTTGTTTATTTGAAATGCCAATTCTAATTTTATAATCATCTGAACTAAATTCTCTTCCATCAAAGATGAAAACAGTGTGATAGTTATCCCTTCTAGATACAGTAATTTCAATAATAGCATCCTTAGGCAATACGACAGGTGCCCTTAAAGACTTATTCATATTTGAATAGATAGGAGAAATGGGGGTAAGTTGGTAGCCATTTAGGGATTGGTGAAGAATTGCTCCACCTGATGCAAGATTATAGGCTGTTGATCCGTGAGGAGTTGAGATAATTAATCCATCTCCAGAAAAAGCCTCTATAAAGTTACCATCTATAAAAACCTTCAGTCTAACAAGTTGGTTCCTATTGGACTTAATCACAACTTCATTTATGGAATTGAAAGTTTTATTTTTAACCTTAGCTTCCAAGACAGCTAGGGATTCTTGCCTGAAATTCCCATCAGCAAAAGATTTAACAAAATTATCTATGGAATTTACTTCTATTTCTTGATAAAAACCTAGGTGGCCAGTATTTATCCCTACAAAAGGAATTTGGGAAAAATTGGATTGGTGGACAGCATTTAGGAAGGTACCATCTCCACCTATAACTAGGTTTAAACAAGCGTCAGGATCATAATTGTTACTTACCTTAAACCCATACTTAGTCAAAATTTTTTTGCTCTTAAGGTAAACTGACTTTGAAAATTTCGATTTATTTTTAAAAATATTTATATTATTTGTCATTTTTCCACCCTCTCATATATACTAGTATTATAACATAGAAAAATAAGAGATAGGGGAAGAATATGAAATATATATCTTTAATAGTAGATGAGAATATCCATACTAGAAAATTTCTTAGAAAAAAAGGCTATTCAAATCGTGCTAGTGAAAAAATTTTAAAAAATGGCTATTATTTAAACGATATATTGGTTAGTAAAAGCAGGCAGTTAAAAACAGGGGATAAGGTAAAAATCATAATAAAAGAAGAAGACCTAGATTATGAACCTATCAAGGAAGAGTTAAAAATTTTATATGAGGACGATCATACCCTAGTTATTAACAAGGATCCTGGTATAAGTGTAAATTCGAAAAATCAAATAAGCCTAGCCAACCACCTTGCTTATTACTTTTTAAAAAAAGGTATAAGGTCTAAAATCCGTCTGGTAAATAGGCTTGATATGAATACTTCAGGAATCATGATAGTTGCAAAGAATAAATTTGCCCAAAGCTATTATCAAGATGAGATTGAGCAAGGAAAGATTGAGAAAAAATACTTAGCCTTGGTAGAAAGTGACCTTGATATAGACAGGCTAGTAAAACTTGGGATCTTATATGATAAGGATCAGAAAAAATATCTAGTTGATAATAAGGGAAAAGTAGCTAAGACAATCTTTAAAACAAAAAGAATATATAATAATAAAGCACTAGTTGAAGCAAAGATTTTAACAGGAAAGACCCATCAGATAAGGCTAAGTCTATCATATCTTGGATATCCAATTATTGGAGATAAACTTTATGGATCTAGGGTAGAAATAGATAGGTTCCTTTTACATTCTTATTTTTTATCCTTTAGGCCCTTTCTTGGAGAGGAAAACATCAAAATCGTTGACTATCCCGAATTTGAAAGCTTTCTAAGAGTCTTATGAAAATAAATAATTTGCCAAAATCCTTTTCATATATTATAATTAAAATATCCTGAGGTGATTGGCCCCAATTTAAACCTACAACTTTAATAAGGGATTGCGGAGTTCTAACTTTGATGACAAGCCTCCAAAGAGTGGACGTCAGAGATTTTAGACAGCTTGCCCACCTTCACATATGCGAAGGTCTTAAACCAGGGCCCCCTCGGGATTTTTTTAAAGTTTTTAGTTTCGATTATTAATAATCGGGTATTATACTTATTAAGAAGCAAAATAAAGGAGTTATTATGTCAATAGCAGATTACATTGAAGAAAGAGCGAAAGCTAAAAAAAGAGAAATCAAATATGAAATATGGAAGGCTAAACATCATGATACAAGGATGAGAAGCCAAGGACTTATACTAGGCGCCCTAGTAGGAGCTGCAGCAGGAGTTTTACTAGCACCTAGGTCAGGTAAAGAAACAAGACAATGCATATCAGATGCCCTAAACGATACTGTAGATACAGTAAAAGATAGTGCAAAGGATGCAATTGACCAAGCTAAGGATTCTTATGAAGACCTAAGGTATAGGGCTTATACAGACCTTAAACCAATTAAGGATGGCTTTGAGTATGGAAGCGAGATTGTAAAAGAGACAGGCGGACAAATCAAAGAAGCTTCTAAGGATGCCAAAGATAATATTAAAGATGGAGCTAGTGATGTAGCAGACATCATAAAAGAAGGATCCAAAGAAATTAAAAAAAGCGCAGAAGAAACTGGCAAAGAAGTAAAAGAAGATGCAAAAAAAGCCACAGATAGCGCAAAAAAAGGATCTAGAGAAGTAAAAGAAGAAGCTAAGGACACTGCAAAGAAAGTTAAAGAAGAAGACGAAAAAGCAAATAAGTCAAGAAACTAAGGAGATTTAAATGATAACCATTAACTTTAGTCTTCTTGGATCAGTTGTCCTTACAATATTAGGTATTATAGCCCTAGTATTTCTAATTCTTTTCCTAAAGAACCTAAATTCACTAATTCAAAAAATTCAAGGTCTACTTGAAAAAAATGAGGACAATTTAGATCAAGTGATTGATAAACTTCCACAAATAGCTGATCAAGCAGATATATTGGTAGGAAATATAAATTCAATCGTAGCTGATCCTAATCTAAAGATGGCTATTGCCAAAGCAAATGATACAATGACAAATGTAAATAGCATTACTGATGATATCAGAGATACAGTAAATTATGTAGGAGTAACTGCTGTAGATAGTATAGATACATTAGGTGCAGGTGTTGCCTCTGTTACTGACTATTCAACATTAATAATGGATGTTATTGATATAGCAAGAAATGTAATAAGTGGTAAATAATATTGGGTCATCGTTCGATGACCTTTCTTATTTAGGAGGAGAAATTGAGTCAACCAACAATTAAAGATGTAGCAAAACTTGCTGGAGTATCTATATCAACAGTATCAAGGGTTATGAATAACTCAAAGCCGGTAAGCCCTGAGGCTAGGAAAAAGGTTTTGGATGCTATAAATAAGCTTGATTTTAAACCAAATGAATTGGCTAGGTCTTTGGTAATGAGAAGGTCAAATTTAATAGGGGTAATTGTTGAAGACATTGGAATTGAGTATATGGCACAATTAATAAGAGGGGTTGAAGAGATTGGTAGGGTCTATAAATACGATATACTCTTATCAAGTTCCTATGGGGATGAAGAATCCTTAGAAAATGCCATAGAATTTTTAGCAACCAAGCAAGTAGAAGGACTTGTAATTATAACAGAAAATATATCAGCTGAGGTTTTGGTTAAATTAAGAAATAGGAGAATTCCTTTCGTCTTACTAGATAAATACCATACTTATAAAAATATAAACACCGTCAAAGTTGATTATAAGGCTGAAGAGAAAAAACTTATAGAAGATCTAATAGCAAAGGGCCATGAGAATTTCCTATATGTTAACCATATGGAAAATAATATTTTAAACCAAAAAATGCTTGAAGGATTTTTAGAGGCAAGCGAAGATAATAATAAGAAGGGTCTTGTAATTAATTCTAGGTCAGATAAATCTGATGATGGTTATAATTTAGGTCCAGATGTCAAAAAAATTATAGAAAATGAAAATGTAAGCGCCATATCTGCAGTAAATGATGAGGTTGCTATAGGACTGATGAACTACTTTGTAGACAATGACATTAAGGTCCCAGAAGACGTATCAGTTGTAGGCTTTGGAGATTCCAATATAGCTTCTATCTATAGACCAAAGCTTACGACAGTTTCAATTCCTTACTATGATATAGGAGCTATATCTGTACGTGCTCTTATAAAAAGAATAAAGGAAGAAGAAGATATTTTGGAAGAAGATTGGATAATAGAAGGACAGATTAAATCAAGGGAATCTAGCAGGTCTATTAACTAGGTATTACTGGCAGAAATATTGTTAA
>JAUNLG010000003.1:0-112684 GCA_030532385.1 Anaerococcus sp. | reverse complement strand
TTAAATAAAAAAAATATAGTAAAATAAAATTGTAATAAATAAATAGGAGGCAATCAATAATGGCAGAAAGAAAAGTTGTTGTAACTAATGAAACAGGACTACACGCTAGACCTGCAGCATCATTGGTACAATTTGTTAAAAATTATGCAGGTGATGTTAAAATAATCAAAGAAGGTAAAGAAGCAAACGCAAAATCAATCTTTAATGTAATGAGCCTGGGAATTGCTAAAGGAACAGAAATTACTTTAGTAGTTGATGGTGAAGATGAAGAGAAATTTGCAGATGAATTAGTAGAATTTATCAATAACTTATCTGAATAATAAAAGTAGAAGGAGTTGTTGCAAAATTATAAACATCTATCATTTCATCATATGACCCTAAGCTTTAAATAGTGATCCAGGGACCATGGTAAATGAGGTGTTTATTGGGCAACAACTCTTTTTTTAGAACAAGGAGATATTAATAATGACCGAAAGATATGAAGGCTTAAAGGCAAGTAGTGGTGTAGCTATTGGTAATTTATATCTATTTATAAGAGAAGAGATTAAGATAGATGAATCAAAGATTACAAAGGCTAATACTAAGGCTGAATTTGACAAGGTTAAGAAAGCGATTGATGCCTATATAGATGACCTTTCAAAACTAATGGGAGCAAGTGAGACTCAGGCAAATATTGCCCTAGCTCATACAGAATTACTCCAAGACCCATACTTTACAGATACTATCGAAGGAAAGATCAATAACGATTTAAAAAATGCTGAGCTTGCCTTAGATGAAACCGTTAAAGAAATGGTTGAAATTATGAGCCAAATTGACGATGACTACCTAAGAGAAAGAGCTAGCGACTATAAGGATATTGGTCTTCAAGTAATGTATAAGTTAAAGGGCATTAAGGCAAAGGACTTAGCCAACCTTGCCGAAGGCTCAATAGTAATTGCAGAAGAGCTTACCCCATCAGATACTTCCAATATGAATAAAGAAGCTGTTGTTGGATTTGCTACAGACCTTGGTGGAAAGACCAGCCATACTTCAATAATAGCTCAAACCCTAGACATACCTGCCCTAGTAGGCATGGCAGATGTATCAAAAAAGGTGAAGGGCGGAGAGAAGGCTATAATTGATAGTAATGAAGGTGTTCTAATTGTAAACCCTAGCCAAGAAGAATTGGAAAAATACGAGGGCATAATCAAAGAAGAAAAGGCTCGTAAGGAAAGATTAAAAGACCTTAAAGACTCAAAGGCAGTTAGTAAGGACGGTAAGCACATTGAGGTTGCTGCAAATATAGGAAATATAGAAGACCTTGAAATAGCAATTGAAAATGGCTGTGATGGAGTAGGTCTTTTCAGAACAGAATTTTTATATATGCAAAGTGATAATTTCCCAAGTGAAGACTATCAATTTGAAATATATAAAAAGGCTACTGAGATGTTAAAGGATAAGCCTCTTATCATCAGAACCCTTGATATAGGTGGAGATAAGGGCCTTGACTATTTTGATTTTCCAAAAGAAGAAAACCCATTCTTAGGATATAGGGCAATAAGGCTATGTTTAGACAAGAAGGATATATTTAAAGACCAATTAAGGGCTTTAGTAAGAGCATCTGCCTTTGGAAATATTAAAATCATGGTGCCATTTGTTATAAACCCAAGTGAGCTTAAGAAAGTTCGTGAGCTTATAGAAGATATCAAAAAAGACTTAGATAAGGAAGGAATAGCCTATAATAAGGACCTAGATGTAGGAATCATGGTTGAGACTTCTGCAGCTGTAATAATGGCTGATAAGTTTATAAAGTATGCTGACTTCTTTTCAATAGGAACAAACGACCTTACCCAATATACCCTAGCTGTTGATAGGGGAAATGACAATATAGCAGACCTTTATTCAAACTACAATCCAGCAGTCTTAAGAGCGATCAAACATGTTATAGATGTAAGTCATAAGGCAGGAAAGTGGACAGGAATGTGTGGAGCCTTTGCTTCTGATACAGAGGCGACTAAACTTCTTATGGGTCTAGGTTTAGATGAGTTTTCTGGATCATCTGCAAAGATTGCAGAAATTAAAGATATCATAATGAATTCTAGTGTAGAAGAAGAAAAAGACTTTGCTAAAAAAGTCTTAGACTGTGAAGAAGCTGAGGAAGTTGAAACATTAGTTAAAGAGCATAAATAAAATGACTTCAAATTATGATTTCTTAAAACATACTGACTTATTTAAAAAAGATGGGACTATAAAAGAAATTAAGCAGATATCTGAGGGAAAAATTAGAGTAAGAACTGATGATGGTAAGTTTTATGTAATATCCCTTTATGATATAGATAAGCATAAGGATATTAGTGAGGAAAGCTTCATCCAAGAAAGGCTAAGAGATATAGGCATAGATAGTCTTAGGATCTATGAGCAGGGAATTTTCCCTGACCTTAAAAAATCTTATAAGATTTTTCAATATAGGGATGAACAATCACTAAAGGATTTTTTGTCAAAGGCAAGTGAAGAAGATGAATTTAGGATAGGATTTAATTTTGGTCAAATCTTAAAAAAATTCCATCAAACCAGTACAGATATCCTAGTTGACTGGGAGAAGGACTTTACTACCAAGGCCAACTACCTATTCTATATGCATGGAATTTCAGATAAAAAAACTGAAAAAGACTATATATATATAGACCATATCAAAGATAATATCCACCTAAGTAAAAATACAACTAATAACCTAATCCATGGCAATATTAATGATAAAAATATAAGGGTTTATGGTAATCTTAACCTAGACCTTAGGGGAATTAAGGAGATAAAGCTAGGCGATGGGATCTTTGATTTTGTTGATATAAACAAACTTGCAATAACACATCCTGTATTTGCTAGAGGAGTTGTGGAGGCCTACTTTGATGGGCAAAGACCAAGTAGAAAATTCTTTAGGCTTTTAAGTTTATACCAAGCTTATGTAATTCTTTATAATCAAGTTAATGAAAATGAAGATAAACCCCACTTCCTAGATGGTAAAGAGAGGTCTAGGATATTAGAAATGTATGATTATTTTAATCAATTAGTTCCAAACTGGATAAGCTAAGAGGACTCCCACCTAAAAGATCTTAGGTTTTTTAGGTAGGAGTTTTACTTTTTCTTAAGATTTTTATTGTTGAATGTATACTAGTTTTATGATAACATTTTACTATAGGAAAGAGGAGGAATGTGATGAAAAAATATTTATGGATTTTTCTAGGGACCTTCTTGCTAGCTATTGGTTTATACTTTTTCCTAATCCAACAAGATATAGCAGCAGGTGGAGTTTCTGGACTTTCTTTAGTATTGGCTACAATTTTTCCCAAAATTAGTGTGGGAGTGACAAACCTTAGCCTTAATATCCTAGTCCTAATTTTAGGAATAGTAGTTTTGGGCTTTGATTTTGCAAAAAGATCACTTTTTGCATCTCTTAGTCTTTCAGGATGTCTTATAATATTTGAAAAAATTTTTCCAAATGTAATTTTAACCCATGATAAAATTATAAACCTAGTTTTTGGTGCAATAATAATGAGCCTAGGCCTTTCTATCATATTTTATCAAGGAGGGTCAACAGGCGGAACAGATCTAATAGCTTCTATTTTAAAAAAACTTACAAATTTACCCATGCATGTCTCCTTGTTTATAGCAGATATTACAGTAGTATCCTTATCAGTTTTAGTCTTTGGAATAGAGCTGGCCCTTTATGCTGCTCTTACTATTATAATTCAATCTATAGGGATAGATTATTTTATCCAGGGTTTTGGAAGAAAAATAGCTATCTATATTATCTCTGATAAGTATGAAGAAATTAATCAAATGCTTCTTAAGAAGTATGATAAGGGAGTGACCTTACTTCAAGCAGAAGGAGGTTTTTCGCTTAAGGAAAAAAAGGTAATAATGACTGTTACTGCTGTAAGGAACTATCCTATAATGGAAGAAGAGATTCTAAAAATTGATGAAAATGCCTTTATCTTTAACTACCAAGTTTCTGAAGTCTTAGGTAGGGGCTTTACAATAGATAAAAATTAGGAGAATATTATTAAAGAGTTTAAAATAAAAAGATTTAGTAAAAATAAAGCCTATCTTAAAACAAAGTTTGGAGATGCACAAATAGATAAAAAAGACCTAAAGGGTAAAAAAATTGGAGATATGGTACCTGCAATAATTTACCACGATCAAGGAAAGATCTTAAGGGCAAGTCTAGATTTTCCTTATCAAATAGGAATGATCTACTCCCTTAAGGCTATTAGCATTGATAAAAATGGAGTTTACTTTCAGATAGGAGATAAAAGATCTATCTTTATGCCCTTTGAAGAGAGAACTTATAGGATAATAATAGAAATGACTTACCCTGTAACCTTTAAAGAGGATAGAGATGGATATGTATATTTAAGTTCAAAAATAAGAGATCTTTTATCAAATGACCATACCTATGAGGAAAATGATGAAGTAAGCGGAAGGATTTATTCTATTAATAAATCTATAGGGGCCTTTGTAGCCATAGATAATAAGTATGATTCATTATTAAGGATTAAAGAATTAAGAGGAGTTCATGTTGAAGGTGAACTTATAGAAGCAAGGGTAAAGGCTGTCAAAGATGATGGAAAAATAGACCTATCTTTAAGGCAGAGAGCCTACCTTGAGATTGATTCTGATAGTGATAAAATTCTTGATTACTTATATGATCATGATGGTGAGCTTGGCCTATCAGATAAGTCAAAGCCTGATAAGATTTATAAGACATTTGCAATAAGCAAGTCAGCTTTCAAGAGAGCCATAGGTAGGCTATATAAAGATGGATATATAAATATATATGATGATAAAATAATTTTAAAGGAAGGTATAAATGACAGAAGATAATAATAAACTTCTAGCAGAAGTTAATGAAAAGAAAATTTATCTAAGCGATGTTTATGAACTTTTGGCAAATATTGAAAATAACCAAAGTTTAAACAACGAAGAAGGAAAAAAAGCACTAGCTGATGAGATTGTAAACCAAGAGCTTTTATTAAAAGATGCTTACGAAAATGGCCTGGATAAGGATGAAGAGTTCCTCAAAGAATTTGATAAAGTTAAGAGGAATATGATGATAAACTATGCCATGCACAAGATCTTTGAGTCAGTAAAGATTGATGATAAGGAAATAAAGGCTTATTATGAAGACCATAAAGATACTTTAAATCCACCAGTCTTATACCAAGCCAGCCATATTCTTATTAAAGATTTGGAAAAGGCAAAATCCATAAAAGCAGAGATCGATAAGGGTCTTGACTTTTCTGAGGCTGCAAAAATGTATTCAATGGACCCTTCAAAAGATAATGGTGGATCCTTAGGCAAGTTCCCAAAGGGAGTAATGGTCAAAGAATTCCAAGAGGGTCTTGATAGTCTAGAAATTGGTGAGGTATCAGAACCTGTAAAATCTCAATTTGGCTATCATATAATAAAGCTTGAAAACATAGAAAATAATCAAGTAAATGATTATGAGACCATTAAAGATCAAGTTGGACAAAGACTTATCATGGAAAAAAGACAAGAAGCTTACCTAGAAAAAGTTGAGCAAATTAGTAAGGATGTAGAAGTCAAAAAGTACTACTAGGAATTATTATGGATTATAAAATAAATATAGATAATCTTGATAATTATATAGAAAACCTGCCTTTTTATAAAGAGGATGAGCTTAGGCTAAGTGATCTTATACAAATTTTTTTATCAAAAGCTAAGGATAAATCATGTATAATTCACGAAGTTGGTGAATCCTTTTATATAAAAAAGGGTAATAGTGCCAAGGTCTTATTCCATATAAATATTGATGATAAGAAAGAAAATTTAGCTTTTAAAATTCAAAAAGATGGGGAAGAAGTTAGACTGCTAGCAAGGTCTTCAGTAAATGTACTTGCTAGTCTAATAGGCATTTTATATTTGCTAGAGTATTCTAGTGAAAATTTTGATGTTTTAATTTCAAAAAATTCTCTAACAAATAATAATGACTATGCCCCAAACACCCTAAAGGAAATTTTAAGAACTGATAATATAATTAATTTAAACTTAAAACAAGCTGATTGCATTGCAGACGAATTTTCTGCTCTTAAACTATTTTTAAACCAAGTTAAGGTAGAAAGATTTGAACCTGATTATGAGTATCTAACATATAGGCTTTGCCTAGATGACTTATCAGGAGGCCAAGCAGGTGAGCAAATAGATAGAGTTAAGCTAAATGCTATAAAGTTTATACTAGGCCTTATTAGAAAAATCAAGGCAAGTGTAGACCTTGATATAATATCTATCAATGCAGGTTCTGCCTATAATTATATACCTCAAAATGGGTCAATCGATTTCATTATCAAAAAGGAATTTAAAGCTGAACTTGAGAATATTTTTGAAATAGTAAAAAATGAATCTATAGAAAAAAATTTAAAGTATGAACCTGATATGACAATTTCCCTAAAGGAAATTGAAGGTAGAAAACTAAAGCCGATTACAAATGAATCCTTTAACCATCTAGCTTCTTTTATAGAGCTTATTCCAAATGGATCTGTCTTTGTAAACTCTGTTGACGACCAATTAGTCTCATCTAGTAACTTAGCTTTAATAAAAACACTCAAAAATTACATAAATATGATTATTGTATTTAGGTCTTTATCTGAAGAAAGCATGCAAGCTATGATTGATAAGACACAATTGGCTGCTAATATTTCACAATCCATACTAAGTAAAAGGTTTGAGGTTGGTAAGTGGAAAAATCAAGATCCAAGTCTTAAAGAAATTTTTATAAAGACTTATAAGCAAATCTTTGGAGAAGACCTAAGGGTTGTAAAAACCCAATATTCACTTGATGGGTCAATGATATTTAAAGATCTAAAAGTGAAAATAATCTCTCTTGGGGTAAAATATAAGAAAGGTGATAGTAGCTATTCTACAAGTTTATCAGACCTTGCAAAGGTTATTAAGCTCTTAGAAAAGCTATTAGGCAATTTATGATAAATGTTAGGAGATCTTATGAGTGAGAAATTTAACCTACACGGACATGAAGTAGAATTTGGTAAAAATGAAGGTAAGGCCATCATAGATATAGGCTTTGGCGAGAATGTCGACCAAACTTTTTTAGTTGATATTTTTACAGTAGATGATACAGACTATGTAGCTCTTTTATCTAATGACTCTAGCCAAATTTACTTATTTTATTATAATGACAATTTTGATGATGATGAAGTCAATCTTGAGTTAATAGAAGATGAAGAAGAATTAGAGGAAGTCTTTCATATATTCTCCCATTATTGGGATGAACAAGCCCTTGATAATCTAATGGATGATTATGAAAATGACTTGGATAGTGAAGATGTAATTGATGAATAATATACCATATTATTCTATAAGTAAGTATTATAAGGATACTTACGGAAGCAAAGTATATAAACTACCTATAAAACTTGACCTAACTTGCCCTAATAGAGATGGGGCTTGTGGCAGGGGTGGCTGTATTTTTTGTTCTGAATCTGGGGGATCATTTGAAAATCTTCCATCATATATGACAGTTTCAGACCAACTTGAAAGCAATAAAGCCTACATAGGTAGGAGATATAAAGCGGATAAATTTATTGCTTATTTTCAAAACTTCTCAAATACCTATATGCCCTTAGATGACTTTAAGGAAGTTATAAGAGCTTGCGATAAGGATTATATTGTTGGTATAGCTATATCAACAAGAAGTGATTGTATCAGTCTTGATAAACTAGATTTTTTAGAAAAATTCGCCAAAAAGACTGGTATTGATATTACCTTTGAACTAGGTCTTCAGACAGCAAACTATAGAAGTCTTGATATACTAAATAGGGGTGAGAGTCTAGCTGACTTTATTAAAGCAGCCCTTATGATAAGAGATTATGGTTTTAGGATTTGTGCTCACTTGATCTTATCCCTACCCTGGGATGATAAAAGAGATATAATTGAGTCTGCAAGAATTTTAAATGCTCTAGAAGTAAAGGAAGTAAAGCTACATTCTTTATATGTAGTTAAGGGAACTAAGCTTGCTAGGATGTATGAAGATAAAGAAGTTGATATGATTGATAAAAAAGATTACCAAGATAATGTAATTACTTTTCTAAGATATATCAATAAGGATACTGCCATAGCAAGGTTAGTAGGTAGGGCACCTGAGGAAGAGACCATATTTTGTAATTGGGATACTTCTTGGTGGCTGATTAGAGATGAAATAATAGAAATGATGAATAGGCAAGGATTTATCCAAGGTGATAAGGCCTATAAAAAAATATTTGACAAAATTAAGGGGGAATCAAAATGATTTATCTAGTATTAGGAGAACAAGGTGTTGGTAAAACAAAATATTTAGTTGAAGAAGCTAATAAAGAAAAAGAAAAGGGAAATAACAATATAGTTTTTATCGACACAGATGATGACCAAATTCAAACTTTAGACCATAAGGTGAGATTAATAAATGCATCTAGCTATAAGATTAAAAATATTGACGGACTTTTAGGATTTGTTGGTGGCATCCTTGCACGTGATTATGATATTGGAAAAATCTTTATCGATGGAATATATGATATCATAGAAATCACAAGTGAAAATATCAATGAAGTTGCTAGTAGACTTAACAATCTTTCTGAGTATTCAAAATCTGACATTTACCTAGGATTGGATTGGAAAAAATCAGACGTTCCTGACTCTCTAGATGCACAAATCATTGAATTGAAACTAGAAGATTAGTTGCGACCGTCTCAATAGAGACGGTTTTTTTATTATGAATATAGAAGAATGCAAACTAGAAGAGTTTGAAAAGTGGAGAAAGGAATCTATAGATTTATTAGATGAATCTAAGATAGATAAGGACGAATTTTTAAGGCTGAACTATGATTTTTTTAAAAAGCTTAATCTAAAACCATTTTCTCAGATCAACACCTTTAGCCAGGCCATTTTTAACTATCAATACTATAATGTTATGGCTAAGAAATGTAATTTTGAAGCTAAGGCCTATCTAAATTCAAAAAAGAAGAGAAAATATTATAATAAATTAATCAATGATAGGGAAAATTACTATTATCTTAAGGATATTGCTACCCAAAGGCTTTTAGCAATCCTAGATTATAAAAATCTTGAATCCTATTACATAGATCTTAAGTCAAAAAGGCTAAGAGGTTTAATTTATGAAATAAATATTTTAGATGAAGATAGGTTAATACTTCATTCGAAAAATAAAAAAATCCTAGAAAAACTCAAGGAAAACAAGGTGTTTTCTACCAAGGCCCGCTTATCTTTAATAGATTCTTATGTGAATAAATCGTATTAATTATGATAGAAGTAGAAATTAATGAAAATGATGGTAACCAAAGGTTTGATAGGTTTTTAAGAAAGTATTTAGAAAATGCCCCACTTTCGCTCATCCAGAAAAATATAAGGAAAAAGAATTTTAAAATAAATGATAAAAGGGCGAAAAATGATGATTTTATATACCCAGGTGACAAGGTAACCATGTATATAAAAGATAGGGACTTTAAAAAGTGGGTTAGGAAAACTGATTTTACTCCTAGGGATTTTGACTTAGATGTAATTTATGAAGATAAGAACCTTCTTATTATGGATAAGAAAAAGGGAACTTTAACCCATGCTGCATCTAAGAAAGATTATGGAGACAACCTACTTGATAATATGATCAACTATCTTTATAAAACAAATTTTTTAAGTAAAAGAGATAAGACCTTCAGGCCTGCTGTAGTAAATCGTCTTGATAGGAATACAGAGGGTTTAGTAATAGGTGGAAAAAACGCAAAAGCCCTAAGAGCCCTAAATAAGGCCATAAGACAAGGAGATATTGATAAGTACTACCTAACTCTTGTTAAGGGAGAAGTTAAAAGAGAGTTTTTTATAGAAACTAAGATAGATAAAAATGAGAATAAAAATAGGATAAAATCTTCTAGGGATGGCAAGCAAATCAAAACATTCTTTAGACCTCTAGAAACCAATGGAAGCTTTAGCTTGGTAGAATGTATGCTTTATACAGGAAAAACCCATCAAATTAGATTTTCTTTAAAGAAAAATAAAACGCCTATAATTGGAGATAGGAAGTATGGGGATTGGAAGGTCAACCAGGAGCTTAAAAAGATAGGGGTAGACAACCAAGTACTATTGGCCTATAAACTTGTTTTTGGTAAAATAAAAGGCTTAGAATACCTAGAAGGCAAAGAATTTTTATCAAATAAAACTGATCAGATTTATAAACTAAAGGATGATATTTTTAGATTGGAGCAAAAATGAAAAAGGTAATTGGAATTGATTTAGGTGGCACTAAGATTAATGCGTGTTTAATTGACGAAATTGGCAATATTTTAGAAAGGGAAGAAGTACCTACAAATGCCGATAAGGGTCGTGACCAGGTATTAGAAAATATAAAAGAAGCCATATATAAGCTTGACTATAAAAGCGCAAGTGCAATTGGCATAGGGACACCAGGTTTTATAGATGCGGAAAATGGAATTGTAACTTTTGCTGGCAACATCAAGGGTTGGACCGGCCTTAATTTGAAGGAAGCTGTAGAAAAATTTGTAGATCTTCCTGTTTTTGTAGAAAATGATGCCAATATTGCCCTAATTGCAGAAAAATGGATAGGTGCATGTAAAAATTACAAAAATGTAGTTATGATAACCTTAGGAACGGGCCTAGGTGGAGCTGTCTATACAGAAGATGGTGGAATCTTACAAGGGTCAAACTTTCAGGGAGCTGAGCTTGGCCATATGATTTTATATCCTGAAGGAAGGACTTGTACATGTGGTCAATTAGGATGTGCTGAGCAATATTGTTCAGGAACAGGAATAGGCAGAGAATATCAAGAACTTACAGGAAAAACTGCCAGCGGAAAAGAAGTGTTTGACCTAATTAAGAAAGATCCAAACGCTAAAGAAGTACTTAAATCTTATCAAAAAAATTTAGCCTATTTTTTGACTAGTCTAAGGAATATATTTGATCCACAAGCAATAGTAATAGGTGGTGGTGTAATTGCATCAAAGGACTTATTCTGGGATGGGATGGTTGAAAAATTCAAACAAGTTTGCCATAAGCCAGATTCTGTAGAGATAATACCTGCAAAATTTTTGAACAATGCTGGAGTAATAGGAGCAGCGAGAATAGCCTTTGAAAGGATGGATAATGGAAAATAATAAAATTTTAATAGTTGATGATGAAGACCCAATAAGACAGTTTATGAAGATAAACCTTGATTACCAAGGTTATCAGACCCTAGAAGCTGGTAGTGGGGAAGATGCGATTAAAATTTTTCAGGAAGAAGAGCCAGCGGTTGCAATTTTAGATATAATGTTGCCAGGAATTTCAGGTTATGAGGTTTGTGAGAGGATTAGGGATATGTCACCTATGACAGGAATTATAATGGTATCAGCCAAATCTCAGGACATAGATAAGATACTTGGTCTAGAGAAGGGAGCTGATGACTATATAATAAAGCCCTTTAACCCCCAAGAACTCCTACTTAGGGTCAGGTCTTTGATGAGAAGGGTAAACTTAAGTCAGGTAAAAGATGATACCAACCATAAGGATACTATAAATGACGGTCCTTTTACTCTTGATATTTATTCTAAAACCTTTTATAAGAATAAAAGTGAGATTGATGTTACACCAACTGAATTTACCATCCTTCAAAATTTCGTAAAAAATAAGGGTAAGGCTATGTCAAGGGATGAGATAATGAAGGCTACTTGGGGAGAAAATGTGACTAATGATACAAAAATTGTCGATGTAAATATAAGAAGAATAAGAGCGAAAATCGAGGATAATCCTGCAAAACCAGAATATATTGAAACAGTGTGGGGAACAGGATATAGATGGAAGTAAAAAAACGAGAAGAATTTCTAGATAAGCAAATCTTATCCTATAATAACGACCACCCTAATTCTAGCATCAAATTTAATGTTATAAAAATTGTAATGTTATTTGTGGTGACCGTTGTTATAGGATTTGAAGTTTTTGCCTATAATAGCATTAGGTACTATTATGAATCTGCCCTTACAGATTCTATGAAAAATCAAGCCAGGATTAATCAGATACAATTTTCCAATTATATGAATAGGTATGACCTAAGTGAAATTATAATTGGAGATAAGAACTTATTTTATAGGCAAAACGAAACCCAAGTACAAATTCTTGATAATGCAGGACTTTTATTATTTGATTCTCAGGCTTCATCTGCGGTAGGTCAAAGGTTGGATACAGGAGATGTTAAATCTGCAATAGAAGGAAAGCGGGACTTTTCAACTATAAAAAGAGATTTTAGCAAGGAGAAGGTAATATCCTTATCCTTCCCTTTGATCTCTAATGACCAGCAGGTAGGAATAATAAGGTTAAGCTCATCGACAGCCAAGGTAGATGAAAGAATAGAAGGTGATATGTTCTGGTATATTATATTTGGTATAATAGTTACACTTTCAGCCTTAATTGTTTCTTTTTTTGCAGCATCTAGCTTTATTAAACCTATAAATGAGTTGATTAAAGTTTCTGAAAAATTTGCAGGAGGAGATTACACTCTTAAGGCTAAGGTTGATGGAAATAATGAGATTTCAGAATTGGCCAAGACCCTTAATTTATTATCTGAAAATATTATAAAAAGAGAGGATATGAAAAATGAATTTATATCTTCAGTTTCCCATGAGCTAAGAACTCCTTTAACATCTATTAAGGGATGGGCTATTACCCTCCAGGCCCCAGAGATGCAAAAGGATGAAGATATGATGGGTCAGGGATTAAAGATTATAGAAGATGAGGGTGATAGGCTATCGATGATGGTAGAAGATCTTTTAGATTTCTCCCGCCTATCTTCATCTAACTTTAAATATAATAAGGAAGTTTTAAATATAGTAGACCTGGTTAAACAAGTCTATACCCAACTTAGCCCAAGGACTGAAAGCCTTGATATAAACTTTAAATTTATTACAGTTTATAAGGAAATACTTGTACTTGCTGATAAGTCAAGGATGAAGGAAGTGTTTATAAACATTATAGATAATGCTATAAAATTTTCCTATGAAAAAGGCCTTATTGAAGTAATAGTAGACCAAGATGGTTCTGATGTAAGTATTAGTGTAAAAGATACTGGAGAGGGAATTAAGGAAGATGAAATTGCTTTTGTATCAAGTAAATTTTATAAAGGATCTTCATCTAAGTCCCATACTGGTCTTGGCTTATCAATAAGTGAAGAGATTGTAAAGGCCCATGATGGGAAACTTGTAATTAAAAGCAAATATAAAGTAGGTACTAATGTAACAGTAAAGATTCCGAGGTATAAGAATGAAAAAGATAATTAGGTATTTACTGGGTATTTTTCTTATCCTTATCTTAAGTTCATGTACAAACTCAAAGCCACAAGAGCTTAATAACCTAATCCAAACGCCTAAAAAGGATGATATTGATATAAAAGGAACTTGGCAGGTTGTTGAGATAAAAAAAGAAGAAGCTAGCCAGGGAAATGAACCTATAGGACTTGGAGATGAAGTTTATATAGACAATACCCTAGTTGGTATAGGAGAATCCTACGCATATCCTCCTAATTTTTCTTCAAAATATGTCAATTTAGCCAAGTACTTAAAAAATAGAGGCTTTAATACAGATAATATTAACCAAGATGAAGAAGCAGTTATAATCAATGCCTCCCAGGGGCAACTTTTTTCAAAAGATTTTATCAAGATAAGCGACAGTCAGATGTTTTTTGTCTTAAACAATTCTATAATCGTTATAGCCAGAATATCTGATTCGATAGATTCAAAAATTATAAATGAGTATTCAAACAAGGCTGCAAGCGAGAGGATAACCAATGCTAAAGGTCAAGAAGTTGAGGAAGATGTATCCCTGATCTTAGGTGTAAGAGAGAGGATGGAAAATAATGTGGGAGAAAACATATATAATTATTACACTTACCTAATTAGTGTTAAAGATGGGCAGATCTCCTACAAGAAGGCTTATAATATCTTTGTTAAGGATAAGGAAGAGTATTGGTCAATTAACCTTGATTCAAATAATATAACAGATAATTATGATCAAATAATTTCCTATCCAATTAGGGTAAGAGAAAATTTATCTGATAGCAAAATCAAACAAACCTATACTTTTAAAGATATAAACCTAAACATGAGGTTAAATTACGCATCTAATGATTATTTATCAATAGATTATAGCTCCCTAGCTAATGCCAACCCAATAACAAAATATGCTATGCTAGAGACAAAAAATATAAAGGATTCGAAGTTTTTATCTCTTGAAGAATACACAGGTGAGGAAGATTCAGACCTTATATTTAAATCTAGGATTTTAGAGGAAGCTAGGGTTAATTTTGATAACATTGATGAAGATAATATTTCTTTTGACCATACAAACTTTGGTATAGTAAGGGATATGGGCCAATGGATTTTCCAATCATCGGTATATTCTGGTGACGGTGATGACTTTTTCCAAAAGTTCTTTCCAATGGAAATAGCCATAGGCAATCAAATGATAAATAAGGCTAATAGTAAAACAAGTATAGGAAAAGACCAGGTTAAAAATATCAATACTCAAGCTAAGGATTATTATATTCTCCAAAATGATAAGTATATATTAATCCAAACTTCTGATGAGCTTTTAATCCACAGGATAAAGGATGGACTGATAGAAAAATCTCCAATCTATAGTATTCCAACTATAAATCCAACAAGTATAATTTCTATAGATGAGCAGGCAGGTAAGTCAGGAGAATCCTTAGAATCAGCCTTCACTGACTATAATGAAATTATAGAAGATCAAAGATAATTTGATTTGACGAAAAAGCAAAAAATCTGATATGATTTTTATAGGAGAAAAAATGGAATTATTATTTGCAAGTGGAAATGAAAATAAGCTTAAAGAAGTTAGAAAATTTCTAGCTAATGAAGATATTAAGATACCGAAACAAATAGGCATAGGAAACTTTGAAGTTGAGGAAAATGGTGAGACTTTAAAGGAAAATGCACTAATAAAGGCTAAGGCCTTATATAAAATTTTAAATAAACCTGTCTTTGCTGATGATACAGGTTTATTTGTAAAAGCTTTAGGCCAAAAACCAGGGGTACATTCTCATAGGTATGCAGGAGAAAAGGCAACAGACCTTGATAATAGAAGGAAATTATTAAGGGATTTATTGGGTGTGGATGATAGAAGTGCCTATTTTAAAACTGTTATAGCTTATATAGATGAGGATGAAAAAATATACTACTTTGAAGGAATCTTAGAAGGAAAAATTGCCTATGAAGAAAAAGGTGACCTAAACTTTGGCTATGATAAAATATTTATACCAAAAGATTTTGATAAAAGTCTTGGTCAAATAAGTTTAGAAGTTAAAAACAAGATTTCTCATAGGGCTAGGGCAATGGATAGTTTTAGAAAGTTTTTGGAAAATAGATGAAAATTCTAGTAACAAGTGATACCCACGGAATGTATGATGATATAAGCGATTATATCTTAAGCCATGAAGATATAGACCTAGTAATTCATGCAGGAGATGGGGTAGAGGATGTAAAATATATAGGCTATGAGACAGGGATAAAATATTATGTAGTCAAGGGTAATAACGACTACTTTGAAAAAGCGCCTCTTGAAGAAGTTATAGATATAGGGGATAAGAAGATATTTTTAACTCATGGTCATAAGTATGATGTCTACTTTACCTTTGAGAAAATCATCAAAAAAGCTAAAAGTCTTGGATGTGACATAGGTATTTTTGGCCACATCCACCAATATATTAATGAATATAAAGATGGGATCTTATTGCTTAATCCATCATCCCCGTCTCTTTCAAGAGATGGATCAAATTCATTTATAATTTTAGAAATTAATGATACAATTAAGGTTAATAGGGTAATTATAGAATAATGGAGGGCCTATGGCTGGCTTAATTAATTTACTTTCACAATACTCATCAAGGCTACTATTATTGCCAATAGTAAGCTTAATAATAGTTGGGATCTCAATAATGCTATATTTCATAAATGATAGAAAGATAGTTAAGTTTATCCCATCTTTAGGCATAGGGATCTTGGCCTTAGTTTTAGGTATAATAGCCATATTTAACTTTACAAGTAATTTTGGTTTAAACCTTGCCTGGATTGCGGTATTTTTGGGGACAGGTGCCCTTATAGGAATAATAACTTGCTTTATAATAGACCTAGTAGATTCTATTAGAAATAATTATGGTTATATAGAAACTGCTACTAGCAAGAGTAAGGGAAAGAATATAAAGAAAGAAAGAATAGCAAGTAAGAAGCATAGGAAATAATATGGAAAAAAGATCTGCGGCATTTTTTGACATAGATGGCACACTTTTTAGAAATTCTCTACTAATTGAGCATTTTTTAAAGCTAAGCGCTGATGGGATACTAGAAAAATCGATTTGGACTGAAGAAATTGGACCCTTATTTGAGAAATATCAAAATAGGTTTGGGGCCTATGAAGATTATTTGGATAAGGCAGCCTTGGTTTATCAAAAATCTATAAAGGGTCTTGATAAAAAAACAATTCTTAAGTATTCAAGCCTAGTCATTGAAGAAAATAAAAACAAGGTATATATGGCTACAAGAAAGGCTGTGGAAAGGCATAGGGAGAGAGGAGATTTGATTTTCTTTATCTCAGGTTCCCCAGAATTTTTAGTAGATCAGTTTGGTAAGTTTTATGGTGCGACAGAATCTATATCTACTGCCTATATTTTTGATGAAAAAAATAAATTTACTGGTAAAGTAATACCTATGTGGGATGGTAGGTCTAAGCTCTCTGCTATTATAGACTTAAGCGAGAGATATAGGATTGATCTTTCTAAATCTTATTCTTATGGGGACACAAATGGGGATATAACTATGTTTCAGATGGTTGCCCACCCCTTTGCAATAAATCCAAGCTATGAGCTTATTGAAAAGTTATATTCAGATATAGATTTAAGGAAGAAAGCTTCCATCATTATTGAGAGAAAAGACGTGAATTATAGTTTCAAATTAAGAGATTTAAAGGTTGACTTTAATAAGTTTTAAATTTTTTTGTTAAAGCGAATTATTTTTTATGGCTAAATTGGAAGAAATGCATAGAAAAGCAAGATAATATTTCTTTGATTTAGCCTTTTTTAGCCTCAAAATTTATACTTGAGGCTTATTTTATGATAAAATATATAAGAGGAAAGAGCGATGAAGGCAAATTTAAGTGAAGAATATCCAATAATTGAAAAACTTGAATATAATTTTTTGGTAAATGAAGATATTTACTCATTAAATACACTTATGTCTTTATTGCAGGATAAACGCTTTGTTTACTATTCAAAAAGTTCTTTTTACATAAAAGATTATGTTCTTAAGAATATAAAAAAATATTTTTGGAACCTTAGAGACATAGACCAGGTAATTGATTCTCTAGATAGGCTTATTGGTAAAGAGATATATAGGTATGAGTATATAATATCTATAAAGGCCCAGTACAGGGCTTTTAGGGATAAAAAAGCCATAGATAAGTTAGAATATAAGATTGCTAAAGATTTTGGTATTGATTTTTTGGTTGAATCTACCAATGTTTGTTACAATTTATCTGACCCAAGGATTATGGGACTTTGTAAAAATAGCAAAAAAACTATCTATGACAACAAGGACCTTGTAAGCAAGTTAAATAAGGATATTAAAGTATTTAGTGATCTTTGCTTAAAGGATAAGATCTATAATATAGATACTAGGACTCACAAGCAGCTAAGTTTTGACCAAGATTCCTTGTATACTGAATATATAACAAGTGGACAATCTAAGAAAATGTATGATAAAACTCTTACCTACTTATACAAGGCTGTAGTAGATACTTATGCTGAGTATTATTTTAGAGGACTTATCAGAGAGGTTTTTAGGAGGTATCAATAGGGCTTTTAGCCCTTTTTATTTTGGAATAATGATAATATTAGGAATAGACCCGGGTATAGCCATCATGGGCTATGGGGTAATTGAATTTAAGGAAAATAAGATTAAAGTAATAGAAAATGGGGTTGTAACTACCTCTTCTAAGGAGAAAACTGGAAGAAGGCTTGAACTTTTGTATGATAACCTAAGAGATATAATCCATGAGTTTGGTCCTGACGAGTTTGCCATAGAAGAGTTATTTTTTAATGCCAATGTAAAAACTGCAATAACTGTAGGCCATGCTAGAGGCATCCAGGTTTTATGTGCCCAGCAAAATAACTTGCCTATTTATGAGTATACTCCCCTTCAGATTAAGCAGGCAATAACAGGTTATGGTAGGGCTCCTAAGGCTCAGATGATGATTACGGTAACCAAGCTTTTGAATTTAAAAGAAATTCCCAAGCCTGATGATGCGGCCGATGCTCTTGCTGTAGCCTTAACTCATGCCCTATCTCAAAGATTTAAAGAAAGATACAGGTTAAATTAATGATTTCATATATAATTGGTAGTGTTAGAATAATAAGAGAAGATTATTTTGTAATAGAAAATAATAACATAGGTTATAGGATCTATGCATCATTAAATACACTCTCAAATCTTGAACTTAATAATGACTATAAGATTTATACATCAATGCAAGTAAGAGAAGATGATATTTCCCTTTATGGTTTTATAAGCAAGGAGGAGCTTGAGATGTTTACCATGCTTATATCTGTTTCCTCTATTGGACCTAAGGTTGGTCTGGGTATATTATCAAGCATTTCGGTTAATGATATCAAAAGGGCCATTGTAAATAATGATATAGATAAACTTACTGTTGCAAAAGGGGTTGGCAAAAAATCTGCTTCAAGGATTATACTTGAACTTGTTGATAAGGTTAAGAAAATGGATTATGTGGATGAGTCAAGTCAAAGTATGGGACCTGGTATTAATGAAGATTTAACAGTGGCTAGAGAAGCCTTGGTTAATTTAGGTTATCAGAAAAATGAAGTAGATAGGGTTTTACGAGAACTTAAAACCAGTGATTTAAGCTTAGAAGAACTGGTCAAAGAAAGTTTAAAAAGATTGGTTTAGGTGATTAGATGTTTGATGAAAATGGAAGAATTGTTGGAAGCAATGAACAAGTAGAAGACTTACAAACAGAAAATACCATAAGACCTAAGTGGTTTAAAGATTATATAGGTCAAGATAAGGTAAAGGAGAAGTTATCGATATTTATCGAGTCATCCTTAGCAAGAAATGAACCCCTAGACCATGTACTTCTTCAAGGACCTCCAGGTCTTGGCAAGACTACACTTTCTACAATAATAGCCAATGAACTTGGAGTAAACTTAAAAGTAACAAGTGGTCCTGCCATAGAAAGACCAGGGGATCTTGCAAGCATTTTAACTAACCTAAAAGAAGGAGATGTCCTTTTTATTGATGAAATTCATAGGATAAATAGGTCAGTTGAAGAAATACTCTACTCAGCTATGGAGGATTATGTTCTAGACATTATAGTTGGAAAGGGGCCAAATGCCCAATCTCTAAGAATAGACCTTGCAAGATTTACCCTAGTTGGAGCTACAACAAGGGCTGGTATGCTTTCAGCCCCCCTAAGAGATAGGTTTGGAGTTTTATTATCTTTAAATCTTTATACTGAAGATGACCTTTCAAGTATTGTGAAAAGGTCAGCCCGAATTTTAGATATAGAAATTGATGATGAAGGGGCCCTTGAGATTGCAAAAAGGTCCAGGGGGACACCAAGGATTGCTAATAGATTGTTAAAGAGAGTTAGAGATTTTGCCATAGTAAAAGCTGACAAAAAGATAGACCTAGAAACATCAAAGAAGGGTCTAAAACTTTTGGAAATTGATCCTCGTGGCCTTGATAATATGGATAAGAAAATAATAATGGTGATGTATGAAAACTTTGGAGGAGGACCTGTAGGAGTTGACACCATTGCAGCATCCACAGGAGTTGAAAATGTCACTATAGAAGATGTTTATGAACCCTATCTTTTACAAATAGGATTTATATCAAGAACTCCAAGAGGAAGGGTTCTTACAAGAAAGGCCTATAAGCACTATGGTCTAAAAATGGAGGAAGATAGATGAGAACAGATGATTTTGATTATAATCTGCCAGAAGAACTAATAGCCCAACATCCCTCTGACAAAAGAGACTTGGCTAGGATGATGGTTTTAGATAAGAAGAGTGGAGAAATTGACCATAAGGTATTTTACAATATTATTGACTACCTAAAGCCAGGTGATGTTTTGGTTATGAATGATACTAGGGTAATACCAGCTAGACTTTTTGGCCATAGAGAAGGTAAGAAAGAGTCAATTGAGGTCTTCTTATTAAATAATATTGAAGGAAAAAAATGGGAAGTTTTGGTAAGACCTGGCAAAAAGATGAAGGTTGGATCTGAAGTCATATTTTCAGATGACCTTAGGGCTAGGGTAGTAGATATAAAAGAAGATGGTAATAGGATAGTAGAATTTACTTATGATGGGATATTCAATGAAATCTTAGATAAGCTTGGAAATGTGCCCCTACCACCTTATATAAAAGAAAAATTAGATGATCCTGAAGACTACCAAACAGTTTATTCTAAAAATCCTGGATCTGTAGCAGCTCCAACTGCAGGCTTACATTTTACCAAAGACCTACTTAAGAAAATTGAAGAAAAGGGAGTTAAGCTTGCCTTTTTAACCCTTGATGTAGGCTTGGGTACCTTTAGACCTGTAAATGAAGATGATATAAAAGATCATAAGATGCACTCAGAAACCTATAGGATTAGTAAGGAGACTGCTGATCTAATTAATACGACTAAGGAAAATGGGGGCAGGGTAATAGCTGTTGGGACTACAAGCATTAGGACCTTAGAATCAGTATATAAGAAATATGGCCATTTAAGAGAAGATTCAGGTTCTACTGATATATTTATATATCCAGGCTTTGAATATAAGGTTGTAGACGGTCTAATAACAAATTTCCACCTACCAAAGTCAACCCTTATAATGCTCGTGGCAGCCTTTACAAGTAGGGAAATAATCTTAAATGCCTATGAAAAGGCAGTCGAAGATAAGTATAGGTTCTTTTCATTTGGCGATTGTATGTTTATTAAGTAAGGAGAAGTATGGGATTAAAGTATGAATTAATTAAAAAAGATAAGTATTCTAATGCAAGAGTTGGAGTAATTCACACAGACCATGGAGATATACCAACACCAATATTTATGCCTGTTGGAACCCTTGGTACTGTTAAGGCTATAAGTCCAGAAGAATTAGAAGAAATGGGGGCTAAGATAATACTTGGAAACACCTACCACCTATATTTAAAGCCTGGAATGGATATTATGAAAAAGGCAGGAGGCCTTCATAAATTCATGAATTGGCATAAGCCTATATTAACAGATTCGGGTGGTTTTCAAGTCTTCTCTCTTGCAGAAAATAGGAAAATAAGTGAGGATGGAGTTTTATTTAGGTCTCACATAGATGGGTCTAAGCACTTTTTTACTCCAGAAAAGGCAATAGAGATTCAAAATGACATAGGATCAGATATAATGATGAGCTTTGATGAATGTGTCGATGCCAATGCTTCTTATGATTATGTGAAAGATTCAATGGAAAGAACCATAAGATGGGCTAAAAGAGGACTTGATTATCATAAGGAAAATTCTAAAGCCCACCAATCACTTTTTGGTATAGTTCAAGGGGGAATGTTTAAAGATCTTAGAGAAATATCTGCCAAAAAGACAACGGCTATGGACTTTGATGGATTTTCAATAGGGGGCCTATCAGTTGGAGAATCAAAGGAGACAATGATAGATATCCTAAACTTTACAACCCCGCTTTTACCAGAAGATAAGCCTAGGTATAATATGGGAGTTGGAACTCCAGATTATTTATTTGAATCCTTTCAAGCAGGAATTGATATGGCAGATTGCGTCCTACCAACTAGGATTGCAAGAAATGGAACTGCCCTTACAAGCCATGGAAGGCTTGTTGTAAGAAATGCAGCCTACAAAGAAGATTTTAGGCCAGTAGATGAAGAGTGTGATTGCTATACATGTAGAAATTACACTAGAGCCTATGTCAGACACCTTCATAATGTAAATGAAATTATGGGAGCAAGGCTTTTATCCTACCATAACCTTTACTTCCTATTAAAGATGACAGAAAATATAAGAAAAGCCATTATGGAAGATAGGTTTTTGGAATATAAAGAAGAATTTTATAAAAAGTATGGCTACCAATGATATTAGAATATATAATTCTAATCATCCTTATAGGATATTTTTATAAGCTTAGTGTAAAAGATTATATTAAAGAATCAAAAAACCAAAAGTTTATAAAAGAAAATCTAAAAGTAGGGTCCAAAATAATTAGTAAGTCAGGAATAATAGGGGAAGTTTTGGAAATGGATGAGACAAGTCTTATAATAATAACAGGAACTTTGGAAAACAATTCATATATAAGGCTAGATAAGCAGATGGTAAAAGCCATAATTGAATAAAAATGAACAAGAGGCTGAGGCCTCTTTTCTTTATAAGAAGTTTAAATGAAGTATAGTTTATAGAAAAGGAAGGAAGTTTATGGCAAATTGGTTTATATATAATAAAAAAGAAAATTATTTAAATAATCTAAAGGTAAAGGACATTACAAAACTAGAAGCTTTAATACTAGCAAATAGGGATATAATCGATCCTAAATTAATAGATATGTTCATCAATCCCAGCCTTGATAAACTTCATGATCCTTTTTTATTAAATGATATGGATAAAGCCATAGACCTTATAATAAATACAATAAAGTCTAACGGAGAAATTAGGATTTTTGGTGATTATGACCAAGATGGGATTGCATCAGTTATGACCCTAATGGATGGTTTTTTATTTTTTTATGATAATATAAGTTATGATATACCAAATAGGGTTGAGGAAGGCTATGGAATATCTAAAAAGATGTCTAATAAGGCAATCGATGATAAGGTTTCTTTGGTTATAACATGTGATAATGGAATAACAGGCTTTGATGAAATAAAAAGTCTTAAACAAGCGGGTGTAAAGGTAATCGTGACAGACCACCATCAGATCAAAAAGCAAGATAAGGGAGATTGGATTGACCAAGTTTTGCCAGAAGCTGATTGTGTTATAAACCCTCATAGGCTTGACTCTTCCTATCCTTTCAAAGACTTATGTGGGGCGGGAGTTGCCTTTAAGCTTATGAGCGCCCTTTACCAAAAACTTGATGGGGACCTTGCTTACCTTTACTCACTTTTAGAGTATGTGGCTATGGGAACAGTTGCTGATATAGTGTCTTTGACAGATGAAAATAGGATTTTTGTAATTGAAGGCCTAAAAAGATTAAACAATACTGAGAAATTAGCCATTAAAATACTCCTAGACCAAGCAGGATGGGAGAGGAAAATCGATGAATACACCCTAGGTTTTATCCTAGGTCCCTTGATGAATGCAAGTGGTAGGTTGGCATCTGCAAAACTTGCCATAGACTTATTGATGGAAGAAGACATTGATGATATCAAGAGGCTGTCGATCAAATTAGTAGAGTTAAATAATAAGAGAAAGGCCCTAACCGAAGATGCTTTTAATAAATGCGATCAAATAATTATTAAAAATTCGTATGATAAGGATAAGATCCTTTTAATCTACGACCCTTCCATAGATGAGTCTATTTGTGGAATTGTGGCCGGTAGGCTAAAGGAGAAGTATCATAGGCCAACTATTGTGCTTACTGAGTCAAAAGATCCAAGTATCTTAAAAGGATCTGGTAGGTCTATTTCTGCCTACAATATTTATGAAGAAATAAAACCTTATGCTAATAAGTTAGTATCTTTTGGGGGCCACCCTCTTGCTTGTGGCCTATCCATAGAGAAGAATTTATTAGAAGATTTTAGAAAATTCTTAAATGAGAATGAAACCTTGACCAAGAAAGACTTGGAAGAGTCAATTAACATTGATGCTCAGATAAAGATAGGGAACCTTTCCTTAGAATTTGCAGAAAAAATAAAAGACCTAGGGCCCTTTGGCAAGGATAACCCAAAACCAATTTTTGCCAATAAGCAAGTAGACATAGCTAATATATCTATGCTTGGCAAGGATAAAAATACGATGAAAATTAGGTTCCATCAAAATGGAAGGTACATAGATGCTATTAAATTTAATGCAAAAGAGTATTATGACTATCTTAATTTAAAGTTTGATGGAAAAATTGTAGGTAATAAAATCGACATTATTTATTTTCCAGATGTTAATATATTTAAAGGTGTTAAAAGCCTGCAATTAAAATTAATAGATTTAAGGTGATATTATGGCAACTGATTTTGCTAAAGAATACCAAGTATTCGAAGAGTATATAATTAAAAATAATCCTGATAGTAATATTAAGATCATAAAAAAGGCCTATGACTTTGCTGAATACCATCATAGGGGACAAAAGAGAAATTCTGGTGAAGATTATTTTATCCACCCAATTGCGGTGGCTAAAAAATTATCAGAAATGAAACTTGATGAGGCAACCATATGTGCAGGATTAATGCATGATGTCCTTGAAGATACTCCTGTAAGTAGGGATGAGATGGCTAGTGAGTTTGGCGAAGAGATAACTTATCTAGTAGATGGGGTTACCAAGCTTAAAAATTTAAACTACACATCAAGGGAAGAAAAGCAGGCTGAAAACATTAGAAAAATGGTAATGGCCATGAGTAACGATGTAAGAGTAGTCCTAATCAAACTTTCTGACAGGCTTCATAACATGAGAACTCTAGAATATATGACAAGGAAGAAGCAAAAACAAATTGCTGATGAGACCTTAGAAATATATGTTCCCTTAGCCCATAGGCTTGGAATTTATTCTTTGAAGTGGGAATTAGAAGACCTTTGTTTTAGATACCAAGAACCAGATAAGTATTATGAGCTTGCCGAAATGGTAAATGTAAAAAGGCGTGAACGTGAGGCATATATTAATGAAATAATTGATACTCTGTCTAAATCCTTGGAAGATACTGGGATCAACTATGAGATAAGCGGAAGGCCAAAGTCCCTATATTCAATTAATAAAAAGATGATTAGGAATAATATAGCCTTTGATGAGATTTATGATCTTACCGCAATTAGGGTTATAGTTGATACTGTAGTTGAATGCTACACAGTTTTTGGCAAGGTTCATGCCTTATGGAGACCAGTACCTAATAGGATAAAGGATTATATTGCGCAACCTAAACCAAATGGATATAGGTCCTTTCATACTACTGTTTTTGGCGATGACTCTAAACCTTTTGAAGTTCAAATTAGAACAAGAAAGATGCATAAGGAATGTGAATATGGTATAGCAGCCCATTGGAGGTATAAGGAAAATAATACCAATCAAACAGCCTTTGACGATGCTATGAGTTTTTTAAGAAGGATAATCGAATGGCAGCAAGAGGGTGGGGCCAAGGTTGATAACCAAGAATTTATGGACACCCTAAAGACAGATTTCTTTTCTAGAGAAATCTATGTCTATTCTCCTAGAGGAGAGGTTTATTCCTTGCCTATGGGATCTTGCTCGATAGACTTTGCCTATAAAATCCATACAGAAGTGGGAAATTCTTGCGTCGGTGCCAAGGTAAATGGTAGGATGGTTCCACTTACCCATAAATTAAAAACAGGAGACCTGGTAGAGATTATAACAAGCAAAAATTCTAATGGGCCATCTAGGGATTGGCTAAATTTTGTCAAATCTAACCAAGCAAAGAGTAAAATCAAACAATACTTTAAAAAGAATGATAAGCAAGAGAATATAGAACTTGGTCTTAATGCTGTAATTAAGGATATCAAAAAATATAGGCAAGGCTATAAGGCAATTTTAAAAGATGAATGGCTAGATAAAATTGTAAAAGACTTAGGATTTCCATCCCAAGATGAGATGTATGCATCAGTAGGATATGGTAAAACAAATGCCGAACAGATCGTTCAAAAACTACTTAAATTTGAATCTGATAGGAAAAAAGAGACTGAAATTAAAAAACCTACAGAAATCAACAAGGTAAATACAAATTCATCCAATGTAAATAACCAAGTTAAGGTAAGTGACCTTGAAGATGATGTAGATGTTAAATTTGCCAAATGTTGCACACCTGTTCCAGGTGATCCAATTATAGGCTTTATAACTAAGGGTAACGGGATATCAGTCCATGTAAAAACTTGCCCTAATATAATTAATTCAAAGTCACCTGAAAGGTTAATTGATGTATATTGGTCTAACTCTAAAGAAGATAAGTTTCCTGTAAAAATTCAAGCTATAACATCAAATGGTCCTTCAATTCTTTATGAGATTTCAAAAATGATGTCAACTTTTAATGTTAATATATTAGCTATAAATGCAAAGACTGACCAAGACCAAGCTATAGTAGACCTATTAATAGAAGTAAACAATATGAACCAATTGTCTGATATAGTAAGAAAATTAAAGACTATAAAGACTGTAGAGAATGTATATAGGATAAAAAGTTAATGAGAGCAGTAATACAAAAGGTAGAAAATTCACAAGTAAGCGTTGAAGGTGAAGTCATATCAAAGATTTCAAAAGGCTTTATGGTACTTTTAGCTATCAAGGATACTGATACTAAAGAAGACTTGGAATATATCAAAAGAAAAATTGCAAACCTTAGGATATTCGAAGATGAGGATGGAAAACTTAACTTATCCCTTAAAGATGTAGGAGGAGAGATTTTATTAATTTCTCAGTTTACCCTATATGGGGATGTTAGAAAGGGCAATAGACCTTCATTTACCCAATCGGCTAAGGCTAGTAAGGCAGATGAGTACTATAGGCTTATGATAGAAGAGCTTGAAAAAGAAGGGCTTAATGTAAAAACTGGAAAGTTTCAAACTCATATGAAAGTTTCCCTTATAAATGATGGTCCTGTTACAATTTTATTAGATAGCGAAAGGATTCTTTAGTGGATATAAAAAGATTTATAGAAGGTCCTGTTATGACTAATATGTATGTGGTAAGTGATAAGGATAAAAATGGATTTATCGTAGATGCAGCTTTTCCATCCCAACAAGCTATTGATTATATAAAAAATCAGGGGATAAAGATAAAGTTTATAATCCAAACCCATACTCACTTTGACCATGTCTTAGGACTTTCTTACCTAAAAAATCTCTACCAAGTAGATGTTTATGCTAGTGAAGATAGTAGGGAAATTGCAAATGATAAGGAATATAACCTGGCCTTTGGCTATGATATTGATGTTCCAATTGATAAATATCTTAGGGATGGCCAAGTATTTTCTGATTTTAAAATTATGGCCATAAAAACTCCAGGTCATACTTTAGATTCGATGTCTTATAAAATTAATGATATAATATTTTCTGGAGATACTTTATTTAATATGTCCATAGGTAGGAGTGACCTTAAGGGTGGAGACTATGGACAAATTATAGATTCAATTAAAAACAAACTTGGACTATTTGATAAGGACAGTAAAATCTTATCAGGACATGGAGAGGCTACAAAATTAGGTTTTGAACTAGCCAATAATCCATTTTTAGTCTAGGAGGAGGAGAAGTATGGAATTTAAAAGAACAAATATGTGTGGTGATTTAAGAATCGAGAATGTAGGCGATTCTGTAGTACTTATGGGCTGGGTAGCAAAGAAAAGAAATTTAGGGTCTTTAGTCTTTATAGATCTTAGAGATAAGACAGGCATTAGCCAAATTGTAGTAAGAGAAGAAGATAAAGATAATTACGAAAAAGCCAAAGAACTTTCAGCCGAATATGTAATAGAGGTTAAGGGAAAGGTCTTTGAAAGAGAATCCAAAAATCCAGATTTAGCAACTGGAGATGTTGAGATTATCGCAGAGAAAATAAACATATTAGACCAAGCAAAAACACCACCTATATATATAAAAGATGATGATGATGTAAGTGAGAACTTAAGGTTAAAATATAGGTATCTTGACATGAGAAAACCTTCTGTTCAAAGAAACCTTAAGTTAAGAAGTGATATTGTAAGAACTATGCGTGAGTATATGTACGAAAATGGCTTTACTGAAGTAGAAACTCCATTTTTGACCAAGCCTACCCCAGAAGGAGCTAGGGATTACCTTGTCCCATCTAGAGTTAACAAGGGAAAATTCTATGCACTTCCTCAATCACCTCAACTTCTAAAACAAATCCTGATGATAGGATCATTAGATAGGTATTTTCAAATTGTAAAATGTTTTAGGGATGAGGACTTAAGAGCAAATAGGCAACCTGAATTTACCCAATTAGACCTTGAGATGAGCTTTGCTGACCAAGCAGATGTAATTGCAATGAATGAGGGACTACTTAAGGAATTATTTGATAAATTTACAGACTATGATCTAAAATTACCAATTCCTAGGATGGATTATAAAGAGGCTATGGAATCTTACGGATCAGATAAGCCTGACTTAAGATTTGGCTATAAAATCAAAAATGTTAGCCATGTATTTAAAGAATCTGATTTTAAGGTGTTTGCCGATAATACAAGTGATGGAAGGTCAGTTAGGGCCATTAACTTTAAAAATATAGCAGATAAATATTCTAGAAAGCAATTAGATAAGCTTACAGATTTTGTTAAAGATTATGGATTAAAAGGACTTTCTTATATCAAATACCAAGATAATATCCAATCTTCTATCAAGAAATTCCTAACAGATGACATTATTGATGGTCTAAAAGAAAGCCTTGATATAGAAGATAACGACTTAATATTACTAGGGGCTGATAAGGATATGACAGTACTTGAAGCTATGGGAGCTTTAAGAAGAAAGGTTGCTAAGGATAATGACCTTTATGAAAAAGAGTATGCTTTCTGCTGGGTAGTAAACTTCCCAATGTTTGAATATTCTGAAGAAGAAGATAGGTATGTATCCCAACACCATCCATTTACTATGCCAAATGAAGAAGATATTGATTTGTTATTAACAGAACCTGAAAAAGTAAGAACCCAAGCCTATGATATTGTAATAAATGGAGATGAAATGGGTGGAGGATCTGTAAGAATAAATAACTCTAACTTACAAGAAAAAGTATTTAAGGCCCTAAACTTAAGCCAAGAAGATATTGAAAATAAGTTTGGTTTCTTTATAGAAGCTCTCCAATATGGAACTCCACCACATGCAGGACTTGCCTATGGCCTTGATAGATTGGTAATGCTCTTTGCTAAAACTGATAATATTAAAGATATAATTGCCTTTCCAAAAACTCAATCTGCAACTTGCCCTCTAACTGAAGCACCAAGCCTTGTAGATGATAAAACCCTAGGAGAATTGGGAATAAAAATAGAAAGAGACTAGTATGGATAAAGTAGTAAAAGAAGGTCTTGTTTTAGATAATAACAAGGGGCAATTGACAGTACAAATTTATAGGAATGGGGCCTGCGGGTCTTGTTCTGCAAATGGGTCTTGTGCAGAAAGCAAGATGACAGAAATCACCCTATTTTCTTATGAAGATATCAAAAAAGGGGACAGGGTTATAATAGAAGGGGACCAAAGCGAGGTAACAAAACTTACCCTAAAGGTCTATGTTCTACCTGTAGTAATGATGTTACTTGGGGCGATCTTGCCTAATATTTTGCTTAAAGATTCAAGCATGGACCTAAATCTTCTAACCTTAATATCAGTTGTGGTATTTTTAGCAATATCCCTTCTAATAGTTAAGGGTTTTGATAAAGATGTTAAAAGAAGAAACATTATGAAAGTGAGGAAAATCTGATGGATTACAAAGAAATCGAGAAATTTGACCAAGAAGTTTACAAGGCTTTGACAGATGAGCTAGAAAGACAGGAAAGAAATATTGAACTAATTGCATCTGAAAATTATGTAATTAAGCCAATACTTGAAGCAGATGGATCAATCCTAACTAATAAATATGCAGAAGGATTGCCAGGAAAAAGATACTATGGTGGCTGTGAAAATATCGATATAATCGAGCAACTAGCTATTGACAGGGCCAAAAAACTTTTTGGAGCAGACCATGCTAACGTTCAACCTCACTCAGGTTCAGATGCCAACGCAGCAGCGTATATGGCTTTACTTGACCATGGTGATAAAATCCTAGCTATGGAATTATCTGAAGGTGGTCACCTATCCCACGGGTCACCAGTAAATCAATCTGGTAAAAACTATGAATTTTATCACTATGGAGTGGATGAAGAAACTGGAAGAATTGATTATGAAAAAGTCTTAGAGCTTGCCAAAGAAATAAAGCCTAAACTTATAGTATGTGGAGCCTCTGCTTATCCTAGAGAAATTGATTTTAAGAAGTTTAGGGAAATAACAGATGAGGTTGGAGCTTTACTAATGGCTGACATTGCCCACATAGCAGGTCTTGTAGTTGCAGGTGAGCACCAATCACCAATCCCTTATTGCGATGTAGTAACTACAACAACCCACAAGACCCTAAGGGGACCTAGGTCAGGTATGATTCTTTCAAAGGAAAAGTGGGCTAAGAAGGTTGATAAGGCAGTATTTCCAGGTCTTCAAGGTGGTCCATTAGAGCATATAATAGCTGGAAAGGCGATTGGCTTTAAGCAAAACCTAGATCCATCATGGATTGACTATGCGAAACAAATTAAATCAAATGCAAAGGCGATGGAAAAGGCCCTAAAAGACCATGGTTTTAATATGGTTTCTGGGGGAACAGATAACCACCTATTATTATTAGACCTTACAAATATAGGAATAACTGGAGCAAAAGCTCAAGAATTACTTGATGAAGTTTATATTACAACCAATAAAAACACAATACCTGGTGAAAAACTCTCTCCAAATGTAACAAGTGGTCTAAGGATTGGTACTGCAGCAGTTACAAGTAGGGGTATGAAGGAAGCTGAGATGGAGATAATTATTGATTTAATCTCAAAGACCCTAAAAAGAGAAGCTAGTGTTGATGAAATTAGGAAAGAAGTATTTGACTTAACAAGTAAATTCCCAGTATATGGAGAATAAATATGCAAATGCCAATGGTAACCTTGGTCGGTAGGACCAACGTTGGAAAATCAACCTTATTCAATAGGTTGGTTGGTAAGAAAAAATCAATAACAGAAGACATTTCAGGTGTTACTAGGGATAGGATTGTCGATAAGGTAGAGTGGCAAAAAGATACCTTTCTCCTAGTAGATACTGGTGGACTTGATATTTCTAACAAGGAAGTTATGAATACAGAAGTAAAGGGTCAGGTTGAAAAGGCTTTAATGGAAACAGACCTTATCCTTTTTGTAGTAGATGGAAAAGAAGGAGTAAATCCTTATGACCAAGATATAGCAAATGAGATAAGAAAGTATAATAAGCCAATAATTGTAGTGGCAAATAAACTTGACTCCTTTAAAATGACAGATTCTGTTTATGATTTTTACCAATTAGGTTTTGATGACCTTGCCATGATCTCAGCTGAGCAATCTAAAGGCCTAGGAGATCTTTTGGATAAGATAGTATCTTTTATAGACTTCTCTTCCTATGAAACTATTGAAGATGAGACCAGGATTGCAATAATTGGAAAACCAAATGCTGGCAAGTCATCCCTTGTCAACCATCTACTTAATGAAGAGAGGATGATAGTAACTGATATAGCTGGAACAACAAGAGATGCTGTAGACTCATATTGGTCATACAATGATAATAATTATGTTCTAATAGATACAGCAGGACTTAGGCGTAAGGCTAGGGTTAAGGAAAATGTTGAATACTACGCTAACCAAAGAACTTTTGATGCGGTAGATTCTTCAGAAATATGTCTTTTCTTAATAGATGCAAATGTTGGTGTTACAGAACAGGATGCAAAAATTGCAGGATATGCCCACAATAACAAGAAAGCTATTATAATTGCTGTAAATAAGTGGGATTTAGTAGAAAAAAATACCAACACTATGAGTGAGCTTGAAAAAGATATCAGGACTACCTTATCATTTGCTCCTTATGCCCCTATAGTATTCATATCGGTTTTAGAAAATCAAAGGATAGATAGGCTCTTAGACTTAATAGAGATTGTATCAAATAATTATCATACAAGGATAAAGACTGGATTATTAAATACCATCTTAAAGGATGCTATAATGCTTAATCCACCTCCACAAGATAAGGGAAAAAGACTTAAGATTTATTATATATCCCAGGTAGGGACAGCTCCACCAAAGTTTATGCTTTCTATAAATGACAGGGACCTAATCCACTTTTCATATACTAGGTACTTGGAAAATCAAATTAGGCAAAATTATCCCCTAGTTGGAGTACCATTTAGTTTCGTCTTTAAACAAAGAGGACAATAAAATGAGCCTACTACTTGCAATAATTTCTTATCTGATAGGATCTATCCCAATGGGCTTTATCCTATCGGAAGTATTTTTTAAAAAAGATGTAAGAACCATGGGTTCTGGAAATATTGGAGCTACTAATATATTTAGAAATTTTGGCAAAGTTCCTGGACTTCTAACCTTCCTTCTAGACTTTGCCAAAGGTTACCTGGCCGTATTCATAGGATCAAGGCTTTTGGATGAGAAGGGTAAAGCTCTTGCCCTGCTTTTTGTAGTCCTAGGTCATATGTATAGTATATTTTTACATTTTAAGGCAGGTAAAGGCATATCAACAGCCTTTGGAGGGATTTTATTTATAGATAAGAGAATAGCCTTAGCTTTATTAGTAGTTTTCATAATAATCTTTATTATCTTTAGGATAGTATCCTTATCTTCCATATCCGCAGCTTTGCTAGCTGGTATTTTGGGATTTTACTGGTATGGCCTATCTTTATTTTCTATAATTCTTTTGATAGTTGCTATATTAGTAGAAATCAGACATAAGGATAATATAAAAAGATTACTTAGGGGAGAAGAGAAGAAACTTTTTTAGGAGTTCTTATGCAAATATCAATAATTGGAGCTGGATCTTGGGCAAGTGCTATTGCGAGTGTATTAGCTGATAGATATGATGTACTTTTGTATGCTAGAGATAAAAATTTGGAAAAATCTATCAATGAAAAGAGAGTAAACTACAAGTACTTTCCTAAAAAAATCCTAGCAAAAAATATTAAGGCAAGCTCAGATCTTTCAGCTTGTATGTCAAATAAATATATAATAAACGCTATTCCAACTCAAAATATTAGGGGTGTCTATGAATCTTATGGTAAGCCCTTAAGGAAAGATCAGGTTATAATAAACCTATCTAAAGGACTTGAGTTAAAAAGTCACCTTAGGATTTCTCAAATTTTAGAAGATATATTCTCTGATATATCTTATGCTATCTTAAGTGGCCCAAGCCATGCTGAGGAAGTTATAGAAAAAATGCCTACAACAGTAGTTTGTGCATCAGAGGATATGAACCTTGCCAGAAAAGTCCAAGAAATATTTTCTAGGGATTACTTTAGAGTATATACATCAGAAGATGTGTGCGGGGTTGAGCTTGGAGGAAGTGTAAAAAATATCCTAGCCTTTGCTATAGGAATGGCTGATGGTCTAGGATATGGAGATAACTCTAAGGCTGCTTTGATAACTAGGGGAATCCATGAGATGGAAAGATTTGCCATAGCCTTAGGCGCCGATGGGAAAACAATAAATGGCCTAGCAGGCATTGGTGATTTGATAGTTACGGCAACTAGTAAGCATTCTAGAAATAATAGGGCTGGAAGGCTTATAGGTAAGGGTAGGTCTATTGATGACTTATCTAAGGAAATAAACATGGTTGTTGAGGGCATTCCTACAAGTAGGTCAGTCTATGAATTGGCTAGGGAGAAAAAAATTGACATGCCAATAACCAATGAATTATTTAAAGTTTTATTTGAGGGCAAAAAAGTAGAGGATTCGGTAAAGGATCTAATGAATAGGGACCTTAAAAATGAATATTAAATTCGAAATTTTTTCTAATTAACGTTATAATAGTATAAAGAAAAGAAATTATTGCAAAGGAAGTATTATGTTAGATAGGTTTAAAGAATTTATAGGCATCGATGATGAGTATGATGATTACGATGAAGACGATGAACAAATGTATTATGAAAATGAAGAAGATGAGGATACACTAGAGCTTTCAGATGATAAGGAAAGTAAGTATACATCCTTTTATAGTAATGATTACGCTAGTGATACTTATAAGGATGACTCTTATCAAAATGATAGGTCTTATGAGGTACCTAGCTTCTCAACAACTAGTAGTGATGATGATAGCTACAGTTTTTCATCTTCATTGAGAAGGGGAGATAAGGGAGTAAATATGACAGAAAGAACTTTTTCACCTGCAAATTCAATGCGAATCTCTATCCAAGAACCACTAAATTATGATCAAGATGCACCAAATGTGATAGATGACATACTTAACAAAAAAGTAGTAGTATTAAATCTTGAAATGGTTGACTCTGATCTTAGAAAAAGAATTTTTGACTTTGTTAGTGGTGCAGTCTATGCCCTAGATGGAAGCGTAGAAAGGGTTACTAAGGGAATATTTCTAATAAGCCCTAGCGGGGTAGAAGTAGATAAACAATTAGCAGATCAAATCGGAGAAGGAAATTACAATCAATTATAGGACCTAGGATACATCTCTTCCCCTTAAATTTAAGGGGAAGGGATTGGCTTAGGCTTTTTTATTTTATGACATTAGTATACAATTTAGATTTTATAAATGATAAGAGTAAAAAATCAAATATAAAAAGAGCTATATCTATTTTAGAGCAAGCCTACTATAAGCAAATAGAAGTAAGCAGCTTCTTCCTTGACCCCTTTGAAAGAAGGGTTATAGGAAGTATTGCTGAGAAAAATGGGATCAAAATTAAGTTTGTTGGAGCAAATCCTAGGGCAGAAAGAAAAATTTTCATAGCCAATCCCTATTATGATGATATAGATACCAGCCAGTATATAAGGGTGATGGAATTTGAAAAAGTAGAAATTGGCCACCCAGATATACTAGGTGCCCTAATTCATCTAGGACTTGATAGGAATAAAATTGGAGATATCTCCATATTAGAAGAGAAAGTCGAATTTGTACTTTTAAAGGAAGATGCAGCCTTTGTTAAGTATAACCTATTTAAGGTAAAAAGGGAGCCTATTGCAATAGATTTTAAGGATACTAATATGCTTGATCTTATAGAAGCTAAATATATAGAAAAATCAGGTTTTATCAGCTCACTTAGACTTGATAACCTGATAGGCCTTATGGTTAATTCTTCTAGGAAAAAGGCCAAGGACCTTATAAGTAAGTCCTTGGTTAAGGTAGATTTTCAAACTATTACAGATCCTTCTTATAAAGTCTCTGAATCTAGTCCTATATCAATCAGGGGCTGGGGTAGGTTTATATTTGATGGTGTAAGTGGTAGGTCAAAGAAAGATAATTACCACGTAGATTACAGGAAGTTAATATGATATATTTAATTATAATAATAGGAGGTCTTATCCTAGATAGGCTTACTAAGACCTATGCTGTTAATAACTTGATGGATAAGGGTATTGAAGGTTCGATAATCAACCTAACCTATTTAGAAAATAGGGGAGCAGCTTTTGGAATCTTACAAAATCAAAGAACACTTTTTATAATTTTAACCCTTGCTATAGTAGGATTTCTAATCTATTACTTTATAAAAAATTATAAGAGTAATTCTAAAATTTTAAATACTGCCTATGCAATGATTATTTCAGGTGCCTTAGGCAACTTTTATGACAGGGCTTTTAATGGTTATGTAGTAGATTTTTTAGACCTTGCCTTTGTTGACTTTCCGATATTTAATGTGGCGGATATCCTGGTTACTGGGGGATGCTTGCTTATGATAATATCTATAATTTTTGCTAAAGAAGGTGAGAATTAGTGGGTGTTCATATTGGAAATGATTGGGATGACTTATTAAAAGAAGAGTGGAAGAAGAATTACTATCAAAAATTAAGAAAGTTTTTGATAAAAGAGTACTCGACAAAAAAAGTATATCCAGATATGTATGATATTTTTAATGCCTTATCCTACTTAGCCTACGAGGATGTCAAAGTAGTAATCCTAGGTCAAGATCCCTACCATGGTAAGGGTCAAGCTCATGGGCTTGCTTTTTCAGTTAATGAAGGTGTAAAAATTCCACCGTCCTTATTAAATATCTATAAGGAATTAAAGGATGACCTTAAGCTTTATATTCCTAATCATGGTAATCTTAGTAAGTGGGAGAAAGAAGGGGTATTGTTATTAAATACAGTCTTAACAGTAAGGGAAAGAGAGCCCAATTCGCACAAAAATATGGGTTGGGAAATACTTACTGATAAGATAATTAGTATTTTAAACCTAAGGGAAAAGCCTATTGTTTTTATCCTTTGGGGAACAAATGCCAAAGGGAAGGAAAGGTTAATTACAAATCCTAACCACCTTATCTTAAAATCAGTTCACCCTTCACCCTTATCTGCTTACAGGGGATTTTTTGGGTCTAAGGTTTTTTCTAAAACCAACCGATTCTTAAAAGAAAAGGGCATAGGTCCTGTAGACTGGCAGATAGAAAATATAAGAAATTGAGAATCAAAAGTGATTCTCAATTATTTTTTTGCCTAAATTTAAGATGTTTTTATATTCATAAATTCTTCCATTTCTTATAGGTAAGAAGTGCCTATCGACCTTTAGACCAGATAGGTCCTTGATATCAAAATTATTGATAGTGATATAGCCTCTATTTTTGCCATCTAATAGTCCATATAGGACTTGGATATCTATAGATACATTATTAAGGCTTGCCTTTAGCTGGTAATTTTCTCCCATAAAGAAGCTTTCTGGAAGCTCTTTTCCTATATGAAACCTCAGATTTGCTATATCATTATTTATATAGGCCCTTTGGAGAGTTAGGTTTGTTAACCTTGTAGTGATTGTAAGTTTTTTTGTGAAAATTTCTTCTAAACCAAGGATTAATTCGGTTGCTATTATATCATTTTCATTATGTTTTAAGATGGGGTAGGGATTATCTCTTTTAATTAAATCATCACTTAACTTTGAAAAAGTTTTATATCTTGAAGGATCTTTCCTATAAAAACCTAGATATTTTTCCATATCCATAAGTTTAAGAGATGGAAAATCAAAATAATACCTGTAGCCCTTAACTTTCTTAAGAAGATCCAAGCTATTTGGAAAAACCGGATTAAGACCATAGTTTAATAACCTCCTATTGAGGAAAGGAAGGTCAAAAGTATCGCCATTGTAGGTGATTACTTTTTTGTCTTTAATTTTTTTAAGGTAAATTCTAAGTAATCTTTCCTCTTCGTTATCATCAATGGCAAAATACTGGTACGAATAGGACTTATCCCCTTTGGTTTCTATAAAGCCTAAAAGGACCAAAAAATCAACGGAAGAATCCAGGCCTGTAGTTTCAATGTCTAATATTATTTGGTTTTCTTCTAAATTTTTTACTTTAATTTCTTTTCTAATTGTAATCATAGGACTATTATACTTTAATTTGTAATCTATCTTTATTCTAATATAGTATAAGAGTTAAGGAGAAACCATGATATATTTAGATAATGCAGCAACTACAAAGATGAGTAAAAAGGCCATAGAGGCGGAAGTAGAAGTTTTAGAAAATTTTTATGCCAATGCATCTGCCATCCATTCTTATGGCATGGAGTCAGAAAATTTAATTAAAAAAGCAAGGTCTTATATAGGAAAAGTTATAAATGCTAAGGCCAGCGATATTTATTTTACTAAAGGAGCAACTGAGTCAAATAATATCGTCATAGCTTCAATGGCAGCAGATGACTCTTCTGCCTTAACTAGTAGACTTGAGCATTCTTCAGTTTATGATGCTTTTAATAATTATCATTATAAAAAAGTAGTTTTCCTCAAAAATGATGAAAATGGAGCAATTGACCTTGAAGATTTGAAAGCTAAACTTTCAAAGGATATTAGACTTATATCTCTAATTTATGTAAATAATGAAACAGGATCTATTATAGATATAAAAGCTATAAGTAAAATTGTAAAAGCCTATGATCCAAATATATTGATTCACATAGATGCTACTCAAGCTTTAGGCAAGATTTCTTGTGATGTAATAGATCTTGGAGTTGATTTAATGAGTTTTTCAGCCCACAAATTTCATGGTCCCAAGGGACTTGGAGGTCTTTTTGTAAGTAAAAAAGCTTTAGGTAAAATAAAACCCATCCTTTTTGGAGGTAGGCAGGAGATTATAAGTTCAGGAACGCAAAACCATCCTGCAATTGTAGCAAGTGCCAGGGCCCTAGAAGAAGTCATAGAAGAAGATAAATATGATTATATAGCTAGCCTAAATAAGTATTTAAGAGAAGGGATTAGCAAAAATATTAACGATTATAAAATTATTTCTCCAAATGAAGCTTATAGTCCCTATATTTTAAGTGTGGCCTTTAAGAATATCAAATCTGAAGTTTTAGTTCATATCCTTGAGGATGAACAAATCTATGTCTCTTCAGGATCAGCTTGTTCTAAGGGTACAAATAATAGGGTTTTAGAAGCCCTTGGAGTAGAAGAAGAATATATAGATGGTGTAATAAGATTTTCCTTCTCAGCTGATATTAGTAAGAAAGACTTGGATAAAACAATTAAAGTGTTAAAAGAGGGAATAAAAATGATTAGGGAGGTGTTTTAATGGAGTGGTTATTAGCCATAAGTTTTGGTGAAATCTTTCTAAAAGGAAAGAATAGAAATTTATTTTATAAGAGAGCTGTTGAAAATATAAAAAGAAATATAAAGGAAATTGGCTATGATGATATGTATGTGGAATCATCTAAACTTTATATAAAGGCAGATAGAAAAAAGTTTACAAGCCTTAAAAAAGAGATAAGAAAAGTATTTGGAATTACTTACATATCTGAAGTTATAAAGATCGATAAAGATATCGAGGTAATCGGTCAGTCAGTTCTAGAATTGATAGATTATTACTATAAAGATCAAAATTTAACCTTTAAGGTAGAAAGTAAAAGGACAGATAAGTCCTATCCACTAACATCTCCAAAGATTAATAGCAAGATTGGAGAGCTTGTATTAAATAATAGAAGTAACCTTAAGGTAGACATCCACAATCCCAACTTTTATATTTATATAGACATCAAGGCCTATGCCTATGTTTATATCAATAGGAAGGAGGGACTTGGTGGCCTTCCTATAGGCTCTTCTGGCAAGGGTTTACTATTATTATCTGGTGGAATAGATTCTCCTGTAGCAGGTTTCATGATGGCAAAAAGAGGGATGATGGTCGAAGCAATTCATTTTCATTCCTATCCTTTTACATCAAAAAGAGCCCACCAAAAAGCCATGGACCTAGCCAAACTTCTTTCAGCCTATACAGGAAAAATGCGAGTGTTTTCTATAAATCTGGCAGGTATCTATAAGGCCATAAGTAAGAATTGTCCTAGGAAAGAAACCACAATTTTATCAAGAAGATTTATGATGAGGATAGCTAATAAAATCAGCGAAGACTATGGATTTAAGGCCCTAATAACAGGAGAGGCCTTAGGACAAGTTGCAAGCCAAACTCTAGAATCTATATCGGTAATAAATGAGTCAAGCTCCCTACCGATCCTTAGACCACTTATAGGAATGGACAAGCAAGATATAATTGATATATCTATAGAAATAGACACTTATGATAAGGCTATAGAGCCTTATGATGATTGCTGCTCGATCTTTGCTCCTGATAAGCCAGTTACTAAACCAAGGTTAGAATATATAAAGGAATCTGAAAAAAACCTAGATATTAAAGCTTTAGAAGAAGCTGCTATAAAAGAGATGGAAATAATAGAAATAGCTTGACAAATAAGCAAATCTAAAGTAATATATATAAGTAAACCGCTCAGTTTCGGGTACTGATCCCCAAAAGTGGCGAGAATTTTAGTTAAGGAGGTTTCCATGTACGCAATTATTAAAACAGGTGGAAAACAATACAAAGTATCAGAAGGCGATTTAGTTAGGGTAGAAAAACTAGCTAATGAAGTTGGTGACACCGTTGAATTTGATCAAGTTCTTATGGTTTCAGGAGATGATGTAAAAGTCGGAGCTCCATTTGTAGAAAATGCAAAAGTTACAGCAACAGTAGAAGATCAAAATAAGGCTAAAAAGGTAGTTGTATTCAAATACAAACCTAAAAAACAATACAGAAAAAAACACGGTCACAGACAACCTTATACTTTAGTAAAAATTGATAGTATATCACTTTAATGATTAATGTTGATTTATTAATCAAGGAAGAAAGAATAGTAGGTTATGAAATAAGAGGCCATGCAGACTTTGCAGAGCCTGGCAGTGATATAGTTTGTTCGGCTGTCACAATACTAGCCTACACTTGTGTCAATACCCTAGATAAGTATAATACTAAGGTTGAATTTTTTGATGATGGTGATAACTTATTATCTTTAAAGACCTTGGAGGAAAGTGAGAACATTGATACAGTGTTTGCTTATTTTGAAACAGGTATACAAACTTTACTAGCTAATTATAGCGATTATGTAAAATTAAATTATAAGGAGACTTGAATGATATTAAATATAGATTTACAAAGATTGTCAAGTAAAAAGGGAGTTTCTTCATCAAAGAATGGTAGAGATTCTAATGCTAAAAGACTTGGTGTTAAAAGAAGCGATGGACAATTTGTTAATGCTGGAACAATTATAGTAAGACAAAGAGGAACAAAAATCCACCCAGGTACAAATGTGAAAAAGGGTGCGGATGATACTCTTTATGCTTCATGTGAAGGTGTTGTTAAATTTGAAAGAAAAGGTAGAGATAGAAAACAAGTTTCTGTTTATGCCCAAGAAGAAATAGCTTAACTGTGAGGCTTGCCAAGTGGCAAGCTTTTTTTTATGAGAGGAAAATCATATGATAGATTATGCAAAAGTGAGCCTTAAAGCTGGAGATGGTGGTAATGGAGCAGTTGCTTGGAGAAGAGAAAAGTATGAACCTTCCGGTGGTCCAGCTGGAGGAGATGGGGGCAAGGGTGGCTCAATTATAGTTAAGGCTACAAGAAACCTATCTACTCTAGATGAGTTTAGATATAAGAAAAATTATAGGGCCGAAAATGGCCAAGCTGGCGGTAAGAATAAGAAATTTGGCAAAAAAGGCGAAGATCTTTATATTAATGTACCAATGGGTACAGTTATAAGAGAGGCAGGATCTAATGTCATTATAAAAGACTTAAATAAAGATGGGGAAGAATTTGTAATTGCCAAGGGTGGCAAGGGTGGAAAAGGAAATGTTCACTTTAAAAGCTCTATCAGGCAAGCCCCAAGATTTGCCGAACCAGGTAAGAAGGGTCAAGAAATTGAAGTTGTCTTTGAGCTAAAGATCCTAGCAGATGTAGGATTGGTAGGTCTACCTAATGTGGGAAAATCTACTTTGATATCCGTTATAACAAAAGCTAAACCAAAGATTGCCAACTATCATTTTACAACCCTAGATCCTAACTTAGGTGTTGTGAATATAGATAGGGAAAGATCCTTCATAGTTGCGGATATACCAGGACTAATTGAAGGAGCTAATGAGGGTAATGGCTTAGGCCATGACTTTCTAAAACACATAGAAAGATGTAGGGTCCTTGTTCACTTGGTTGATATCTCTGGTATAGAAGGTAGAAATCCTAATGAGGACTTCAAATTAATAAACAAGGAACTAAGTTTATACAATCATAAACTAAAAGACAAGCCAATGATTGTTGCCCTAAATAAATCTGACCTTGATTTTAATAATAATAGGGAAGAATTTATAAAAGAATTTAATGACTCTTATCAAATTTTTGATATATCAGCAGCTACTACCAAGGGTATAAAAGACTTGGTAGATGGAATATATAATACATTAGAAAATGCTGGTGGTAAGGTATTTGATTTAATTGAAGATGTAGATGAAGATTTCTTAGACCAATACTATAATGAAAAGATAAACTATGATCTAAATTATAAGAAAGAAAATGATATATATATAGTCTATGGATCAAGGGTAGATAGTCTTTTAGAAAAAGTAGACTTTAATGATTACGATGGGTCTATGTATTTTGAGAAGACCCTAAGAGAAATGGGAGTCCTTGATCAACTAAAAAAAATGGGTATCGAAGAAGGCGATAGTGTAGCCTTTGGAGATATAGTATTTGAGTATTATGAATAGGGGATAATATGTTAACAGGAAAACAAAGAGCAAGATTAAAACAAGAAGCGCATGACTTTAAGCCTATAATCAATATTGGTAAAAATTCAATAACAGATGATTTGGTTAAAGCAATAGATGAAGCCTTGGAAGCTAGGGAGCTTATTAAGGTGAAAATCTTACAAAATAACCTAGATGACCAAGAAGAGATAATAGATACACTAATAGAAAGATTAAATGCTGAATTTATATCTCACCTTGGCTCAATCTTTACAATTTATAGGAAGAGTGAAGAAAACAAGTACGGTCTATAAAAATGAAGATCGGACTTTTCGGGGGAACCTTTGATCCTATCCACATAGGACACTTGATAGTAATAGAAAATTGTATCAATGCTATGGATCTTGATAGGGTGATCATCCTACCAAGTTCTAATCCTCCCCACAAAAAACATAAGAAGAAAACTCCAGTCAATATAAGGGTAGAGATGGTAAGTGAGGCTATAAAGGATAATAAAAAAATAGTCTTATCTACATTTGAATCAACAGATCAGACAGTCCATTATACTCATGAGACCATAAGGTATTTTAAAAAGCATTTTCCAAAGGATGATATTTATTATATTATGGGTGAGGATTCTTTTTTGACTATCGATACTTGGAAAAATTATAAAGAGATCTTAAATGATAAGATAATAGTATTTACTAGGTCTAATATAGACAAGGATTCTGAACTTGTAAATAAAGTTAGACAAATAAGACTAGACAATCCTAGGATTTATTTAATTAATGATCTTAATATAAATATCTCTTCAACTCTAATTAGAGGCTTAGTTGAAGATAGAAAGAGTATTAAATATTTGGTGCCAGAAGAAATAGCTTATATCATAGATACCAGGGGGCTTTATGTTTGACAGAAGTTTATATGAAAAGACCTTACTAGATGATATTGGGGAGAAAAGGTTTAACCACTCTTTAAGGGTAGTAGATAAAGCTCTATCTTTAAGTAAGGGCAAGGATGTAGACCTTGAAAAGGTAAAGATAGCAGGATTCTTACATGATTGTGCAAAATATAATGAAAAAAAGTACCTAACTTTGCTTAGGCCAGAATTTATAGAAAATTCTACAATAGATATGAAGTCTCCTATCTTACATGCATTTTTGGGAGCGGAAGTAGCCGAAAAAGTGTATAATATAAAGGATAGGGAGATTTTAGATGCTATAAGATACCACACTACAGGTAGAGAGAATATGAGTCTTTTAGAAAAAATAATTTTTCTAGCTGATGGGCTAGAAGAAGGAAGGTCTTATCCTGGAGTTAAGAAGTTAAGAGAAATAGCATATGATGACCTAGATTGTGGGCTTTTGTCCATGCTTGACCATAATATAAAATTTTTACTAGAAAAGAATGCATATATAGAAGATTTAACTTTTAAGGCAAGAAACTATTTAATAAAGGAGAAATATGGAAAAAGTTGAAAGAATTTTAAAGACACTAGATGATAAACTAGCTATAGACATCAAGGTCATTGATCTTGAAAACTCATCTATAGCTGATAAATTTATAATAGCAAGTGGTGGGTCAATCAATCAAACAAGAGCCCTTGCTGATTATATTGAAGAGGATTTGGCTAAGGAAGGATTTGAAGTTTTCTCTAAAGAAGGTCTTAGGGAAGGTGAGTGGATCCTTTTAGATGTGGGCGATGTTATTGTCCATATATTCACTCAAAACCAACGTGAATTTTATGACCTAGATAATTTGTGGGAGAGATAATTTCCCACAAATTTAGGAGATAGTGATGTCTGATGATAAAAAAGATAAGGTGATTTATCTACTGGCAGTTCTAATTATAGCCTTATTAGCAAAAAGTTTCTTTCAAGGCTCCCTAGGAAATTTTTTATTAAAAGATAAAGAAGTAGAGATCTTGGAAGATCCAAGTGCACAGGAAACTATAGGAGAGGACCTAGAAGATGAAAAGGTCTTAGAAAAAAAGGCTTATATAACGGGAGAAATACGAGATCCTGGAGTTTATATTGTTAGTGAAGATGATAGGTTAGAGGATTTAATAAATATGGCAGGCGGATTGACCGAAAATGCCAATGATAAGAACTTAAATTTAGCTTTAAAAATAGAAGATCAAATGAAAGTTTACATACCAAATATCAATGAAGATCTAGAAAATTTAGAAGATGATAGTATAAATTTAAGTGGAGATTCAAATGAACTAGTAAATATAAATACTGCCGATAAAAATGAGCTTATGACCCTACCTAATGTAGGAGAAAAAAGGGCAGAAGCTATAATAAACTATAGAAAAGACCATAGGTTTGAAAGTATAGAAGATATAAAGAATGTTACTGGAATAGGAGATAAGTTTTTCGAATCCTTAAAGGATTTAATTACGGTATAGGTGATTATATATGAAGTTATCGACAAGAGGTAGGTATGGACTAAGAGCCATGTGTTATTTGGCCTCAAATAAAGATAGGGGTTATATATCCGTATCAGAAATTAGCGAAAGATTAAATTTATCAGAAAATTATCTGGAGCAGTTAATTAGATTATTGAAAAAAGAAGGTCTGATAAAGTCAGCCAGGGGCCCTAAGGGTGGGTATAAGATTACAAAAAACCTAGATGAAATAAGTGTAGGAGAAGTACTAAGAAGCCTTGAGGGCAATATTACCATGAGCGATTGTGTAAGTGGTGATCATTTTTGTGATGATAAGTGCGATGCTTATTATGTTTTTAATAGGATTGATGAAGTTATAAATGAAGCTGTTGATTCTATTAGCTTAGAAAATATGATTAATCAAGAAGTATGAGGTAGATGAATGAAAAATTTAGGAATGAATGAGTTAAGAAGTAAATATTTGAACTTTTTTGGAAATAAGAAGGGCCATACCCTTCTTAAGTCATTTCCATTAATACCAGTAGATGATGATTCCCTATTGCTTATAAATGCAGGTATGGCTCCTCTTAAGAAATATTTTACAGGGGAGAAGAAGATGAAAAATGACAGGGCGACTTCTTCACAAAAGTGCGTTAGAACTGCAGATATTGAAAGAGTGGGCAAGACTGAACGTCATGGAACTTTCTTTGAAATGCTTGGTAATTTCTCATTTGGCAATTATTTTAAGAAAGAAGCTATAACCTGGGCTTATGAATTCCTAACCAAAGAACTTGAAATAGACAAGAATGACCTTTGGGTTACAGTATATAAGAAAGATGATGAAGCTTATAATATTTGGAAAGATGAAGTTGGTATTAGCCCAGAGAGGATCTTAAGACAGGGAAAGGAAGATAACTTTTGGGAAATCGAGACTGGACCATGTGGACCTTGCTCAGAAATCTTTGTAGATAGGGGCGAGGCTAAGGCTATTGATGATAATGATAATAGGCCTGGTAATGATGATTCTGATAGGTTTATGGAGATTTGGAACCTAGTATTCACCCAATTTAACAAGGATAAGGATGGAAATTATACTCCTCTTTCACACCCTAATATAGATACTGGTATGGGTCTTGAAAGAATCGCTATGATTGTTCAAGAAAAAGATAATATATTTGAAGTTGATGTTATGGCTGAAATAATTAGAGAAATTGAAAAAGCCTCATCAAAAACTTATAAAGAAAATGATAAAGATGACGTATCAATAAGACTTATAGCAGACCATGCTAAGGCAATGACCTTTCTAGTTTCAGATGGAGTTCTTCCATCAAATGAAAAGAGAGGTTATGTTTTAAGAAGACTTATCAGAAGAGCCTATAGACATGGCAAACTTCTTAGTATCAAGGGAGAATTTTTATCTGGGGTTGTAGCTAAGGTAATTGAGACCTATAAGGGTGAATATCAAGAACTTGATGAAAATAAAGATGAAATTATAGAAGTTATTATAGATGAAGAAAATAGGTTTCAAAAGACTATAGACCAAGGACTTTTGATGCTTGAAGAAAAAATTGACCAGATAAAGAAAAATAACCAAGACCACTTAGATGGAAAAGAAGCCTTTAAACTTTATGATACTTATGGTTTCCCTTTAGATTTAACTAAAGAAATTCTTGAAGAAAATAATCTAGGTGTAGATGAAGATGTTTTTGACCAACAAATGCAAATTCAAAGGCAAACAGCAAGAGATGCAAGAAAAAAAGAATCAGGCTGGTCTTTAGATAATCTAAATACGGATGATTTAGAAAAGACTGAATTCTTAGGTTACGATAAGCTTACACTTAGGGCAAAAATTTTAAGACTTTTCAAAGAAGATATGAAGGTAGATAGCCTAAGTGAAGATGAGGATAAAAATGGTATAATAATCAGTGATAAGACTTCATTTTATGCTGAAGGAGGCGGTCAGGTTGCTGATACAGGAATTATTTTTGCAGATAATTTTAAGGCAAGAGTGATCGATGTCCAAAAGCAAAGAGATATATATTTCCATTATGTTGAAGTTTTAAGCGGGAAATTAGAAACTAATGACCTAGCTACCTTTAAGGTAGATAGGAATAGGAGGGTAGCTATAGAAAGAAATCACTCAGCTACCCACTTACTAGACCAGGCTCTAAGGGATGTTCTTGGTGAAAAAGTAGAACAAAAGGGGTCTTTGGTAGATGAGAACAAATTAAGGTTTGACTTTTCTAACCCAAAAGCCCTAACAGATGATCAAATCCTAGAAGTTGAAAAAATAGTAAATAGGCAAATAGCAAAAATGGATCCAGTTACAAAAGAGATTATGGATTATGAAAGATCTCAACAGGTCGGCGCTATTGGATTATTTGAAGATAAGTATAAGGATAAGGTAAGGGTTGTTTCTATGGGAGATTACTCAAAGGAGCTTTGTGGAGGCTGCCATGTTAACAATACATCTGAAATTCTTATGTTTAAGATTAAAAGCGAATCGTCAGTATCCTCCGGTGTAAGAAGGATTGAGGCTATTACAGGTAGTAAGGTCTATGAGCTTTTATTAAAAGAGGATGATAGGAAGAAGTCTATAGCAAAGCTCTTAGCTACTAATGAGAATGCTATAGAAAGTAAGATTGAATCCTTGCTAAAAGAATTAGCTAGCAAAAATGAAGAAATCAAAAGATTAAAATCTTCTTCTGCATCAGATATTTATGAACAACTTAAAAAGGGTATTAAGAATATAAATGGAGTCAATGTCCTAGTCCATAAGTTTGATCAAGCAAGTATCGATGAGCTTCGAGAGTACGAGAATAAGCTAAAAGGTAAGTTTGAAGATTTAATCATCGTATTTGCTTCAGTTTCTGATAGGATAGTCTTTACAGTATCAGTTGATGATAAGTTAACCGATAAGTATGATGCAGGTAAAATAGTAAGAACTATAGCCCAAATTACAGGTGGTAATGGGGGCGGAAGAAAGAACTTTGCTCAAGCTGGCGGTAAGGATATAGATAAGCTAGATGAGGCATTAGAAAAAGTTTACGAAATCATTTAAGGAGAAAGTATGACTGATAAAAATAACTTTAATGAGACCATGCTATTTAAGGCAGAAAAAGATCCTGAGAAAGATATTAAGGAAATTTTAACTACAGTTTATGATGCTCTAAAGGATAAGGGATATAATCCTAGTGGTCAAATTGTAGGATATTTATTATCAGGGGACCCAACTTATATAACAGCACATAATGGAGCTAGAAAGCTTATTAGAACAGTTGACAGAGATAGAATAATAGAAGAATTGTTAGAAGAATATATAAATGAGTAGAATAATGGGACTTGATGTCGGTGATAAAACAATTGGGGTTGCTCTAAGTGACCCTATGTTTTTGCTGGCTCAACCAATAGAGACTATAAAAAGAAAAAAAGTTAAGGATGATATCAAAAGATTAAAAGAACTAATAGACGAAAATGAAGTTAACCTTTTGGTTGTTGGTCTTCCAAAGAATATGAATAATTCAATAGGCCCACAATCAATGAAGGTTATGAGTTTTGTTGACTTAATCAAAAAAGATATTGATATTGAAATTACTTATGAAGATGAGAGAATGACTACTATTCAATCAGAGGCTGTACTTATTGATATGAAGGTTAGAAGAGAAAATAGGAAAAGATATATCGATAAGATAGCGGCAGCTTTTATATTACAAACTTATTTGGATAGGAGAAAAAATGGATAAAATTATTTTACTTGATCAAGAAAATAATGAAGTCGAGTTTGAACTAATAGATACATTCGGAGTAGATGAGGCAAATTATGCTGCCTTAAAGCAAGTGAATGAAGATCTTATACTTATTTTAGAAATTATCGAAGATGGTAAGGAACTTGTATTTAAGTCCATTGATGATGATAAAAAATTAGATGAGATTGTTGACTTTTATGAACAGATGAAAGAAGAAAGTGATGAATACTGATCAGATTAGAAAAATTTTTGAACAAAATAATCAAAAATTCACTAAGCAGAGAGAAATTATTTTTAATGCCCTAAAGAATTCAAAGGCCAAACATATAACACCAGAAGAGCTTTTTTCTATAGTTCATCTAGACCATAAGCAGGTTGGTATTGCAACAGTCTATAGGACTTTAAATATTTTTGAAGAGCTAGGGATAGTAAACAAACAAGAATTTACTGACCAGGCTTATACCTATGAGCTTATAGATCAGAAAAATGACCACCACGATCATATAATTTGTACCAACTGTGGAAAAATAATAGAAGTTGAATTTCTAAACAATAAAGAAGTAAAAGAATCTTTAAAAGATGAATATGACTTTGACCTAGATTACTATTCACTTAGAATTTTTGGCACTTGCTCCGATTGCAAAAAAAACAAGGAGTAAATATGCAAAATAGTAAAAAATTAAGAATAATTCCCTTAGGTGGATTACATGAAGTCGGAAAAAACTCTACTCTAGTAGAATATGGAAATGATATGATAATGGTTGACTGCGGTCTAACTTTTCCAGACGAGCATATGCTAGGAGTAGACACTGTTATTCCTGACTTTACTTATGTTGAAGAAAATAAAAATAAATTGAGGGGGGTTTTTGTAACCCACGCCCATGAAGACCATATAGGTGCTATCCCATATTTTTTAAAAAGTGTAGATACTAATGTCTACTGTTCAAAACTTACTAAGGGTATTTTAGAAAATAAGTTTAAGGAACACGGTCTAAATCCTAATAAAATAAAGATGGTAAATGTAAACAATACCGTAAAAGCTGGAAGTTTAAGTGTAGAATTCATTAGAGCAAGCCACTCTATACCAGATGCTTGCATCATTGCTATAAAAACTCCAGTAGGTAGGGTTATATTTACAGGTGACTTTAAGATGGATTTTACACCTATAGATAATGATCCAACAGATATTCAAAGGTTGGCAGAATTAGGTAAAAAGGGAGTTTTAGCTCTTTTTGCAGATTCTACAAACGTAGAGAATGAAGGATATTCTCTAAGTGAGAAGAAGGTAGGAGAGACCTTTATTCAATTATTTGGCGAGGCAAGGTCAAGGATTATAGTTGCAACCTTCGCATCAAACCTACACAGGGTCCAACAAGTTATCTATGCAGCTGAAAGATACAATAAAAAAGTTGCCCTATCTGGTAGGTCAATGCTTAACAATGTTAGAATAGCAAGAGAATTAGGCTATCTAAAAATCAAGCAAAATACTATAATCGATATGAAGCATATTAAAAATTATGCTGATGATGAAATAGTAGTTTTATCTACAGGTACCCAAGGTGAACCTCTATCAGCCCTAACCAGGATGGCTAATAGAGAACATAAGCAAATTCACCTTAATGAAACAGATACAGTTATCCTATCTTCATCAGTAATTCCAGGTAACGAGATGGCCATAAATAACACCATTAATAACCTTACCAAGATTGGATGTAATATAATTTATTCATCCCTTGCTAAAGTTCATGCTTCAGGCCATGCTTGCCAAGAAGAGATAAAATTGATGTATCAATTGGTTACACCAAAGTATCTAGTACCAGTTCACGGTGAGATTAGACAATTACAAAAACATGCTGACCTTGCTGTTGCTATGGGCCATCCTAAAGATAAGATATTTATAGGAGAAAACGGAGATGTTTTTGAATTTAGCAAAAAATCTGCAGGGATAAATGGAAAAGTTCAAGCAGGAAATATCTTGATTGATGGGTCTGGCATAGGCGATGTAGGTAATATTGTCCTTAAAGATAGAAAGCACTTGTCAGAAGATGGATTGGTTGTGGTATCAATTACCTTTGATAAGCATACCCAAGAGCTAATGGCAGGTCCTGATATAGTATCTCGTGGCTTTGTTTATGTAAAAGAGAACCAAGATATTATTGAAAATGCCAAGGAAGTTGTTCTAAGATCCATAAAGAAGTGTAAGGAAAAAGATATTCGTGCTATAAGCCAAATTAAATATAAGATTAGGGAAGACTTAAAGTCTTATATTTATAATGAGCTTAACCGTGATCCTATGATTTTACCGGTTATATCAGAGCTTTAAGATGGGAGAAATAAATAATAATATAACTTATCCTTATATATCATCCTTCATAGACGAGATTCTTCTAGACTTAGATTTTCTTGACCTAAGAAAGTTTGCCATGGAGAATAAGGTCCCTATTATGAAGTCTGAGACTAAAGCATTTTTAGTAAGTCTTCTTGCCATGAAGGATCCTAAGAATATTTTAGAGATTGGAACAGCTATAGGATATTCATCGTTAATCTTTAAGACATACTCGAAGGCTAGGGTTACTAGCATAGAGGTGTCTAAAGAGATGGCAGCTATAGCTAGAAATAATTTTAAAAAATATAATAAAGAAGTCACTTTAATTAATGAGGATGCAGTAAAAGCCTTGTCTTATCTAGACCAAGGCTTTGATTTTGTTTTTATTGACGCTAATAAGTCCTCATATAAATATTATTTTGAGAAAACTAGCAAACTCCTAGATAAGGGGGGAGTGATTGTTTGCGACAATGTTTTATTTAGAGGTGAGGTTGCTAATGATGATTTGGTTGAAAAAAGAAAGATAACCATAGTAAAAAGACTAAGAGAATTTTTAGCCTACCTAAGCCAAAGAAAAGATTTTAGGACTTCTATAATCCCTATCGGAGATGGGATAAGTTTGAGTATAAAGGAGAGATAATGAGTAAAAAAGTTGAACTATTAGCTCCAGCTGGAGATATGGAAAGGCTTAAGGCTGCCATTAAGTTTGGAGCAAATGCAGTTTTTTTAGCAGGTGATGATTTTGGTCTAAGGGCTAATGCCAAGAATTTTTCTAAAGAAGGTTTAAAAGAAGCCCTAGCCTACGCCCACGAAAGAAATGTTAGGGTCCATGTAACTATGAATGTCTTACCACATGATGAAGATATGACTGGTATTGTAGAGTATTTAGAGTACCTAGATGAAATAGGGGTGGATGCCCTAATCATTTCAGATCCTGGTATTTTTTCTCTAGCAAAAGAGCATACAAATATAGACCTTCATATATCAACCCAGGCTTCAGTTACAAATTCTGCAACTGTAAAATTTTGGCATGATATGGGTGCAAAAAGAATTATACTTGCAAGAGAGCTTTCTTTTGAAGAAATCAAAAATATTAAGGCTAATGCCCCATCCGATATGGAAATAGAATGCTTCGTCCATGGGGCTATGTGCATATCATATTCAGGTAGGTGTTTACTATCAAATTATATGACTGGTAGGGATGCCAACAGAGGAGATTGTGCCCAAGCTTGTAGGTGGAAGTATTCTATTCAAGAAGAAAATAGGCCAGGAGAATACTTCCCAATAGGAGAAGATGAGGGTGGAACCTTTATTATGAATTCTAAGGACCTTTGCCTAATTGATGAGATTGATAAGCTTATTGAGGCAGGCATTGATAGTTTTAAGATAGAGGGAAGAATGAAAACTGCCTTTTATGTCGCTACAGTAATAAGGTCATATAGGCAAGTTATAGATGCATACTATGAAGGAAATTACTCTAAAGACCTTGCCGATAAGTATTTAGATGAAATAAAGAAGGCAAGCCATAGGGACTTTACTAAAGCCTTTTTCTACCAAAAGGCAGATGGAACCTCTCAAAATTATGGGTCATCTTCATATATTAGAAATTATGACTTTATAGGCCTTGTCCTATCCTATGATAAGGAAAGTAAGATTGCAGAAATTGAACAAAGAAATAGATTTTTCCTAGGAGATGAAGTTGAGATCTTTTCAAATTCCAAGGATTTCTATAAGTTAAAGATTGATAATATGAAAAATGCCAAGGGTGAAGATCTAGAAGTTGCTAATAAGCCTAAGGAGAAAATATATATCAAGACAGATTTGCAATTAGAACCCTTTGATATGGTTAGAAGAAAAATTGAAAAATAAAAAAACGGCCCCAAGCTTAAGCCTGGGGCTATCTTTTAGTCTTCAGATGGGTTTTCTGAAAATTCTGATCTTGTTCTACGAGATTCAACACCTACATTTGAGTTTTCATCAGCTTCATCAGTGATGCTTCTTAAGTTCTCTTGGTCAGCATGTAATTTTTTATCAAGGGATTCTCCACCAGAATTGTCAGCTTTGCTTCTAACTTCCTTATCTAGTTGTGCATCTCCCCTGTATTGGTTTTCGTTTGTTACTTTCTTATCTGCCATAATAAATCTCCTTTTCTAGCATTTTTCGTACTTACATTAATATTATATCAGATTTTAAGAAATTTTTCACTAAATATCTTTGCTGACTTCTTTTATAATTTCGACTATGACTTTGCTAGCAAGTTCCATATGTTCAATTGGTATTAATTCATAAACTCCATGAAAGTTCATACCACCAGTGAAAATATTTGGTGTAGGTAGGCCCATAAAGGATAATTTAGACCCATCAGTACCACCACGGATTGGAGAAATTAGTGGCTTAATATTTAAATTCTCCATAGCCTTTTTAGCATAATCAACAATTTCCATCTTTTCTTTAATTATCTCTCCCATATTATAATAGGAGTCTTTAATTTCTACAGTAACAAGTTCTTCGCCATATTTTTCGTTGAAAAAGTCAATATAAGTCTTAAACTCATCTTTCATATCTTCGAACCTTTTCCTATCATGTTCTCTTATGATATATTCCATATGGGTATTTTCTATATCCCCCTTTATACTCAAAAGATGGAAAAATCCTTCGTATCCTTCAGTATGTTCAGGCCTTCTAACATCCCCTAGAAGGCTATCGAATTTACGAGCTAGGGTCATGGAATTGATCATGGTATTTTTTGCAGAGCCTGGATGGATAGACTTACCCTTAATTAAAACATCAGCACTTGCAGCATTAAAGGATTCATATTCTAATTCCCCAAGTCCTCCTCCATCTACAGTATAAGCAAAATCAGCTCCAAAATCTTTTACTGGGAAAGTATCGCAGCCTGTACCAATCTCTTCATCAGGAGTAAAGGCAACCTTGACTTCACCATGGATAATTTCAGGATTTTCTATTAGATATTCTAAGGCTGTCATAATCTCTGCGATTCCTGCCTTATCATCAGCCCCAAGTAGACTTTCCCCTCTAGTAGTAATTAGGTTAAGTCCCTTTAACTTTTCTACTTGTGGAAATTGGTCGACTTTTATAGATCTTTGATCATTTAGCTTAATGTCTCCACCCTCATATTTAATTATTTGTGGATTTTCGATTTTACCATACATTTCAGGTGAAGTATCCATATGAGAAATAAAGGCTAGGGTTGGGAGGTTTTTGTCTGTATTAGCTTTTAATGTGGCAAAGACGAATCCCTCATCATTTATACTTGCCTTAAGACCTAGGTCTTCTAATTCTTTTTTTAAGACTTTGCCTAGTTCTAATTGACCCTTGCTTGTTGGTTTTTTTTCTTCTGCAAGCTTAGGATCACTTGTTGTTTCCATTGCTATATATTTTAAAAATCTTTCACTTACTTTTTTCATATACACCTTCCTTTATTTTTATTATACTTATAAAAAAACAATTGCTAAGTCCTAAGCTAAGCTAAGATTAATGAGATAGTAAATAATATAGTATAATGATAGATAGAGAGAGACTTTATTGAAGGAGATTTAAATGAGTATAGATGAAAGAATTAGACAACTTAGAGAATTGATGAGAGAAAGAAAGATTGATGCTTATATAATTCCAACATCAGACCCTCACCAATCAGAATACCTTGCAGACTATTATAAAACAAGAGAATTTATATCAGGCTTTACTGGGTCAGCTGGAACAGCTCTAGTAACTTTAAATGAAGCCTTGGTATGGACAGATAGCAGATACTTTATCCAAGCTTCAAAGGAGCTTGCTAGGTCCGAATTTAAGCTAATGAAGATGGGAGTTGAAGGTTACCCAAGCCTTTTGGAATATTTAGATGAAAATATTAGTGAATTTGGAAAAATCGCCTTTGATGGTAATACTTATTCTGTGAAAGCTTATAAACAATTAAGTGATAATATTGGGTCAAGGATTCTAATTACAGATGTTGATTATATTTCAGATATATGGAAAACTAGACCTGCCTTAGGAAAGGATCCTGTATGGATAATGGATGAAGAGTATGCAGGTTATTCTTTAAAAGAAAAAATAGGAAAAGTTAGGGATATAATGGAGCAAAAGTCCTTTGATTATTCTTTTGTAGGATCACCAGAAGATATTTCCTATCTTTTAAACATTAGGGGAAAAGATGTAGATTACAATCCTGTAGTACTCTCCTACCTACTAATAGGTAAAGATACCTTAGATTTATGTATAGACGAGGATAAGCTTAAGGCAAGTGTTAGAGAATATCTAGAAAATAATGGGATCAAAATCCACCCTTATGAGGCTATATTTAGACTCTTATCAAAGATACCTGGCAAAAATAGAATTTATCTTGACCCTGAAAGAACCAATGTAAGAATTTATGATTCAATAAATTCTAATGTAAAAATTTCTCAAGGTATTAATATAAGTACTTGGATGAAGGCTGTAAAGTCTGATGTGGAGATAGAAAATATTAAAAAAGCTTATTTAAAAGATGGGCTTGCCCTTGTAAAATTTTTCTCATGGCTTGAAGTTGGTGCAAAAACAGGATCTTTGAATGAGCTTTTAGCAAGTAAGAAGCTTCATGATATTAGAAAAGAAGATGAAGATTTTATTGAAGATTCTTTTGAAACTATTGCAGGTTATAAGGAAAATGCGGCCATAGTCCATTATGCTCCTTCTGCTAGTGGATCTAAAACTATAAGGGATGAGGGGATGATTCTAATAGATTCTGGGGCCCACTATAAGATGGGAACTACTGATATAACTAGAACCCTAGCCCTAGGTAAGGTAAATGAAAATGAGAAGATTGATTATACCCTTGTATTAAAGTCATTTATTACTCTATTTCTTGCAAGATTTAAGGATAAGACCAACGGTCAAAGACTTGATGCCTTGGCAAAATATCCTCTTTGGCAAAAAGGAAAGGACTTTTTCCATGGTACAGGACATGGGGTAGGTTTTGTTTTAACAGTCCATGAAGGACCTCAAAGAATTTCTGAAAGAGATGATAATGAATTTGTTGAAAATATGACCACATCCATAGAGCCAGGTCTTTATATTGAAGGCAGTCACGGAATTAGGATTGAAAATGAAGCCTATGTTAAAAGAGATTTCGAAAATGAGTTTGGCAAATTTAATAAATTTGAATCTCTAACCTACCTTCCAATTGATACCAGACCTATAAAAATAGAAATGCTAAGTAGGGAAGAAATAGACTGGCTAAATGCCTATAATAAAAAAACATATGAAAAACTAGCTCCATATTTAGAGGGGGCCGATCTTGAATACTTGAAAGGAAGTTGTAAAGAAATTTGACAAAATTAGAGATTAAAGAAAAACTTAAGGACCTACCAGACTCACCCGGTGTTTATATAATGAGAAATTCCAGGGATGAAATTATCTATGTTGGTAAGGCCATCTCTTTAAAAAAGAGAGTTTCTCAATACTTTGATAACAACAAAAATAAGGGGGCCAAGGTCCTTGCCATGGTCTCTCATATTGATCATTTTGAGTATATAATTGTACAAAATGAAGTAGAAGCCCTAGTTCTTGAGAGTAATTTAATCAAAAAAAATAGACCAAAATATAATATAGTTTTAAGAGATGATAAACAATATCCATATATTAGGATAAAAAAAGAAAAATATCCTAGGATTCAAAAGGTAAGAAGGATTGTAGATGATGGGTCCTATTATTTTGGACCCTTTCCAGATGCCTACGCTGTAAATGATGCTATTGACCTCTTTCACCTATACTACCCTTTTAGGACCTGTAATTTAAATTTCGATAAGGGAGCTAGTCTTGATAGACCTTGTTTAAATTACTTTATTAAAAAATGTAAGGCGCCTTGTGTATCAAAGGAAGATGAGAAAACTTACATGGACCATGTCTATGATATCAAAGATTTCTTGGATAATAAGTCAGATAAAATTCCCAAGTGGGTTTTATCTAGAATGAATGAGGAGAGTAAAAAGCTCAATTTTGAAATGGCTGGTAAGTTTAGGGACTATTATAAGGCGCTTTCTATAATTTCTGAAAAGCAAAATGTAACTGATACTAGAGATGGAGACCTTGATATAATCGGTTTTAGTAAGGGAGTCAATGTAGTAATTGTCCAAGTCTTTCTTATGAGGTCTGGTAAAATTGTAGATAGGGAGCATTTTCATATAAAAAATGACTACCTTGAAAGTGATAAGGATATAATGGCATCTTTTATCAAGCAATTTTATTTAGATATGATATATGTTCCTAGTGAAATCTTGGTTCAAAACCTACCATCAGATCTTGAATCTATCAATAGTTTTCTAGCAAGTATTAAGGGCAAAAAAGTATATTTACACGAACCAAAACTTGGCAGAAAAAAAGACCTAGTTGATATGGCTATGAGAAATGCCATAGATATGAGGTCTAAGTATGATAAAAGAGTAGAGAAGAAAGAAAGAAATAAGTCATCTGGCCTCAGTCAGCTTATGAAAATCTTAGGCCTTGATAAGATCCATAGGATAGAAGCCTATGATATATCAAATACATCAGGAGTCCAATCTGTAGGATCCATGGTTGTCTTTGAAGATGGTATACCTGTGCCCAAAGAGTATAGGAAATTTAAGATTAAAACAGTCAAGGGTCCAAATGACTATGCTTCTCATAAAGAAGTATTGACTAGAAGGTTAAAAAGAGGCAAGGAAGAAGTAAAAAAAGGTAATACCCAAACAGGATTTGGAAGACTACCAGATCTTATACTTATGGATGGGGGCAAGGGTCAGATAAATATTGGCAAAGAAGTATTGGATAAAGTAAAACTTGATATTGAGATTGCTGGACTTGTTAAGGATGATAAGCATACAACTAGGTCAATAATTTATCAGGATAAGGAATTTCCTATCAATAAGAGAGATCCTGTTTATAGGTTAATTTATGAGATCCAAGAAGAAGCCCATAGGTTTGCTATAAATTACCATAGAAAACTAAGGCAAGAAAGTCTTAAGGTTTCAGAACTTGATAATATTAAGGGAGTTGGCAAAAAAACCAAACAAAATTTATATAGGCACTTTAAAACATTATCAAATATTAAGAAGGCTAGCGTAGATGATTTAATGCAAGTGGATCTTGTTGGTAGAAAACAAGCCCTAGAAATTTATAAGTATTTCAGGCTGAAAGGATAAATTATGGCAGATGGAAATAAGATTAAAGATTATAGTGATCATATAGATAAAGAAATAATGAGCACATCGTGTTCTATGAAGGTAAAGCTATCTAAGGTGGTTGAGAATTTAAACCTTGAAATAATCCATAAGGCAAGTGACTTTGAAGATGTTGAATTAGTAAGTGCAGAAATAAATAGACCTGGCCTACAGCTTACAGGTTATCTTGAGAAATTTCCTCACGAAAGAATTCAAGTCATTGGATCAGTAGAATATACCTACCTAACAAGTTTAGACCAAGGCATGCAATATGAGAGATTTAGAGGGATCTTAGCCTATAAATTGCCTGCAATAATCTTCTCCTATAATAAGCCTATCAACCAAGATGTGGTTGACTTATGTGACTACTATGATGTAACACTTTTAAGGTCCCCACTTAAATCAACTAGATTAATATCTGATATGTCAGATGAAATTGAATATCAATTAGCCCCAAGCACCAATGTCCATGGAGAGCTTTTGGATGTTTATGGTATGGGAGTTTTGATCATGGGCAAGTCATCAGTAGGAAAGAGTGAAACAGCTTTAGAGCTTATAAATAGGGGCCATAGACTTATAGCAGATGATATGGTCGATATAGTAGCAGTTAGTAATAAGCTTACTGGAACATCCCCTGAGAACATAAGGCACTATATGGAAATTAGAGGTCTTGGAATTATAAATGTTAGAAGGCTATATGGATCAGGGGCAGTTAAGGTAAATACTGACATTGATCTAGTCATAGAGCTTGAGCAGTGGAAGGAAGATTTTGAATACGATAGATTAGGCCTTGATGAGCATTATATAGAGATTTTAGATGTAAAAGTTCCTCATATTGTTGTGCCAGTAAGGGCTGGCAGAAATCTTGCTTTGATAGTAGAGGTTGCTGCAATGAACCAAAGAGAAAAGTATTTAGGATATAATGCTGCCAAAGTAATGACTGATAATATATTTAGAGAAACATCTAAAAATAGTGGGAAAACCTTGTAAAATATTATTTAAAAAAATCCAGATTGATAAATTATAAACTTATATAATAAATTTATATAAAAAAAAGCCTAGCAAGTTAGTAAAGAATCTTATAAAAAACCATAAAATAGCTAATTGCTAGGCTTTAACTAAGGTTAAATCAAGTAATGATTTTGTCAATTTATCTAAGCAGAGGAATAAAATATATGGATTTTTGTCAAGGAAATATAAAAATATACGAAAATTATTTATAAAAATAGGAAATTACCCTTGACAATTCTAAGAATAAACCCTATACTTAAGATAGTGTTGACGATATTTGTTACAAATTTTATAGGAGGTCTTAAATGACAGTTAAAAGAGCAATGAAGACCATGGATGGTAACACAGCAGCAGCACACGTATCATATGCGTTCACAGATGTTGCTACAATCTATCCTATTACACCTTCATCACCAATGCCAGAAGCAGTAGACGTATGGGCTGCAAATGGTAGAAAAAATATTTTCGGTAGACCAGTTGAAGTTAAAGAGATGCAATCAGAAGCAGGAGCTGCAGGAGCTGTTCACGGAGCGCTCACAGCAGGAGTACTAACTACTACATATACTGCTAGTCAAGGCTTATTATTAATGATGCCTAACATGTATAAGATAGCAGGAGAAAGATTACCAGGTGTATTCCATGTTGCAGCAAGAACTGTTGCTACACATGCACTTTCAATTTATGGAGACCACTCAGACGTTATGGCTGCAAGACAAACAGGTTTTGCTTTCCTAGCAAGTGGCTCAGTACAAGAAGTTATGGACCTATCACCTGTTGCTCACTTAGCAGCAATCAGGGGAAGAATTCCATTTGTAAACTTCTTCGATGGATTTAGGACAAGCCATGAAATCCAAAAGATTTCTGTATGGGACTATAAAGACCTAGCTCCACTTGTAGATTATGATGCAGTTAGAGAATTTAAAACATCTGCACTTAACCCAGAAAGACCAAAGATGTTTGGTACTGCTGAAAAGAATATCTACTTCCAAAGAATAGAAGCAAGCAACAATGCTTATGAAGATATAGTTGGGATAACAGAAGACTATATGCACCAAATCAATGAACTAATTGGTACAAATTACGAATTATTCAACTACTATGGTGCAGATGATGCTGAAGAAATCATCGTAGCTATGGGATCTGTTTGTCAAACAGCTGAAGAGGCAATTGATTATCTTCTAAAAGAAGGTAAAAAAGTTGGTATGGTTGAAGTTCATCTTTATAGACCATTCTCAAAAGACCACCTTCTAAAAGCAATCCCAAGCACAGTTAAGAAAATTGCTGTTTTAGATAGAACAAAAGAAAAAGGATCAATTGGCGAACCTTTACTTCTAGATGTTAAATCAGCTTACTACAATGTAGAAGATAAACCAGTAATAATTGGTGGTAGATATGGTCTTTCTTCAAAAGACACTGTACCAGCAGACATTGCTGCAATCTTTGAAAACCTTGCTAAAGATGATGCAAAAGATGACTTTACAGTAGCAATCAATGATGATTTAACACACAAATCATTAGAAAGAACTGACCTAAAGATTAGACAAGAAGGTACAACAAGATGTAAATTCTGGGGATTCGGATCTGATGGTACAGTTGGTGCTAACAAACAAGCTATTAAGATTATTGGTGATAACACAGATATGTATGCACAAGGTTACTTTGACTATGACTCAAAGAAATCTGGTGGACTTACAATCTCTCACTTAAGATTTGGTAAAAACCCAATCAAGTCAACATACTTACTTGACGAAGCTGACTTTATGTCTTTATCAAAACCTGCTTATGTAAACCAATATGATATATTAAAGGGTCTAAAAGATGGTGGTTCATTCTTACTAAACTGTTCATGGTCTGATGAAGAGCTTGAAGAAAAACTACCAGCTCACATGAGACGTTATTTAGCTGAACATGATATAAACTTCTATACAATAGATGCATCACATATCGCTCAAAATATTGGTTTAGGTTCAAGAACAAATATGATCATGCAATCAGCATTCTTCAAGATTTCTGAAGTAATCGACCTAGAAGAAGCTATTGGATACCTAAAAGACTCTATAGTTAAATCATATGGTCATAAGGGTGATGATATAGTTAACATGAACTACAAAGCTGTAGACCATGGTGTAGAATCAATCCATAAGGTAGAAGTTCCAGAAAGCTGGAAAGATGCAAAAGATGAAGCTAAAGAAGAAAGAGAACTTCCAGAATTCATCAGAGAAATCGTAAAACCTATGATTGAGCAAAAAGAAGATGATATACCTGTATCAGCATTTGCTGATAAAACAGATGGATCATTTGAATCAGGTACAACTCAATATGAAAAGAGAGGTATAGCTCTTAATGTACCTGAATGGCAAATTGATAATTGTATCCAATGTAACCAATGTTCATTTGTTTGTCCACACGCTGTAATTAGACCATTCCTTGTAACAGAAGAAGAAAAGGCTAATGCACCTGAAGGATTTGAAACAAGGAAAGCAATCGGTAAGGGCATGGATGGATATGAATTTAGAATTCAAGTATCTCCATTAGATTGTACAGGCTGTGGTAACTGTGCCGACGTTTGTCCTGCTCCAGAAAAAGCTCTTCTAATGAAACCTTTCGAAGATCAAGTTGAAGAACAAAAAGATAATTGGACCTATGCTCATGAAGAAGTTGGATATAAAGATGATGTTATGGATCCAACAACTCTAAAGGGTAGCCAATTTAAACAACCACTTCTTGAATTCTCTGGCGCATGTGCTGGTTGTGGTGAAACACCTTATGCTAAATTAGTAACCCAACTATTTGGTGATAGAATGTATGTAGCAAACGCTACAGGATGTTCTTCAATCTGGGGAGCAAGCTCACCTGCAATGGCATACACAAAGAATGCTGATGGAAGAGGTCCAGCTTGGGGTAACTCACTATTTGAAGATGCTGCTGAATACGGATATGGTATGAAACTTGCAGCTGATACAAATATGGCCCTACTAGAAACATATATGAATAATTTCATCGACCTAGGACTTGATACACCATTAAATGATGCATTTAAGGCATGGATAGATGGAAAAGAAGACGTAAATTCTTCAAAAGAAGCAACAGCTAAGATTCTAAAATTAGAAGATGAAAAAGTTGATAGTGAAGAAGGAGAAAAACTTCTTAAAGATATTTACCAACTAAAAGATTACATGATCAAAAAATCAGTTTGGATCTTTGGTGGTGACGGTTGGAGCTATGATATAGGATTTGGTGGAGTTGACCATGTTCTAGCAAGTGGTGAAAACATCAATATCTTAGTATTTGATACAGAAGTTTACTCAAATACAGGTGGTCAATCATCTAAGGCTACACCATTATCAGCAGTTGCACAATTTGCTGCAAGTGGTAAGAAAGTTAGAAAGAAAGACCTTGGATTAATGATGACTTCATATGGTTATGTATACTGTGCACAAGTTGCAATGGGTGCTAACCAAAATCAAACTCTAAAGGCTCTAAAAGAAGCTGAAAGTTACAACGGACCATCTCTAGTTATAGCTTATGCTCCATGTATCAACCACGGAATCAGAATAGGTATGGGTAAATCACAATTTAGAGAAAAACAAGCAGTTGATGCTGGTTACTGGCACTTATGGAGATTTGACCCAAGACTTGCTGATGAAGGCAAGAATCCATTCCAATTAGATTCTAAGGAACCAAAAGAATCATTCCAAGAATTTATTCAAGGTGAAGTAAGATACTCATCACTAAAGAGATCCTTCCCTGAAACAGCTGATGAACTATATGCAGAAGCAGAAAAAGCTGCAAAAGATAGATATCAAACATATAAGAGATTAGCAGGAAAATAAGAATAAATTTATAGGCCGCCAATTTGGCGGCCTTTTTTATGTATAAGGAAAAATATCTTATAAAAATGGCTAATTTATGGTATAATTACCATAAAATGATATATAGATTTACTTATAATACTGGAGGTATTATGACTATTAAATATGTAAATAACTTAGGAAAAGTAACGATTGATGATTCAATAATTACCAATATTGCTGTAGCTAGTGTAATGAAATCTTATGGTGTAGTAGGTCTTGCTTCTATATCAGCAAAAGATGGAATATATAAGCTATTGAAAATAAATAATATGCAAAAGGGAGTCAACGTAGTTAGACTGGATAATGGAACTATAAATATTTCTATATCCTTGTTTTTAAAATATGGAGTTAGGATTCCTGTAGTCGCACAAAATATTATAGAAAATGTGAAGTATAATGTTGAAAAATCTTTGAAGGTATCAGTATCCAATGTGGATATTTATGTTCAAGGAATTATTAAGTAGGAGAATAAATGAAGAGTATTGATGCAAGTAAGCTTCAACAGATGATAATTGGAGCTTATGAATATTTAAATGAAAATAAAGACCTTGTTAATGAGTTAAATGTGTTCCCTGTTCCTGATGGAGATACTGGAACTAATATGAATATGACAATTAAATCTGGTCTTGATAAGGTAAATAGTTCAGACTTATCATCTGTTGATAAAATTGCCAAGGCCCTAAGCCAAGGAACGTTGATGGGAGCTAGGGGAAACTCTGGAGTTATCCTATCTCAGCTTGTTAGAGGAATGTCAAAAGCCTTAAAAGGAAAATATGAGATTGGTAATGATGATATAAAAGAAATCTTTAATTTAGCTGCTAAAACTGCATATAAGGCAGTTATGCAACCAACAGAGGGTACTATCCTTACTGTTGCAAATAAGATGGCTCAAAAAGCTGAAGAAGCATACGATGAGAATCTAGATATTGATAAATATCTAATAGAAATTCTTACAGCAGGTCAAATAGCCCTAGATAATACTCCTAACCAATTGCCAGTTCTTAAAGAGGCTGGAGTTGTAGATTCAGGTGGTCAAGGACTAATATTTTTATTAAGAGGAGGGTTAAACGCTCTAAATTCTGATATTAAAAGAGACATTGACTTATCTAGTGAAGTAAAAGATGATGAGAATTTTACTTATCAATTAGACTTTGACCTTGCAGGCAAAACAAGTGACCTAGAAAAACTTGATGAAAACCTAAGGAGAATTACTAGAAACTTTAAGTCTACTTGTGAGAATGAGATCCTCAAAGCAAGCTTTTTAACAGATGCACCTCAAAATATTGTTCAAATGATTTTAATGCAAGGAGTTATATTAAGGATAAATCTAGAAAATCTTAGCCCTGATTTGACAATTATAGAAGAAGATGATAAAAAGCCTAGCAAGAAGTATGGGTTTATCGCTGTATCTAGGGGAGAAGGTTATAATTCTATAATGGAATCTATGAATATAGATAAGATTATAGAAGGTGGGCAAACAATGAATCCTTCTACAGAAGACATATATAAGTCAATTGAAGAATTGAATGCTGAAAATATTATTATTTTCCCAAATAATAAAAATATAATAATGAGCTCCAAGCAGGCAGCAGAAGTTTCAGATAAAAATGTTTATGTTCTTGAAACAAAATCAATACCTCAAGTTTTTACAGCCTTATTAGAATTTGATGAAAGTCTTGATCCAGAAGAAAATTTAGAAAATATGGCTGAAGTAATTGATCAAATGCACATTGGAGAGGTTTCTATATCTATAAGAGATACTAGTGTTAATAATATAGAAATTAAAAAAGATGAGTTCCTAGGTATCTTAGATGGAAAGATTATTACTAGCAAAGATTCCATAGAAAAAACTAGTGAAGAACTAATCAAAAATGCTGTTAAAGATTCAGATGCTTCATTAGTTACCATTTATTATGGAGAAGAAATTGATAAGCGTAAGGCTAAGGATTTTGCTAAAAAATTATCTAAGAAATTTAAAGATATAGATATTGAATTGGTATATGGTGGACAACCAGTCTACTATTACACAATCACTATTGAATAATGGACCTTAACGTAGTAAAGGGTATAGGTCCAAAAAAGAAAAATCTTTTGAGAAAACTTGGGATAAATTCAGTATCAGACCTGTATAATTACTATCCAAGGGCCTATGAAGATAGGTCTAAGCTTAGAAAAATCAAAGATATCAACAATAATAAAGACCACTATTTTATATGGAAGATTAGAAGTAAACTTTATATAAAAAATACAAGAAAGATGACCATATCTTACCTGTATGCCAGTGAAGAGGGTAGTTCTGAAAAGATACGATTAATATGGTTTTATGACAGATATTCACCCAGAAAACTTAGAATAGGCAAAGAATATAAGTTTTTTACTAAAATATCAAGAAATGGAGGATACGTGGAGGCAAAAAATCCACTTTTTTCAGAAATGACAGATGATCAAATTGGGTCTATTGTCTCTATTTATCCTTTGACATCTGGTTTATCTAACAACCAGCTTCATAACTACATCAATGAGAGTTTAAAGTATTATGATAAGAAAGAAGATTTTTTAGCAGAGGACTTGGTCAAAAAATATGGCCTTGATTTTAGATATAATAATCTTTTTGAAATTCATAATCCAAGATCTATAGGTTCACTAATGAAGGCTAAGTCTAGTGTCAAGATAATGGATCTTGTAAAAGATTTGGTTTTTTTACAAGTGATTAAAAATAAAACTAGACAGAAAAATAATATTAGGCTGAAGTATAAGTTATCTGAAATTTTAAATAAATTAGATTTTACTTTAACAAAATCCCAAGCTAGATCACTCTATGAAATCCTTAGTGACTGCCAGTCTGAATATACTGCAAATAGGCTATTGATTGGAGATGTAGGTAGTGGAAAAACAATCATTGCCATGATAATGATGATTATATTTGCACAAAATTCTTATCAGTCTGCCATGATGGTACCCACAGAGGTCTTGGCCATCCAGCATTTTGAAAAAAACTTAAGTTTATTTAATGAATTTGGTATAAGGCTAGGTCTACTTACAGGGTCAAGTAAGGATAAAGACCTCATAAAAAAAGACTTGCTAGAAGGAAAAATTCAAGTTTTGATTGGAACCCATGCCCTTATTCAAGAGGATGTGGAGTTTAAGAACCTAAAATTCGTAGTAAATGATGAGCAGCACAGGTTTGGTGTAAGTCAAAGGCAGATGCTTGCCCTAAAGGGAAAGGCGGTTAATTATCTAACCATGACCGCAACCCCAATTCCAAGGACTATGTATCTTAAGATATCAAACATCCTAGATATGTCTATGATAGATGAACTACCAAGGGGAAGAAAGCCTATAGAAACACAAGTAATAAGTGAAGACCACCAAGAAATCTTATTTGATAAGATAGAAGAAAATATAAAAGACCGTAGGCAAGTCTATGTTGTTACAAATAATATAGATGGGGATGATAAAAACTCTTTATTAAACTTATTTAAAAAATTTGAGAAAAGATTTAATAAAAATAAGATTTCAATGCTCCATGGTAAGATGAAAGCTTACGATAAAGAAAGAATCTTAAAGGATTTCTCTATAGGAAAGATTGATATCCTAATATCTACGACAGTAATAGAAGTCGGTATAGACGTTCCTAATGCAAATATGATGGTTATCTATAATGCATCAAATTTTGGCCTATCTACCCTTCATCAGCTTAGAGGAAGAGTTGGCAGGGGTCCTTATAAGTCTTTTTGTTATCTTATAAGCAAGGATACAAAGCCAAGCAATAAACTAAATATTTTAGTAAAAGAATCAAGTGGCTTTGAAATTGCCAAAAAAGATTTTGACCTAAGAGGTGGCGGCAAAATTATTTCTTTACTCCAACATGGGAAAAATTTATCAAAGATTGAATTTTTGAATATGGACAAAAGTGATATAGACCAGTCGTTTAAGATTTATAATGATTTAAAAGAAAATGATTTTAGATCATGCGATTTGAGTTTTATAACCAAGTTTTTTGGTGAAGATAGAAGGATAATTTTAAACTAATGAGAGTTATAGCAGGTAAGTATAAGGGATTTAACCTATTATCCCCAAAATCAAAGGATTCAAGGCCTACAGACAATAAGGTAAAAGAGGCTATTTTCGATATGCTTTATCCTTTGAAAGAAAACTTTATTAGTCTAGACCTTTTTTCAGGTACAGGACAGATGGGAATCGAGTTTTTATCAAGGGGAGCTAAGAGTGTTTATTTTAATGAGAGAAATCCTAAGACTTTTAGGATTTTAAAGGAAAATTTAAAGAAAATCAAATCAGAGGACCATCATACCTTAAGGTTAGACTTTAGGAAAGCTCTGGCCTTTTATAAGAAGAATGGTCTAGTATTTGACTACATTTTTCTTGATCCTCCCTATGATGGAAATTATTTGCAAGAAGCTATTAATTTAATACTCGATTATGAATTATTAGCCCATAAGAGTATAATGATAACTGAATCAGATAGAAATATTGATTTTTCTAACTATAAGGGTCTAAGGACCATAAAAGAAAAATCTTACGGAAGGAAAATAATAAAGTTTTATATTAGAGATGAAGATAATTTATCCAGGTAGCTTCGATCCTCTAACCCTAGGCCATATTGATATAATCAAAAGGTTATCTAGGATGTTCGATGAGGTAATCGTAGGCGTATTAATTAATGATAGTAAAAATAACCTATTTACCCTAGATGAAAGGGTAGATATTATTAAGAAACAAATCGAAGAAGATGAATTGAAAAATGTGACAATCAAATCTTTTGATGGTTTATTGGTAAATTTTGCTAAGATGGAAGGCATAAAGCTTGTAGCTAGGGGTCTTAGAGAAGTCACTGACTATGAATATGAGAAAAATATAGCGATGTTTAACTCAAAACTTTATGATGGGCTTGAGACCATATTTCTTCTATCCAATCCAAAGTTTTCATACATTAGTTCAAGTGGTGTAAGAGAGGTTGCAAGATTTAATGGAGATGTCAGTTCATTTGTTAGTGAAGATGTAAAATCAAGGATAGAAGAAAAGTTTGATAATTAGGGGGATAGTATATGGCGCAAAATAAGTTGATTAGTTTAATTAATGAGATGGAAGATGTGATGGATGAGTCATCATCTGTTCCTTTTTCTAGAAAAGTATCAGTAGATCCAGATGAGATATATGACTTGCTTAAGGATATGAAAGATGCTCTACCTGAAGAGATCAAGCAAGCTCAATGGGTAATAGATGAAAAAGATAGGATTATTAGTGAGGCTAATAGTGAGGCTGAATCAAGAATAAAAGAAGCTGAACACGAGATTAACAATATCAAAGATCAAGCTAGAAATAAATTTAGACAATTAGTTTCTGAAAGTGAAGTTACAAGGGAGGCTAGGATAGAGGCTGATAAGATTGTAAAAGAGGCAAACATCCAAGCAGAAAATATTAAACAAAAATCCTATGCCTATATAGATAGGATATTTAAAGGATCTGTTGAAAACTTCAGTCAACTTAGTCAGCAATTAGAAAAAAATAGAAGAGATTTACTTGAAAATAATTAAAAATAAGGCTAGTGGTTAAATCTACTAGCCTTTTTTAAAATTATGATTATAATCTTTTGCCAGATAATCTCTTCTTATCAAAGAGTATAGGTCTGATGCCTTTACCATATTTTTATAAATCTCTTGATTGTCTTTATCCAGCTTATTACTTTCTGATTTTCTTAAGATTATGTCCATGTTTTTAGCCACATCTCCTAACATACTAGACTTTTCTTTATTGAAGGCTAAGATTTTTAAAAAGTTAATTTCTGTATTGTTCAAATTAATTTTATTCTCTAGAAGGTAGTTTATTATAAGCCTTTTAATTCTTGCCCTACTTGACCTAAGACTTTCACAATCTTTTAAAAAAGTTTGATAATCCTTGGGTTCTTTGAGGATTTTTCTAAAAAAATTATCATGACCTTGTTCAAAAGCCAGGATTTCTTCCATAGGATATCTTTCTATTAATAACTTATATTTAAATATTTCAAATAAAATATTTGATGAATCTTCCACTACTTGTGGATTAAGGTTTCTAATATATCCATAAGAGTCTTGAGGCATTAGATTTGCTATATTTTCAGATATATTATTCCTAATAGCAGAAGAACTTGCAAAATCTTTATCTTCAATAGATAAATCTTTATTATTAGACCCTATTCTTTTAATGGGAAGGTAGATTATATTGGGATTTATCTTATTTATAGACCTAATGTATTCAAAACCTAAGATATTATTTGACGAAATAAAAGCCTTGTTGTGGATTATTTCTTCTACAGCCTTATATCTTGCAGTGGTAAAGGATAAATTCTTGCTTAAGTAGAATGAAGTTTTGTCTTCCAGGATTTCTTCCTTAGCTAAAAGGTTTTGGGCATAAAAGATAAAGTCATCTTCATTTATATTTTCAATTCCAAAAGCCAGGTAGTCAATAGGAATTTTACTTAAAATCTCTATTGATTTTCTAGCAAAAAATTCTGCACTTTGTAGAGAAATAAAGTCTGGCATCTCTGCCACTAGGTCAAAGCCATTATTTATGGCAGATTGGGCCCTCTTAAACTTATCGATTATGGCAGGTTCTCCTCGTTGGACGAAATCTCCACTCATAAATGCAAGGGTTAAGGAAGGATTTACAAGTTGCCTAGCTTTTCTTATAAGGTAGCCATGTCCTTTGTGAAAGGGATTAAATTCTGATATTACTGCTAATTTTTTCATATTATCACCTCTTAAATTATACAATAAATTTAGTATTTTTGTAAGTCTTTAAGTCAAATAATCACCATAAGTTAAGGCAAAGATGGCTAAAGACACTAATAAATTATAAATTAATAATTTTCAAAAAATGCTTGAATATGGTATAATAATTTAAGAACTAATAACAGGAGGAATTATGATTTCAGCAAATGATTTAAGAAAAGGTGTAACTTTTGTATACGATAATGACGTTTATCAAGTGGTAGATTTTCAACATGTTAAGCCAGGTAAGGGAGCTGCCTTTGTACGTGCAAAGATAAGGTCAGTTATGAATGGCGGTGCTAAGGATGTTACATTTAACCCAAATGAAAAATTTGAACAAGCTGTGATTTCTAATAAAGAGATGTCATATTTATACAATGATGGACTTTTATACTATTTCATGGATCCAGAAACATTTGAACAAATAGGTATAGAATATGAAAATGTTAAAGATGCAATAATCTATGTAAAAGAGAATGATCCAGTTCAAATCAAATTCTATGAAGGTAAGCCATTCCAAATCGAAGCACCAAATTTTGTGGAGTTAAAAGTAGAGGAAACTGAACCTGCAATCAAGGGAGATACAGCTACAAATGTAACAAAGCCTGCAAAAGTTGAAACAGGAGCTGTTATACAAGTACCAGTATTTGTAAACGAGGGTGATGTAATAAAGATAGATACAAGAACCGGAGATTATCTATCAAGAGTTTAAGGAGTTTATAATGGCAAATAGTTTTGTAAATGGATCAGTAAAAATTGCAGATGAAATTCTAGATCAAATTGCCATAGGAGCAAGCACCGATATAAATGGAGTCTTTAACCAAGAGGATTCCTATAATTTTAATAAAAAAAATCCTAGAAGTAAGGTGAAAAAAGTTGGTGAAAAATTACATTTTAAACTAACCGTTAACTTAAATGAGAATGTCAATGTGATGAAGACTGTAAAAGACATACAAAAAAATGTAAAAAATGTAGTTGAGAATATGACAGGTCTTCCTGTAGATAGGGTTGACGTTACTGTAGAAAATCTTCATATATTATGAGAAGAGCAGAACAAAGAGAATGGGTCTTTAAACTGATTTATCAAGACTCAATAAGCGAAATTGAAAATTTGGATGAAAGCTTAGAAAATCTTTCTATTAAAGATGAGACTTTTATAAAAAAATCTTTAGAATCATATTTGGGAAATAAGGATAAGATAGACTCTAAGTTAGAGGAGAATTTACTTAAGGGCCATAAGAACCTTGCTAAGGTTTTAAGAGCGATTCTTTATTTGTCTATTAATGAAATATATTTTATGGATATACCTGTATCAGTCTCAATAAATGAAGCTGTTAATCTTTCCAAAAAATATTCAAATGAAGAAGATTATAAGCTAGTCAACTCTATCTTAGGATCAATTATAAGAAAAGATGAGAAATGAGAAAACCACTAAGTGTCAAACAATTTAATGAATATTTCAAGTCAAATATAAAGCATGATCCTATCTTTCAAAATATCTATATAAGTGGGCAATTAGCTAATATTAGGATAAACAATTCGCATCTTTACTTCTCCTTAAAAGAGGATAAGGACTTAATAGATTGTGTAGTTTATTATTACGAAGATAAAGGTATAAATATAGATTTTCTTGATGGCAAACAAGTACTTTTAAAGGGAAACTTACTTTATAATAATTATTCTTCTAGACTTCTTATTGCAGGAAAAGAGATAAAAGACATGGGCCTATCTAAGGCCTATGATGAATTTCTACAGATGAAGGAAAAATTTAGGAAACTAGGTTATTTTTCTAAGGAAAATAAGAAGGATATAGTAAAATTACCGAAAAAATTAGGACTTATAACATCAAAAGATGGGGCAGCCCTAGTGGATTTTCTATCTGTAATAAACCAAAAGCCCAGTGACATACATATTTACTTCTATCCTGTAAAGGTCCAAGGAGAAAAGTCATCAGGTCAAGTTGTTAGAGCTATAGAGTATTTAGATGGCTTAGACTTAGACCTAATAGTTATAACAAGGGGTGGAGGGTCAAATGAAGATTTATCAAGTTTTAATCAAGAAGATTTGATCAAGGCAGTGTTTTTAGCAAAAACTCCGATCATATCAGCAATTGGCCATAAGATTGACCAGACCCTCCTTGACCTGGTTAGCGACCTTAGCCTACAGACTCCAACAGAGGCAGGATCTTTTATAATTAAAGATTATCTTGATTTAGAAAAAAGGGCCAGAGATTGTCTAGATAGGATGGGTGGTTTGATTAAAACAAGGCTAGAAGATTTAACCTTAAAAAGCTTTTATTTAGGTAAAAGTTTAGGTAATTTATCCCCATCTACCAAACTTGACCTATCTCTTAGGGACTTAGCTAATCTAATGGATAAGATTGAACTTAGAGTATCAAAGTCTTTAGATGTAAGTAATAATAGGGCCAAAATGTTTGGTGTAAGACTTAAGAATGAGAAAGATTTGATAGACCTAAGGAAAAAGACCATAGGTATAAGAAAACTAGATGGGTCTAAAGTATTTTCATCTTTTAGTATAAAAACAGGGGATGAGCTTGAAATCGATTTTAGTGATGGAAGAGTGAGGGTAAGGGTTATAGATGAATAAATCGATAAATGAAAACTTTAAGATCTTAGAAGAGCTTTTAGAAGAACTTGAAAAAAACGAAGATAATCTTGACAAGAGTATCCAAATCTATGAAAAAGCTAGGAGCATATATAAGCAAATAGACCAACAATTGAAAGATTATAAGGCGAAAGTAGAAATAATTAGTAAAGATGAATAACGATATTTATATTAACAGATTAAGAGAAAATAGAAAATTATTAAATGATTATATTGATCAATATTTTCAAAAAGAAAATATACTTGATGAATCTATGAAATATGCCTTAGCTGGTGGCAAAATGATCAGAGCTAGTTTATATCTTGAAACTAGAAGGATTTTTTCAAAAGATATTACTAAGGAAGATATTCTTTACGCCCTTGCTATTGAGATGATTCAAGCCTATACCCTTGTGCACGATGATTTACCAAGTATGGATAATGATGATTTTAGGCGCGGCAGGGAGAGTGTCCATAGGCATTTTGGTGAAGATATTGGAATTTTAGCTGGAGATGGTCTACTTAATGAGGCTGCTAGGATTTTATTTAAACTTGCTTTAAAGAATCCTCTTTATATTAAAGCCTCATCTTATCTTTTTGATAAACTTGGTAAGGATGGAGTTATTTATGGTCAAGTTCTTGATTTAAGAAGAAGAGATTCATATGACTTAGATTTCTTGCTTAAAGTTTATGATAAAAAAACAGCTGATTTTTTTAAGGCAGCTCTTGTAAGTGGGGGATTAGTTTCTGGAATATCAGAAGTAAAGATCAAAAGTTTAGAAAAATTCGCCTACTACCTTGGTCTTGGCTTTCAAATCCAAGATGATCTACTAGAAGAAGATTACAAGGATGAGATTAATATTTTAAGGCTTATGGATAAAGATGAAGCTAGATTGTTGCTTGATGATATAAATAAAAAATGCTTTAATGAAATTAAGGGTATTGAAAATAATGATTTTTACATATTTTTAATCCAGTACCTAACGAAAAGAAAATATTAGAGGTGGTTATGAAAAAATATACCAGACAAAGATTAATTTTAGATATAATACAAAATAACGATGTAAAGACCCAAAGTCAACTTTCTGAGATCCTCAAAGACCACGGGGTGGATGCTACCCAAGCTACTATATCAAGAGATATCAAAGAGCTTAGGATTTCTAAAGTCCAAACTGATGATTACGAGTATAAGTATACAGTAGTTGATACTGCCTATGATTCATTGACAGAAAGAATGGAGAAAATTTTTAAGGAGTCTGTCCTATCCATTGAGCAATCATCTCACCTTATAGTAATAAAGACTATATCTTATTGTGCGACAGTATGTGGTGCTTATATAACCAATGCTAAGCTAGATAATGTCGGAGGAATTGTTACAGGTATTGATACTATATTTATAACTCCAAATAAAGTTGAGAATATAGAAGCCCTAGTTGAAGACCTTAGGAGTTTAATTAAGTAATGTTATTAGAGTTATTTATTGATAACTTTGTAATTATTAAGCGAGACCATATATTTTTTGAAGATGGTTTTAATGTGCTTACTGGTGAGACAGGTTCTGGTAAGTCTATTATCTTTGAGGCCATAAATCTAGCTTTAGGTCAAAGGGCTGATAGGGATACGATCGGTAGGTTCGCTGATAAAACTATAATAGAGGCTGTCTTTGACCTTGATGGTGAGACTAGAGATATTCTAGAAGATTATGGTATAGCATTTGATGATAATAATAAATTAATAATTACTAGAAGCTTTGGAAAAAAATCATCATCTATAAGAGTAAACGGAAGAATTGTAACCCTTTCTAGTCTTAGAGAAATCTCCTTGAATCTAATTGATATTTATAGGCAGGGAGATAGCAATTCATTTATGAATCCTAGTAATTACCTAAGATTGATAGATGAATTTACCAAGGATAGGGAGAGCAAAGACCTTTTAACTTCTCTAAATGAACTTCATAAGAAAAAACAAGACTTAGTTAGGAAGTATGAAAGTATAAACTTATCAGATGAAGAGGTAAGAAGAGAAAGAGACCTTATTAACTATCAGATAGCAGAGATAGAAGAGGTTGACATTTTCAATATAGATGAAGAGGCGATAGATAGGGAGTATCAAAAATTAAATTCTTTAACATCTATCATTAATTCAACTGAGAAAATAAAAGAGCTTTTGGATTCAAGTGAATTCGGTCAAGCTTCAGTAACATCATTATTAAATGAAGCGATTTCAGACATTAATTCATATAGGTCGATGGATAAACCAATAGAAAATATCTATGAAAGCCTAATTAGTATAGGTGACCAGGTTAATGACCTTTACCAAGACCTTGATTCTTATCAGATGTCTTTAGACCAAGACCCTGAAAGATTATATGAACTAGAGATGATAAACCAAGCCATATTCTCCCTAAAAAGGAAATACGGATCTAGTCTAGTTGATATAAAAGAATATTATGAAAAAATTAATGAAAGAATAAAGGACTTAGATGCCATAGGAAGCTTAAGGGCAAATATTGATAAAGATCTTGAAGAAATTAATAAAAAAATGGATAAACTTAGCCGTAAACTTTCAGACATCAGAAAGAAAAAAGCTTATATTCTTCAAGAAGAAATCAATGAAGCTATAAGAAAATTAAATATCAAAAATGGAAAATTCAAGATAAAATTTGATGAAAATCCTTCAATAGGGGCAAATGGATTTGATGATATAGATTTCTTGATAGCGACTAATAGGGGAGAAAGTCTAAAATCCCTATCTAAAACTGCCTCAGGTGGAGAGATTTCTAGGATAATGCTTGCTTTTAAGGAAGTTTTTTCAGATTCAGATAAAGTAGCTAGTCTAATTTTTGATGAAATTGATACAGGTATAAGCGGAAGAACTGCCCAAGTAGTGGGTGAGAGAATCCTAAAGCTTTCTAAGAAAAGACAAATTATTGCTATAAGTCACTTAGCTCAAATTGCTTCTCTTGCTAATAATCATATTTTAATTAGCAAAGAAGATGTAGACAATTTTACCATAAGTAGGACTCAACAAATTGAGGGTAAAAACCGTATTTATGAAATAGCTAGGCTAATAGGTGGTGTAGATATAACTGAGACTACAAGAAGATCGGCAGAAGAAATGCTTGAAATGGCGGAGGATTTAAGAAATGACTGATGAAAAATATTATGAGAAATCTATAAAATCAGAAACTATTTATGATGGTAAGATCTTAAAATTAAAGGTTGATACTGTAGAACTTGAAAATAAAAAATATTCTAAAAGAGAGATTGTAGACCATCAAAAAGGTGTGGGTGTTATAGCTTTTGATGGCAAGGATAAGCTTTGGATGGTCAGGCAATACAGGAAGGCTATAGATAAGATGACTATAGAAATTCCTGCAGGCCTTGTTGAACCTAACGAGCTACCAATAGAAGCTGCCAAAAGAGAGTTACAAGAAGAGATAGGCTATATGCCTTTGGATATTACCTATCTTTTTGATATGCATGCATCTCCTGGGTTTACTAATGATAAGCTATCTTTTTTTATTGCCAAGGATTTAAGTTATTCTAAACTTGACCAAGATGAGGATGAGTATGTAAGCGCTAAGTCATTTAAGGTTGATGAACTTTATAATATGGTTGAAAATGGAGAAATCACTGATGCTAAAACCATCATAGCGATTTTATATGCAATTAAATTAGAAAATGAATGATAAGCTTAATATTGAACTTGAGGCCTTTACGGGGCCTTTTGATTTACTTTTAGATCTAATAGAAAAAAACAAGATAGATATTTATGAAATAGCTCTTGAAGATATAACAAATTCTTACATAGATGAAATTTATAAGCTTGAGAATCTAAATAATCTTTCAGAATTTATCTATATTGCTTCTATTTTACTTACTATAAAGGCTAATAAGCTTAAGCCTAAAGAAGAAAATGATGACTTGGAAGAAGAATTTTTATCCTACCTTATCACCTATAAAAAAATAAAATCCGTAGAAGATGACTTTAAAGAGATGGAAGAGTCTGCAAGGAGAATTTATTCTAAGTACCAGGAAGACCTTAGTCAGTTTGAAACAGTAGATCAAATTGTGATAAAAAAAGACATCAATATTCTTAAAGATTATTTTCAAAGGCTAATGAAGGATTTAGAAAAAAAAGAAGACCTAAAAATTTTGAATCCTCAAAGGCTGGAGGATGTTAACTTATATATAGAAAAAATTAGGAAGACATTAAATTTCACAAAATCTTTAAAGTTAGAAAATATTAGTCAAAAGATTAAAAACAAGAGTGAGTGCATAGCAACTTTCCTAGCCTTACTTGAATTAGTAAGACTTAGGGAGATCTACCTAAAAGAAGGCCAGAACAATTCTTTTTATCTAACAAAGAGGTAATATGGACAAAGTTTATTTAAAAGGATTAATTGAAGAAATTTTATATATTTGGGCTGATCCTCTAGATTTAGATGACCTATCAAAGATAATTTATGATTATAAAAAATCTGATATAAGTATTTGCCTTAAAGAAATGATAGAAGAAAGGACGAAGAGAAAATCAGGTCTAATAATTAGAGATTATGGTGGAGCTTATAAGTTTACAACTAGGGATTACCACAATAAGTATTTTGAAAAAGTTGTCAAAAAAACTGAAAAGAAACTAAGTTCATCAACCCTTGAAACCTTATCTATTATTGCTTACAAGCAGCCCATTACTAGGGCAGAGGTTGATAAAATCAGGGGAGTCAATTCGCAATCCTCAATAGATACTCTTTTGAGTAAAGGTCTTATTGAAGAAAAAGGAAGGTTGGATAAGATAGGTAAGCCCATAATTTATGCAACTACCAAGGATTTTCTAATTTATTTTAATATTTCTTCCTTAGATGACCTTCCAAAAGTTGAATTTAGTAAGGAGGATTTAGATGAGGATAAATAAGTATATAGCTAAGAGCGGCTATTCTTCAAGAAGGAAGGCTGATGGATTAATCAAGGAATCAAGAGTTAAAGTCAATGGAAAATTGGTAAAAGAGCCAGGGTTAAATATCAGTCAAGGAGACCTTGTAGAAGTTGATGGAAAAATCTTATCAATTGAAGAGAAATTCTATATGAAAGTCTATAAGCCAGTAGGCTTTATAACAAGCAACTATGACCCCCATAATACTAATGACTTAAATGACCTAGTGGACTTAGATAAAAGATTTTTTGCTGCAGGAAGGCTTGATAAGGATAGTCATGGTCTTTTGATTATAACTAATGATGGTGATTTTACCAACAAGCTTACCCATCCAAGCAATAAGCTTGATAAGGTATATATAGTTAGGGTTGATAAAAAGCTTAGCAAAGGTGAACAAAGAGTATTTTCTACAGGAATTGACCTAGGCAAGGGAGAATTTACATCAAAGGCTAAGATCAAACTTATAGATTATGAAACTAATACTTATAGGGTAGTTATCCACCAAGGGTATAACAGGCAGATTAGGAGGATGTTTGCCTACTTTTCTGTAAGAGTAAAATCTCTTAAGAGAATTTCCATAGGACCAATTAGTCTTCAAGATATGAAGGCTTATGAAACGAGATATTTTAACGAGGAAGAGATGAAATTTGTGAAATCTTTAAGGGGATAGTAGGCTATCTCTTTTTTGATGGTAAAATTTATTTATGAAGAAAATAGCAATCATAGGAGCAGGTCCTGCAGGTATCTTTGCTTCTATCAATATAAAAAATAAAAATAACCAGGTATATCTAATAGATAAAAATGATAAAATAGGAAGAAAGCTATCAATAACTGGAAATTCTAGGTGTAATATAACTAATGCTAGGATTTATGATGATTTTCTTGATCATATTATAAGGAACAAAGAATTTTTATATTCTTCTTTTTCTAAGTTTGATAATTTCTCTATGATGGATTTCTTAAATAAAAATGGTTTGGAGACTCTTATAGAAGATGATTTTAGGGTTTTTCCTAAATCAATGAAAGCATCCGATGTAATTTCTTTATTTGAAAGATTAATTGAAGAAAAAGGTGTGAAGTTTCTTGCTAAGACGAAAGTAAAATCTATCAATAAAGATAAAAACTTCACCCTTATAACTAATAAGGGTAGATTATATTTTGATATACTTATAATAGCAACTGGAGGCCTTTCGTATGAAAATACTGGGTCAAGTGGAGATGGGTATAAGTTTGCCAAGAATTTCAACCATACTATCATAAAACCTAGACCATCCCTTGCGCCTATTTACTTTAAGGAAAATCTTAATATCAAAGCCTTAAGTTTAAAAGAGGTGGGGCTAACAGGATTTTTTTCAGGTGGTAAAATTAGTGAGATAGGAGATATCCTCCTTACTAGAAAATTTATAACCGGACCTATTAGTTTAAGACTTCAAGCTAGGCTTGCTAGGGAGGGAATTGATAAGATAAGCCTTGATTTTTTTCCAAAAAAAGATTTAAAAGATCTTGATCAAATATTAATAAATTTAATTGATCAAAGTCCTAAAAAATCTATTTCTAATGTCCTTAAGGGAATTATGAATGAAAATCTAGTATATTCAATATTAGAAAGGTGCTTGATTTCTAAAGATAAAAAGGCTAACCAAGTTAGTAAAAAGGAAAGGTCATCAATTCTTAGACTAATCAAGGACTTCAAATTAACATATGATAAGAATGCAGGATTTAGGGCGGCCATAGTGACTAGTGGTGGAGTGTCAACTGATGAGGTTAATCCAAAGACCATGGAATCAAGGTTAGTAGAGAACCTATATTTTATAGGTGAAGTATTAGATCTTGATGGTTTGACAGGAGGTTTTAACCTTCAAATTGCCTTTACCAGTGCTTATGGGGCAAGCCTTGCTATAAAGGAGAAATTATGACATATATAATTGCCATGGATGGGCCATCAGGCTCAGGTAAGTCAACTCTTTCAGAAATGTTAGCTGAAAAGTTAGATATAGAGTATTTAAATACTGGTCTTATGTATAGGGCAGTTACAAAAAGATTTTTAGACCTTGGTATAGGACATGAGGATGGGGAAATAATAAAGGAAGAACTTAAGGATCTTACACTAAGTATAGAAAATGGAAAGATTTATTTAAATGGAGAAGATGTTAGCAAATATTTAAGAAGTGATGATATAACTAAGAATGTATCCTGGGTATCTGCTAATAAAGATGTAAGGGAAAAATTAGTAGACCTACAAAGGGCTATAGCCAAGGATACTTCCTTTATTTTAGATGGGAGAGATATTGGAACTGTCGTATTTCCTAATGCAAAATATAAGTTTTATATAACAGCTTCAAGCAGGATCAGGGCCTTAAGGAGATATAAGCAAAATGAATCTGATTTTGATATTGATGAGCTTGAAGAAGCAATAATTGCAAGGGATGACTATGATTCTAAAAGAGAAATATCACCTTTAAAGAAGGCTGATGATGCTATTTTGATAGATAATTCTAACCTTTCTATAGATGAAACAATAGATTTGATACTTAAGAAGATGGACCAGCATGCTATATAATATTTTAATGACAATTTCAAAAGTTATCCTTAAGCCTCTCCTAAGGATTAAGGTAGACGGTCTTGAAAATTTAAAAGAAAATGATAAGATCATCGTATGTGCTAACCACAAGTCTTTTTTAGACCCTGTTTTATTGGCTATAGTTTTGCCTAGAAAAATTAATTTTATGGCAAAAAAAGAGTTGTTTGATAAACCTTTGGTAAGTAAGTTTTTAAGAAGTCTGGGGGCCTTTCCTGTAGATAGGTTTGCCTTTGATATGAAATCTCTTAGACATTCCCTTAAACTTATCAAAGAAGATAAGGTATTAGGAGTTTTTCCTGAGGGTACAAGAGTTAAAGAAGCAAATAGGGAAAAGGTCAAAGATGGCTTGGCCTATCTTGCTATAAAGGGTAAGGCAGATATACTGCCAGTAGAAATCATATCTACTTATAGACCGTTTAAACAGACTTACATTTATATAAATGAAATCATCAAGGTTGATGATTATTTATCGATGAAAAATAAAGATGCCATGAAGAAAATGACTGATAAAGTATATGAGAGAATATATGAAAACCATACAGTCATAGAAAGTGAGAATAAATGGAAATAATAATTGCTGAGACATCTGGATTTTGTGGAGGAGTTAGGAGGAGTGTAAAACTTGCAAAGTCTGCTATAGACGATGGCAAGAGAGCCTATTGTATTGGGCCTTTGATACATAATCCACAATTAGTCAATAAATTAGAGGAAGATGGGCTTAAGGTAATAGGTAAGGATGAGGCTAGAAAATTAGAAAACCAAACCATTCTTATTAGAGCACATGGAGAAAGTGCTGATTTTAAAGAGGAGCTAAGGGCAAGGGGAAATCAAATAATAGATGCAACATGCCCAGTATTGATGAAAATTTATGAAAAAATTATGCAAAAAGAAAAAGAAGGCTATCAAGTTGTAATCGTTGGAGATAAACAACATCCAGAGATTATTGCTATGGACTCTTTTTTAAATAATGGTATAATAGTTTCAGATGAGACTGAAGCAAAAAATGTAAAAGATTATGTCAAGCTTTTTGTAGTAAGCCAAACTACAAATAGGTTTGATTATTTTTATGATATTGCTAACAAGTTAAAAGAAAATAATGAAAGTGTAGTAATAGAAAACACAATATGTAAGGCAACTGAAAATAGGCAACAGGCAGCCAAATCCTTAAGCAAGGAAGTTGATTGCATGATTGTAGCTGGTGGTTTTAATAGTTCTAATACGAATAAGCTATATCAAGTAGCAAAGAAGTATTGTAATAATGTTTTTAGGATTGAAACTGTTAAAGATCTACCTTTGCAAAAGCTCTCTAAATTTAAAAAAGTAGGTATAATCGCAGGTGCCTCTACACCTGATGAGATTATCGAGGAGGTAGTAAGTAGTATGGATGAATTCACAAAAGAAGAATTTATGAACAGTCTAGAGGATAGTTTAAAGAAGGTTTACCCAAAAGAAATCGTAAAAGGTACAGTAATTGATGTAAAAGATGATGAGGTCTTTGTTGACATTCAATTCCGTGCTGATGGAATTATCAAACTAGACGAAATGACAGAAGAAGAAAGAGAAAATCCAAAAAACAGCTTTAATGTAGGCGATGAAATTGACGTATATGTAATTAAGCTTGATGATGGAGAAGGTAATGTAGCTCTTTCAACTAGAAGAGTTGAAGGAATGAAAGTTTGGCAAGAATTAGCTGATAAGGCTGACAATGATGAACTTGTACATGGTGAAGTTACTGGATTTAACAAGGGCGGACTTACAGTTGATGTTAATGGGGTAAATGGTTTTATTCCAGCTAGCCAAATCGCAACATATTTCGTAAAGAACTTTAAGAAATTTGTCGGTGAACAATGGGATCTTAGAATCATAAGCATTGATGAAAGAAAAAATAGACTTGTTTTATCAAGAAAAGAAGTTGTAGAAGAAGAGCTTGATGCCCTATGGGATGAACTTGAAGAAGGAGCAGTTGTAGAAGGTAAGGTTGCTAGACTAACAGACTTCGGTGCTTTTGTGGAAGTTAATGGTCTTGATGGACTTCTACATGTTTCTGATATAGCATGGTCAAGAGTAGATCACCCATCAGATGTTTTAAATGTTGGTGATGAAATAGAAGTTAAGATTCTAAAACTTAATAAAGAAAAGAATAGAATTTCTCTTGGACGTAAACAACTTTTAGAAAAGCCATTCGAAGCTTTTGCTAATGAACATGAAGTTGGCGATGTAGTAAGTGGTAAGGTTGTAAACTTACTAGACTTCGGTGCTTTCGTAGAAGTAGCTGATGGAGTGGAAGGTCTAGTTCACGTATCTGAAATTTCTTGGGAACACGTTGAAAAACCATCAGATGAGCTAAACGTTGGTGATGAGATTGAAGTTAAGATCATAAGCATCGATAAGGAAGAAGAAAAAGTTGGTCTTAGCATTAAGGCTTTAAAGGAAGCTCCAGAAAGAACTGAGAGAAGACCAAGAAGGGCTCAAAGAAACCAAGATAGACCAAGAAGAAAAGTTGAGAGAGAATCTAACACAAACTTTGGTGATGATGATTTAAACAATAACCTAGGTAACTTACTAGAACAAGCATTATCAGATAAGGGCCTATTAGATTCTGAAGAAGAATAATTTAAATAGACAAAGGGGATGGATTTTATGATTCATCTCTTTTTTTATGATAGGAGAAATATGCAAACAATCAAAGATAAATATAAAGACTACTTTAAAGGGAAAAAATATAATATTACAACCTTTGGCTGTCAGATGAATGAGCATGATTCTGAAAGAATCTCATATATTCTAGAAGATTTAGGTTATGAAAAGACAGATGATAGGGATCAAGCAGACTTTATTCTCTTTAATACTTGTCTTGTTAGGGAAAATGCAGAGCTAAAACTTTATGGTCAAGTGTCTTCTTTAAAAAGGCTAAAAAAGGAAAATCCAGATAAGATTATAAGTGTGTCAGGATGTATGATGCAAACATCAACAGCCAGAGAAGTGATAGTTAATAACCACGATGAAGTTGATTTGATCTTTGGAACTAAAAATATAAATTCCCTACCAGACTTAATATACAAGTACTTAGAAAGTGGAGAAAGAGTTGTAGATATTTCTAGTGATGATGTTAAGGATGATTTTGTAAAATATAATAACAAGAATGACTTCCAAGCCTATGTAAATATTATGAGAGGCTGTGATAATTTCTGTTCATATTGTATTGTTCCTCAATCAAGAGGAAGAGAAGAATCAAGAAGACCTTCTGCTATCCTTGCAGAATGCGAAAATTTGGTTAAAGATGGTTTTAAAGAAATTACCTTGCTTGGTCAAAATGTAAACTCATATGGGAATAAGGCTGATTTTAATATGACCTTCCCACAATTGCTAGAAAAAATAAGTCAAATACCTGGCCTAAAAAGACTTAGGTTTACTACATCCCACCCTAAAGACCTATCAGATGAACTAATAGAAGTAATGAAGAATAACGATAATATATGTAAGTTCTTCCACCTACCTCTTCAATCAGGCTCTAGCAAGGTTCTCAAAGACATGAATAGAAAGTATGATCAAGAAAAGTATATAGAAAGAGCAAAAAAACTTAAAAGAGAGATCCCTGAATTAGCCCTATCTACTGATATAATAGTTGGCTATCCTACAGAGACAGAAGAAGATTTCCAAGAAACCTTGAAGGTTTGTAGGGAGGTTGGCTTTGACCAAGCCTATACTTTTAAATATTCTCCTAGACCAAAAACAAGGGCTGCCAAATTAGAACCAATAGATGAAACAATTGTACAAGATAGGTTTGATAGGTTACTTGATACTATATATCCAATATTTAATGAAAAAAATAAGGAGTATATAGGTAAAACTGTAGAAGTCTTGTTAGAATCAGTTAGCAAGAATAATCCACAAGTATTAACAGGAAGAACAGATAGCTTTAAATTAGTTCATGTGAAGGCGGACAAATCGCTTATAGGTCAATTTGTAAAGGTGAAAATCACTGATAACACTTCCTTTACTATTTCTGGAGATTTAGTGGAATAGAAAATTAAATAATAATCAAATTCAAACTGGTGTTTTATTTAACATCAGTTTTTTTATGAAAAAGTTTTCTATAAATGTCTAATTATCAATATTTCATATAGAATATTCTTTATCGTTTTATTATTATTAGATTCATGATAAAATATAAAAGTATCATGAAAGTGAGGTTATTATGAAAGATGTGCTCGTTAAGGCAAAGGCTAAGATGGGAAAATTACCCAGTGATAATCTCTACAATAACTTAATTCATGAGAGCAATCTGGATAGAAAAATAGAGATACTAAAAAAAGAATATAATTTTCTACACCAAGCTAAGTCAAAAAAAGATGTAGAAGAAAGCTTTTTTAATAATTTCTATGAAGAGCTTAAAAGTTTAGATTTCTTTCTACAAGGTATTGAAAGCGAGTTTTTCAAGGCTTATTTTGATATCTATGAGATTTATTTAATTCAAAGAATAATTCAATCTATAGTAAATGACACTTTAGAAAAGAATATTTTAAGTTTAAGCAAGGATCCTTTTTCAAAAAATATAAGGGTCAAGTTAGGTATGAGTCTTAAAGATTTCGTATACTCTCTTAAGGAGAGTAAGTATTATAGGACCCTCTTACCTTTTATTAATGAGAAAATGGATAAGGATTCACTAATATTTTTATCATCCAATGCTTTAATGAAGTTTTATTATAGAGATCTTTTAAAAATAGCCAAGAAGTTTAATGCTAAGCAAAGAGTCTTAATAGAAAATTTTATAGGAGAGTTAATTAATCTTTCAAATTTCGAAATGGTCTTTAGGCTTAAAAAATTTTTCAACTTAAATGATAATGAGATATTTAATTATTTAATTGAAGGTGGCAAGGGCTATAACGGAGATAGGCTAAAAGCCTTATCTAACTTATCAATAGATGAGTTTTTAGATAAACTTTCATCAAGTAAGTATGGTGATATTTTTGATGATATAGGCTATTCACATGTCAGGATTAAGAAAATGAGGATGAAGATTTTTAATGATGAAATAGTCAAACAAAGGTCTGACATTCTTAGCTTGATTTCTGCAATGAGGATAATCCGTATTAATTATGGGAATTTGATAAGCTTACTTGAAGTTGATGAAAGTTTTACTCTTTCTGAAAGATATGAATTAGTGATTGAGAGGTAAAAATGGCAGTTGAGAAGATGTATTTAGTCAATATGACATCTCGCCTAGAAAATCTTAATGATTTCCTAGAAGATTTAATAAAGCTGGGCGATATTGAAGTAGTAGATGCCTTTAACCAAGTGGCATCTAGGTCTTTTTCAATTAAGGCTAGTAAGGAAAATGTGGAGCTTACAGAAGATTTTTCTACTATTTCTAATTTTGAAAGGAAAAATGATCAAGTTATTGATAAACTAAGAACTATCAAGGATCTTTTTAAAATTGGAGATGAAAATATAAAAGAAAAATATATCTCTTCTGAGAATGTTGATAAGCTTTATGGTGATCTAAACACCCTAATTAAAAAGAAGGAAGAATTGTTAGAGGAAAAAAAGAGGTTAGAAGAATATAAAGAGAACCTAGAGCTCTTGGAGACTTATGGGATTGATATTAAAAAAATTAATAGACTTAACTTCTTTGAATATAGGTTTGGAGAAGTTAGTAAAGATGGAAGATTTATCCTTAAAAACAACTATGATAACCTACCATCTTTAATTTTGCACTTAGATAAGTCTACTGATGATATGTCTTTATCATACCTTGATGAGCTTATATCCTTAGATCAAGAGACAAGTAAATTAAGAGAAGATACAGATAGGCTAGTAGAAGCAGAAAGAGAAAATACTTTAAATCTTATAAGTGATTTTGAAAAAAGATATGCCAAAAAGAATAAGGAAGAAAGCGATAGATTATATAATTCTATTCTTAACCAGGCGGAGATTAAGGGAAGTAAAATTGACAAAGCCTACAATGAAAAGAAGTTACAATTAGATAATAAGTATTCTAAGTTTAGCCAAGAGATTGTAGATGAAGTTTTTGATTTGATTTTGAAAGAAGGGGATAGATAATTGGCAGATAAAAGGAAAAATATTGACAGCAAAGAAAATTATTTGTTGGTTTATCCTAAGCAAGTAAAGGAAGAAATAAATAGGGCTGTCAACACTATGGGCTTTATTGATAAAGAGACGCCTGAGTCTTTTGATTTAAATAAAGTCGATGAGAAATTAGATGAAACCAACAAGCAAATAGAAGCTTTAGAAAGTAAGATAGAAAGTGTTAAAAATGAGAATAGTGAACTTTTAGAAGAGCTTGCTTATTCTATTGATTATTATGAAAAAAGCGACCAACTTAAAGAGAAAATGGCCAGGGGTGAGAAGTACTTTTACTTATCAGGCTGGGTTCCACAATCTAGGGTAGATGACTTTAAGGAATTGGAAGCGAAATATGATAAAAGTAAGGTTAGAATCGATGGGAAAGTTAAGGGGAAAAATCCACCAACTAAACTTAAAAATAACCCACTTTTTAGACCTTTTGAATTTCTAGTAAACATGTACGGGGCTCCAAGTTATAATGAGCTAGATCCAACTGCTTTTTTTGCTATAACCTATATGTTACTATATGGAATGATGTTTGGAGACTTAGGCCAAGGACTAGTTTTTATCCTATTAAGTTATTTTATCGGAAAGAAAAACAAGGTTTTTGGATCCTTACTTAAAAGAATAGGTATATCGGCATCATTTTTTGGTCTAATGTATGGGTCCTTCTTTGGTATAGAAACTTTAATACCTACACTACTTATTAAGCCTTTTGACAATATAATGACAGTACTAATAGCCTCTGTTGGCTTTGGAGTAGTACTTATGATTATTTCCTATTGGCTTGGGATTTATAATAAGGTTAAAAAACAAAAAAATATTGAAGAGGGAATTTTTGGTAAAGAAGGTCTGGCTGGTTTAATGATGATGGTTTCTTTTATACTAATCATTTTAAACATAGTAAGTATAAATCCACTAGCAAGTGGACTAGGTCTTATTTTACTTATACTTTCTATAGTAATGATAGTATTTAAGCAGCCCTTGGCTAGGAAACTTTCCAACCAATATCCAATATACGATTCTTCAAAGGCTGATTATTATGTAGAAAGTTCATTTTCTATAGTAGAGGCCCTGCTTTCAGTATTTTCTAATCTTGTTTCATTTACAAGGGTAGGAGCATTTGCTATTAACCACGTGGGTTTATATATGGCTTTTGAAGTAATGGCAAAACTTGCTGGAGGCGGAATAGCTGGGATTATTATCCTAATATTAGGAAATATTTTAATCATTGGTCTTGAGGGAATGATAGTATTTATCCAAGGGCTAAGATTAGAGTTTTATGAGATGTTTAGCAAATATTATGAAGGAAATGGTCGTAAGTTTAGACCAATAAATGAAAATTAAGGAGTTAGTATGATTTTACAAATTGCATTATTAGCATTAGCTGTCGTTATTATTACAATCTATTCAGGTTTATACCTTTTGAAAAATCAAGGAGATTCATCAAAGGCTAGGTTAAAAAAAGCATTAAAGATCAATCTTTTTACCTTCGTACCAATTATGGTAATGATGATAGTTCTCTTGTTACCTCAAACAAAATCAAGCGCTCAAGCTGTAGCAGCTGATACCACCATGGCAAGTGATGGACTTAAATATATTGGTGCAGCACTTTCTACAGGTCTTGCTACAATTGGTACAGGATATGCTGTAGGAACTGTTGGATCTGCAGCCTTAGGTGCGATTTCTGAGGACCAATCTATCCTTGGTAGAACAATTATCTTTGTAGGTCTAGCAGAAGGTATCGCAATCTTTGGTGTTATAATTTCTATTTTGATTCTATACGCATAAGATGAAAGCTAAGTTGATATCTAAAGATCCAAGTCTAAGTCTAATATTTAGACTTGGAGGTATAGATAGTGTAAGGGTTGAAAGTAGCGAAGAAAGTGACAAAGAATTTACTAAAGCTATAGAAGATCCTAATTTAGGTCTTCTAATCCTTACTAGAGATATCTATGGAAATATAACTAAAGAGGTAGATCAATATAGGGCAAAGACAAGCAAGCCTTTGATCGTTGTTATTGATGGCTAATTGGAGGGAATATGCTAGATTTAGAAGCAAAATTATCATCTTTTAGAAAGATGGTTTGGGGAGAAGAGAAGGAGAGAAGCGAAAAAGACTTATATTCTTCAACAGAGATCAACTCCAAATTAATAGCTGATAAAAAAGATCAGCTTGATAAGGCCTTGAAAGAAAGTCTTAGAAATAGGAGAAGCTTTGCTGAGATTAGAAAGAATGAAAGATTATCTAAAAAAGAGTTTGATGGGAAAAATGACTTATATATTTATAGACAAGATCTTTTAGATGATTTGATAGCAAGAATTAAGGAAAAACTTATCAGATTTACTGATAGTCAATCATATAAGAATTCTCTTGAAGATAAAATAAATGATTCTCTAAAAACAATCGGTTTATCTAAGGAGGATACTATAATAGGACTTGTGGGAAAGGACTTAGACCTTGTAAACTTCCCCCATAAGGAGAAATTAGATGATAAGTATATAGGTGGTTATTTAATATCTGATAAAAATAGGGAGTTTAGATACAATTTCACCTTTGATAATAAACTTAAGGAAAGAAAATATGAGGTTGGAAAAAAATTAAACCAACTTCTTGAAAGTGAGCCTTCTTATGAATCCAAAAATTAAAATAGTAAATGGGCCTGTAGTTGTTTGTGACAGGCCAGATCTTTTAAGCGTCCGTGAGATGGTATCTGTTGGAAAATTAAAGCTAATAGGAGAAGTTATCTCCTTAGATGAAGATGAGGCAATAATACAAGTATATGAGGATACATCAGGTCTTAAGGTCAATGAAGAGATTATTCCAAGTCATAGACCCCTATCAGTAAGGCTTGGACCAGGAATGGTTGGTAATATGTTTGATGGTATCCAAAGGCCTCTTAAGGCTATAATGGATGAACAAGGAGCCTTTATCCCATCTGGCATTGGTTTTAAGAACCTTGATGAAGAAAAGTTATGGGATGTAAAAATTAAGGTTTCTCTTGGAGATACTATATCTAAGGGGGATATATATGCTCTTATAGATGAAACTGAGACAATAGAACATAGGCTTTTATCAAATATCGATGGCAAAGTTATAGAAGTAGCTAAAGATGGTCAATATAGGTTGAATGATACTATTGTTAAAGTTCAAGGTCCACAAGGTATCCAAGAACTAAAATTATTCCAATATTGGCCTGTAAGAAATCCTAGGCCTGTAAGAAGAAATATGCCTATAGAGAAGCTATTTGAGACAGGTCAAAGGGTCCTTGATGTATTTTTCCCTATAGCAAAGGGAGGAACAGTTGCTATACCAGGGGGATTTGGTACAGGAAAGACCATGCTCCAGCACCAATTAGCCCAATATTCTGATGTAGATATAATTATTTATATAGGATGTGGTGAGCGTGGCAATGAGATGACCCAGGTACTTGAAGAATTCCCAGACCTGATTGATCCTAACACAGGCAAGGGTCTTATGGAGAGAACCATCCTTATAGCAAACACTTCAAATATGCCTGTAGCTGCTAGGGAAGCTTCTATTTATACAGGAATTACTATGGCAGAATACTTCAGAGATATGGGTTATGATGTTGCCTTAATGGCGGATTCATCCTCAAGGTGGGCTGAGGCTTTAAGAGAAATTTCAGGAAGACTTGAGGAGATTCCTGCAGAAGAGGGTTATCCTGCATATCTTGGGTCAAGGCTTTCTCAGTTTTATGAAAGAGCAGGTTATGTAAAAAACCTTAATGGTAGTGAAGGATCAGTTACTTTGATTGGTGCAGTTTCACCTTCAGGCGGAGATTTTTCAGAACCAGTTACAGAAAACACTAGAAGAAGTGTAAATGTCTTTTTAGGACTAGATAGAAAACTTGCTTATTCAAGGCACTATCCTGCCATAAACTGGATGAGCTCATATTCTAAGTATATTGATAAGGTTAAAGACTATTATGAAGAAAGACTTGGAAAAGATATAATAGGTCTTAGGGATGATCTGATGAATGTTTTGCTAGAGGAAGATGAAGTTAAATCAATAATGATGCTTGTAGGTGAAGATGCTCTTTCAGATGAGCAAAAAAATATTATGGATGTATCTAGTTTAATTAGAAATGGATTTTTACAACAAAATGCCTTCAACGAAATAGATAAATATGTCCCACTTGAAAAACAGGTTAAAATGCTAGAAAGTATCCATAATTATTATGGCAAGAGTAAAAAGGCTATCGAAGATGGTCTAAGTTTTAGTAAAATCCATGATCCTAATTTATTAAATGATCTAACAACAATGAAATACAATATAGAAAATGACCAATTAGATAAATTTATCGACTTAGATGCAAGGATTGATAACCATTTTAGAAGTATCAGAGAGGATAATAGATGAGAAAAGAATATACTAAGATTAGAAAAATTGAATCATCTATGATTGAAATAGATAAGGTTACAGATATTGCCTATAAGGCTGTAGTCTCAGTTCATGCCCTAGGTATGGATTTTGTAGGAGAGGTAGTAAAGCTTGATGAAGATAGCGTTACAATAGAAGTCTTTGGAAGTACTGAACGATTTTCTAAGGATGATATAGTAGTATCTTTTGAAGAAAAGCCTTTAGAAATTCCTCTTGATGAATCTATTTTGGGTAGAAGTTTTAATGGAATTGGTCAACCTATAGATAATGGTGGACAAATTTATTCTGACAAGACTTATTCAGTAGAGGGATTACCACTAAATCCTGTTGCTCGTGAATATCCAAGGGATTTTATCCAAACAGGAATTTCTTCAATAGATACCTTGACAACCCTAATACGTGGTCAAAAATTACCGATTTTTTCAGCATCAGGCTTAAGCCATAATGAAATAGCTGGCCAAATAGTAAGACAAGCTAAATTAAAAAGTGATGAAAATTTCTGCTTTGTCTTTGCTGCAATGGGAATAAAAAAAGATGAGGCTATGTTCTTTGAGGATGCCTTTAATAAAGCAGGTGTTAGAGATAAGGTAGTAATGTATGAAAATTTGGCTGATTCTCCAATTATGGAAAGACTGATTGCACCAAAGTGTGCCCTAACTGCGGCTGAATACCTAGCTTTTGAGAAAGGTTACCATGTACTTTGTATTATTACTGATATGACATCTTACTCAGAAGCTCTCCGTGAAGTTTCATCAATTAGAGGAGAAGTTCCATCTAGAAAGGGCTACCCAGGTTACCTATATTCTGATTTGGCAAGCCTATATGAAAGAGCAGGCATGATTAAAGGGTTAAAAGGATCTGTGACCCTACTTCCAATTTTAACCATGCCAAACGATGATATAACCCATCCAGTTGCTGACCTTACAGGTTTTATTACTGAGGGACAAATTGTAATAGATAGGTCTTTGGCAAATAAGGGTATTTATCCTCCTATAAACATCCTACCTTCATTATCTAGGCTCATGAAAGATGGTATAGGAGAAGGATATACCAGAGCAGACCATGAGGACCTTATGAACCAGCTTTACGAATCATATTCTAAGGTTATTGATGTAAGAAATATTTCCCAAATAGTGGGAGAAGATGATATATCAGATGTTGATAAAAAGTATCTTAAATTTGGTGAAGAGTTTGAAAATAGGTTTTTAAGTCAAGATATTAATGAAAATAGAGATCTTGACGAATCCTTAGATTTAGGTTGGCAGATTCTAAAAATTCTTCCAAGAACAGAACTTCATAGGGTATCTAAAGAAAACCTAGATAAGTTTATAGGAAGTGAAGATGCAAGCAAATAATATAGCACCAACCAAGGCCAACCTCATAAAAGCAAAGGATGAATTACATTTACTTAATTCTGGCTTTGATATTTTAGATAAAAAGAGAAAGGCTCTAATAAAGGCCTATGATTCTAAGAAAAAACAAAGAGACCTATTAAATCAAGAAGTTAATAGAACAATTAAATCTGTGACCAAAGATTTTAAGAAGGTCTTAGCTACAATAGGCGAATCAGATCTTGATTCTATATCAAGATCTATTCCAATTGATGATTCTATAAATTTGACTATTGATAAGTTTATGCAAACTGAAGTTTCAAAAATTGAATTTGAAGAAGTAAGCTTAAACTTATCCTATTCATTTTATCAAACTAATGCAGGATTTGACCAAGCAGTCCTTAGTTTTAACAAACTAAGAAGCAAGATATTTAAATTAGCTGAGCTTGACACTAGTATTAATTCTATAGATAAAGAAATCAAGAAAACTAGCAAGAAAGTTAATTCATTGGAAAAAATTCAAATTCCTAGGCTTAATTCTTTAGTAAAAGATATAGCTGATAGTCTAGAAGAGAAGGAAAGAGAAGAGTTCTCTAAAACAAAGATAGTCAAAGAAAAGAAAATAAAAAAAGAAGAAACAAAAAATAAGGCCTAAGATTTTTATGACCCATAAAAATCTTAGGCCTTTTAACTAACCCACTAGCTTAGAAGATTCTTTCATATATTCATATATTTTTACAGCTATAGCCATTTCTATTCTTTTTCTAAATAACTTACATGAGTACTCATGGGTCTTATTTATATCACCATTAGCATTGTATGAATTTGCAGCGCAACCACCAGAACAATACATATTTGCCCAACAGGACCTACATTCTGCCTTAGAATAACAATTACATTTTTTAAACTGATCAACCAAGGAAGTATTTACAATACCCTCATCTAGGCTTCCAATTATAAAATCTGTATTTCCTACAAATTGGTGGCAAGGATAAAGCTCTCCTGTAGGAGTTACTGCCATATACTCAGTTCCTGATCCACAACCAGATATTCTTTTGTGAACACATGGACCATTTTCTAAATCTAGCATGTAGTGGTAGAAGATAAATGCATCATCTTGGTCGATCTTTTCTATCATCATATCGGCTAGTTTTTCATATTGGTCATAAATTATATCAAGATGTTCATCTTTTAGAGCATAATCTTCTTCTGGATTGCCTACAACAGGCTCTAGTGAAGTTCTCTTAAATCCTAGGTCTAGGTAGGTCTTGATATCTTCTGTAAAATCTAGGTTATTGGCTGTAAAGGTACCTCTCATATAATATTCCTTATCACCACGTTTTTTTACAAAGTTTTGAAATTTAGGAACAATTGTATCAAAGGATCCTTTGCCGCCTAAGGTCTTTCTAAACTCATCGTGTTTTTCTTTTCTACCATCTAGAGAAAGAACTACATTCTTCATGTTTTCGTTTAGATAATCAATCACTTCATCATCTAGGAGAAGTCCATTGGTTGTAAGGGTAAAGTTAAAGTGTTTGTTATAATCTTTTTCCTTGCTTCTAGCATAGGCAACTGTATCCTTTACTAGGTCAAAATTTAACAAAGGTTCACCACCGAAAAAGTCTATATCAAGATTATAATGGTTGTTTGAATTTTCTATTAAAAAATCAATGGCAGACCTAGCTATTTCTTTAGTCATAATGGCATCAGGTCCGTGGTATTTGCCACCCTTAGCAAAGCAATATTCACAAGAAAGGTTACAAGTATGGGCAACATTTAAGCAAAGAGCTTTTATTGATGTTGGTTTGTTGGCTATATCGATAGATAAGTCCTCATATATATCTTTTGAAAATAAAAGACCTTGGTCTTCTAAATCTTTTACTTCTTCAAAAGCTGCCTCAAACTCATCATTTTTAAGGTCGTATTTTTGACCTATTTTACTTCTAATAGCTTCTTTTTCTTCTTTCTCATACATTGATATGATATCATAGGTTACATCATCTACAGCGTGGACTGAGCCACTATATATATCTAGAACAATATTAAATCCCCTGGATTTGTATTGGTGAATCATCATTTCTCCTTTTTCTATAGTAAATTACTAGGAATTGAAATTAAAATATCAAATAATTCCTAAATAAAAAACTTATCTAAGCTATAGCTTAGATAAGTAAAATTATATTATTTATTTTTTTTGCTAACACATTCTTGATTAGCTACACCACAACTTGTTTTGCAAGCAGATTGGCATGAAGTTTGGCATTCACCACATCCACCATTCTTTTTGCTCTTGTGGAGATTTCTTGTGTTTAAAGTTACAATTCTTTTCATATGTACTCTCCTTTTCTTTTCTTAATCATAACAGTTTTTCTAAGATTTGTCAATCAACTATCCTTATCAAATTCCCATCAATATTTAAGTTTACTTTGGAATCATTTAGGAAAGTAATTATATTTATTATCTCCTTATCTATCAATTCCCCAGGTACTAAGATAGGAATACCAGGTGGATAGGCATAGATAAAGTCTGCAGAAATTTCTCCCTCACTATTTCTTATATCAATAAATTTTTTGCTCCTATTGATTGTTTCATAAAGTTCTAAATTTTTATTAGGCAAATAATTTGCGAATTTAAAGGACTTATTATCCCTATCATTCTTTGCTATAGACTTATCAATTTCTTTTAAAGCCCTAATTAACCTTTCAAACCCATGCTTGCTATCAAAAATAGTAGAAATGAGTAGGGCATAGTCTGGATAGGCCATCTCTATTTCAATTTTCCTATCATAAAGCATTTGTTGAAGGTCGAAACCAGAAATGTCAGATTTTTCTACAGAAATCATAATTTTACTTCTATCTTTATTTTTATCATCGATCAAATCCAAATTTGCAAATTTTTCTTCATAGACCCTATCCAAAGACTCCTCTAACTTCTTATATAGTTTTGGGAAAGTATCAAATTTTTCTATCATTTCATCTATTGATTGAAGGATTAGATAAGAAGGGGATGAGCTTTGAAAAATAGCCATATTTCTCTTTACTTCTTCATAAAGACCTAGGTCATTTATTAAAATACCAGCTGCTGGTGTTAGGGCAGATAGGTTTTTATGAAAGGATGTTATAGCTAAGTCAAATGTAGGCTTATATGACCCGGCTAATGGCAAATGACTACCATGGGCCATATCAACAATAAGTTTAACCTGATATTTTTTGCAAAGCTCATAAATTTTTTCTATATCTAAATTATATCCTTCATAAGAAGGAGATGTTACAACCAAGGCCGCATAAGATGTTTTGATAAATTTATTTTCCAGAGATTTTAAGTTGATTGCTTTGATGGCGTTGACCTGGTCAAGATCCACCCCTATATAATCAACCTTAAGGGAATTTAATTCACATGCATTATATACTGCCTTATGGCAAGATCTTTGGATTATTATATTTTTATTCTCATAGGTCATAGCTCTAATGGCGCTTAGGATACCTGAAGTAGATCCATTTGTGGTCAGTAGAGTTTTTTTAACCTGGTAAATTTTCGCAAGTTTATCTTGCATTTTTACGAATATATCCTTTGGGTCATTTAGGTTATCAAAACCTATAATTTCTGTAAGATCTCTCCTATAGGCCAGTCTTTGGTCAAGAAGTTTAGATCTTTTCGATCCAGGCATATGAAAGGGATAATAGTTTTGGTCCAAATATTTATCTAATTTATTTTTTAGCATAATTACCTCACTAATAACTACTATAACTTTTTATTTTGATAAAAAAAGTATATAATTCAAATAGGAGATGAAAATGCAAGATAATAGTAAGAAAATAATAAAAAGTATTCTAATTTTTTTGATGGTTATTGTAGTCTTTAGTGGCTTAATTCTTATAATTAATTTTATTAAAACATACGATGATAAGGGATCTGGCGATGAATTTTTATTCCTCTTGGCTGGAGTTGATAGTACAGGTGAAGAGCTTGGAACTAGGACTGATACTATGATTCTAGTAAAAGCTAATACTAGCGATAAAACAGTAGACCTGATTTCTATACCAAGAGATTCTCTAGTTTATATAAATGGGTCGCTTGATAAGATAAATGCAGCCCATTCATATGGTGGTATCGACTTAACTATAGAAACTGTAAGAGAATTTTTAGATATTGACTTAGAAAATTATCTAGTTATACCATTTCAAGCAGTAGTTGAAGGAATTGATGGAATTGGGGGTATAGATATTAAAGTAAGCGATGATGTCGCAAATGCTATGGACATAAGTCCAGGAGAGACTCATTTTAATGGAGAAGAAGTCTTAAATTATTTAAGATTTAGAAAAGGCTATGTAAATGCCGACCTAGGCAGGATAGATACTCAGCAAGATTTTCTTGTTCAGTTTATAAAAGAAGCTAGTAAGGCCAAAAATATCCCTAAGTTGCCCTTTGTTTATATGTCTGTCAAAGATATGATAGAAACTAATATACCTACTTACAAATTGATGGACCTTGCCTTAAGTTTTAGGGGAATTTCTAGTGATTCCATCAATAAAATTAGGCTTAATGGCTATGAAACTATGATAGGTGGAGTTAGTTACTATCAAGTTTATGATGAGTCTATAGCAGAAATTAGAAATAACTACCTATATAATTATGCCTATTAGGGCTAATGGTGGTATACTGAATAGGTAGTGATCTAAAGTGGAGGAATAAATGGATTTAAAATCAAAGATTAGAGTAATTGAAGACTATCCTAAAGAAGGAATCTCTTTTAAAGATATAACAACCTTACTTAAGGATAAGGATGCCTTTAAGGAAACTATAGATGAGCTTGAAAAAGCTATATCAAACTTAGACTTTGACTATATAGCAGGCATTGAATCAAGAGGCTTGATATTTGGAGCTCCCTTGGCCGATAGACTAGGTAAGGGCTTTATACCTATAAGAAAGCCAGGAAAATTGCCAGGAGCTATTAAGAAAGTTTCATACAACCTAGAATATGGATCTGGAGAATTAGAAATGCACGAAGATGCTATAAGTCAAGGAGATAAGGTTGTAATAATTGATGACCTGATAGCTACTGGCGGTTCAGCCAAGGCTGCAGGTGAGCTTATTGAATCACTTGGTGGCAAGGTAAGTGCTTTTGAATTCTTAATAGAACTTACATCCTTAGATGGAAGAAGTTATTTATCAGATTATGAGGTTATATCACTAATAAAATACGATCATTAAATTTTAGACTCTTACAAAATTTTGTAGGAGTCTTTTTTCTTTTTAAATTGATATATTCATAAAACTGAGAATAAATTTATGATATATTAAGTCGGAAATTAATATTAAGTAAAAAACGATAAATTTTTATACAAATTTGCTTGAAAATTAAATTTTGCTTAGTATAGTTATATTAAGGTCAGAGATGGTCAAAGATGATGGAGGTAATTATGAAATACAAAGATTATTATGAAGTACTGGGCCTAGACAAAAGTGCAAGCCCAGATGAGATAAAGAAAGCATATAGAAAGTTAGCCAAAAAATATCACCCAGACCTTCATCCTAATGATAAAAAAGCGGAAGAAAAGTTTACAGAAGTAACAGAAGCCTATGAGGTTTTATCAGATAAAGAAAAAAGAGATAAGTATGATAGGTTTGGACAAAGTGCCAACTTTAGTGGTGGCCAAAACTTTGATCCAAGTGATTTTGGTTTTGATTTTACAAATTTTGGGTCTAATTCCTATACTTACCAAACGGGTAATTCGAGTGGATTTTCTGATTTTTTTGATACACTATTTGGTGGATTTTCAAATGGATCTAGAACTTCCTCATCAAATTCATATGGATCAAATAGATTTTCAAATTTTGGCAACGGATTTTCAAAAAAGAAAAAACAAGTTCTTGATGCCACAATAACTATATCAATTGAAGAAGCTATGAAGGGAACTAATAGAAAGATTGGTATCAAGGTTTCAGGAAATGTAATAGATGTCGATATAAAAGTTCCTAAAGGAATAAAGAATAACAATAAGATTAGAATAGATGGCAGTAGGTATGGTATTGATGCTAACATTATGGTCAAGGTAAAAATTGCTGATGCAAGTGACCTAAGGCTTGAAGGTATTGACTTATATAAAAATATAAGACTAAAGCCATGGCAAGCATACTTTGGTGGCAAAAGAAAAGTAGATATCATAGATACTTCATTTATGGTAAATATCCCTAAAAATGTAAATTCAGGAAGTAAAATCAGACTGAAAAAGAGGGGATATGAAGATAGAAAAGGTAATAAGGGAGACTTAATTATTGAAATTGTAATAGAAAATCCTGAAAAATTAAGTAAAGAAGCAGAAAAACTTTATAAAAAGTTAGAAACTATGGAGGCTTAGTATGGACTTTAATAAATTTACACAAAAATCCCAAGAGGCAATCAATGATGCGCAAGCAATAGCTATAAAAAATTCTAATCCTGAAGTAAATGAGATTCACTTAGCTTATGGCTTAGTCAATTCTTCTGATTCGTTAGTAAGCCAAATCCTAAAGACTATGAATATATCCTATGAGTCCTATAGAAAAGATATAGTAGACAAACTTGATAATATGCCAAGCCAATCAGGTTCGGCCAATATATATCCAAGTCAACTTTTCCAAAGAATCTTACTTAAGGCTGAAGATGAAGCTAAGTCCATGGGAGATAGTTTTATATCCACTGAACATATATTCTTAAGTTTGCTAAAAGAAACTACCCAGCTTGATTCATTGAATAAAAAATACAAGGTTAGCTATAAGGACTTTAAAAAGTCTATCTCAAATGTCAGGAAAGGTCAAAAAGTCACCAATGACAATCCTGAAGAGACAACAAATCCTTTAGAAAAATTTGGTAGAAACCTAACTAAGGAAGCCAAGGAGGGTAAGATCGATCCTGTCATAGGGAGAGATAGTGAAATTAGAAATGCATTAAGAATCTTATCTCGTCGTAAGAAAAATAACCCTGTCCTTATTGGTCAACCTGGTGTTGGTAAGACTGCTATTGTAGAAGGACTTGCTCAAAGAATTGTTAATAATGACGTACCAGAACCTATCCAAGGTAAGACAATATTTTCATTAGATATGGGTGCCTTAATAGCTGGTGCTAAGTACCGTGGTCAATTTGAGGAAAGATTAAAAGCTGTAATAGATGAGATAAAAAAGTCTAATGGTCAAATAATTATGTTCATTGATGAAATCCATAATATAGTTGGAGCTGGAAAATCTGATGGTGCAATGGATGCATCTAATATTATGAAACCTATGCTTGCTCGTGGAGAAATTAAGGTAATAGGTGCTACAACTCTTAATGAATATAGACAATATATAGAAAAAGATGGGGCGCTTGAAAGAAGATTCCAAAAGGTAATTGTAGACCAACCGTCTGTCGAAGATACTATTAGTATTTTAAGGGGAATCAAAGATAAATATGAGATTTATCATGGAATTAGAATATCAGATTCAGCAGTAATAGCTGCAGTTGAGCTATCTGATAGGTATATAACAGATAGGTTTTTACCAGATAAAGCCATTGATTTAATGGATGAAGCTTGCGCTACTGTAAGAACAGAGATTGATACAATGCCTGCATACCTAGATGAACAAAAGAGAAAATTACTTCAGCTTCAAATTGAAATAACAGCTCTAAAAAAAGAAGATGATGAATATTCTATTAAAAGAAGAAAAGATTTGGAAAAGCAATTAGCAGACTTATCCGAAAAATATGACCAAGAATTTATGAAATGGCAAGAAGAGAAATCATCTATAGATGATGTGAAAGTTATCAAAGAAGAAATAGATAGGGTCAAAATTGAGATAGAAAGAGCAGAAAGAAATTATGATTTTGAGAAACTTTCTGAGCTAAAATATGGAAAATTAGAAGAATTAAAGCAAAAATTGGATGAAGCAAGTAAAGAATCAACAAGCAATGATAAGGCAATTAAAGAAGAAGTTACTGATGAAGATGTGGCAGATGTAGTTAGCTCATGGACAAAGATTCCAGTATCAAAATTAGTTGAAAGTGAGAGAAGTAAAATTCTTAAGCTACCAGAAAAACTTCACCAAAGAGTCATAGGGCAAGATGAAGCAATTACTGCTGTAAGTGATGCAATAATAAGGGCTCGAAGTGGACTTAAGAGTCAAAATAGACCGATAGGATCCTTTATATTTCTAGGACCTACAGGAGTCGGTAAGACAGAGCTTGCTAAGGCTCTAACTGAAGCTATGTTTGATGATGAAAGAAATATGATCCGTATAGATATGAGTGAGTATATGGAAAAGTATTCTGTTTCAAGATTAATAGGAGCTGCTCCAGGATATGTGGGATATGAGGAAGGTGGTCAATTAACAGAAGCTGTAAGGCGTAAACCTTACTCAGTAATCCTCTTTGATGAAATAGAAAAAGCTCACCCAGATGTTTTTAACATCCTCCTACAAGTCCTAGATGATGGTAGACTAACAGATTCTCAAGGAAGAACCATAGACTTTAAAAATACTATTATTATCATGACAAGTAATATAGGATCAGACTACCTTATAGATGGTCTTAATGAAGATGGAAGTATTGATAAAGAAAATAAAGATAAAGTAGAACAAGTTTTAAGAAATTCATTTAAACCTGAATTCTTAAATAGAATTGATGATATAGTGATGTTTACCCCATTAACAAGTGAGCAAGTATACAAAATCATAGACCTACAAATTGCAGATATAAGCAAAAGGCTTGAAGATAAAAATATAAGCTTAGAAATATCAAAACCAGCTAAAGAATTTATCTTAGCCAGGGCCTACAATGTAGAGTATGGTGCTAGACCTGTTAAAAGATTCCTACAAAGTAATGTAGAAACTAAATTAGGAAAACTTATTATTGAAGGAAAATTGAATGAAAAGAATACAGCATCCTTAATCTTAGATGATGATAAGGAATTAGATTTTAAGATTTCATAAGAAAAATCTTCCCTAAATAATTTTGGGGAAGATTTTTTTATTATTTACAACAATTTCCTAGCAATCGCCTAAAATTAGACATCCACTATATATAGTGTATGTATTTACAAGATCCACTATATATGGTATAGTTAAAGGGAATTGGAGGTAATTATGTTACAAGTTATTAAAAGAGATGGGAGCAAAGTTGATTTTAACAAGGAAAAGATATCAATAGCCATAGAGAAGGCTATGAATTCTTCAAGTGGAATATTTGTTGAAAATCAAGCAAGTCAGATTGCAAATGAGATAGAAGAGAATCTAAAAGAAAAAGATTTAATATCTATCTATGATATTGAAGACCTAGTTTATTATAAACTAATTGAGAGAAAAAATCCAGCCACAGCCAAATCATATGAATCATATAAGGCAGTTCAAGCATTCAAGAGAGAGCAAAACACTTCTGATAAAGACATATTAGGTTTGCTAAACCAAACAAACATAGATGTTATGGATGAAAATTCTAATAAAAATCCAATAATCGCATCAACCCAAAGAGACCTAATTGCTGGAGAAGTAGCTAAGGATATAGCAAAGAGAAAAATGATACCAATTGATCTTGTCGAAGCTCACGAATCTGGAGCAATACATATTCACGACTTAGATTATTTCATTCAACCTATTTTCAATTGCTGCTTAGTCAATATGAAAGATATGCTAGATAATGGAACTGTTGTCAATGGCAAACTTATTGAAACACCAAAGTCATTTCAAGTTGCCTGCAATGTTATGACACAGATCATAGCGCAAATAGCAAGCAATCAATACGGTGGCCAATCAATTAACATATCATGCCTAAGTCCCTACCTAAAAAAATCTTATGATAAAAATTTAAAGTTAGCCAGACAAACCCTAGGAGATGAAGAACTTTCTCTTAAAATGGCAGACGCTTTGACCAAAAAAGACCTTGAAAGTGGTATTCAAACAATCCAATATCAAATTAATACCCTAATGACAAGCAATGGCCAATCACCTTTTGTAACCTTATTCATGCATACAGATGAAAATGATCCATACTTAGACCAAACAGTCTTAATAATAGAGGAGATCCTAAAGCAAAGAATCAAGGGAATAAAAAATGAACAAGGTGTATATGTGACACCTGCTTTTCCTAAGTTAATTTATGTCTTAGACCAAAACAATATAAGGGAAGATGGTAAATATTATTGGCTAAGTGAATTAGCAGGAAAGTGTACAGCTAAGAGAATGTATCCTGATTATATATCAGCAAAGATTATGAGAGAAAATTATGAGGGTAATGTATTTTCTCCAATGGGATGTAGGGCCTTCTTGCCACCTTATAAAGATGAAAATGGAGAATACAAGTATGATGGAAGATTTAACATGGGAGTTTGTACTATAAATCTACCTCAAATAGGAATTCTATCTAATGGCGATTATGATAAGTTCTTTGAAATTTTAGAAAAGAGACTAGAACTTGTAAAAAGAGTGGGTTTACTAAGATATGAACACTTATCAAAGGTAACAAGTGACTCCTCGCCAATCCACTTTAGACATGGAGCTATAGCAAGATTAAAAAGCCATGAACCAATCAAACCTTTACTAGAAAATGGCTATGCCACTGTTACTATAGGCTATATTGGAATTTATGAGGCAAGTAAGCTTGTTGTTGGAAAGTCACATACTAGCAAAGAAGGTCAAGACTTTGCTGTGAAAATTATGAACTTATTGAATCAGAAAAAAGAAGAATGGTCTAAGGAGTATGGTATAGCATATGCTGTTTATGGTACACCAGCAGAAAGCCTTACCCATAGGTTCGCATCAATTGATAAGGAAAGATTTGGAGAAATAGAAGATATAACTGATAAGGGTTATTATACAAATTCTTTCCATGTTGATGTAAGAGAAGAAATATCTGTTTTTGAAAAATTTGATTTTGAATCAAAATTCCAAAACCTATCCACAGGAGGTTGTATTTCTTATGCAGAAATACCTAATATGGTAAACAATCCAAAGGCGGTAATGACTATGATCAAGTATATATATGACCATATCCAATATGCTGAATTTAATACAAAGAGTGATTATTGCGGATCATGTGGTTATGATGGAGAGATACTTCTAGATGAAGATAACCAATGGTATTGCCCAAATTGTGGTAACAAGGATAGAAATACCCTAACAGTTGTAAGAAGAACCTGTGGATATCTAGGAGAGAACTTCTGGAATGAGGGTAGGACTAAAGAAATTAAAGCAAGGGTAATGCATATATGAATTATGGGCAAATTAGAAAATATGATGTAGCCAATGGTCCTGGTATCAGGACCTCTTTTTTCCTAACTGGTTGTGATAGGAATTGTAAAAATTGCTTTAATAAGGAATACATGAACTTTAACTATGGTAGTAAGTGGAATGACCAAACAACAAAGGAGGTTTTAGATAACCTATCCTCCGACCAAGTAGAGGGTCTAACAATACTTGGTGGAGAGCCTTTTGAAAATAGTCTTGGATTAAATAAGGTATTAAACGAAATAAGAAAGTATTCAAACAAATCCATATGGATTTATTCAGGTTTTACCTTTGAAGTTTTAGAAAAAATCCCCCTTGCTAGACAGATTTTAGACAAGGTAGACGTTTTAGTCGATGGTGAATTTATTGAAGAACTAAAGGATCTTACTCTAGATTTCAGGGGATCTTCTAACCAAAGAATTATAGATGTCAAAGCATCATTAAAAAATAATGAAATAATCCTCATGAAAGGGTATAAATAGACTAATAGAGGAGGATTAAAGATGGAAATACAAAAAAAGAAAAAAGGATTTTCAGCTATTGCACTTGTAATAATTGTAGCTGTAATACTTCTGATACTTATAGTTCCAACCTATAACAACCTAGCTACATCTAGGGAAGAAGTGAATAAGTCCTATGCTCAAGTAGAAAATGTTGTTCAAAGAAGAGCTGATCTAATACCAAACTTAGTCAATACAGTAAAAGGTTATACTGATCATGAATCAGAAACCTTAGAGGCTGTAACTACTGCCCGTGCCGGTGTTACAAACGCTCAATCGCCAGAAGAGTTGGCTGAAGCAAATGAAGCTGTTACAAGAGCTATTGGTGATATTAATGTTGTTGTTGAAGCTTATCCAGAATTAAAAGCTGATACACAATTTATATCCTTGATGGATGAGTTATCAGGATCTGAAAATAGGATATCAGTTGAAAGGAAGAATTATAACGAGGCTGTTCAAGCCTATAATACAAAGCTAGTAAGATTTCCAACAAATCTTATAGGTATGGTGACAGGCTTTGACCAGGCAGAATATTTTAGGGCCCAACCAGGTGCTGAAGTAGCGCCAACTGTAGACTTTAATAATTAGGTGATTTTATGAAAAAGCTAAGGCCAATCAAATTAGGAGTTCTTTTATTACTTCTTTTTATTATTCATCCAAGTTTGGTAAAAGGGCAGTCTTTAGACCAAAAAGTAGACGATTTTTACTATGACCAGCTATCTATTTTAGATGATAAGAGTAAAAAAAATATAAGAGAAACCAATCTTGAACTTCAAGAAAAGATTGGCTCACAGGTCCTAGTCCTTACCTTAGACAATCCTCAAGGATTGGAAGCTATGGATTATGGAACTGAAATCTTTAATGATCTTAAAATAGGAGATAAAGAAAAAGACAATGGCGCCTTAATCTTATTTTTAGAAGATAAGAATGCTGATAGAAGACAAGTAGCCATTATAACAGGATATGGAATTGAGGGTAGGCTTAATGATGGTAAGGTTGGTAGGATAATCGATGAATTTATGATGGATTATTTTGCTGATGGAAACTATTCTGAAGGTCTAAACCAAGGATTTAATGCAGTAGTTGGTGAAATTGCTGGAGAATATGACATTAAGCTAACTGGTGATTATACTCCTTACCAAGAAGAGCTTGCTGATGATGGGATTCCATGGTTTGTGCTTGTAGTAATTTTCATTTTCTTAGTATCTATTTTAAGTAACAAAAAAACAAGAGGTCGTAGAAGGCGTAGGGGACTTTCTCCAACAAGCTTATGGACCTTATATAATTTATTTGATGATGACGATAATGACCCATTTTCTGGAGGATCTTTTGGAGGTGGATCTTTCGGTGGAGGATTATCATCTGGAGGTTTTTCAGGAGGAGGTGGAAGCTCTGGAGGCGGTGGAGCCAGCAGGAGTTTCTAAACAAAAAGGTTCATGCAATTTTTTCAGTGCGTGAACCTTTTTTCTATGCTAGGAATTATTTTAAAGTTATTGTGAAATTTGCTAAAAGTGTAGGTATCCACAAATCTCATAGCGGTTTCTAGTTTCATATGGCGACATTTGGAAAGATGAAAGTTAGCGAAATTGAAGTTTTTGAACATGGATATATTAGGTGCTTACAAATGGATAAGCTAACGTAAGTTATCAAAAATCCAATAGACACCAACACCCCCAAATCCCAAGTAATGCAATATTAATAGTTGAAATGCAGAAAGTAAGTAGAAGAGATGGAATATTTTTAAAAGTAGCTAGGATGGACTTAAACTACCTACACCAAAGTAAAGCTAATATTATTTTAACAAATGAAAGTCTATCAGGAGGAAAAAAATTAGAAATAGCAAAGCTATCTATAAGGATCAGTAGTAATAATCTTTAATGAACTAACAAGTGGATTGATCTAGTAATGCCAACACAATAGAAGATTAAAGAATTTCTAGAGCTCACATTTGCTCATATAATAATTTTTATAAGATAATTGTCTTGCATAATTAGAAACTATTAGCGATGCTAAAATGGTCGGTTATAAAAAATCGTATCAGCAAAAGATAAATTTACTTCTGCCAACACGATTAAGAATAAAATTGTTTAATTTTATTTATACTTCAAAGTTTTTGTATTCTCCCTGATCTACGTAAAGTTCGTTTTCTTTTCTGTTCCAGACTGGATTTTTACCTGCTTTTCTTTGATCGTTAAAGTCATTTATGACTGTTTTAACTGACTTAAATAGGAAGATAAGGCTTACTACGTTGATAAAGACTAAAATTCCTACAAATACATCTATAAGTCCCCATACTGTATCAAGGCTTAGCTTAGTTGAAACTATAAACATTACACCAGCTATGATCCTATAGATTATAAGTGGGATTTTGTGTTTTTCCTTAAAGATAAAAATTATATTGGCTTCACCATAGAAAAGATCTGCTATCAAGGTTGTAAAACCAAAAAATGCCATAGCTAGTGCTACAACCCATCTTCCTGCAAGTCCTATTTGGGCTGAGAAAGCATCTTGAACTAAGTTTATACCATCTGAACCATTTCCCAAAACACCTGTTAGTAAAATAGCAAAAGCTGTTAAAGAACAGATAATTATGGTAGTGAAAAAAGTTCCAAACATTCCCAAAAATCCTTGTTCGGCTGGATGGTCTACATCGGCAGATGAGTGCATAATGCCTGCTATACCATTTCCAGCATCATTAGAGAAAAGTCCTCTTGCCACGCCATTTCTAAAGGCTTCCATAACACTTGCTCCTATAACTCCACCAGCTGCAGCTTTGGCTGAAAATGCTGATTTAAAGATCATAGCTATTACTGATGGTAGCTTTGTAATATTAGTTACTATAATTAAAAGTACTATAAGTACATACAAGGCTGCCATAAGAGGTACCAGGCGGCTTGTAACCTTGGTGAGTCTCTTTACTCCACCTATAGTTATTATTCCTGCAAGTATTGTTACAACAACTCCAACTATTATAGGGTTAAAGTCTATTACTCCTTTAAAACCAAAAGCAATGGAATTAGTTTGCATAAAGGCTATGCAAAGTCCTACTCCCAATATGTACAAAAATGCGGTAATAAGAGACAGAATCTTTTTGCCCAAACCATTTTTTATGTAATAAGCAGGACCACCTCTATAGGTTCCATCTGAAAGCTTAACCCTATATACTTGACCTAGGACTGTTTCTGCAAAGGTAATTACCATACCTAGGATAGAGGTCATCCACATCCAAAATATAGCCCCTGGTCCACCTGCTACCAAGGCAGATGCTACTCCAACTAGAGATCCTGTACCAACTTGGCCTCCAACAGCTGCTGCTAAGGCTCCAAAACCTGATACATTATCTTCACTTTTCAAATTTTTCTTCAATGCTTTTCTTATTTCTCCGGCATATTTTATCTGAGGAAAACCTAATCTTATTGTGTAGTATAATCCTACTCCCAGTAAAACATAGCCAATGATATTTGACCACATAAAGTCAGCAATATCTATTATGTTGTCTAAAAAAGACATAAAACCTCCTTTTTATTTTTATATTTTAAGCCTGTACTATTGCTTTACCGGAAAAGCTAACAAATTTAAAGTTTTTTAAGGTTTTTTTTCAAAAAAACCACCAGTAATAATCAAAAACTTGTGAGAATAAAGTTTTCTATGTTAATATTTAATATAGTTTTTATATTTATAAAACTAAGATTTTGCAAGATAAGCAGATGCATGACTAATATTTGTAGTAAGCCTCCGGCGGCAACTAAAGCAATAATTCAATAAAAAATATATCAAAAATAAGTTGTGCTTATAAGTAAACGTTGGAAAGATAAAAATAACATCTAGTAATTTGCTATTGTAAAAAAAAGAAAAAGCAAACTTGGAAAGCAAGACCACATAAAAAGTCAGTAAAAACTTATGGTAAAAGCTTGAAACTTTTAACTAACAGAGGTCAATCTATATATTTAAATTACAGACTTAAAAAGTTTAACGAAGTCATAAGAGGATGGATAAATCACTTAGATTGAAAAGTATGAAAAACAAAATATAACTTAATAGCAAAAAGTTAATAACAAGGTTAAGTATGAAATTCGGAAAATGATCATAAGAAAAGACTTAGCATGGTTTTCATCGTATTATAAAATAGGTATTAATTCGTAATAACAAAAACTTGCTTAGTGATAGCAATAAACAAAGACTAGTAAAAATAGGACTAGTAGATCCTTAAGACTATTACATAAGCAAGTTATTATTGTGTTAGGTGCCGTATGATTACGGAACCTAGGTAAGTGTGATAGGGGCTATAGGTTAGCCTCTACTCATTTTATTCTTGGCAATACTTTATCATATATTACATATAACAATATATAATGGACTATGGCATCTGGAATCACCTTGATGGCTCTTCCTGCTAAAAGAATGGAATAAGGAGTTCCATATAATTGGTTAAGCCATAAGGGAGTTAGTAGGCCGTGGTTTATCCCAAATTGAAATATTACAATTAGAAGTATAAGCCATTTACTATCAATTCCCTTGCCTAATTTAAAGATTAAGCCAGGCATAAGTCCAGTTAGTATAGCTCCCAAAGTAAATCCTGGATGGTAGGCACCTTGAAGATTGATCATTATACCTATAAGGTCGCTTGCAAGACCAGATAGGCCTCCTAGAAGTGGACCAAACAAGATACCACTTATCATTAAAGGAAGGCCACCAAAAGAAATTTTGATAGTTTCAGATATCTGAATACCTAAAAATCTAGATAAGATTATACTTAGGGCTGTTAGCATAGCTGCTTTTACCAAATTGTTTACTGTCAAATTTTTGTTCATTTTATCCCCTTTCTATCAGAGGCAGCGGTTGCGGCAAAGAATCATAGCATAAGCTTCGTTTAAGAACAACAACCCATTTCTTAACACTTGATGCTCTTTACCTACTCTGATAGAACAATTATACCATAAATAAAATTTATGGCTTCAACTATTCTTTTTATAGGATAAAACCTTGGTTTTTTAGAGTTTCAAACATCTTATCTCTATTAGAAATATTAGTACCTTGTTTTTTTGGAATTTGTAGAGAGAAGGTATCACTTCTTTTATTGGCATCTCTTAGGTCATAATAGGTGGTCATTTCCCTATCATAATCTTCAAATTCTTTACTGTAGTCATCAAAAATGTGATAGGAATCATCAAAAACCCTGAGATTTATTGGAATTCTAGGTTTTAATTGAGGCTTTTGGTTAGGATAGCCAAAGCCAAGTCCCACAGCTGGATAGGTCAGTTTTGGAAGCTTTAGTAAATTAATTATTTTTTCTGTATCATTATGGATATTTCCATAATAATTAGTACCAAGTCCTAGGGATTCAGCAGCGCTAACTACGTTTTGACTTTGGATAATCGCATCAGTAAATCCTTGGATAAATTTATCGAAGTTAATCATGGTATTATTTTCGCAGCTATTTTCTTTTGCTATTGAGTAATTTCTATATAGGTCTACTATAAATATCCATATTTCTGGAGCTCTTTTGACATATTCTTGACCTCCAATGCTAGCTAATTTATCCTTAATAGCTTGATCCTTTATCCTAATTATTGAAGAAAGTTGAAGTCCATTTGAACTTGCAGAATGGTTGGCAACCTCTAACAGTTTTATTACTAAATCTTCATCTATCTTTTGGTCTGTAAACTCTCTTATTGTCCTGTGGTTTAGGGCGTGGTTTATTATTTTTTCCATTACAACTCCTTTTTTAAATTTGCTAATATCTTTAAGACTTATAGCTAACCAACTTACTATCTTATGTAGGATGGATATCTTCAAAATTAAATTCATCCTGATAAAATAATTATACCCTTTTATACTTAACTACCTTAATCAACCCCGGTAATTATTAAAATAAAGACAAAGTTTTGTAAACATATAAACATATTCATCTTATTTTCGCATGTGACTGTGTCTGTGTTATAATCTATAAAGGTGATATTATGATAGTTAAAATTTCAGTAAGAAATTTAATAGAATTTCTTATGAGGTCAGGTGATATAGATAATTCATTTAGGGATAATAATAGGATGATAAAGGGGATAAGGGCCCACCAAAAGATACAAGAATCCTATGGGAAAAATTTTAAGAAGGAAGTAAGCCTTAAAAACAAAACTTCCCTTGGCGGAGTTGATTTTGAAGTGGAGGGAAGAGCTGATGGTATTTTGTATAAGAATGGCTCCTACATGGTTGATGAAATCAAATCAACAACCAGACCCTTAAGTCAGATAGATGGAGAAAATAAGCTTCATTGGGCCCAAGCAAAATGCTATGGATATTTTCTGATCGCGGATAAGAACTTAGAATCCATATCTATTAGTTTAACCTATGTATCAACAGAAGATTATAGGAATAAGGTTTTTAAAAAAGATTTCTCGAAAGATGACCTTAATGATTTTTATATGAGTTTGTTAGGGGATTATCTAAATTTTTCAAAAATTATTTCTACCAATATTAGTATGAGAAATGAGACCGCTAATGCCCTTGCTTTCCCCTTTGAAAACTATAGAAAGGGTCAAAGAAAAATGGCCGTTGGTATATATAGGGCTATATTAGATGAAAAAAAATTATTTATAGATGCTCCGACAGGAATTGGCAAGACCATATCTTCAATATTTCCAGCTATAAAATCTTTTGGTGAAAATTTATCTGATAAGGTATTTTACCTAACGTCAAAAACTACAACAGGAAAAGAAGCCTTAAAAGCTATAAAATTACTTGTAAAAAAAGGGCTTTATATCAGAGCTATACAATTAAGCTCAAAAGAGAGGATATGTTTAAATGATGAGGTTAAGTGCAATCCTAAAGATTGTCCTTTTGCTAAGGGGCACTATGATAGGGTAAATAGTGGTCTAGTGGAAATTTTAGCTAATGAGGACATACTAGGATTTGATCTTATAAGATCATATGCAGAAAAATATAGGCTATGTCCTTTCGAACTCCAACTTGACCTATCCACCTATTCAGATTTTATAATCTGTGATTATAATTATGTATTTGACCCCAATGTTTATTTAAGAAGATTTTTTGAAGATAATCTAAGTGAATTTATTTTTCTGATAGATGAAGCCCACAACCTTTTAGATAGGTCAAGAGATATGTATTCTGCTAGCCTGAAGGATATAGATTTTATCTTACTGAAAGATTATTTTGATATAAAAAAACATAAAATAATCATAAAGAATATTGATCATGTCATAGATTATTTTAGTGAGGCTTATAAAAAATATGGGCAAAAATTAGTTTATTATACAAGTAGCCACCTAGATACTATTGATGAAAAATTACTTAATTTGCAATCATCTCTTGAAAAATTTCTCATTATAGAAAAAGACCATAAGGCCTATGATGAGATTCTTAAAATATACTTTGATATAAATCGCTATCTTAGGATTTCAGAAAATTTTACAGGGGGTTTTTATAATGTAATAACTTATAAGGATATTGAGGATATAAAAATATTTGAGATAAAATGTGTTGATCCGTCTAGTGTTTTAAAAAACAAATATAATCTTGCTAGAAGTTCAATATTTTTCTCAGCAACCCTTTCACCGCTGAGGTTTTTTATTAACCTACTTGGAGCAAAAGATAGTCTTAAGTTAAGGCTTAATTCACCATTTGATCCAAATAAGCAACTGGTGATTCAAAAATCCATTAGTACGAGGTATCAGGATAGAAAATTTAATAGGGAAAAAATTGTCCAAGAGATAGAAGATTTTGTATCAGCAAAGAAAGGGAATTATTTCATATTTTTCCCATCATTTAAATACCTAAATGATGTAGCAGATTTTTATAAGAAAAGATATAAAAGAGAAATAATAATTCAAGATGCCAATATGAGTCAAAAACAAAGGAAGAAATTTCTAGATAAATTTTCTAAATCTAAGGCTAATATTGGATTTGTTGTTCTAGGTGGTATATTTTCAGAAGGAGTTGACCTCATAGGAGATAGGCTAATTGGGGCTATGATAATATCGGTAGGAATGCCAGGCCTATCTTTTGATAGGGATTTGATCAAAAAACATTTTGACCAGGAGGGCTTAAATGGATTTGATTATTCTTATACCTATCCTGGTATTAATAAGGTTTTTCAAGCGATAGGTAGGGTTATTAGAAGTGAATCAGATAGGGGTATAATTTATCTTATCGATGATAGGTATAGGTGGGATAAGTATATTAGGCTCTTTCCTAGGACGATAGGAAATATCCATTATTTAGAAAAAGACCAACCAGCCACAGAAATTATAAGTAAATTTTGGAGTGAAAATGAGAAAAAAACAGATTAAAGATATTAATATTGAAAAAATGAAGTATCCCAATATTTCACAAGGCCATGATGAAAAGGGAAGGCTTGTGGAGTTTAAGGGAGGTATTCTAGGACAAAGGGTAAGGGTGAAAAGTCAAAAAAAATCAAAGGATAAGATCAAGGCAAAATACTTAGACTTATTGGAATACTCTACATTAGAAAATAATTCCTATACTTGCGCGAACCCTGATATTTGTGGTGGATGCTCCTACCAAAGATTGGCCTATGAGACAGAATTGATGGTTAAAGTTGAGATGATTAAGGATCTTTTTAGGGAAAAAGAAATTGCCTACAAGGGAGATATAAAGATCAATCAGGCTCCAAAGAAAAGTGCTTATAGGAATAAAATGGAATACACTTTCGGCGATAGGGTAAAGGGTGGAGAGCTTATCCTAGGTCTTCATAGGCAAAATAGGTTTTATGAGATCGTGCCCCCTAAAGCATGTAATATAGTAGATAATGATTTTAATACAATAAGATCAGAGGTTGAAATGTATTTTAGAGAAAAGAAAACTAGTTTTTACCATAAAAATACCAAGGAGGGTCTACTTAGACATTTAATAGTAAGAAAGGCCCATAGGACTGGCGAGATAATGGTAATCCTTGTGACGACAAGTGATGATTCCTTTGATAAAATAAGAAAAAATCTTTTCCTATCTTTTCTTCTTCAAATTAAAACTGAGGGGAATATCGTATCGGTCTTTCACGTTGTTAATGACTCAGTTGCTGATGCAGTTAAGGTTGAAAAACTTGATCACTTGTATGGTAAAAAATATATTAGTGAAGAGATGTTAGGACTAAGTTTTAATATTTCTCCTTTCTCATTTTTTCAGCCCAATATATTTAGCGCAGAAAAACTCTACCAAAAAGCCTTTGACCTTGCTGGAGTAGATGAGTCTATGGATGTCTTAGACCTTTATTCTGGAACAGGTACAATAACCCAGGTTATGGCAAGTAAAGCTAAATCGGCAACGGGGATAGAAATTGTAGAAGAAGCTGTTGATAAGGCTTTTGAAAATGCGAAATTAAATGATATTTCAAATATAGACTTCTTATGTGGGGATGTCTTAAAAGAAATAGAGAAAGTAGGGGATAAATTTGACCTTGTAGTCCTAGATCCTCCAAGGGCTGGTATAAGTCCTCTTTCTCTAGAAAAAATTCTTAAGATTAAAACAAATAAATTCATCTATATTTCCTGCAATCCAAAAAGCCAAGTGGATAACTTTAAAGACTTTTTACAAGCAGGATTTAAAATAAAAGAATTTGAAATATTTGACCAATTCCCAAGGTCAAGACATGTGGAGACTATAGCGTTGATACAAAAGATGTAAATATAGAAATCCTGCATTTTAAGCAGTTTTATAAGCATTTTGTCTTCGATAAAGATGA
>JAUNLG010000011.1 GCA_030532385.1 Anaerococcus sp. | reverse complement strand
GCTGTAAGACGAAATCATAGATTTCTGTACTCAGGCATCTGACCTACCAACAAAATCAAAGATTTTGGGTTAGGTCATGAACTGTCCCCTCAACTTCGAAACAAAACTAAAAATAAAACTACACATTAAGCAAGGTTTTGCAAAGCAAAACGAGCAGAAACTAAAGCAAACCACAAAACTCAGCAATCCAGTATAAACAAACAAAGAAAGTAAATATAAAACGCAGGCAAAAATTATATAACAAAAACCACCTGACACGCCCGATGTTTGGCGCAAGCACAAACGAGGCGGGTCAAAAAGCGGTTGCGGGGGTTACGGGAAAGAGGGGGCCGGGGAGAAAACCGACGGGACACATCCGCAAGTGTCCCCGGGGTGTCTCCCCGGAGTACGAAGTCAACCAATAAAAACAAAAATCCCACCAAAGACCACAAATCCTCCAAACAAAAGATCAACATCCGAGTCGGCTGTAAGACGAAATCATAGATTTCTGTACTCAGGCATCTGACCTACCAACAAAACTAAAGACTATAGGTTAGGTCATGAACTGTCCCCGGGACATCTCCCCGGAGTACGAAGTCAATCAATAAAAACAAAAATCTCACCAAAGACCAAAACTCCCCCAAAACAAAAAAATTCAAAAAGTCCCCATCCTAGTCGGCTGTAAGACGAAATCATAGATTTCTGTACTTCGACATCTGACCTACCAACAAAATCGAAGATTTTGGGTTAGGTCATGAACTGTCCCCGGGACATCTCCCCGGAGTACGAAGTCAATCAATAAAAAACAAAAACCCCACCAAAGACCAAAAAAACCACAGCCAAAAAATTCAAAACTTCAAAAAAACCAAGAAAAAAGACCCCGCAAAACGAGGTCAAAAAATAAAAAAACAAAAAATTTCCTTGACTTTCCAAAAGTCAAAAATCCCACCTACACCCTCCTAGACCAATACCAAAAAAGCACCAAAGCCACAAGAACCTGACCAAGACCAACAAGGGCCAAAGTCAAAAACACCCAAAAATTAATAAAAACAAAAATCAAAGACAAAAACAAAAGCCCAACCGACAAAAAAGGAATCACATTAAGCCCTGACTTCATCTTGATATAAACATTCCTCTCATCCTTAGCAGAAATATAAAGCTCCCTAAGCCCCCTATCACTAAAAGCCTTCCTATAAGTCAAAACCCCTAAAAACAAAAGCCCCAAAATAATCCCTACAAAAAACCCAAAGATATAATCAAAAGGAATAGGACCATCAACAACACTAACATCAAAAACAAAACTAGCAAGAATTAGAACAGCCACCATAGCAAAAACCATAAAAGCCATATAAAATAACCTTCTAGAAAGATCCCTCTTAAAATCCTCATACTTTCTCATCTAATCCTCCTCATCCATAAAAAAAATATCCTCAATCTTGCAAGAAAAAAACCTAGCCAACTTAAAAGCCAAAGGCAAACTTGCAACATACCTACCTGTCTCAATAGAAGTAATAGTCTGTCTAGAAACACCAACCTCAAAAGCCAACTCTTCCTGAGACAACCTCCACTTCTTCCTAAACTCAGCCAACCTATTATCCATAAAAAACTCCTTAGAAGCAAAAATCATCCTATTATGCAAAGCTTACTTTACACTTTTAATATAGTCTACTTAGCAAAAAATGTCAAGCTTACTTTACAAAATTTTTGAAAAATAAAAACCGACACAAGCAAGCAAGGTTTTGCAAAGCAAAACGAGCGAAAATAAAATCAAACCACAAACCCAGCAATCCATCATAAACAAAAAACAAATCCTCAATCGAAGCCATTCAGAACAAAACAAACATTACCCCAACCAACCCGATGTTTGGCGCAAGCACAAACGAGGCGGGTCGACAAGCGGTTGCGGGGGTTACGGGAAAGAGGGGGCCGGGGAGAAACCCGACGGGACACATCCGAGTCGGCTGTAAGACGAAATCATAGATTTCTGTACTCAGGCATCTGACCTACCAACAAAATCAAAGATTTTGGGTTAGGTCATGAACTGTCCCCGGGGTGTCCCCCCGGAGTACGAAGCCAATCAATAAAAAACAAAAACCCCACCAAAGACCACAAATCCCCCAAAACAAACAAAAATCCACCCACTAAGCAAAGTTTTGCAAAGCAAAACAAGCGAAAACAAAAGAAAACCTAAAACTTAGAAATCCATCATAAACAAAAAACAAATCCTCAATCGAAGCCATTCAGAACAAAACAAACATTACCCCAACCAACCCGATGTTTGGCGCAAGCACAAACGAGGCGGGTCGACAAGCGGTTGCGGGGGTTACGGGAAAGAGGGGGCCGGGGAGAAACCCGACGGGACACATCCGCAAGTGTCCCCGGGGTGTCTCCCCGGAGTACGAAGAAAAAAAGTAAAAAACAACAACCCCACCAAAGACCAAAACTCCCCCAAAACCAAAAAAATCAACCTAAATCCTTCCTCTCCCCTTCCTTCAAAAAAACCAAGAAAAAAAGACCCCGCAAAACGAGGTCAAAAAATAAAAAAACAAAAATTTCCTTGACTTTCTAAAAGTCAAAAAACTCCCTAGCACTCCTACTAGTCCCCTTAATAACCCTACTAAGCTTAACTCCCCTAATACCAGCAATAACCCTTGCCACTTCCATAATCCTCCTAGGATCATTCCTTAGGCCCCTAAAGGGTTCAGGACTTAGGTAGGGGCTATCTGTCTCAACCATAAGCCTATCCATAGGACAAAGACCTGCCGCCCTTTTCTCATTAAGACCATTCTTAAAGGTCACCACTCCCCCAATAGAAATATAAAAACCTAAGTCTAGATAAAGCTTAAGCATCCTTTCATCTTCTTGAAAGCAATGGATTTGAACCTTAAGATCCTTAAAGTCTTTCAAAATTTCATAGGCATCCATACCTACATCCCTAGTATGGATTACACAAGGCTTACCAAGCCTTCTAGCCATCTTAAGCTGGCTAATAAAGACTTCCTTTTGCCTATCCTTATTATCATCCCTAAAATGATAATCAAGGCCAATCTCCCCTATGGCAAGGACCCTAGGATCTTTAGCCATACCTTCAATCTCCTTAAGGTCACCTTCTCCCATTGAATCTACATCTTCAGGGTGAATACCCACTTGGGCAAAGACCCTATCAAACTTATGGGCAAGGTCTAGGGCCTTTTTAGAATCAGCCAGGTTTGTACCAGGATTTATAATATAGTCAACCTTAAAATTACCAAGGTCCTTAATTATAAAATCCCTATCCCCATCAAAAGCCTCATCTGTTAGGTGGCAGTGGCTATCAATTAGACCCATTAGGACACCTTAGACCCATTTGGAAGGTCAGATAGGAGGGATAAGAGCGATAAATTAGTCCCATCATCTGCAGCAAGGATCATGCCCTCAGACTCTATGCCACGCATTTTTCTTTTGGCAAGATTTTTGACAACAATAACTTTTTTGCCCAAAAGGTCATCAGCCTTATACCATTTTTTGATTCCTGAAATAATAGTCCTTGGCGCTTCTTCTCCTATATCAACCTTAAAGACTAAGAGCTTATCAGCATTTGGATGGTCATAGGCACCAACAATTTCTCCTACAACCATATCAACTTTTTGAAAATCACCAAAGTCTATGGTAGGAAGGTCCTCATCTTCCACTTCAGGCTCGCCCCTATTAGTCCTAATCCTTTCATCAATTAGGTCTTGGTTTTTCTTATGAAGTTTTATAAGTTCCTTTTCTACATCAAGCCTATCAAAAAGATTGGCTCCCTTAGATACCTTTAGCCCCTCTTCTAAAAGACCAAACTTGCCTGCAGATTCAAAGCCCATATTCTTAAAAGAAAGCTTGGCCAAGATTTCCTTGGTAGTATTTTTCATCACAGGCTCTATAAGTTGGGCGATTATCCTTAGACTTTCAGCAAGGTTATATAAGACCCTATTAAGTCTTTCCTTATTCGCCTCATCACGACCCAAAATCCATGGCTCGGTTTCATCTACATACTTATTAGCCCTTCTAATAAAGCTCCATAAGCTTTCTAGGGCAAGGTTAAAGTTAAAGTCATCCATTAGCCTTATAAAATCCTCATAAGTGGACTTAGCCTTAGCCTTAAGATCAAGGTCAACTTCTTCTTCTATAGAACCTTTTGCTATAAAACCTTCATTGTACTTATCAATCATTGAAGTAGTCCTTGATACTAGGTTACCTAGGTCATTAACTAAATCAGAATTGTATCTTTCCATAAACTTTTGGGCAGAAAAATTCCCATCAGAGCCAAAATTAAATTCTCTTAGCATAAAGAATTTTAAGGCGTCTACCCCATAAAGGTCAACAAGAGGTTCTGGATACATAATATTGCCCTTAGACTTACTCATCTTATCATTATCAAAAAGAATCCAACCATGGGCAAAAACCTTCTTTGGCAAAGGAAGGTCTAGGGCCATAAGAAGAGCAGGCCAGATTATAGTGTGAAACCTAACTATATCCTTACCAATCAAATGAACTCCAGCAGGCCAGAACTTCTTAAACTTAAGCTTATCATCACCAAAGCCAATAGCAGAAAGATAGCAAGATAGGGCGTCAATCCATACATAAACCACATGCTTATTATCAAAAGGAACATCAACTCCCCAGTCAAAAGAATTTCTAGTAACAGAAAGATCTTCTAGACCCTTATCGATAAAATTATTAAGCATCTCTTTTTGCCTAAAGCTAGGTTCTAAGAAATCAGGATGGTCCCTAAACAAGTTTTTTAGCCTATCCTCATACTTAGATAGCCTAAAAAAGTAAGTCTCCTCCTCTTGGTATTCCACATCCCTACCACACTCTGGACACTTGCCATCTATTAGTTGAGATTCAGTCCAAAAAGTCTCATCAGGAGTACAATAATAGCCCTTGTAGACTCCCTTATAGATATCTCCCTTATCATAAAGGATATTGAAAATATCAGCCACATCCTTCTCGTGACCTTCCTCAGTAGACCTAATAAATCTATCATAATCAATCTCAAGCTTCTTCCAAAGCTCCTTAGTCTCATCAGCAATCCTATCGACAAACTTTTGAGGAGAAGTGCCTGCACTAATAGCAGTCCTCATAATCTTTTGTCCATGCTCATCAGTTCCGGTAGTCAAAAAGGCCTCATAGCCCCTTAGATTTTTATATCTTTTAAGCACATCAGCAATAACTGAAGTGTAAGTATTTCCGATATGTAGGTTAGAATTTGGATAATATATCGGAGTAGTTATATAATAAGGTTCTTTTTCTCTCATAACATTCCTTTCTACTCTAAATAATACTAGCTTTATCATACTGCAAGGGGGATAAAAAATCATATAAACTTGTAATTTATGACATATCCTGTATATTAATAATATATATAAACTTACAATGAAACCATTAACCTGGCTTGAAATAGCTATGGCCAACCTACACTTCATTTTGTTTAAGGCGAACTTGGCGTCTATCCAAGTATGAGTATAAAAAAAGGTGGTACCGCATTATTTGCCCTTTTATGCTCTTTTTTTGTGGAAAAATCAGGAGGAGAAATGAAATTTACTTACGAGAAAGAATACGATAACGTCTTTGACGAACTAGTAGCCCGTGGCTACTATGAACAAGCAACCAATGAAGAAGAACTAAAAGAGCTACTAAGCAAGGAAAAAGTCAAATTCTACTGTGGCTTTGATGCAACAGCAGACTCCCTAACAGTAGGCCACCTAATCCAAATCATGGTAATGATGAGAATGCAAAACTACGGCCACATGCCAGTAGCCCTTCTAGGTGGAGGAACAACCCTCATAGGAGACCCATCAGGAAGGTCAGATATGAGAAAAGTAATGACAGAAGAAAGAATCGACCATAACGCCAGCTGCTTTTACAAACAATTCCAAAAATTCCTAGACTTTGACAACGGAGCAGTAATGCTAAATAACAAAGACTGGCTACTAAACTTAAAATTCTTAGAATTCCTAAGAGATATAGGCAACGAATTCTTAGTAAACGAAATGCTAAAAAAAGACGCCTACAAAAATAGAATGGCTCAAGGAGGACTAACCTTCTTCGAATTCTCCTACATGCTCCTACAATCCTACGACTTCCTACACATGTATAGAAATGATGGAGTAAAGCTAGAAATCGGAGGATCAGACCAATGGTCAAACATCATAGGAGGAGTTGACCTAATTAGAAAAAAAGAAAATGGCAAAGCCTACGGCATGACCTTCTCCCTACTAACAACAGCAGATGGAGTAAAAATGGGCAAAAGCCAAAAAGGAGCAGTATGGCTAGATGAAGAAAAAACAAGCCCATATGAAATGTTCCAATACATGAGAAACGTAGACGATAGAGACGTAGAAAAATTCCTCCTCCAACTAACCTTCCTAAAAACAGAAGAAATCAAAAACCTAACAGCAAGCAAAGAAGCAAAAGACATAAACAAAGCCAAAGAAACCCTAGCCTATGAAGTAGTAAAACTAGTCCATGGAGAAGAAAAAGCAAAACAAGCAAGAGATGCAGCAAGAGCCCTCTTCCAAGGAAAAGGCGATGAAAGTGCCATGCCAACAACAAAACTAGAAAAAGAAAACCTCCCACTAGGACTCCTAAACCTACTAACAAAACTAGGCCTAACCAAATCAAACGGAGAAGCAAGAAGAATAGTAAACCAAGGCGGAGTATCAATAAACGATCAAAAAATAACAGACCCAACCTTCGAAATCACCAAAGAAATATTCCAAGATGGAAAAATAATAATCAAAAAAGGCAAAAAAAACTTCCACAAAGTAGAACTTGCCTAAAAAAAGCTGGCAAAAGCCAGCTTTTTCCATACCCAAAATTAAAAAACCAAAGAAAAACAAGCGGAGACAAAACAAAAAAACCACCCACTAAGCAAAGTTTTGCAAAGCAAAACAAGCGAAAACAAAAGCAAACCACAAACCTAGAAATCCATCATAAACAAAAGAAAATCCCCCCCAACCAAAGCCATTCAGAACAAAACAACCATCACCCCAAACCAACCCGATGTTTGGCGCAAGCACAAACGAGGCGGGTCAAAAAGCGGTTGCGGGGGTTACGGGAAAGAGGGGACCGGGGAGAAACCCGACGGGACACATCCGAGTCGGCTGTAAGACGAAATCAAAGATTTCTTTACTGCGACATCTGACCTACCAACAAAATCAAAGATTTTGGGTTAGGTCATGAACTGTCCCCTCAACTTCGAAACAAAACTAAAAATAAAACTACCCACTAAGCAAAGTTTTGCAAAGCAAAACAAGCGAAAACAAAAGCAAACCACAAACCTAGAAATCCATCATAAACAAAAGAAAATCCCCCCCAACCAAAGCCATTCAGAACAAAACAACCATCACCCCAAACCAACCCGATGTTTGGCGCAAGCACAAACGAGGCGGGTCAAAAAGCGGTTGCGGGGGTTACGGGAAAGAGGGGACCGGGGAGAAACCCGACGGGACACATCCGCAAGTGTCCCCGGGGTGTCTCCCCGGAGTACGAAGCCAACCAAAAAAACAAAAATCCCACCAAAGACCAAAACTCCCCCAAAACCAAAAAATTCAAAAAGTCCCCATCCGAGTCGGCTGTAAGACGAAATCATAGATTTCTTTACTGCGACATCTGACCTGCCAACAAAATCAAAGATTATAGGTTAGGTCATGAACTGTCCCCGGGACATCTCCCCGGAGTACGAAGAAAAAAAGTAAAAAACAACAATCCCACCAAAGACCAAAACTCCCCAAAACAAAAAAATCACCTTAAATAATCCCCCTTCCCCCTTATCCCCAAAAAAATAAAAAAAAGACCCCAGCAAGTGAGATCAAAAAAAATCATAAAAAATATTTTTTTATAAAACCCCTCCCCTACCTATTAACAACAGAATCAGCATCTCCTGATTCCAAAAACTTAATAGATTGGTCAAGTGGATAAGTCATTAGATTATCCAAGGCAGTCTCAGTATAAAAAGCAATATGAGGAGTATAGATAATATCATCCCTAGATAAAATCTCCTCCAAAACCTCATCACCTAAGTCCTCACCTGATAAGTCCTTCTTAATAACATCAAACTCTTCTTCATACACATCTAGGCCACATCCTCTAATCTTGCCACTATCAAGCCCCCTTAGGACAGCCTTAGTATCAAGGATAGACCCTCTAGCTGCATTGATCAAAACTACCCCATCCTTCATCATAGCAATAGCCTTATCATCAACCATATGGTAGTTATCCTTAGTTGCTGGCAAATGATAGCTTATAACATCTGCCCTTTGGTAAAGCTCTTCTAAGGAAACATAATCTAGGATCTTTTTTGCCTCATCAGACTCATATGGGTCATAGCCTATAAGCTTTGCCCCAAGTCCCTTAAAAAGCTTGCCGCAAGCTCTTCCTATATTACCAGTACCAACAATACCAACAGTCATAGTCCTCATTTCCTTAGAAAGAATAGCTGGCACCCACCTAAAGTCCTTCTTCTTTGAATTAGCAAAAATCCTATCAAGGTTTCTAGTAAAGTAGAGGGCAACAGAAGCTGCATACTCTCCTATAGCATTTGGTGAATACCTTGGCACATTAATAAGCTTCATACCAAGCTCATCTAGCTTTTCAAGGTTATACATGTCAAAACCTGCAGACCTTTGGGAAATAACCTTAATCCCCATCTTATTAAGCTCTTCTAAAAGCTCATCTTCTACCTTATCAACAGTAGATAGGGAAACAGAATCACTACCAGATACCTTATCAAGATTATCAAGGGTCAAGCCTTCGCTAAAGCCAACTAATTCTACTTGTGGGTGGGCTTTTTTGAAAGCTTCAAAGATATTTTTCTCCTCTTCTCTTATATTAAATACACTTATCTTCATAAATCCTCCTATCTGTCGGTCAATTTTTTCTAAAACCTACATAATTTACCTAAATACTATATTATTATACCTAAATCCTGTCAAGAACTTAGCCTTAGAAAACTAAGACTTATCGCCTACAAATACCTAGGACTAGGAAAAAGCAAATAAGAAAAATGACAAAAACTTATCCATCTTTTATTCATAATAAAAGGACTAGATTGCTCTAGTCCCTTATACTAATTTTCCTTACTTTTATCTTTCACCATCCATATGCCCATTAGGATAAAGATCAAACCTCCTATAGACATGATAATTATAGTAATATCTCCAGTCTTTGGAATAATAGGCCTATTTGGCTTATTAGGCTTATTTGGTTCGTTTGGTTTGTTTGGAGTATTAGGAGTGTTTGGTTCATTAGGTTTTTCTGGTGGTGGATTGTTTGGCTCATTAGGTTCTTCTGGATTTTCTGGTGGCGGATTGTTTGGCTCTTCTGGCTCATTAGGCTTATCTGGAGGTCTATTTGGCTTATTTTCTATAACCTTTCTAACTCCAAGTTCATCTACCCCATTGATAGTAAATTCTATCCTTTGATTTTCCTTAATATAACCATCAGGTGCCTTAAGCTCTAAGAGATAGTAGGTCCCATAGGCAAGTCCACTTACTTCAAAAACCCCATCCTTATTTGATGAGATTATATAATCATCATTAGTGCCTGGTCTTTTGACATTGGAATAGGTTCCGTCAGGATTTTTAACTTGGAGCACAAATTGGGCGCCCTCTAAAGGAGCTTTGTTAGTCTGATCTACCTTAAGAAAAGAGTAACCTCCTCTTACCTTCTTATTTTTTATAAAAATCCTCTTATCTCTTGGAACATTGAAAGAAGTTTTCTTTGAACTAATCTCATAGTCTGCTGGAGCCTTGATCTCTTCTAGGTAGTAGTCCCCATCAGGAAGATTTTTGATCAAAATCCTACCCTCACTATCTGTAGTAAGGATACTAGGCTTAGCATTAGGAGCGTATACTCCATTTTCTATAGGAACTTCCACTCCCTCCTTGGTGTATAGGCGGAACTTAGCTCCTTCTAGGACCTTTCTTTCATCATCACTATCAATCTTTATGATCTCTGTGGTAGATGAGCCCTTAGGGTAGGCAGTGTAGTCATACTCACCGCTTGCATTTGGCATTAGGATTAGGAAATTTTTGGAAAAAGTCCCATCTTCTAGGTCAATGCCAGATCCTCTTACATAATAGACTCCTCTTGGCAAATCCTTGATTTTTACCTTGCTTACCCCATCTTCAACAAAGGATAGGTCGCTTAGGATCTTTTCTCTATAGGCTTGATCAAGTTCAGCCTCGCTTTTCTTATTTAGGTCAAAGACTGTCTTAAGTTGCTCTTCTGGGTCTAAGTAATCTTCACGCTTATCGGATATCTTCCATAGCTTTAGTCTAAAATCTCCGTCTACTTGGCCAAGGTTAGCTATAAAATCGCCTGAATCTTCCTCGGCATAAGTAGTATTTACTTGGAATATCCCTGTGAAGATAAGCATAATCAATGTTATAAATGATAAATATCTTTTCATACCCTCTCCTCTTGGCTGTTCGATCTTTCTATGTAGGCAAGGGGAGAATCCCCTCGCATCATAGACTAAGCTATCTCTTTATTTCTCTTCATTGCTATATAAGCACCTGCCATTAGACCGATACCTACTATAGTAAAGATCATTGTACCAATACCACCTGTTTGTGGGATTGTTACTTTCTTATTCTCAACTGATGTTAGACCAGTATCTGTAAGTTTAGTATCTACCATAGTTGTTTCACCCATTGAGTCTTTTGTAACTTCAAAGTCAACAGGTGCAGTTAGCATAGCAAATCCATCTGGTGCCTTAGTTTCTTCTAATTGGTAAGCTCCATCTTTTAGACCACCTATCTTAAAGAAACCATTATCTCCTGAAGTAACTTTATAAGCAGCATCTTTAGTATCTACCCATGTCCATTGGTAATTTACATCGGCAAAAGCCTTATCTCTAGTAGCCTTTAGATTAGCAATTCCTGCAGTATTTGGGTCAGCTTGTGTTGCAGCTGATACTGCATCCTTATAAGCTTTTTCTGCTGCATCGTAAGCTGCTTGTTCATCTTGTAATTGAGTACCTGATTTTAAAGCTAGGTACTTACCGTTATTTACATCACCTGCTATATTGTTTTTAACAACAAATTCTGCTCCAGGAAGACCTGTACCTGCTTGGTCAACCTTTTGGAATCTGTGACCGTAAGTTTCAACTGATGGTTCTTCTGGGTCTATTGGTCCTGGGAAGTCACCTAGGTAGTCGTTGATTGTTATAGATCCATCCGCATTTGTGATATATTCAGCTTCATGACCTACGTTAAATTGTTCTTTTACAATATATTGCCTATCATTGTCAAGGCCATTCCATGTAAATGATTGATTATCAATGTCTAGAGTTTGAGTAGCAAGGGTTCCATCTTCAAATACTACTGGTTGTCCTGTGTGGGCATCATAGATTGTAACTGTTACAGTTTCACCAACTGCCCAACCACCATTTACATTAGGGAAGTTCTTTGTTACTGTTAGACTTCCATTAGAAGGTTTGGTTGGTTTTGGTGTATTTGCATGCTCTTGTTTGTTACCATAGTGGAACATTAAGTCGTTTCGTTCTGGTCTTTCTACTACAGCATCTTCATCAAGGATAGCCTTATATTCTATAAATACCCTTGTTTCGCTAGTTTGATTATTTATTTGTGCTAATCCAGGAGCTAGTAGGTCTAGGATAAAGCCATTGCCATCAAGACTTACAGTATAATCAGTATCTTTAACTAGGGCAACTTCTGCTCCCTTTGCTCCTATTTTTACTGTTAGACCATCAAGTTGAGTTTGGCCAAAAGTTAGACCTTCAGTCATTTGGTCTGACCATCTTGCAGTTTCATAATTTACTCCAGCAGGGATTAAAGTTTCGATTTCATAAGGAACTTCATCTCCTACGTTAAGAGCAACTGGAGGAATCTCATTAGTTATTTCTTGTCTATCATTATTTGCATCTACAGCTCCACCAAGGCTTGCTGCATGGTCCTTATCTACCTTAGGTTCATTGGCGGTTGTGTTTTTTGGATAAACGTGGATATCTGTGTTAGCACTTCCGTCAGCCTTTAGTAAAGGTAGGGCTAGTCCAAATGGTACTGCCTTCATTCCTGTGATTGTTTGATCTTCTGCACCATTTTCTCCTGCTATAACTGATGAAGATTCTACAGCCCAAAGGAATCTATTTTCATTTGCTGGAACTATAATTTGATCAAGTGCTACACCACCTATAGCTGATTTTGCTGTAGATTGAGTTGCTGTTACATTTTGTTCTGTTAAATAAGTATTAACTTCGTCTACTGTGTCATATGAATCAGGTGCATTTACCATTGCTTCATAAGCTGCTTGGTTGTCAAATACCCAATAAGTAAATTCAACGCCAGCTATTTCTTGTGCACCAGTTCCGAAGAATCCTGTTAGATCTTGGATTACTCCACCATTGTATTCGGTTGTGCCATCCTTACCTACTATAACGTCTGCTCCATCTTGTTGAGTGATAGGAAAGCCATCTAGTGAGTTTACTTTGATCTTGTGTAGGGTAACAGTAGTTATTGTTTCAGTATCTAGTGTACCTACAACTGGTGTACCGGCTTGTGCCATGGCTGGGGCTGCTGCGCCAGCGAACATTGCTAGGGCAGTTGCTGCTGCTGCTAGCTTTCTTAATAATTTCTTCATAACCTTCTCCTTTATTTTTATTTTGGATGGTTAAGGGACCATCTGCCCTGCTTTTTAAAGCTTATCTAGCTTATTTATAGGCAAAGGCGAAAAGCATAAGCACCTTGCCTTTGTAATAAAGTAGCCTTGGCTACGATTTACCAGATTTTAGGCCCCAGCTCTTTTGGGGCTGGGATATTAGCCTAATTTTCTTTTCCTTCTTTCAAAGAGGATTATTGAGCCACTCATTAGGATTACTCCTATTAGAATTATTAGTAGTGGACCAGATCCTCCTGTCATTGGGATTGATACTTTTCTATTGTAGACTGTAACTGTGTTTTCATTGCCACTCTCAGTTGCTGTCGCCTCAGTCTTAGCCTTTAGTTCATAAAGGTCAGAGTCTTTACTTGGAGCAGTTGCTGGTAGCTCTATAACTCCTCCCTTGATCTTTATAGGTCCAATAGGCTTAGTCATCTTTGCAAAACCTGCTGGAGCCTTACTTTCTACTAGGTAGTAGGTACCATCATAGAGGTTGTCTATAGAAATCTTTCCTAATGTATCTGTAGTGAAGTCTGTTGTATCGACACCTTCTATAGTTTGGCTAAGCTTTGTAAAGTTAGCTTCATCATATGGGTTAAATTTGATATCTTCACTTGACCCATCCTTTAGTTTATAGAGGTTAAAGACTGCTCCTTCTAGGAGATTTGTATTATTTTCATAGTCTTTTTTGATAATCTCAAGCTTTCTAGGCTTAATATTTACTATCCTATCTGATTGGTTGTTGGATAGGTTAGGGTCGGTGGAGTTTTCTACTTGTGGTTTGCTTATACTTCCATCTTCCTTTACTATGAATCTTTTAACTAGTCTTCCGCCAGCAGGTACTGGAATGTAGCCATTAGGGGCTTTAGTTTCCCAAACTTGGTAAGAGCCTGGTTTTAGCTTCTCCCATCTTACCTTTCCATTAGCATCGCTTGTTCTTTCACTTCCTGCTAGAACTACTAGGTTGCTTCCTACAATTTCTCTTAGCTCAAAGACTGCGCCAGCTAGTTCTATCTCCCTATCAGCTTCATTTTCTGCATCAGGGTTAGTAGCTTGATCAATCTTTGTATATTCTATCTCATTGGTTGTGTTATAGACTATATGACCGGCGCTGGTATCAGCATCTGGATTGTAGAATTCTGAATAAGCTTTCCACCAATCCAATTTATCCTTTATAAATGAACCGTCCTCATTTATGACGTCCCTAAAGTATTCAACTATTGTGGTAAAATCTTTAGCATCACTTTGACTTTGATCGATTGTACCTGTTACCTTGATTACATAAGAATTTGTCTGAAAACTATCACTTGGTATAAGCACTTGGTGCCATGTGTTTCCATCATCACTTTTATAAGTGTAATTAAAGGCATCAGTTACTTCTTCTAGCTTATAAGGATTAGTTGGATCATCAAAATCTATACCAAAGGACCATGGTATGTCTACATTAGGGTCTGTAAACTTATAGGTTGTCATTGTAACATTATTGATTACACTTGCGGATGAGAATCTAATATCAAGTTCTTTTTCTACTCTCTTCCACGGATTAACATAGATTATAGCTGTGAAGTCTCCATTGTTCCTATTTAACTTGTATTGGTAGATTTTTATATTATCTGGAGCTTTTATATAACCATTGCCATCTGGAGCATCATAGTCTACAAATATATAATCGTTAAAACTTGCATCTCCGACACTTATGGTCATATCTAACCAGCCATTATAAGGAACTTTCACCCTATCAACAAACATTGGTATCAAGATAGATATATTTTCAAGATTACTATATTGGTCTACAGCTTCAGTAAACTTATACTTTATAGATCTTCTATCTGGCTGAACTTCGGCAACTGCCATCTTTCCAAAGTTTCCATAGATGTCAAAGATACTGTCATTTACTTTATTGATTCCATCAATGTCAACATTATCTGGAAGTTTTAGGATAAAGTAATCTCCAGGTTCTACATTAGCCTTAGGGTCAATCCTATAGTTTAGGGTTGCCATTAGACCTTCAGAAACGTTAGGATATACAACATCTTCCCTATTTTCAGTAGATTGGATATTTGATCCCTTTACTAGGTCCATACTAAAGTAATATGATAGGTCTCTACCATCAGTTTCTGGAACAATCCAGTCATTTCTTCCTATATAAATTTGGAAAGGCTTGGTATTTCTTATATAACCATCTTTTTGTTTGGTTTCTCTTATCCAATACTCTCCAGGAGGAAGGTTATTGAAAGTTACCTTACCTTCAGTATCACTTGTAGCTTTTCCTATTGATTGACCATTGATATTTAATATCTCAAATTCTACACCAGCTAGTGGAATCTCTCCTCCAACATCCATCTTGGTAAAGGTAAATTTTTCACTTCCTTGTTCGGTGTTAGGAATTTCCTTACTAGTGTCGTTATATTCTTGATCTAATCCATCAGGATCTTTTATAGTAATAGTTCCATCTTCACTTATAATAAACTCTTTTGCTACTCCTGTAAGTGGTAGGTAGCCTATAGGAGGCTCTGTTTCATATAGCTTATAGTGGCCCGCTTCTAAGTTTTCTAGAATGATTACTCCATCTTGATTAGAAGAATAGCCGCCATTTACTTTTACAAAGTTTCCATTTTCATCCTTTTTCCTAAGATCAAAGATTGCATTAGCTAGCCTTATTGAGCTATCTTTGCTATCTACTTTAGTAAATTCGACATTTACTTTTAGTTTCTCATTTACTATTTCATAGTTAAAGCCATCATTTGGACTTAGTGGAACTTCTGCTCCTGGTTTAAATTCTGAATTAAGTCTTTGAGTCATGCTAGCAAAGTAGTTAGCCTCTTGGGTCACATTGCCCCAAGTTAGCCATTTTACTGGTTGAAGCTTTCTATTTGCTTCAAATCTCTTTGGCTTAATCTTATAGCTAATAGTCGTTGGATTATTGTTATAGTGTACATAAATGCTATGCCAACGCACGCTATTTACTGGATATATATCTTGGCCCTCATAGGTAATCCAGAAGTCTTCTGTATTTAGCTCATAGGTTAAGGTCCTATACCAATTCTGTTCTTGGTAGTTAAGGAGTGGGTTGGCTGTTATGGTTAAATCATAGAAGCCATTGGCATCAGGAGTTTCTGAAATAGTATTTCTAATTGCCATTTCATCTCGATAATCCCTATTTGGTCCAAATCCAAAGGATACATCAGCATAGTATGTCTTCCAAGATGGATTTGATATATCCGCACTTTGTGTATCAATAGTTTTGTCTGGTTCCTTTACGACTACGCTTATGATTTCTCCAGTCTTACTTACAGTTACCTTCCATACATCACTTGTTTTAGCAAAGCCTGTAGGAGCCTTGGTCTCTTCTAGCTTGTAGGTGCCTTCTTCTATATTTTCAAAGGAGGCTATACCATCAGGACCTGTCGAAAGTACTATTGGCTTAAAGCTTGTGATTTCATTTCCTATAGCGTCTATCTTTGTTAGGGTAAATTCTGCACCGGCTAGATTTTGATTGCTTTCATTTAGCTTTTTAATCTTAAATCTTCCTTGGGACATCATAGTATTTACTACATCCAAGACTAAGTCGGCTTCTTTTCTTCTTACATTGATGGTGTAAGGAGATTTTTCTCCTACTAGAGAATAGATATAGGAAGTATTGTCTCCACTTATATTGACTATGCTCGCGTCTAGGTTAGAAGCTGTATAGGCATAAGCATTAGTTTCATCTAAGGTTATTTTGCTGCCATCACTTAAGTATAAGGTTATTGGAGCCTTATCGCTTATATCATTCCAATCTACACTTACACTAAATTCCTTGGCATCTGTTATAGGGATGTCTATTATATAGGTATCCCCATTTGCTTTTGATGTCTGATCACCTACTATTATCTTTCCATCTTTTACACTTACATTATCTAAGAAGTAGGTGTAGGTATTGTTTGCCTCATCATGCTTTGGAATAGATCCTATAAGTGGGGTATAAGCTCCACTTGGTACATTAATATCAAGTTCTTTGCTAAAGGTTGGATCTACTGTATCTCCTACTTTTCTCTTTAAGGTCGCACTTAGGATCCCGCTATTTGTGTAAGACCCACTTATATTTATATCAAGATTTGTTTCATTCTTATCGTAGTGAGATTTGATTGTAGCAATTTTCTCTAAGGAAAGATCTTTTATCTCTATAGATGGTGTCTCTATTACAATTGTGCTATCACTTGGGGTGATTTCTTTTACTATATAGGTGTAAGGATTGCCATTGTCATCCTTTACTCTAAGGTTTGATATTCTCTCAGACTTATCTGGATTTATGGTCACAGATGCAACTTTTACTTCCGTTTCTCCTTCTTTCCTAAAAAGCTCTGCACTGATTGTTGATCCAGGTGGATATATTCCAGTGTGCTCACTTACTATATCTATATATGACCTCTCATAGATAGTAACTTGTGGAGCATCTACAGTGTAGGTATTAGCTCCTATGGTTAGGCCTATATCATTGATTAGGTCAGAAGGAGTATCCTTACTTACAGTATCAGCTTCTTTTACTCTAAAGCTGATGTAGGCAGTTTGCCCTTGATCTAGACTAAGCTCATTGGCACTTAGGTCAATAGTCTTAGTTTGGCTATTGTAGCCACTATGCCACCTACCTCCATCTGTTGAAGGATCTTTCCACGAACTAGTAGAGCTTTCTACAAAGGTGAAGTTATTGTTAAAGGAGATGTCTACTTTGGCGTCCTTTATATCAGGTACTGATGTTACTATATTAGGGAATTTTCCCTCATAGGAACTTGGACCAGGAACTGCTCCAGTAAAGAAGTCATTTCCTAAATTATAGTTAGTAACTACCGAACCAGATATAGAAGAATTTAAGCGAGCAAATTCATCATATACTTTATCTCCAGAAGGTCCTATAGCAAAGTTTGTAACATTTATATTTTTGCCATTTAAGGCATTGGTATATTTGTTTATTTTTGTACTATTTGACAAGGCTAATGCATTCGCATTTATGATATATTTTTCACCACTAACATTTGCCAAAAGTCCACTAGCTTTTTCTATTGCTACTTCATCTCCATACTGGGTACCGCCATCTGTGCCAGCATTTGCTATTGCAGAAATTGCATCGGTTACTGATTTGAAAGTATGATCTGTGCTTTTTACCGAACCACTTGAGTAGGTCACAAGAGCCACTTTCATTGAAGACTCACCCTCATAAGTTTTTAGCCAATTGGTTACGGCAGTCCTATAGGAGTTAAGCCCATTATAACTTAGGCTTGAAGCCTTTGGCATAATAACAACTATGTTCTTATCTTGGCTAGATCCTTGTACAAGGTCAGGCCCTGCTGTTATTGCAAATTCTAGCAAATAGGTATTGCTGCTTGAATCATATTGGGCGGAAGTTTGTACTTGGGTCGCTCTACCATCTAGGGTTATTGGTCCTGATTGGTATTTGTTATCAGGGTATTTTTCTAAGCTATTGGAGTATCCATTTTCAAAAGCTGGATTTGGGCTTACACTTCTTAGGCCAAAGAAACTTGCCATCCTAGTTAGGAGTGGTTGAGGTGTACTTACTTCACTTACGCTTGTAATTCCATCATCAGCTACTGTAACAAGCCAAGTCTTATCAGTTGCTTGGTAGTTATTTGGAGCCTTAGTTTCTTTGAGGGTGTACTCGCCTGGGTCTAGGTTATCAAAAAGGATTTGACCGGTCCTATCAGATATTCTAACTAGGGTTTTGCTTGGATCAGTATTACTGGTTAGGGTAAATTCTGCACCAGCTAGTGGTGAGTCCACTGAGTTAAGGTCCCTTCCTAGTTTGTTAATGATAAATCTTCCCTTAGGACTAGGTCTTTTGTTTTCTACAGTTAGATTATTTCCTAAGTTAGTTGGATCTCCCCTTTCCATGATAGAGGCATTTCCATCTTGGTCTATGGTTACAGTCCAAGTTTTTTCTAACCTTTCAAAGCCTAAAGGAGGCATTTCTTCTATCAATTCATAGGTACCAGCTTCTAGGCCCCTAAAGATAACTTGTCCATTCTCATCAGAGATTACCCTACTTATAGGTTCACCAGCCTCATTAGATAAGAGGAAGATTGCTCCAGCTAGGCTTCTATTAGTTCCAGCTTCTATCTTCTTGATAGTAAAGTTGGTCTTAATTGTAGGAGTATTTCCTATAGCAAAGAATCCATTTTCAAAGTCAACCACTTGGTTTTCCCCTAGTAGATGAGTCTTAAGGTAAATATATTGGCTAGGATCTGTTATTAGAGTAGAGCTTTCTTTATCATACTCATAGAGCTTAACCATAAGTTCCTTATTACCAGGATCATTATCTCCCACTTCCTTTTCTAGGATTTGGACTATGATATCCCTTGTTGGAACTTCATAGCCTAAAGGAGGCTTGGTTTCTTTTAACTTATAGACTCCTCTTTCTAGGTCATCTATACTAAAGATTCCTTGGTCTTGGAAAATCCTATCAGCTAAGATTACCCCAGGATCTCCCGCTACTGTTTTTAGGGCAGTTGGATTATCACTTAGTTTATAGATTTCAAAGTTTGTTTGATCAAGAAGTAGGTTACCATTAGTAGAGTCAATCTTTCTCCACCTTATGTTAGTCTTATTCTTTATATTTACTATCTTAAATCCTGTACCATCATTTTCTAAGGAAGGATAAGTGTAGTAATTATTATCTATATATTTTTGATAATATTCTGGATCATTTTCTTTATAATAAGCTCTTTCATAAGTCTTATCATAGATTGGAACTAGGCCATTTTCGCCCTTTCTTACTTCAAAGATCCATCTTCTTTGAGTATTGGCATTGTAATCATCTGCCCTTTCCCCTTCAAAGACCTCTTCTAGTTCATAGATACCTTGGCTTAGGTTTTCAAAACTTACCCTACCATTTAGGCTAGATAGTTTTTCTCCATAATAGCCATAAGGGATCATGCTTGGATCTACTGGTTTATTATTTGCATCATATATTATATCTTGGCCAGTTTTTGAAGTTTTTACCTTTTTGAAGGTAAATTTGACAGCTGATAATGGGGAGTCTTTTTGCCCGAATTCCCTTTTGATTTTAGTAAAGGATAGGCTAGCCTCTTTGTGGTTGGTGATTGTCCATGTTCCATCATCATACTTACTTATGGCATTATCTATAAGGCTTATTTCTTTTGGAGTTGTATCTGCCATTAAGGATAGGCCAGGCTTAACATTCATAAAGTCTTGATTTTGACTTAGGACCCTTGCCCTAGTTGAGCCAAAATCTTCTATGAAGGATAGGATTACTGCACTTGGACTTCCAAGAGTCGTTTCAAATTCTATCCTTAGGCCATCTTCTGATCTTGGATCTTCAACTACATTAAAGTACCATGGGTTTGGTTTTTGATAGCCTGTTGCTACATAATCTTCAGTTAGTTTGTATCTTCCGATTTTTAGACCATCAAAGTTAAAGTTGTAGTCAGTTAAGTGGACTATGGTCCTATCATAGATATCTTTTAGCTCATTGCCATCTTCATCTACTGCTACTAGCCTAAAGCTTGAACGATAGATTGGTCTGCCATCAGGGTCAAGTTTACTAAATCTAAAGCTTGTTGAATTCTCATCATTTGTTATAGCCTTAAGTTCAGTGTTGGAATCTTCTCCTGGTTCAAGTGAAATTTTATTTTTAATACCTCCACTTGATTGGTCTAGATCAAAGTGTTCGACTATTTTTCCAAAGTCATTTTCTCTAAAGTGGATTACTAGATAGCCATCAAGCTTCTTATATCCTGGTGGGGCCTTTGTCTCTTCAAGAATATAGGTTCCTTCCGTGATTCCTGTAAATCTTAGACCGCCAAGACTTGCTGTTACTTCCTTTTTATAGACTGGTTGTTGGTCATCATTTAGAATAAGGCTTGGATTGCCTTCAGTGTCTAATACTAACTTTTCATTATCATCAACCTCAACCCTACTTAGGGTGAAGTTTGCTAGGTCTATTATATTTTTCTTAGAGTCAGTCTTATAAAATTCAAGGTCTCTTAAAGCCTTATAGTTGGTTACTGCTACTACCTGGATGCTCTTGTATGGGGCATCTGGTCTTGCAGGCTTTGATTGACCATTATCTGGTATAACTTCTACATTTTTGACAAAGTCAGATCCACTTGGAGCATCCTTTGACCCTAGGCCATAGATAGTTTGTCCTATTAGGGCATTTTTATCTTCTTGGCTTATAGAAGCATTCCAATCATCATCTTGGCTAAAGGTGTGGGTAAAGTCAAAGTCTATAATCATATAGTCTTCTTTTTTAGGGTCGGCTGGCTGATCATAGTCTATGCCATTGCCATCTTGGTCAGGATTTATGATTACTCTAAAGTACCTTTTGCCCTCAAGATGTTTATAATCTTGAGGTGCTTCAGTTTCTTCAAGTTCATAGATACCAGGGGTTAGTTCCCTAAAGTAGTTATCTCCAGCAAGACCTGTAGCTTCGGTAAATCCATCAAAGGCTTCATCATGGTATTTTGGATAAATATCTTCTCCTGGAATTTTCTCTCCATTTATTAGCTTTCTTGCCTTAAACTTAGCTCCAGCTAGTGGGGCCTTATCTTTATCCTTTTTTTCAATCCTTAGAGGAACTCTAAAGCCTGTCTCATCAGCGTTGTAGACTCTTAGGGCACTACCATTTGATATATCTATAAGTGGTATGCCACTTTCATCGGTTGCGGCAAAGTCTATATCAAAATATTGGAACTTCTCTTGGCCCCATCCTAACTCAGCACCACTAGTTATTTCATAGGATAGCCTATATCTCTTACCTTTTTCAAATTTATAAGAAAGGCTAAGTGGATTACTTTTTGGAGTAAGGCTAGGAATTATTTGTGGATTTGTAACATCAACCCATACGCCATCCCTATACTCTTGTAGCTTTACTCTTCCCTCATAATTTGTGATAGGAGGTTGGTATGATCCTGGTTTGTAGTAGTTATAGAAGACTCTTATCTTAATCTGATCTAGATTATCATTAGGATTGATTAAGGTTCTACCATCATCTACTTCATGTCCACGAGGAGCTAGGAAAAATTCATTATTTATGTCCCTACTTGCTATTGTTGTACCATCAGGCCCTACATATACATAGATAGGTCTAGGATCTCTTTCGTATCCAGCAGGTCCCTTGTACTCTTCTAGGACATACCAGCCTGGTTGAAGTTGGTCAAAGTTTATATAACCTTGGTAAGCTGGGAAAGTTTCTGGATTTATAGGATTTCCATTAGCATCTATGATAGGAACTCCTGGTGTTACCTTTTGGATATACTTATTTGGGTCTATATTAAAATCTTCATCTGCATAGTAGAGTCTAAAGTAGGCTCTTCTAAGGCCAACTTCTTCATAGTAGCCAGGAAATACTGAATCTCCAGTTTTTCTTACTTGAAGCTTACCATAAGCATTTTTGTTACTATAATCGACTACTCCCTCAAATACATCATAAAGGCCAACCTTGGTATTGTGGTTTTTATCCCTTACAATAACCCTCATGGTTCCTTCATTTACTATAGCTTCTGCTACTACTTTTAGAACTATATCTGATGCCTTTTGATAACCTTCCGGAGGATTTTCCTCTCTTAGGATATAGTAGCCATTAAACTCAAGGTCCTTTAGGTGGAAGATTCCATCTTTATCGGCAACTATATTTTTATCGATTGGATCTCCTATAGTTTGTCCATAAAAGTCTGACTTGTAAAGTGAGAATCTTACAGGATTTCCATCTTCTCCTACTAGACCTAGTGAATCAAAGGCTATATACTTAGGATTGCTTTCGCTTTCCGCCTTAGTTGGGTCAAAGTTTGGGTTTTCCTTATACTTTCTAAAGTCTGTATCTACAGTCCTTAGGGTATTTTCTAGTTCGTAGGCTTCATAAGGAACTGTATCTCCATCTACTATAGCATCTCTTACTCTTAGGATAGAATCAAGGTCTATTTTATTGGCTATAAGGTCTTCTTGGGTCTTATTTATATCAGAGCTTTCATCTAACCTATAAAGGTCATAGGTAAATTTGTCTTCTTCTGTGGTTGAATTTGGATTTTCTCTTACAAAGAGCTTCCAGCCGTAGAAGGAAGGATTTTGATTTTCTGGTTCTAGGTAACCCTCTGGAGCCTTAAGCTCTAGGAGGATATAATCTCCTTCTGGCATATCGGTAAATTCTATCAAGCCATTAGGGTCACTTATCTTATCTTCCTTATAATAATCGTTGTTCTTTGTCCATAGGGAGTAGAGCCTAAATCTAGCATTCATCAAGGCTTGACTTTCTTCACCTTCTGCTACTAGGTCTCTTACCTTCCTAAATCTAATGCCTGTAAAGATAGGATTATTTTCTATAATCTTATCTTTTTCATACTTATCATACAGGAAGCTTGCTTGAGCTTTTTGATTTCCCGATTCATCTTCTACTAGACTAACTCTTATAGCTTGTGGGCTAATTGTACTAAAGCCTGCTGGGGCGATTGTTTCTTCTAGGACATAGTAACCTAGTGGAAGTTGCTTAAATTCAAATTCTCCATTATTTCCTTTAGACTCTTGATCATAGACAAGACTACCATCATCTTTTTTGTCAAAGTCTTCATCTGGTATTGGATTTTTGCCCACAGTCTCTTTTGCAAGCTCGTCAGTATTTATTGAAGTGGCTAGCTTTCTTAGTCTAAAGCTTGCTCCATCAAGGTTAGCACTGGCGTCTTTTTTAGTAAAGTTTAATGTTCCATATTGGTCTGATGGGTTTGTTAGCTTTATTGATAAGTTTTCATTATCAATACTTACTAGATCCTTACCATCAGGTCCCTTTTCAACATTGTCTAGGGCAAGTTTAGTTTCATATCCATCATGGACTTTGATATTAAAGCCAACATTTGGATAAGGTCCATATTCTTCATTGACTAAGCTTTCAGTGACTGTTAGGTTAAAGTTCTCTATTGGTTGATATCCTTGTGGAGTAGAAGTTTCTCTTACCTCATACTGACCTGGTCTTAGGTAGATTTGATCATCTTCAGTTGTTGAAGTCCACTTAGTTTGGCTACCATCACTTAGGTCGATGAAGGTAAATTCTGCTCCAGCAATCCTAGATCCTTCCATATCTAATTTTTCTATAGATATTGGACTTAGGACATGGCCTGATAGGAGCTTTTGGGTTCCTGATCTATCATGGTCAAAGAAGACTAGCTCTACGGCGTCGTTTAGCTTTCTATCTTCCCATTCAGTATTGGTAGATTTATAAGAAGCTTCTACCTTATCTATTACTCTTTGAGCTAAAGGCCTAGCTTCTAGGTAAACTGAAGGAGATGGCCATTGTTTTAGAAGTCTTTCTCCAGGCGCTAGGGCCTTGTAGGCGGTATTATCGCCATCAGGTCCATCAGTTGATTTCCTATATTGGGAGTCAAAGTGGTCGCCACTCCTAGTTCCTACTAGGGTTTGGTCAAAGGTCAAACCAATATCATTTTCTGGAGCATTAGCCCCAGGGGCTAGGCTTGCGATAAAGTCACGGGTTAAAGGAACTCCATCTGTATAGTAGTGGACAGATTTTTGAAGCATTACATATTCTAGGAACCTATGCATCTTATAGCGGTCTTGGCCTTGGTATTTGGCCTCTTCTTCTTTTTTGACTTCTTCGCTATAGTAATAGATTCTTTCAAATAAGTCCTTGATGGCTGCTTCTTGACTCTTTTTATCTAGGTTATACTTTCCACCTGGCATTGTATTTGCTAGGGTTGGGTTTTGTCCACCACCTTCTATGGTGTTTTTTGCAATATTATCTAGAAGGATAGATCCTTGTGGGTCATCATATCTTTCTAGCTCAATCTTGCTATCTGATGAACCATTGACAGCTGGCGCTTCATAAGTGTAGTTAAAGCAAAGTGCCATCTCAAAGGTGTTGTTGATACGCATGATTGAGTAAGGGTCTTCTGTATAAGATAGGATGGTGTTATTTAACTCTTCATCACTTAATCTTCTGCTATAAAGGTTTACTTGTCCACCTTCTGTAGTCGTGTTACTGGTGTTGTTGGATAAGACATCCTCATCACTAAAGACCTTCTTTTGGGCTATATTTGCATCAAAGCTATATCTATCATCCTCGCCGCCATATTGATTTGTATAGTCATAGGCTACTATGGTACCAGGTCTTAGGTAGCCATTTTCCATGGCCTTACTTTGGGTGGTTGTCCAGTCATATCCTCCATCCTGCTTTGGTATATAGTAGGACTTTATAAGCCTTCCTGCTGGACTTGGATTTAGGCTAGGATTTTCTAGGCCAGGATCCTCACTTAGGGAAGCTGCTGTAGCTTCTTCATTTTCTATATCTAGCCTTGCTAGGTCAAGTGCATACCACCTACTTCTAGTAGGAACTCTTTCTGAAACTATGGTTCTTGAATTATCATAGTAGAAATTTTCATCAGTAAGCTTATTATTTAGGCCAGTTTCTGCTACATACATTCTCTCTGATAGGTTAAAGTTCTTTGAAGCTAATTTGTTAGCTAGCTCAAGCCCTGATACTATAGGTATTAAGAATGGATGTGAATCTATATAAGCCTGTAATTTTTCTAATAAATTAGCAATATAGTTGGTACTTGGGCTTATCCTAAGTCCCATTGAGTAATAAGGGTGCCTATCGAATTCTCCACTTTTTATTGGAGCAAGGACCCTAATGTAGTAGGTGTCAGGCATTGTATTAGATACAGGCACTTTAATATCTGGACTACTACTTGTGGTATACATCAAACTTCTGTTTCCTGTAACATTAGTTTTATAGTCAGTATAAGTATCTAAGTCATCCTTATTAGTCGTAATCTTGTATTTAAATTTATCTAGTCCTTGTTTATATGATCCAAATATTGTGAAATAGATATAATCAAGGCCAAGGCTTGGGTCAAGGCCTTTTAGGATTGAAGTATCTATGGTAAAGTCCCACATTACTTCCAATTTCATATTATCTGACCCTGGTCCAATAATTGCAGGTGTATGACTTGTCGCTTCTAGCAACTTTTGCTCAGAATGAACTTCAAGCTTATATGGATAAGATTGACTTAGGATAGAATCTGATACTTGATCCCCTATTTGAGCTTGTGGGAAAGATGATTCTATAATATCTCTTGTATCATTCGCCTCAATTTTTATAGGATCCATGGCTTGAGCTGCCATGGATTTTGGGACTATGGCTATGCCGGATATATAAATTGGAAATTGGGTATTTTGATCAATATTTCTAAATTTTAAATCTTGGTTTATAGGAAGGTCCATATTAGTACTTATAGCTTGGTTGAAGGTATATCTAATCAAGTGATTATTCTCATCATAGACACCTTCTGCTATAGTATTTCCATTACTATCTTTTAGTGGATTTATTGGTAGAGGACTTCCATCTTGGTCTTTGGCACTTAGGTAGTCATCTAGCTTTATATCAAAGTACCAACCTTGAGGGATTGGTAGGAGATTGCTTGCCTTAAGAGCTACACTTGTAGTAAGTCTAAAGGTCTTACTTTGCCAATCACTTGCCATCTCTCCTGCTCCAAGCGCTTGTGGAATCTCTTCTTTTGATATTTCAAGGCTTGTAGCATTAAATATATCTTCTTCTAGGCTAAGTGGGTCTAGCTTTTGATGGTCATCTCCTACTCTTAGGCCTAGGCCATCTATAGTTTTTGGGAAAGCTCCCTCATTTATATTTAGCTTTTGGCTTATAACAAGGTTCTTACTTTCTAGAATCTCTTCTAGAAGTTCATATCTTATGATATTTTCTAATGGAAGATAGACTCCTTTTGCTAGCACCTTGCCACTTTCATCTACTAAGTCATTTATAGGAAGGTCCTTGGCGTTTAGGTCATCATCTAAGGTTAAGTCAAAGCTAAAGCCTTTGTTTAGTGGGCTTTCTTGACTTGGATTTAAACTTATAGGAAGATTTAGGTCAAAAATCTTCTCTCCCTTTTCATTTTCACTTAGGATATTAGTTTGATCTAGGGATTTTTCTATAATGCTTATAGGACTAACGCTTTGGCCTAGGAGGTTGTTTCTATCTAAGAAAGAATCATTTGTACTTTGATTTTCCTCTAGGCTTTGATCTTTACTAGAAGTATTTGCTCCTAAAAGCTCATCTCTAAGGCTAGTAATCTTATCTTCTGTGTCCTTATTGGATGGGATAAGCTCTTCTTTTGGGCTTAGTGGGCTTTCTTCAACTAAGTTATCGGAAGTTTCTTCATCTACTAGATCTTGGTCTAGGGACTCAGTATTTAAACTTTCCTCTTTGCTTTCTCCTGTGATTATTTCAGTTTGGCTTTCTTCTAAGCCTTGAGTTTCTTCTGGAGCCTTTTCGCTTAAGTTTTCTTCAGAAGGAATCTCTTCACTAGGAGTTTGCTCGCTTGGACTTTCCTCACTTGGAGAATCTGTGCTTGCTTCTTCTTTTGAAGTATCTTCACTAGGTATTTCTTCGCTAGGAAGATCTTCACTTGGAGTATCATCGCTAGGTTCTTCAGTTGGAGTCTCTTCAGTTAAAGTTTGATCTTTATTGGCTTCTTCTTGCTTATAGGCTAGGGATGAATCTACTTCATTAAAGATTGATTCTGCCCTATATAGGCTATAGGTACTTTCATCAAAGATTGCTCCTAGAAGGTCTCCTTGGTGGTTGATAGATACTGGTGTAAGCTCTTCTTTATATAGGCTTAGCATCTTATCTTCACTATTTAGAAGATCTACTAGCTTAAAGGTAAAGTTAAAGATCTTCTCACCCTCATGGCCTTCAATGTCTTTGGCGATTGAATTAGTAGCAAAGTCAAAGTTCTCTACTACATCAAAGGAGTAGGCCTTATAGGATGGACCAAAGTTTTCTTTGATATAAACTTGGTCTACATTGTTGGCTATCCTATAAAGGCCATCTTCTTCTACTAGGGATATATCAGGCCTTAGACCTTGGTCTAGGAAGGCTTGGCCTAGCTTATCGAAGTCTTCACTTGCATAGGCTAGGTCATCATAGTAGGACTTATCATCAAATAGGTCAAAATCCTCTCTTACTATTAGGCTAAGCTTACTTAGATCAGCCGGTGCCTTTAGGGCAAAGCTTATCTGATCTTTACTATCAAGGTTTTCTTTGTCAATCCTTGTTGCAAGATCTAATGAAAAATAGGAATCCTGATCTTTCTCATATTTTTCACTTAAGCCTAATATTGTGTATGTATCGGTCTCCTCTTCTTGTGCAAATGCCACAAAAGATGGCGTTATGACTTCTAAGACCATAAAGATGGCCATCAAAGCTGACATTATTTTGTTCAATCGTTTTTTCATCAGATCCTCCTTTACTTAAATTTATGACTCTTGTACATACGATTTTTGGCGAAATTTCTTGATAAAGGATAAAAAGACTTACAAAATTTTGCTTAAATGCTAATAAAATAATTGATAATAATAACAGATAAGAAGCTAATAAGTAGGATCCTAAGTAATATTGATGGACCCAGCTTGATATTAAACTTAAAAATATGTATGTCTATCTGTCCTGTAGAAGGTTACTATATGTTTTGCTTAATAATGATCTATAAGATTTTTCTATCTTCTTAGTAACCTTATATATATCTACATCTTATATTCACATTATATACTAAATTTGTTTTTATATCAAATTTTTGAGAGCCTTTTAAGATTTGTCAATATACCTAAAATTTCTTTTAATTTTAATTTTTTATCCAGGTTAAAGGTTGGAATTTGAACATTTATTAAAATATAAAAAAGTTTATATATATTGCAAGTCTTATTTTTTAGATTAAATTCCCGATATTTCTAAAAATTTTCTTCATATTTTCCTTGACTTTAGTCATATTTGGCGGAGGATTTTGATATTTTGATCGTTTATGTTTGTATTATTTGTATATTTTTTGTTTTGACTTAGGTTCCATACTTACATGGGAAAAATTTCCTCGATTGCTTTTGCCTATCTTAATAAAAATCTTATTTATCTTTGTCAATTTTTCCCTATCTTTATATTTTTAGGTATTTTTTATGCCAGGGTCAATTTTTCCAAGAAAAAACTCCCCCTTAAGGGGAGAAGTTTTTAGCTTAAAAGATATTTGATAAATTTGCCTAGGGTAAAGACCAAGCCTAGGATTAGGATAAAGGTTATGGCATAAAGGGCAAGGTTTACCCTTCTTGTGGTTGTGTTGGTCTTATCCTTATCTTGGTCTTCTTCTATTAGTTCGATTTTGGCAGGAGTTTCTAGGATATATGGGCTTTCTTCTACCACTTCCATCTCACTTGCTAGCCTTTTTGCATTTACCAAAAGCCTAAAAGGTCTTGGTGGGGCAAAGGGCTCACAGGTTAGGAGGGTTATCATGTCCTCTCCTCCTACCGGCAAGAGCTTTTGCCACTGGCTAGGGTCTATGACTTCAAAGGAGGCTACTTCATAGGTCATGGTCTTGCCATTTTTGTCAATATAGATCCTGTCATTGGGCTTTAGGGTGTGGATGTATAAGAACATGGTATCCCCCCACCAGCCCCTGTGGCCTGCTATGACTGACCTATTGCCTACTCCTCCTACAGGTAGGCTAGTTCCTGCAATTTGGCCTAGACCACGGGCTAGGTTTTTGTCGGTTGCATCTAGGTAGATGGGCATGTGTTTGTCTAGCTTTGGTATCCTAAGGTAGGCAAAGGGTTCATCCATATTGATTCCATCAGGGTAGTCCCCCTTAAAGTCTTCTACTTCAAAGGGATCTACTATGCCCTGGTCTGCCTTTTCGTTGGTTTTTTGGTAGGTGTCTATAAATTCTTGTTCCCTTTGTTTTTCTTCCTCACTTATTTTTTTCTTCTCTTCTACATAGGCCTTATAGTTTTTTTCTGCTAAAAGATTTCTATAGGACATGGAGAAGAAGGCTAGGAGGGGAAGGCTTATGCCTATTATTATAAATATGAAGCCCAGGGTCTTTTTTAGACTTTTATTTTTCTTCAAGTTTACTCTCCCTTTCTCCAAGAATCTTTGATTTTCTTACCTGGCCTAGGTAGGCGTAGAGTAAGATTAAGATTATTGGTATCAAGATTAGGCAAAGCTGGAACCAGTCTGGGTAAAGGCCCTTCCATGGGAGGTTGGTCTCTACTACAGGTTCGGTGTAGTCTACCCTATGGCCTGTGACTAAAAGCCTGTGGGAGTTGATCATGTAAGGGGTGCAGGTTAATAAGGTTGCAAGATCCCTACTTTCTTTTACCAATACTTTGTCTATATCTGTCGGTTCTATTACTTCTATCTTGTCTACTTCGTAGGCTAGGACTCCTCCTATATAGTGGATATAGAAGATGTCCCCATACCTTACTTGGTCTAGGTTTCTAAAGAGGGTCTTATCAGCAAGACCCCTGTGGGCTGTGATTACTGTATGGCTTGCTTCTCCTCCTACAGGAAGGCTGGTTCCTTCAAGGTGGCCTGCCCCTTTTTGAAGAATCTCCTCGCTTGTTCCAGCATAGATTGGTATATCTTCTGCAATTTTTGGAATTTCAACATGGCCTATAAGCTCTTTTATTTGAAGCATCCTTGCATACTCCCTTATGCCCTCTTCCTTATCTTCCTTGCTAAAGGGGTCTTTGACATTAAGGTCTGTTAGGGTTGAGTTGTAGGCCTTGGCTAGGTCTATTCTTTTTGCAATATCTTCTTTGTCTATTTGCTTTACTTCTTCTTCAAAGTTATTTATATCCTTTGATGAATCTACCCTATAATACCACTGGCTTATAAGTGGATAGATGGTAAAGAGAAAGCCTAGGATAAAGATTGAGATAAAGATCCAATTGCCCCTATCTTTTTTATGCTTAACTTTCATGGCTGGCCTCTTGGTCTTTGTTCTCTAGGCTTTTTATCCTTGCTTCAGTCTTTCTATTTTTCCTAATTTGCTTAATTAGGATTATAAGAAGGATCAAAATTAGGATTAATGCTACAAAGAAGAGTGACCTATAAAGGTAGTTGGTCTTTTCATCTTTCATCAGCTCTTCATCAACAGCCTTGACATAAGGGATCCTGTGGCCCCTTACTATGAGCCTGTGGGAGTTGATCATTATTGGAGTACATGTTAGAAGGGTAGCATAGTCATGGCCTGGTTCAACAAGAAGGTCATCAAAGTTTGTAGGCTCTATGACCTTGATTTGGTCAACCTGGTAGGCTAGGGTTTCGTTGATATTGTGGATATAAAACTTATCCCCAAGCTTAAGGCTACTAAGTTCTGTAAAAAGCCTTTTTTCAGGTAGGCCTGAGTGGGCAGTAAGGACTGTGTGGGTAGAGTTGCCTCCTATAGGAAGGCTGGTTCCCTCAAGATGGCCTACGCCTTTTTGAAGGATTTGTTCACTAGTTCCCGCATAGATCGGTAGGTCTTGGGCAATCTTTGGCACTTCCACGTGGCCGATTTTCTCATGGATTTCAAGCATCCTGGCATATTCTGCCCTGCCCTTTTCGTGGTTTTCTTTGGTATAAGGATCTTCTGTAATGGAGTTTACCAAGGAGTCATTGAAGGCTTTGGCTAGCCCCATCCTCCTATCAATCTCTTCTTGGTCAAGCTTATCCTTCTGGCTATCAAAGTCTGTAATCTCTTCTTTGACATCCACCCTATAGTATAGGTCTGAAATAATAGGATATGTAAGGATAAGCAAACCTAAGAGGAAGATTCCCCTAAAGATCCATTGGTTCTTTTTGGCTCTTTTCTTTTTTTTCATAATCTCCTCTTATAATTTGATATTTTAAATAAAGTAAAAATCTATTAGTTAAATAATACTAAATTTCAAGAAAATTTGCAATTTCTTATATATTTTATAGCAATTATAGGTCAAAGTCCCTCCTATCCATCATCCTCCTAAGCTTAGCTAGGGCAAGGCTTTGCCTGTTGGCAACAGTCTTTGGTGAAATATTTAATTCTTGGCCAAGCTTTTTATTAGTAAGCCTGTCAAAAAATTTCCCAATAATTATCATCCTATCAAGCTCATCAAGCCTATTAACATAGGTCATAAGGAGGTCATTTCTATTTTTTATATAAAATTCTTTCTCCATATCACTTGGCTCTTCCAATAGGTCAATCATCTCCTCTCCTGCTGGATTTTTCTCATACAAGGAAGATACCCTAGGTTTTTTGCCAAGATCTAGGAAATAATAGTTAAGCCTTAGCTTTAGGAAGTTGCCAAAAGTTCCTTTTTTCTCATCATAGATTTCTATAGAATCTATAAGGATCATCCTAGCCACATCCATGGCTTCATCTTCTTCATAGGCCCCATATTTTTTTACAAGGCTAATAAGTAAGGGTCTGTAGGCTTTCATAAGTCTTTGTGCATCATCTTTTATATTCATAATTTTCCCTTTCCAAGGGCCCTTTATGTCGACAAGACTATAATAACTCATTTTTATCAAAAAGTTTAATTGGCTAAAGGGCCTAAGAAGGCCTAGATTTTAAGCTTAAAGGCCCTAGGACCCTTAAAAATTTGCCTAAAAGCCCTTAGGGATAATCGGGAAAGACCTAATATTTTTTCTATCTACTAATGAAAGGAGGTGTTTTTTCTAAGTTTTAGAAAAAACTTAGGCAAAATAACAAAAGAAAGGAGTGGCGCACTTTCTTAACAATTCATGGATTTTGATCTTTGGAAATCAGCTAATCATCAATTGATAAGAAGATTTTCTACCTTGTAGAAAAAGCCTATACAAGTATGGACATATTCAAGATTGTAAGCGAACTTGGCTTTCCAATAGCCATTTGTCTAATCCTAATATTTAGGATAGATGGAAAAATTGATAGGATTCTTTTAGAAATAAAGGAAATCAAGGAAAAGTAGGAGGATACATGGGAAATATTAAGCAAATGCTAGATTTTGCTAAGTCTAAGCATAAGAGGGTGGCCTATAGCATGGCCTACCCTCAAAGGCTTGGACCTAATTATTATGATTGCTCATCTTTTGTCTATTATAGTCTTATAGCTGGGGGATTTTTGCCAAAAACTACAAGGATTGGCAATACAGAGACCCTTTATAAGCTAAGGGGCAAGGCCCTTGATGAAGTCTACTCATATGATGATATTAGGCCTGGGGACATATTTATAAGAGGAGAAGAGGGAAAAAGTCTTGGGCCCAATGGCCATACAGGAATTTTTTTAAGGAAAGATTCCATAATCCACTGCAACTACACCAATAGGGGTGTTTCTATAAATGATGAAAATTCATATATAGGATACTTTTTGGAAAGAAAGCGAGGCCCTAGGGAAAGATATTTTAGGCCAAAAGGTCAAGGTAAGATAAGGTTTACTAAGGGATGGGGCCTTGTTAAAGCTGTTAGCAATGTAAGAAGCGCTCCCTCACTTAGGGCAAGGATTGTTGCCCAGTATGGATTAAATGATGTAATTTATTTTGATCAAATCTTAGAAAATGAGGGCTATGTTTGGATCTCTTATATTGCTCTTAGGTCAGGGCTAAGAAGGTATGTAGCTATTTCAAAGCTTAAGGGAGGAGCCTGGATTGAAATAAATAGATAAAAGATAAGAGTTTAGGAAAGAAGGCATAATAAAAGAGCCCCCATAGGGAGGCTCTTTATTAGTGAGTACCGCGGTGTTTTCTTATTTAAAAGTCTTAGAGTGCACTCTTAAAACGACTTCTATTTAATTATTTTCTTTTGCTTGCTGCGTAAGCAACTGAAGCTGCTGCTAAGATTCCTGCAACTCCTGTAAGACCTACAACACCTGTTTTAGCGTTTTTAGCTGGTGCTTTTACGCCGTCTTTTTTGTCTTCTTTTTTATCTTCTTCT